>JBGSKY010000095.1:0-39681 GCA_041740995.1 Pirellulaceae bacterium
GCTACCGCTAGGGCTCCGAAAATAGGCAGGGTGTATCGAGGCATGTTCTTTCCTTTTTGAGTTCGCTCACAACGACCAAATGTCATGAGAAGATTAGACAGGCTCGTCAGCGGTAAGGAAAGTGCAAACGCTCAACAGAATTAGCAGTCACTGAAGCGAGTTCGGTAAGAATTTAAATATTGAATTCGCCTGAACAACTTGAATGATCGATCACAAACAGACCAGTCGGACGTGCCAATTTGACAGCGACCGACATTACCCGAACTCACTTTCGTTCAAACAAGCCAATCCGATTTGAAATGCAAGTCGTAACCTACAAGACGGCATTGTTGTAACCGGGCGGATACTCAATTTGCATAAGAATTCTTTGGCTTCATTTTAAGCTGGTTTTGCTTGACAAACGCAACTTCAAGGGAGTTTGAAGTGTATTTCAGAGCTCTAGTTGGTATGGCAGTTGCTTCGAAATGCCGACTTGAGGCGAACGAGTGCCGTTTTGACCGCAAAGACTTGATAATTTAAACCAGACATCATTAGGAGTGTCGGCTATGGCCACTGCCGTGAAACGTCAGACGAAAGTAAATCTAATTCCGCTTGGTGACCGTTTGGTCGTTCAACGCGAACTGAGTGAAGAACGAACTTCAGGCGGTATTTTCTTGCCCGACTCAGCGAAAAACAAGCCGACTCGCGGCGTTGTTGTCACCGTTGGCGATGGACGATTGCTGGACGATGGTTCCCGGGCAGCGTTCCAAGTAAAAGCCGGCGACAAGGTGCTCTTCACGAGCTATGCAGGCGAGCAAATCGAAGTTGACGGCGAAGAGTACTTGTTGATGAGCGAAAGCGAAGTGCTTGCGGTTCTTGGCTAGCCCACGCTTTATCGCCCGGCTCAGTTCTCAAATTCATATCGAAATTTAAATGTTGTTGGAGTAAAGGTTGTTATGGCAAAGATTATCGCTTTCGATCAAGAAGCCCGCGAAGCAATTCGTCGTGGCGTTTCCAAATTGGCCCGTGCGGTCAAGGTGACTCTCGGCCCACGCGGACGCAACGTCATTCTACAAAAGAGCTTTGGCTCGCCGACTGTTACCAAAGACGGTGTAACGGTTGCCAAAGAGATTGACTTAGAAGATGTTTACGAAAACATGGGCGCCCGGATGGTTCGCGAAGTCGCTAGCAAGACAAGCGACGTCGCGGGTGACGGCACCACCACTGCAACTGTAATGGCCGAAGCAATCTTCAATGAAGGTTTGAAGGCGGTTGTTGCGGGTTGCAATCCGATTCAAATGAAGGCTGGTATCGAGAAAGCCGTCGAAGACATAACTGAACGACTCCACAAGATGTCGATCAAGATTAAAGACAAGTCGGAGATGGCAAACGTCGCAACGATTGCTGCCAACAACGATCGATCGATCGGAAATTTACTTTCTGACGCGATGGAGAAGGTCGGCAAAGACGGTGTTGTGACCGTTGACGAAGGCAAAAGCTTGACCGACGAACTCGAGTTCGTCGAAGGCATGCAATTTGATCGCGGTTATCTATCGCCTTACTTCGTTAACGAATCCGCCACGATGCAGGTCATCTTGGAAGAGCCTTACATCTTGGTTTTCGAAAAGAAGATTACCAACATCAAAGACCTTGTCCCAGTGCTTGAACAAGTTGTTCAGCAAAGCAAACCACTCCTAATTATTGCAGAAGATGTCGAAGGAGAAGCGTTGGCGACTTTGGTTATCAACCGCCTCCGTGGCACTTTGAACATCGCCGCCGTCAAAGCTCCTGGTTATGGCGATCGCCGTAAAGCAATGCTGGAAGACATCGGTATCCTAACCGCTGCGACGCCTGTGTTTGAAGCCCTCGGCAAGAAACTTGATTCGTTGACGCTGGCTGACCTGGGTAAGGCCAAAAAAGTGATCATCGACAAGGATAACACCACGATCATCGAAGGCTCTGGAAAGAGCAGCGAGATCAAGGCACGTATCGATCAGATCCGACGCGAAATTGAAAACACGTCGAGCGACTACGATCGAGAAAAACTAGAAGAGCGGCTAGCTAAATTGGCTGGCGGAGTCGCGAAGGTTAATGTCGGCGGCGCTACTGAAAGCGAAGTCAAAGAAAAGAAGGCTCGCGTGGAAGATGCGCTCCATGCAACTCGTGCCGCTATCGAAGAAGGTATCCTTCCCGGCGGTGGCGTCGCATTATTGCGAGCCTCGACATCTGTGAAAGCGTCGGACGACCTCTCGCACGATGAAAAAGTTGGCTACAACATTATTATCCGCGCTTGCCGTGCTCCACTGACTATGATTGCGGCAAACGCTGGCCAGGACGGTGGCATTGTCTGCGAAAAGGTTGGCGAAGCGAAAGGCAATAATGGTTACAACGCGTTGACCAACGTCTACGAAGATATGGTCAAGGCCGGTGTGATCGATCCGACGAAGGTCACCCGTACTGCGCTTGCAAATGCCGCTTCGGTTGCAACGTTGTTGCTGACCAGCGATGCGTTGATTGCTGAAAAGCCGAAGGATGACAAGTCGGCCAAAGCTGCTGGTCACGGTGGCGACTACGACATGTACTAAGTCAAGCAAGGTGGAATTTTGTCCACAAGCTACGTTAGCATTAAAGGCGCGATCTTCCCCGATCGTGCCTTTTTTTGTAGGCAGAAGCGTAATTTGAAATATGATTCAACTTTTCCGCTGACTAAACGCTCGGTTGATCGAAAGCGAGACCTCGAGCAATCCGTTAGATGGATTGACAGAACATTTGTGCGGTCTTAATTGAAAAACCAGTACCCAGTTTCATACTGCGAGTTTTGCTGGCTAGTTTCGACTGCCGTCAATTCGGATATCAAGACTTCATCTTCCCATCGCACTTTGTAACTCTTTTTTTGCAGACTTCATGACGCAATTAGCGCTGCTGCGGTTGTTCCTACTACAACTCAGTTTTTTGGTGTTGGCAATTTTTAGTTGGCAACCTCGGACTTCTGCCCAGGACGGACAGCCTACGGGTCTTTCGATCAATGGCCAGGTTTTAGGTTTGAATTCTTCGATCGTTAGAAGCCAGACGATCGAAGTTGATTTTCGCACCCTGACCAATCCCGATTTGCTGGAAGAAGTGTTGACGATCGAGGTCACCTATCGTCTGGAATGTTTAAAGCCCATAAGCGTCAATCGACTGGTCATTTTGACGGATGAAACAAGCAAGATTTCACATCTAAGATTGGACAGCAACAGTCTCGCATTCACTCCTAGACCTGTTGATGAAAAACAAATCGAAGCCGACTGGGACCTAAAACTACGTGGGGCCAGTCAGATTTTGGCGAACGAATTCCTGCTTGAAATTCCCTCCGGTAAACACGAGTTTTCGTTTGGATTGCGAGTAACGCCCATTTCAAAGCGTGATCAGCAATACCGATGCGATTTTAGAATTGGAGAAACACTTGCGAATATTCCCCTTGAATTCCGATGCAAGTCACCGACCGATTGGCAGATGCGATCATCGTGGTTTAAAGACGTAAGATATGACAGCGCCGACGAGTTTTATGATAGCGCTCCCAACGAACCACTTTGGGTAAGCGTTACACCCGTCAAAATCTGGACGCTTAACACAAATTTCGTCGATGCCAGTGGCGTCTACGAATTTGACCGACGATTTTCAATTACCGGCTGGATCGCATTGGCCGCCATAATTGTGCTTTCCTTTATCATGGCGACACTGCATCTTGTAAAAGGCCAAAGAGGCTGGATGTTCATCGGTTCAGCGTTGATTTGTTTGATCGCAATCGGTGGACTCACGGCAGGGTTTGTCTTGCCAAGTCAAACCAATCAAATGCGAACCATTCGACAGCAAGATCACGACCAGCTTCTTCAAATTGCCAATCGATTGATTAGCCGCCAAGCAGAATTGTCGCTCGGAAATCCTGACGACGTCTCCAACCCACCGTCTTCAATCGAGTGTTATCAATTGTTAGTTGCGCTCGCACGGCAAGGCGCAATGTTTGGCAAATCGTCTTTCTACACAGTCGACGATTCACGATCTAAACCAAGTGGAACGCAATCTAATCAGTCCTACATGATTGTTCTTGAAGATGCGCCCAAATCGATTGCTGCTATCGAGCTTGATATCGCGACTGGAGATTCTGATGGCACCACCGTTTCAGCAATCAAGGCAGTCCACTTAGATCCAATTCCCACCAAAGTTCAACTGGACCGAAGAATTTCGAATAGCGACCTGAACAAAGGTCAATTGCACTTCGATGCCTTTGTATCTGAGTGAATTGCACTTAGATAGCTTGGCGTAAGCGTTGCCCTATAAAGGCCTGGGGCGCTCCTGGCATGAAAAAATTCGCTAGGATCTTTCTTGGCCTACCTAAAGTCTGAATCATGACGAAGCGCTCGTCTTCTTTGCCGAACGTTTCGGCACATTGGTTGCATAAACGGCTAGTCAGCGCGAAAGTTCTTTTAACGCGCAACTTTTATTTGGATACGATTTTTCGCCCACCACGATTCGATTGCTACCGTGCGAAATTCGCAAATCTGTTAGCCGTTATAATCTTTGGAACTATTTTACTGATAGCCAAGTTAATGAATGAAAGTTCAAAAGTTGTCGACATGCCTTTGAGTTCAACTTGGAGGTGGTTCCCGCTTTGCTGTGCAACAGTTGTATTTGCAATTTTCGTAGTTGGGATAGCTTATGCGAGCTACATTTCTGCTGACATACTGATCGTGTTAAGCCTCTCTGTTCTCTTCGCGATTTTTCTTACCAAGTCAAGCGAGTGGTTGCAAACGAAGACATCAATTCCGTACAAATATTCGCTTTCGATCGTCACTTTGGCTCTGTTGGGCTTAATCGTTGGCAGTACTTGGCTCTTCGGTAGTCGAATGGCAAACCAGTTGAGTACTGCTTCAACTCAACTCGATAGAGCCAAAGAACAGCTTCGCGAGAGCCTGAACGAAGCTCCCTACTATCGTGTGTTGATTGAGGAAGTTCCGTTCGGCAAGATCGCGATCAAGCAGCTTGGCGTTGGAAAAACTGATGATTCAACTTCAGACAGCACTTCGAGTTCAGAAACGAAGACAGGTAAGAATTCAGAAGTTGAAAATTCGAACACTTCCGAAACGGCAAACGAAACCACACAACCTCAAGCACGCGAAAATTCTGACGCGATCAAACAGTTGATCACAGGAACTTTGCTGTTTGTGAGAAACATGCTGCAATCAAGTCTCGGTGTTGGTTTGAATGCTCTGATTATTTTCTTTGTCGGAATCTTTTTGGCTGCCGCACCAAGTGAATCGCGAGACGGCGTCTCAACGTTCTGTCCGCCGAAACGTAGGGCTCGTTGTATTGAAATCTTAAATATCTTGGGGGACACGCTTTGGCGATGGCTGATTGGTCGCTTTGCCACCATGCTGATTACTGGACTTGGTGTCGGTATCGCGCTCGCACTACTGGGAGTACCGTTGGCAGGAATGTTTGGGTTTGTAACCGGAGTTTTGACATTCATTCCCAATATCGGCGGAACTGTTTCTTTGGTCTTGGCTATGTTTGTCGCTTTACCCAGCGGCGTATCGACTGTTGGCTGGGTCTTGGGTATTTACGTGATCTTCCAGCTGATTGAAAGCTACGTGATCACCCCGCTTATTCAACAGTACCAAGTCGATGTTCCACCGGCGCTGTTAATTGCGGTTCAAGCCATCATTGGTGTTTTGTTCGGTTTCCTTGGCGTAATGGTGGCATCCCCAATTCTGGTTGTGTTAATGGTTCTCCATCGCGAGTTGTACCGGAACGATCTATTCGGTGAACAAGTTTGAAAACGTTGCTTGCCAGTGAGAGTCACTCAAGCAATCAGATGGCTTCGATAATGTCGTTATCCCTATTTTTTTCCGAGAGCACGTTTCATCTGAAAAAAGTGAGATAACAATTGGCCGCATGGTTCGGCAAGCACTCCCGCCGTCACTTCCGTCTGATGGTTTAGCCGCGGGTCATTTAGTAAGGTAAAAAGTGACTGAACCGCACCGGCCTTCGGATCACTGGCCGCATATACTAGGCGACTAAGTCTTGCTTGCAGAATTGCACCAGCGCACATCGGGCACGGTTCTAAGGTTACGTACATCGTGCAGTCGCTTAATCGCCAAGACTGCAAATGAGAGGCGGCCTGAGTAATGGCGATCATCTCTGCGTGAGCGGTCGGATCGTTTAAGTGTTCACGTTGATTGAATCCTGTTCCGACAATTCTATTTTTGTGAACAATGATTGCGCCGACGGGAACCTCATCTTGCTCCGCCGCCGCAGTTGCTTGCTTGATCGCTTCGATCATCCAATGCTGGTCGGGATATTGATCGTCCAATTTTTTCCTTCAGTTTTTCTTCTTCAAGTATGTTTGATGCAGCTGACCTTTTTACTCAAGTTCAGTTTATCCAATCGAGCGAATTTAAGGTTCTCTGAAGCGATTAGGTCTAGCTCAATCACAAAAGTTTTTCTCGGCCTTCCACATCGCGCCGACTTGTTTGACAATCGATTTCAATGATCCAAGTTGATCGCAAACGCTGACATATCGCTCGTCAGGCATCCCGCGCAGCTCGATCGCTTTGCCATGCATCAGTTCCAAAATTTGCGAATCAACCAGTTCGATTTTGGGCAGGTTGGCGACGCCCATCATCATCGGCAGCAGAAAATCGGTCTGGGGAATTTCTGATCGAAAACTTGAGAGTGCTACAGCTTCGTTTAAATCAAAAACGCCAATCTTTTCGCGAATAAGTTCGGTCATGATGGCCGCCGTGCCAAGTTGGATCGCGATGTCACGTCCGATAGAACGGACGTAAGTTCCAGAACCGCAGACGATTCGCAATTCCAGTCGAGGATAAGAGTAGTCTACGATCTCACAGCGATCAACTTCCACTTTACGCGGCTGAATTTCGACGTCAATTCCTTGGCGAGCTAGCGAGTATGCGCGAACGCCATTGAGTTTAATTGCGCTAAATGCCGGTGGGGTTTGCAGCAAAGTTCCGATCTGTGATTCACAGGCTTTCTGAACCATTTCAAACGTTGGCTTTTGATTCGGTGGCATCGGCATTGTGGGCGTTTCTCGGTCGAGCGATGGGCTTGAAAGTCCCAGTTCGAAAACGCCTCGGTAGGTTTTGGCTTGCCCTTGGACAAACTCAATGATCCGCGTGGCTTGGCCTACTGCGACGACTAGCACGCCTTGCGCGATT
Source organism: Pirellulaceae bacterium (assembly GCA_041740995.1). GTDB lineage: Bacteria > Planctomycetota > Planctomycetia > Pirellulales > Pirellulaceae > JBGSKY01. The sequence goes on from JBGSKY010000095.1 coordinate 7,197, forward strand.
GGGTCGAGTGTGCCGGCATGGCCGACTTTGCGGGTGCCGAGATTGCGGCTGATGATGTTTACGCAATCGCGGCTCGTGAATCCTGGCGGTTTACAAAGATTGATTAAACCAAGCATGTCGATAATAACGAATTTCTGATTAGTGGGTCGATGCGTCATCACCGCAACGTAAATCGCATCTTTTGGTCGCGGCCAGGAATGCACCGGCGATGCATTCTGCCGTGCGACGACTTTAAGTGGTGGTAACCGCGTCCTAATTGTTGGGCAGTCAACCTTCGAGCAGTCAGGCAGTTTGCCGAGCTGCTTCTCATTTGGCAAGGCAAAATGTCTGATCAGCGAAACATCCGTTGGGATATCTTGGCCCTAACATTGGCAGCAGTTGTTGTCTTCGTTTGGATTTCGCTGCTGACGAATCAGCCGGCTGATCAATTGTACCCAAGTCCTCTGATTTTGAGTGTTCTGTATGAGCCTTACCCTGCCGAACAACTCGCGTTTCCCGTCAACGAGCACATAGCCAATCGCTGTGGTTACTTTGGAGCCTACGTTTCGCAAGCGTTGCTTCATGCATTTGGTGCCGGTGCGTATCTCGTCGCGGCATTCCTTTCGCTTGCGGTGGTAGTCATGCTGAGGCAGAAACCATTGGCCTCGCCATTAGGCCGTTCGCTTGGTTGGACAACTGTATTAGTGTCGCTATTGACGCTGACAGATCTATTACGAATCGACCTGCCGATCGCTGTACCAATGGGCCCTGGCGGCGCGATCGGAGCGATGGGTTCAACTTTCATGAAATTGCATTTCGCTTTCGCAGGTGGGGTCATCATCAGCCTTTGCTGCTTTATGGGCGGTCTGATGCTGAGCACCGAGTACGCAATTTTTCGAGGCGTAAGTTTTGTGACCATCGGAATGATCGTGATTGGCAAACGATTGGGACTTCCCGTCGCTCAGGCTGTCCGCGACACTGCAGCGTTGGGCAGCCGAAGATTTGCCCGAGTGGCAACGGGGCCTTCGGTAACCGTAAAACTTGCGAGCGATATTCCCGCTTCGATTGGCGATATTGCTACTGAAGGCCAATCCGAACCTATGATCCGCATTGGTGGACGCGGCAGCGACGCAAAGCCCGCGACGGTAACCGAACCGAAAACGCTCCGGATGGACCAGGTCAAAGAGCAAGAAGTTGCACCGAAAGTGAACAGTTCGCTGCGTAGTCGATCAATCACTTCTAATGCCGTACAAAAGTTGGCCAGCAAATTTACAGCCTTAACGGGTGCTAAATCTGCTAAGGGGGACGAAGAAGCAGATCAAGCTGAGCACGATGAAGAAGCAGTAGCTGACAACCATCACGAATTGCATATCGACGGCGACACCATTCTAGCGCGAACAGACGACGCGCATGACACCGTTGGTCCGAAGATTAAAACCCGCAAGAGCCGTAATGAAGAGAAGGGCGCTACGAACTTTCTTGAAACACTAGACGATACTCAATTGCCCGAAGGCGCAGAAGAATACGTCTTGCCAGGTTTGGACCTTTTAACACCAGGTGAAGAATTTTCCTATGACGAACAGATGGTTGAGATTCGTCGCAAAGCAAAAGTGTTAGAGCAAACGTTCGGCGATTTTGGATTTAATGTTCGTGTTGTTGAAATTGAAACCGGCCCTGTCATTGCTCAATATGAAATTGAGCTTGAGGCCGGTCTTAGGCTCAGCAAAATCACTTCGTTGGCCGACGACCTTGCTATCGCGCTCCGCGTGCCGAGCGTTCGAATCGTGGCACCGATTCCGGGAAAAAATACCGTTGGCATCGAAGTCCCTAATGAGACAAGACAAATCGTTCGAATGCGTGAAGTGATCGAAGAGACAGGCAGTGAAGTAAAGAAGATGAAGGTGCCGCTTTATCTCGGTAAAGACGTTTCTGGCAAATCTCTAGCAGTCGATTTAGCTTCGCTGCCGCACTTGCTAATTGCTGGTCGTACGGGCACTGGTAAGAGCGTGTGCCTCAATACGATCATTTCATCGATATTGATGTCGCGACGACCGGACGAAGTTCGAATGTTGATGATCGACCCCAAGATGGTTGAGTTGAGTGGTTACGCGCGACTGCCGCATTTGATGCACCCTGTAGTGACGGACATGCAAAAAGCCGAAGCAATTCTCGCTTGGGCGGTCGACAAAATGGAAGAGAGATACGCGCTTTTGGCTAGCGCGGGCGTACGGCACTTGGTCAGTTACAACCAGCTGGACCGAAACGAATTGCTAGAACGTATCAAGCCTGAAACTCCGGAAGAAGAAGCGGCGATTCCGGAACACCTGCCATTTATTGTGATTATCGCCGACGAAATCGCTGACCTAATGATGACGGCCGGAAAAGAGGTCGAACAACATATTATTCGATTGGCTCAAAAGAGTCGCGCAGTCGGTATCCATCTGATCTTGGCAACACAAAAGCCAACGGTCGACGTCATTACCGGATTGATCAAGAGTAACCTTCCTGCACGGATTAGCTTCCAAGTTGCTAGTCGAACGGACTCACGAGTTGTTCTAGACGAAATGGGCGCGGACAAGTTGCTTGGAAACGGAGATATGCTTTTCCTTTGGCCGGGAACGTCAACACTGCTTCGCGGGCAGGGGACGTACATGAGCGATGAAGAAATAAATCGCGTGGTCGCACATTGCAGCCAAGGTGAACAGAACTTTGTGCACGAATTGATGCATATCAAGACAGAGAACCCCGAAGACGAAAAAAGCAAAGATTCAGCAACCAATTTTCGTAAGCGTGACGACCTTTATGAATCAGCTGTCGATGTCGTCGTAAGGGAAGGGCGGGGCAGTTGCTCGCTGTTGCAACGAGCTTTGGGCATTGGATACGGTCGGGCAGCCCGGCTGATTGACTTCATGGCTGAAGACAAGATTGTCGGTGAATACAACGGGTCACAAGCTCGTGATGTGCTAATTTCGGTGACCCAGTGGGATTCAATGCGTGGTGGTGGAGCGACTGAAGAAACCTCCGCAATAGAACCACAACGTAAGAATCGCATTCGTCGCGAAGAAGGCTGGGATGCACCAAAAGATAAAGTCATCGCAGGGTCTGGCGACGAGGAAGCGTTGTGGGACGAAGAATAGCCAGCCCTGCAAGACGCCAAGTTATTTTATCTCACTGGGCAATTTTTTTGGTCGATCAGAGTTTGATTTCGATGGTGCCGGTAACGGCGAGCCATCGTTAGCGAAATAACGCTCCGCAACCGCGCGTTCACCGGACGGAATCTGTGCGAAAATTGTTACCCGATCGACCTTTTTGCTGCCTGTTTGAAATGCAATATTGCCACCTTTTGTGATGAAAAATTCCAGTGGAATTTGCATCGATTGTTGCGGCAGCAGCGGTTTGGGATGGTGGTAATAGAACTGCTTGTTCAGCGAAACGCTAATGTTGTTGTAAGGATATTGGTTCGGATTGCGAATCGTGACGCACTGCAATAATCGGATCGAAGCAGCTTCATCGTCGGCGCGCTGATACGGCATTATGCCAAGCTCCACCTCTGCTTCCAATTGAGCTTCTGGCGGTGGTCGATGTAACGCGACGAAGGTGACTACGCCGATCGGCGGAATCAGCGACACGCATAACAGTAAGACAATCAACAAGCGTCGCGGAATTGGTTTAGGACGTGGCATAATTTAGTTGCCTCGCATCTGGCGATGAAATGTCTTGAATTCTTGGGGCCACTCGGTTTGAAAGAAGAGCGACTCGCCGGTTTGCGGATGATCAAATCCAAGACTCTCCGCATGTAGCGCGATTCGTTTGTGCGGCCAACGTGAATGCTGAGCAATCGAACTTTGATAACGAGGATCCCCCAAAACGGGATGCCCGTGTTCTGCGAGATGCACTCGAATTTGATTACGTCGGCCGGTCTCAAGCTGGACTTGCAACATACTCGCATCGCCATAGCGATTCATCGTCTTCCAATGTGTAATCGCAAGTTGTCCGGTCGCATGATCGTTGGTGGAAAACCGATTCAGGTTCTCGTCGGTCGCCAGATAAGACCGAAATGTGCCGGATTCATCCTTCAACTTTCCAGCCACGATTGTGACATACAATCTTTGTGGTTTACGAGCCGCGAACTGATCACGGATTCGCATCGCGATGGGTACCGATTTGGCGAAAACCAACACACCTGAAACGCCACGGTCAAGCCGATGAACGCACATGACCTTCTCGCCGCCACGTCGTCGAATTTGGTATCGATCGATCAATCCAATCAGCGTTTGTCGCTCGCGATAAGGCGTTGGAACGGTTAATAGCCCAGCAGGCTTATTGACAACGATTATCGATTCATCATCGTAAAGTATCGAAAAAGCAGTCGGCGAGCTCTGCTTGGCGTTTTTCCGTGATCTTCGATCGGGGATTGGTTGCGGAACGTAATCAATTACTACTATATCCGCGACTTCTAGGTGGGTGTGATTGTGCCGCGATGTTCGATCATTCACGCGGACGGCCCCGGAATGGACAATTTGCTCGGCAAGCGGTCGCGATACTTTTAAACACGATTGAACGAAGGCCACAAGGTTTCTGGCTGGGTCCGGAATCGAATTGGAGACTTGAAACGTTTGGATTGACAAGATGAAATTCTCTAGCAGAGAGCGACTAGGACTCGCGGGTTTGAGTTGCCAACGCACGAAGCCTGCGACCGAAGCTTGCATAACGAACGAAGCCGATGATGAGAAGCCAAGCGCCAGTTATGCATAGGGCTATCGCAAGATACTGCATTGGCGTTTCTAAATTAACAAATCGCAGTAACGCTACTCCCGACGCTGCAAAAGCGAACGAGGTCCGAAGGTAGGCCAGCAAAGTGCGTTCGTTTGCGAGGGCAGTCCGATCACACGCCAATTGGTCAGCCAAGGAGAGCGATATTTTTGCTGGATGCTCATCCATGAATTGACGTTGAAATTGTTCGGGCCTTGATTCTGTGGGTCCACATTGAAACAGAAGCTTATCTTTTTTTGAGGCATCATGCAACTAAAGTGCGCTTGCTACGACAACTTGATCAGTCTCAATTTGGCTTGATTTGGTGATTTGCTGACGAACTTTAGTAACAACTCAATAAAAAGGTAAATGACAATGAGCGGTAGAATGATTTGGCACGATAGCCGTTTGTTAGGAAAAGCACCAAGTATTGCGGCAAATACTTATGTTGTTGATGCAACTGTAAGTATCGATCATGCGATTGGTTGGATCGCGTATTTCGCAAAATCACAAGGGACGCTTGATGAGCTATTGATAATGTGCCACGGTTATGAGGCAGATTTCAACTTAAAAAATCAAACCTGCACAGGGGAACCTCATGGTGGATTTGGTCTGTCGATCTGTGACAAGGGGTTAACCATGGGAACTGTAAGTAAACTATCATTGTGGTACGTTACCACCCCATTGATTAACAAGATAACCATTTACGCATGCGCGCCGGCTGACGTAGGGCCAGGAAATAGGGGTACCAGTGCCGATGGTATGAAATTGATGAGCTTGATTGCAAAAACTACCGGAGCCATCGTCGTCGCCGCTCGTGACACACAAACTTACACCCACTTGGAGAACCCATCTACCAAAGAGACTATTCATGCGATTGACTTCGGAGTGTGGGAAGGGCCAGTGTTTGAATTTAACTCTTCCAACGGCGCTCCAACGCCGACGTCCCCAGGCCCGATGCGATAATCGAGCGATCGTGGAAAATGGTCTTCGACGACTTTCAAAAACTCTTCGGGTGTTGTGACATGACCGACGTGAGTTCGGAAATGGCGAGCTCCAGACTTGCCCTGAGCGTAGCAGCAAGCAAACTTTCGCATCAGTGATGTGCCTTTCGCTGGGCCAAATCGGTCACAAACTTTGGCGTAATGTCGCAACATACACTCACGTTGCTGCTCAAGCGTCGGTTCCGGGGGAATTGGCAGGCCACGTACTGCCGCTGCGGCTTGAGCAAAGAGCCATGGTTTTCCCAGCGCCGCTCGGGCGATCATGACACCATCGACACGATAATTTTGAAACGCCGCAACGACTGCCTCGGGCGTGCTCAGATCGCCATTTCCGATGAGTGGCAAATCACCTATTACGTCTTTGATTTCGGATATGCGCTCCCAGTCGGCGGATCCACTAAAAAAATCTTCTGCTGTTCGGCCGTGCACTGTCAGCGCCGATGCACCCGCTCGCTTAACCGTCGCGGCAACCTCCAGATGATTCATCGCTTTGCGGGTACAGCCAAGTCGAATTTTGGCTGTGACCGGCGTCGGGTAACAGGCTTCGACCAAACGCGAGATAATTTCGTACATCCGCTCAGGCTGACGAAGCAAGTAGCTACCGCTGTGCGCCTTTTCGGTGACCTGTTTCACCGGGCATCCGAAATTGATATCGACCACGCTGACTTGATACTCAGTTGCTAGCCGACGTCCAACCTTTGCCATAGTCTCAGGGTCGTTGTCCCAAATTTGCACCGCTAGTGGTCGCGCTTCATTGGCAACGCCCCACAAGCGATCAGGATGCTCGCAATCGTGTTCGTCCAGCCATACGAAGCCGCGAGCGTTGACCATTTCCGTTGCCTGCAACCCAGCGCCGCCATATTCCCGAACAATCTGGCGATACGCATAGTTCGTATAGCCAGCCATCGGCGCTTGGAAAATCGGCGGATCGACAATGACGTTGCCGATCTTGATTGGGGGTGCAAGGCTAGTTGTTAAAGCAGACATTTTGGGGGTTGTGAGTTGAGAGTTGGCTTAGAAAAAACGGCGGGAGTTCGATTGGCACTGAAATCTCAATCCTCACCCAGAGGCTTCTTCACCACGAACAAATCGAGTGAATTGCAAAGCTAGGCAACTTACGTAATTCTAACAAGCGTCGCCGCGTCGTTAGAAGCCGAATTTCCGTCAAGCTTTACCTAAAGCGACTCAACTCGGATGATTGGTTAATCCGATACTATCAGCACAACCGAAAAGTGTGCAATAGACCGAACCAGATGGGAAAGTGGCCTGTGGGGGGCCCAACTGGATTTCAATCGTGTTGCCTGAACTAATGAGCCTCTGCGACGGTGGAAAAGAATTATGACGCTGTTAAAAAACACGTTCCGAATGATGGTGCTTGCAGCTATGGCGACCGCTGGGGCTCTCTGCCATGCTGATCAGCCTTACCACCCGTTCGCTGAACCGATGAGTTGGGACCCAGACTTCCGCTTCTTTGCGCCAGTCGATGTTCAAGACCTCGAAGATGAATCAGCTCGCCAAAAAGCGAACTACGGCTGGTATGCCACCTACGATCGAATGCACGTCGGCTTGGACCGTCCAGACATTGAGACTGAGCGAGGTAAGTTTGACACCACTTGGGGTAATCGATACACCTTCGGCGTGATGAGCGAAGAGGACAAGGGCTGGGATTTTCAATTCTTGCACTTCTCCGGCCCAAATGCTTACACCGGCGAACGAGCATTTCGAACGAACATACCAGTCGGTACCGGTGAAATCGCGACTTTTCCGTTGATCGGTGAACGGGTTCCATTTGACCCTGGCTTTGGCGATGGTACCTACGTCGCACTTGACAGCTTAAACGTTGCAACCTTGGGAAGCTTCGAAATCAATCGAACATGGCGTTTGAAACCATATATGTACGGCGGCTTTCTTGAGCCACTTGTTGGTGTCCGCTATATGGACTTCACTGACTATAACGTGGCCGATGGACTGTCGCTCTTTCAAGATGCAGCCGCGAACAACTTTGAGCTTTTCGATGTCAGCCATATCAACAACAAGAACCGAATGGTCCTCGCTCAAATTGGCTTTCGATATTTCAAAGACGTTGGACGAACTCGACTGTCAACAGACTTTAAAGCCTTCGCCGGCGGAAATTTCCAGACCGGTAGCGTTTTGACGCAGCAGGTTCTTTATGGTTATGGTGGCGGTGGTGGTGGTGCTGCCGGAATTCCGACACCAGATATCATATCGGTACCCCAATCGACGCTAACCAACGCACCAGGCTTGGGTGATAAAGGCGTCATCGGAATGGATGCCCGAGTCGAAGCGCAATATTCACTGACCAAAGCGATCGCTTTGCGAGGCGGACTATCATTGCTCTACATCGGTGACGGAATTGCTCGTGGCAGTCAGATTCAAGGTGCTGGCGGCGGATTTAGCCAGACTCCATCGTTCGGACCTTCATCAAGCTTCGTTCAACAGAACTTAGTGATGCCAGGCGTCAGCTTCGGCGTAACGATCAATCGTTAGCAATCGCCGCCGCTAGCCTTGCGGTCTGCGGCATGATACAAATCGATCGGCGAATCGCCCACGCTTGATTGGCAAGGCCGTCCATGTCCCACTGTTTCGTCGGTGGGACCGCTAGCCAGAACGAATAAAAGGTTTCATCAACGGTCCGCAAGGTATTCGAGCCTAACTTCAAGACTACCTTGCGACGCACGGAAGCATCTCTCGCAGTGATGCCTCTGAATCAAACCCAAAGCTACATTCTAGCTTGGTAACCAAAATAGCTTTTCGCCTTAATGACCTGGGCTACTTCCGGCGGGACCATCGATTCCCAGCTATCATCGCCTTTACGAATCAGCCGCAAGACTTCTCGCGAGAAGACCGTCAGGCAGTCTGAATCGTAATTCTCAAGGGCATTGATATTCCCGCGATCAATCAAATATCCGTAGAGCTTTTCTAGCTCCGGAGCGATCTTCAAATTCTTGCACGTCATCAGCTCGCCAGATTGTTGGTCGAGCAGCGGATAACAATAAATTTTCAAGTCGTTCTTAAACAGTCGCCCAAACGACTCCAACACGCCGCCCTCTAGCTGGCTGTAATATCGCTCGTCGAACAGGTCTTGCAGGCTCGCGGCCCCCAACGTGATCGCAATGCTTTCCTTGCTGTAACGAAATAAATAAGCAGCCAAGCGATAATATTCAAAATAGTCAGAGATCAGCACTGGCATTCCACATGCGGACATCACGTCGGCGCGTGCAAGAAAATCTCGCAAGTCGATTTCCCCGCCAGCCTTTAAGTTTCGCATAGTGATCTCCATCAGTTGGATCACTTCCTTGCCTTGGACGCTAGGCAACTGCGAAAATTCGTCATGCGCGCTTCGCAACATATCCAGGTTGACATTACAAACCGGCCGAAAGCTACCACGTTCCACCAAAATTGGTTTGCGATAAAGAAACTCTGAAGGTTGCAAGACATCGCCATTGGCTGCAAACATCGCTGCACCGCTCAGCCCCAGTTCGACCAATTTCAAACTCATCAGACGGTTATCGACGTGCCGAAACGCGATCCCTGAGAACTCGATCATATCGATTTCAATTCGAGCTGTCGAAAGGCCGTCGAGCAGAGATTGGACCAGCATCTCGGGCTCGTGATTGAGCGCGAACGCGCCGTGAATTAAGTTAACCCCGACGATGCCAAGCGCTTCCTGTTGCAACGCCGCTTCGACGTCTAACATTCGGACGTGAATAATGATCTGACTGTCGTCGTCTCGCGGATACGCTTGAAAGGTTATTCCCATCCAACCGTGGCATTCGTTGGTGCCCTTAAAATTGCGAGCTGAAACGGTGTCGGCAAAAGTGAAAAATGCACTCGTGTCGCCACGCACATCCTTTAGCCGATCAAGGTTCAGGTTGTGCTCGTAATGCAACATCGCTTCGAGACGTTCCCGGCAGACATATCGCTGAGCGCGACCATAGATCGCGTCGCTGACCTTCATGTCATACGCTGAAATACTTTTTGCGATCGTTCCGGCCCCGCCGCCGACACGGAAAAACCATCGCACCACTTCTTGGCCCGCTCCGATTTCCGCGAAGGTACCGTAGCGTCGCGGGTCGAGATTGACTTCCAAGGCCTTCTGATGGGTCGCGATAATTTCGCGATTAGCGTTGTTCATCACCAGTCGATTCATATTCCCTCAGCTCCATCGAAAACTTCACTCTGTGTCAAATACGCTCGAATCTCGCCGCCTCGAGATACGAGAACAGTAGCATAGCCAGCAATTTAGACCAGTTCAAACCTGAGTCGGTATCCAGTAGCCGCGACTTGCAGAGAATGCGAGTTAGACATGTTCGTTTTCGCAGCGAAATAGGGCTCGCAATTTGTCAAGAATCGTATTTGATGACCGGTTCCAGCTCGCCAGATTTGTATTTTCGCCAATACTCGTCCAAGCTGCGACGTATTAGACCGCTCATCAAATAAACGCCGATTAGATTTGGAACACTCATCGCCAATATCATTAAATCGGAAAAGTCGAGAATGTTTCCCTTGCTGATAATCGATCCCAAAACCGTAAAAATCAGGAACAAAATTTTGTAAATGACGGAAGACGATTCACCAAAAAGTTTAACGAACGACCGTTCACCGTAGTAGCTCCACGAGATACAAGTTGAAAACGCAAACAACACGACGCAGACGTAAAGCAGATACGCGAACCATTCATGCCCACCTTCGATAAACGCTAGCCTCGTCAGCGCGGCTCCATTGCTGGCTTGGGCAAATTGCTGACCCTCTGGCGTCTCAAAAACTCCAGTAATGACAATCGTCAAAGCAGTAAAGGAACAGACGATAACAGTGTCAATAAATGGTTCCAATAATGCGACAATTCCTTCGCTTACCGGCTCGTCAGTCTTCGCTGCAGCGTGGGCAATAGCGGCCGACCCGACACCAGCTTCATTCGAAAAAACAGCTCGTTGGATACCGTAAATCATAACGCTAATCGCGCCGCCAACGATGGCCGATCGTGGCGTGAACGCTTCGCTAACAATTCTCCAAATTGCGTTGGGCAGCATGTCGTAGTGCGACGCGATAATATAGAACGTCACCAACATATATGCCAAGCACATCAACGGCACGACTTTACCAGCCACCGAGCCAATCGATTTAATTCCACCGACGATTACCAATCCAACCGCAGCCGCCATCAGCAGTCCATAGAGGTACGGCATCGATCTCAAAAACTCAAGCTCGTCAGCTTGTTGCAGTACGCCCAACGACTGCCCAATTTGATAGGCGTTACCGCCGCCGAAGGAGGCTCCAACGCACAACACGGCAAAGACCACCGAGAGCACGGTTCCGACGACCGGGATTCCCATCGATTTGAGTCCGACATCTAAATAGCGCATCGGACCACCGAGTACTTCGCCGTCGGCATCTACACTGCGGAACATGACACCCAATGTGCACTCAGCAAACTTGCTGGTCATCCCCAGCAGCCCGATGACGATCATCCAAAACGTAGCTCCCGGTCCGCCCAAACCGATCGCCAACGCTACGCCGCCTATGTTTCCCAATCCGACTGTTGCTGACAATGCCGATGAGAGCGCTTGAAAGTGCGACACTTCTCCAGGTTCAGATGGATCGTCATACTTTCCGCGAACTAGTTGGATCGCATGCGCAAAGGCACGAATGTTGATGAATCCCATCCGCAAGGTCAAGAAGCAACCGGCGACAAACAACCACGTTACGACGAACGGAATCTTTGGACCGGTAAAAACGCCGCTGCCGGGAACGGTTTCGTTCTGAAATGCGCCAAACGAAATGTCAGCCATCAACACGGTTGCGACCGGTACGACAAGATACTGTTCGAAGAACGAATCTATATGCTTCATCCACGGCATATCTGCTAGACGGTCATTGAGCGTGACTTCGTCGACATCTGCCTCCGTCATTGTGATGACTAAAGCATTTTCTTGACCAACTAACTTATTCGAGCTTAAATTGCATATGAAGAACAGAGACAAGAACAACGATGCAGTGAAGACGATTTGCCATCGAGCTGGTGAAACAAACATTGTGATTCCATCGGCAGGAAAGAAAAACGCATCAACAACGATAAAGCGATAGATGCGAGATAATCGAAGCACGGCCGCCCGTTGCAAATCTTAACAAGAAAGTGCTGGCCGTGTTTAGCAGAAAAAAATTCGTGCCAATAATTTCACCGACGACACAATGACGAAGCAATACTGTGCAGCAGATTAAAACAAAGACGCGGGTTCGGCGCGAGACAACTTTTGGATCGCTAATAGACCGCTGACAGTACACATGACGTATGCGACGATAGCCACGCCGATCGCACGCGGGGCTGTCATTTCAATCGGCAAATCGGCTAAGGATGCGGTGACCCAATACATTAAAATCGCCATCGCATATGCCGGGATATAGCCCAGACCAGCTAGCATCCATGCCTGACGAAGTATGATGGCTGACACGGACCACTGACTGTATCCCATCGCTTTGAGAGTCGCGTATTCGCTCAAGCGATTTGCGACCTCATTTGCCAGTACCATGTAGACGATTGCAGCGCCAACTATCATCGAAAGAATTACACCGAGCTGGAAAATGATCCCAATTGGTGTCTCTTGCAGCCAATGTCGATGTTCCCACTTGATCGCCTCGTCTCGCGAAAACACTTCGACGACATCTGACGAGCGAGAATCGCGCTGGTGCAGGTAGTCTCGAATGTTTTGCGCGGCTTTGTTCGCATCAACACCCGGTCGTAACTGAATCAGTCCAAGATGCGTCTCGCGCTGCAAGTCGATTGGCGATCGCATTGCAAAACCGATATCACTGATCATCACCGCTCCATTTGTAGCAAGACCAGTCCCGAGCTCGAAACTGCCAGCGATCATTACGCGTTGATCGCCTAGCTCGCTATACACGCCGACGTCGTCTTCACCAAATTTAACTCCATTTGCAGGCCCAAAATCCTTGCGTGACGTGCGATCAATCAGAACCCAATCTGGGTTGCCCAGCAAGTTGACTTGCGCGTTGAGTTCCGGAAGATCAAGCACCGGTTTGTCGCGTTCCATGCCCATCATCGCGATACCGCGATACTTCAAATCTGAAGGACTTTGCCATCGATTGAGCATGATGTGAAACGGCTTAACGGACTCAACGTCAGGGTGTGCGGCAGCGAGATCCATCCATAGCCGAGGGAATGTTCGAGTCTCATAAAGATGCAGATACTCAGGCGAACGAAGCAACACGTCGAATTGTAGTTTTCCATAGACCACCGTGGCAGTGTTCTCAACTGCTCCACGAAATCCAAGCTGGATGAAGATCAGTAGCAGCGCGAACGCAACACCCGCAATCCAGACCGCCGCCCGGGCCGGAACAGCCAATAAGTTCAAAGTCGATAGTGGCGTTCGCGAGAACTGTCGAAGCTTCATCAATCAAATTTCCCCTTAGAATGTCTCCAACGCTTGAAATCCAGTTTGCCATACTTTGGCGATTACCAACTTACCGGTTTATTATTGTCGCCGTTCGCTCAACTTTGATGCGCTGCGACTTGAGCGTGCTATGCCCATCTTAGCGTAAGCCTGCCAAGTAGGCATGATCAATCAATTTGGTCACGTGATTCCATTGGTTTGTCGAAACTTGAGGTACAAGACGCGGCATTGCGACGCGTAAGCGAGATTCGATTGCGACTTGTTTAGATCTTCGAGACGGACCAAACTAATGCTGGGAAATTTGGATCCAGCAGATGGGTTGGATCGGATTGAAAATGCCGCGGCGTGAGAATTCCTTAAGGCGATCTGCAATGACTTCGGAAAAGACCAATTCGCAATTAGCTGACGCACTCCAATCCGCCATCGCTGGCGATGTGTTCGTCGATCCAGTAATTCGGGGCGTCTATTCCACAGATGCTTCGCTTTTTCAAGTCATCCCGCAGTGTGTTGTTGTCCCTAAGGACGCGGCGGATGTGCTAGCGGCGATTCGAATTGCAGGCCGTTTCAGTCTACCGATTACCGCTCGCGGCGGCGGAACGTCTCTCTCAGGCCAAACGTTTGGTCCGGGAATGGTGATTGACTTTTCAAAGCATCTCAACGCGGTGCTTTCGGTCGACGTCGATAAGCAGACCGCTTGGGTGCAGTCCGGTGTTATTCTTGATCAGCTCAATGCAACGCTTCGACCGCATGGATTGCATTTCGCTCCTGATCCCGCGACTGGATCTAGGGCAACGATCGGAGGAATGATCGGAAATAACACTTGCGGGACGCGGAGTATTGTTTACGGCAAGACGATCGATCACGTTCTCGAGACTCGAGTCGTGCTGGCCGATGGTACGGTCTGTCATTTCAAAGAACGCGACGACGATTTTCTTGATCAGCTTACGTATGCCAATGTTGGCGAAGCAAAAGAGGCAGAGCTTCTGCGTCAGCTACGAGGAATTATCGACATCAACCGCGAAGAGATTATCGCACGCTATCCAAGAGTCTTGCGACGAGTGTCAGGTTACAACCTCGATGAGTTTGTTGATAACGCTGGCTACCTAGGATCAATTGGACCACGTGGTTCGAGATTAGATGTCCATCGGGTTTGGAATCTTTCGAACTTGATTGTTGGTTCTGAAGGGACGCTAGGGATTCTGCTCGATGCCAAAATCCGATTGATGCCATTGCCCGCTGCGACCGCCCTGTGTGTGGTTCATTTTGATAGCCTTGACTCCTCTCTGCGAGCCGTAGACCAAATGCTTGAGCATCGGCCGTCGACAGTTGAACTGCTGGACGTGACTGTTATGGACGAGGCCCGAGTCAATCCTGCAACCGCGCACATGGCTCACTTTATCGATGGACATCCGCAGGCTGTTCAAATCGTTGAGTTTCAAGGCGAAAACACAGCTCAAGCGAAATCGGCAGCAGAAGCGTTCGCAGACGAAATGCAAGCTCGCTCAATCGGAGTATCGTGGCCAGTTTTCAGCAATTCCGCGGCGATACGCGATGTTTGGGAAACTCGCAAATTGGGCCTTGGACTCATTTCTAATGTCCAAGGGGCTATCAAGGGACGCGATTTCATCGAAGACGCTTGTGTCCCAACGGAGCATTTAGCCGATTACATCCAGAAGATTCAATCGCTTTGCGCGAGCGAAAATATTGACCGACTCAGCATCTACGCGCACGCCTCGGTTGGTGTGGTTCATGTCGTGCCAGCTTTGGATTTACATTTGAAAGATGAAGCAGCCAAGATGCAGCGGATCGCTGACCAAGCCTTTCAATGGGTTATGGAAGTCGGCGGATCCTGGTCCGGCGAACATGGCGATGGTCAACTACGCGGCCGTTTTCTGCCGTTGATGTTTGGTCCAAAAATTTATGATGCGTTCAAACAAGTTAAACAACTGTTCGATCCTAACCAGCAGATGAACCCGGGAAAAGTTATTGACGCCGCAAGTTTAAGTGACAATCTAAGATATCAAACTCCAAACTATCAGATTAACGCCGCGAAATCGGAATCGTCCGCACTCTATCGATATGCTGCGCAGGGCGGCTTGCAATTGGCGATCGAGCAATGTAACGGGGTTGGGGCCTGCCGAAAAATTAATTCTGGAACCATGTGCCCTTCCTACATGGCGACTCGCGACGAGCAACATAGCACACGTGGTCGAGCGAATGCTTTACGGCTAGCGATGTCAGGCCAACTTGGCTCCGATCCGATCTCTGCACTGGCCAGCGACGAGGTGAATGAGGTGATGAAGCTTTGTTTGGCTTGCAAAGCGTGCAAGAGCGAATGCCCAAACGCTGTGGATATGGCAAAACTGAAAAGCGAAGTGCTGCAAATGCGAAACGATCAACACGGCGTTTCTCTAGGCACTCGCTTGCTGGGTGCGATGCCCGACGCCGCCGCACGTTTGGCAGGCAAGGCCGGACGACTTGCAAATTTTGCTTCTTTAATTCCGGGTGGCCGAATGGTCCTTGAAAAATTGACCGGCATTGATCGGCGCCGTCCGTTGCCACCGTTTGCTACGCGACGATTGACGCAAGTTCTTGAATCCGAACCAGTTCCAACTGGCCGTCGAGATCGTGGTCGAGTCGTTTTGTTTGACGACACCTACGCAAATTTCTTCGAGCCGCACGTTGGCCGATCAGCGGTCGCGCTACTGGAAGATTGTGGTTTCGAAGTTATCCTCGCCAAAGCAGGTTGTTGCCAGCGTCCAAGGCTTTCCAAGGGCTTGGTCCGCGAAGCAAAAAAGCTTGGCACTAAAACATTTGAGAAGTTGGATCATTATGCACGTCAGGAATTGCCGATTTTGTGCTTGGAGCCGTCTTGCGCGTCCGCCTTGGCAGATGATTTGGCGGACTTAGTCGACGACGTAGCAATGAGCAAGAGGGTCGCGAAACAAGTGCAAATGATTGACCAATTCCTAGTGTCTGAAGGGATTGAGATATCGAGCGATTCAGGCACTTTTCTGCTGCATGGGCACTGTCACCAGAAAGCGCAATTCGGAACCGAGGCGATTTTGAACTCTTTCGCTGCCAATCCAACAGCGAGCTGCGATGAGGTCGACGCAGGTTGCTGCGGTATGGCTGGCTCGTTCGGATACGAGCAATATGAATTGTCGCAAAAGATTGGTGAGCAGCGGCTATTTCCAGCAATCCGCGACGCTGTCGCATCGAAGAAAACGATTATCGCTTGCGGTATTTCATGCCGTCACCAGATCAAGGATTTCTGCAACGTGACAGCCAAACACTGGGTCGAAGTGGCCCACGCAAAACGATGAGCGATTGCCTAGCTGAGCTGCGACTTTCGCCGTTGCCACTTCAAAGCCTGTCGGTTCACGTTCGCACCCGCAGCCGAATCGCAGGGCCGCTGACGGTTTTTAGACTACAGATTTTTTTCACGGCCGCCGCCGAATCGGACTCCATGACACTATGAGTCATGATTACTAATGGTACTTTGGCAAGATTTCCGGCATCTGAATTAGGTTCGTGTTGGATTACCGAAGCGATTGAAATATTGTGCTCTCCCAAAATTCCCGTGATTTGAGCCAACACGCCAGGTGCATCGTCGACAGCAAATCGTAGATAGTACCGGCTGCGAGTAACACCGTGTTGCACCGGAGCGACTTGCGAAGGTCGATCTGACCACAATTCCAGTGTCTTAAATGTCAAGGCCGTTCGACCAACGGCGGTGTCGATCATGTCCGCTACTACTGCTGAAGCTGTCGGCATCTGTCCGGCACCTTGTCCGTGCAAGAAGATATCGCCGACTGCATCTCCGATGATCGAGACTGCGTTATAAGGGCCACGAACTTCGGCAAGTTGCTGACCCTTACGAACCAAAGTCGGCGCGACACAAAGTTTGAGGCCAACTTCGGTGCGTACCGCTGATGCGATTAAACGAATACGATATCCTAATGACGAGGCGTACTGGATATCGGCCAGCTCAAAGGCCTCTAACCCACTTTTGGGAATGTCCTTCCAATGAGTGCGAGCACCAAACGCCAAGTGGGCAAGGATTGCAAGCTTCTGAGCAGCATCACTGCCGTCGACGTCCATCGTTGGATCGGCTTCTGCGTAGCCCAGCTTCTGCGCTAGCGCAACAGCGTCAGCCATGGCAAGTCCGTTCTCTTCCATTTGCCAAATAATAAAGTTGCTTGTCCCGTTCAGAATTCCTTCGAGTGATTCGATTTGATTGGCTGAAAAGCATTGGCTGATATTCGCGATGACGGGAATACCACCGCCAACGCTGGCTTCGAAAGCAATTGAACGTCCGAGTGACCGGGCCTTGTCGAAAAGCTCTGGCCCATACTCTGCCAACATAGCTTTATTGGCCGTCACAACATCTTTTCCCGCTTCGAGCAGTTGCAATGTTATCGTTCGGGCTGGTTCTAAGCCGCCTACTAGGTGAGCAACCACCTTGATTTCAGGATCGTCTAACACATCGTTTAGTGAAGCGCTGAGCACACCGGCTGGTAATTCGATGTCGCGGCTTTTTTTAAGATTCGAAACGATCGATTTTTCGAGCCATAAGACTCGTCCAGCATGTCGAGCGGTCCGATCGCCATGGTCAAGCAGCAATTTTGCCACTCCAGTTCCAACGGTACCCATCCCAACAATCGCAACCTTAGTTTTTTCCAACGACGTCATTAAACTTCTTATCCAGCGTGGGTAGCGATCCAGGCCTATTAATCCAGCCCCTTTTGCTGGACAATCGTACCAGGATTTGTCTCTTTGAGTATCCGCGTTAGGCAGTGTCTTTATCATATCCAGCGCGGAAATATCAAGGACGCCACTTGCCAATCAGGTTGATCGCAAAATTGCAAAATTGATCAATAGCCTGGCGATGCGCTGGCTTTCTCGCAAAGCATACGATTTTACAAAAATGGACAATTGATTGAATTTCAAAAGGACTGCCAATGCAGGCTTGGGAACTTGAAACAACAATTTGTGCGATAGCAACCGGAACTGCTCCAGCGTTTCGCGGCATCATTCGCATCAGCGGTCCAGATGCCCTGGCCACAGCGTTGTTACTGACTGACCCAAAGCAGCGAACCGAGTTGGCTATGCAATTAGCGACTTTGAAAGCTGCGCGGCGAATCGCAGCTTCGATAGTATTGCCAGCGATCTTCCAGCGGCTACCAGCGGCGTTCTTTATTTGGCCAGACGAACGAAGTTACACGGGCCAGCCAACTGTTGAAATCCATTCATTTGGCAATCTGACATTGCTGCAAATGGTCGTCCAGCGGCTGACCGAAATTGGTGTTGAGATCGCAGGGCCAGGAGAATTCACTTATCGTGCATTCCTTAACGGTCGGCTCGATCTAACACAGTGCGAGGCCGTACTTGGTGTCATTCATGCGGATAACCAAGCGGCGTTGCAGAGCTCGCTCCGTCAGCTCGCAGGCGGGCTTTCGCAACCGTTGGAGGCAATCAGAGGACGGTTAATCGAATTGCTTGCCGACTTAGAAGCCGGGCTGGATTTCGTCGATGAGGATATTGAGTTTATTTCGCGCGAGCAAATACGAACGCAACTGACTGAGCTGCAGCGTATGCTTCAAACAACCGCCGACCAGCTCGGCAGTCGCGTCCTATCCAGCGAGCGACCACGCGTCGTCTTAGTTGGCTGGCCGAATGCTGGAAAAAGCTCATTGATTAACTCGTTGGCCCGGACCGAAGTGGCAATCGTCAGTGAAATGGCTGGAACAACTCGTGATTTTGTCCGGCAGATGGTGCCCATGGCCAGTGGAACGCCACTGGATTTGATTGACACGGCGGGATTTGAAGAAGCTCGCGACACAAGCGATTCGCTGGCAATTGCCGAAATCCGGCAGCTTGCCCAACGCCAACTTCGAGAGCAAATTGCCGTCGCTGACTTGGTTTTGATCTGCGCCGAGGCGGGAGAAGAGCGAGACTTCGGATGGTTAGATGAGAGCATAGCGACGGCTCGATCGACGCTTGAATGCTGGTTGGTGCAGACCAAATCTGATCGTTCGAAGAAGTCTGATGCTCCAGATCTGAATCTGAAGTCGACAGTACGATCGCTGAAGACGAGTGTCGTCGATACAGGTGGAACTGACGAGTTACGCGCTGCTTTACAAGATTGGATCGTAACTCGCCATTCCAACGACGCCGACGTCCAACCGTTGACATTGGTTCGCTGTTCGGCGTCAATCCAAGCAGCCAACGAAGCTTTGATGTCAGCGTTAGAAGTATCCAACGCCGATACCGCTACAGGTAACGAGCTAATTGCCGCAGAGCTCAGAAGCGCACTTCATGAACTTGGATCGGTTGTTGGCGAAGTTTATACCGACGATATCCTCGACGCCCTTTTCAGCCGCTTCTGCATCGGCAAATAATACGCTACTTCCGAAAACTCCAATGAATACGGAGAAACAAAACCGACCGACATTTGCTTTTCTCCAACTCCGTATTTGAAGAGACGAGGAAATGCCGATGCCCGCGTCTATACTCCCAAGATTTTTGCTCGGACAGAACACAACAGATCGCGAGCATGTTTTATTTCTGCTTTTTGTCGTTCGGCCTCTTGCGGTATTTCCCGCTCGATTGTCAATGGTCCTTCATAGCCAATTTCGAGCAACGCACGCAGATATTCTTCAATGCCGACCGCACCATCACCAAGTCGGACTTCTTGGCCCCAAGTTTCGCCTGGTTGGTCGCTCCATGTTGCGTCCTTGCAATGCACTGATCGAATAAAACGGCCTAATTTTCGTAACGATTGAATCGGTTCTCCCAAGCCATACAAAATCATGTTCGCTGGATCAAAGTTCACGAACAAATTTGGCCGATCAACTTTCTCAATAAATCGCAATAAGTCTTCAGCGGTCTCTTGCCCTGTCTCAAGATTGACCGTCTGCACGTTCGATTGAGCGTGGTCACACAGGTGCCGCGTTGCTTGCAAAAAGTCTTTAAAGGTCAACGTTGAATGGTCGTGCGGCACAAACCCGATGTGCAATCCAATCGCTCCGCAGCCGAGTAAGCATGCGAAATCAGAAATCTCGCACATCTCTTTCAGTCGTACAGCTCGGGTTGTGTCGGGTACCAAACCAATCGTTCGTTCGACGGTTGGAATATCGGCGTAGCTCTCGCCATCAAAACCACCAAACACACAAGTCAATTGGATATTGTGTTGTTCAATTTGGCTTTGAAACTCAGTCGCTGCGTCCGGAGTACGATGAACCCGCGCTGGCGAGTGAAGTTGGATTGTCGGAATACCAAGCTCGACAACGACAGGGAACTGGACCCCCAAGCCCGCGCTCAAGCTGGTGAAAACACCGATCGGCCAGATATCACTTTTCATCGATCATTCGCTTTGCTATTTTTAGTTGTGGTGGTCAGCCATCCATGCCTTTTCAATTCGCTCAGCACACTAGCCGCAGCCTCTTCGATCGAATACTCCCCGTTTAACAACCGCAGCTCCGGTGCATCTGGTGGTTCGTAAGGGTCGCTGATGCCAGTGAAGTTTTTGATTTCTCCGGCACGAGCTTTCTTATACAGCCCTTTCGGATCACGAGATTCGCAAATTTCCAAAGGCACGTCGACAAAGACTTCAAAAAAACGGCCTGCACCTTGACGCGAGTTCACATAGTCTCTGACCAGTTCGCGGTCCTTGCGATACGGCGATACAAATGCAGTTAGCACAATAATTCCGGCCGACGCCAACAGCTCGCATACGGCGCCGACACGACGAATGTTTTCCGCCCGATCCTCCGGCGGAAACCCCAAGCCGAATCGGGCAGCGAAACTGTCTCCATATTGAGTAGTCAAAAGGGCGGGTGTCGCGCACAATCCATGCCGAATATTGTCACCATCAAGTAACATCGTGTGGATGCCTTCGCGATGCAGGATCAACTCGACTTGATTTGCAATCGTGCTCTTTCCCGACCCGCTCAATCCCGTAAACCAAACGACGCCACCGCGATGCCCGTTGAGCGTCTCGCGCGACGAAGTGCTGACCGACGAATCATGCCAGACGACTATCGGCTCATTACGCGAGTTCGTTACTTTGGAATCAGGTTGGTTCAATGCGAAGCGTTTTCGATAAGATTGGAAATGAAGTTAGTGAATTTGAAACCAACAATAGTTCTCGAAAAATAAGCGAAGCCAAGAACCTTAACTTGAGGGTTTAGCGAAATCTATCACCAAGCTTGATTGGCTCAGCAACTTTTTATTGTCCATCCAAGGCTAGCAAGATTCTTCGCATAACCGCGCTCTCACCCTTGGAAACGGCCGCCCAGCCGAGCACGCCACCAGCAGCTTGGGCAACGGCCTTTATTTCTTTTTCGATCGTATGCTTCAGAGATTTGGCTTCTTCGGGTTCTAACTTGCCAACTAGCGAACGAGCATACGCTTCCCATGCTTCGAAAACACCGTTCTCAGGTTTGTGCGTGAGCCATTGGTCAAGCAGCATTCCAGCCGGCGTCTTTGGCGGAAGACCTTGTTTGGCCGCCGCTGTCATAACAATCTCGCGTTCATTTTCTTGAATGATTTCATCAGCCCAAGCGACTGCCACCAACGGAAAAATCCTTAGTGCAGTCATCGACCGACCCGTTACTCCAGCCGCGACTAGTGCGTCCAAAACCGAAGAACTATTGATCCCTGAAAGACTCGCCAATTCGTCAGCGGTTTTGTCGCGTTCGAGCGAAAGCCGCATTTGCTCGGTCAATTTCGCATCAACTTGATTGAAGAAGGCATTTTCCAATGCATCGGCTCGATCGCCAAAAGTGTCCGAACTCATTCGTGTAGTACTGTCGATAGAAGGGTTAATTTGGTGGGAGAGAAGCACCGAAGTCACCTATTCTAGCGTCTTCGGCAAGAAACTGTAGACGACCGAAATTACGCCAGAGAGACCGTCCGCACCCTTACATTTTGGTCCGTTAGCTCGCTGTCAGCTATTTTGAAAGATGAAACTGGCAGCGAATTGTATTGGCACCACAAGTCCTTTATCGTTGATGGCAAATGAACTTCGGGAACTTCGCACCGGTAAATATTTTTGCTCGCAGCTACGTTTGTCGGCAGACCGTCTCGCAAGACAATCTCGCCGCTTTGAAAAACCAATTTGGCCCGACTAAACATTTGTTCTGGGTCATCGTCTTGCTCATAAAGCACAAGATCAGCGGCCGAGCCAAGCCCCAAGTTAAACTGGTCAGCCAATCCTAACGAACGAGCTGGACCGTAGCGCGTGATGATGGCGATTTCTTCCAACGTATATTCGCGTCGAAGGTCTGCCAAACGACACCAATCGCCGGTTGCCGGATGCAATTGCTCCAAGATCTCCATCCTGAAATCGTAGTTCATCAGAAGTTTGATCAGGTGAGGATAACTCGTGAACGGAGCCCCGTTGGGATGATCAGTCGTCAAGAATATTTGCCATGGATTCTTCACTAGCAGAAACAATTCCAATCCAATTGCCCACTGCAATGCATTTACAAATTGCGAATGGCGGTATTTAAACGGCAACACGCCACAGCCAGCTTGACATTCAAGATCTTGAAAAATTGCGCGACGCGGACGGGCCATCGATCGATTAGCAAATTGGTGCATCGTATCGGCAGAGAGCGTTACGGTTTCGCCGAAAAGAACTTGGCCAACATCGATTGAGAGCTCAGGTTGCTTGTTGACACGATCCGCCAATTGAATCGCCGCCGAACTGTAGCCTAATGGTCCATCGCTACCATAACTATGAAATTGCGCATGCGTTAAATGTATTCGCTGGCCTTCGACAGCATCAATGGTCGCTAGTGTTGAAGCGATATTGCCTCGCGTCCCAAGATTACTGCAATGCACATGCAGCGGATGGGGCAAACCAAGCTGGTCGACGGCGCGAGCAAGACGATTCAGAATAACGCGTGGCGTGATATGCCAATGCTGATGCAACGTGTCTAAATCCATAGCTCGCTGGTTGTATTTGAAACCGCTGATACCACCTGCATTGACAACCTTCACGGCCATGCATTGCGTTGCCCGCAGCATCCAAGCGACATAGTCTCGCAACTCCGCGTCGCTGGCGGTAAGTGACAAACGATGCAGCAAAATCTCCTCATTGCCCAATAGCACGAATCCGCCAGTACTCAAATGTGGCGTGTCGATCATTTCATAATGCGCGTGCCTCGCACCGCTGGGCACCACGGCGGGTTCGAAGCATGTGGTGTAACCCAATTCAAGATACCGCTGGCCAGCTTCCAATGTCGTTGGCACAGGACAGGTCAACGCGGGACTGTTTGGTACGGTAAATCGACTCTTGACCGGCCTGCTGCGATAGGGCAAAAGCAATCTTGCCAAATTCGCTTTACCGCCGCCGATGTGCGTGTGGATGTCAATCCCACCGCGCATCGCAATACAATCTTCGCCGTCAATTACCAAATCGGCTTTGGCAGCCGAATCATTGGCGACAATTTGTCCTCGCTCGATTGTCAGCTCGTTAGATTGCTCGACAATCCGATCCGCATGTATCCATCTTGCATTCCGAATAACGATCCGCAAAAAAATATCCTTGTGGTTCAGTCAGTTCCGCAGAGCGATTTAATTAGCAATCGAAACGGAATAGATCTCTGCTTGAGCAACGTAGTCAAACTCTATTGTTTTGCAGCAATGTTTCCGCCCGCGCCACTTCGAATATAACTGATCAAATCACTTATTTCTTCGGCAGTAAAAGTATTGATCAAACCCGCTGGCATCATTGATACTGGACTCGGTTTGGTCTGAACAATTTCATCGCGTGAGAGCGTCGTAAAACCCTCTGGGTCAAGCATATTTGTTGAAATCATAAGTTTATCGCCCGATAGATTTGCAACTCGTCCAGTGATGACACGATCATCGTCTGTTAAAAATTGGGTCGCTTGATACTGGTCGCTGATTTCTTTATTCGGTTCAACGATTGCGGTAATCAAGTCACGAATTGAAAATCGACCCGTCGCGCCCGTCAAATCTGGGCCTTGGATGCCGCCTTGGCCCGCAAATCGATGGCACTGGTAGCACTGTCCGACCGCAAAAAGCTTCTTGCCGTTCTGAAGATTGGGCTGGTGATCACTCTCGGTTGCTGTGACCGCCTCATCGACCGTCCATTCTCGAACCATCGTTCGAGCCTGTAGGGCTTGGGCGGGATCGATCGACTGAGGTTTCTTTTGAATCAGATTGCCTAGCTTGGTCGCTGTTTCATCGTCCAGCTTGGCAATGGCCGCTTTTCGAATGTTGTCAATAAATCCGCCAAACGAGTTGCCACCTCGTGCTGAAGCGACGTCAAAGAACCATTGAAAATATCGCTGACGCAATTCGAAGGACCATCCTTGCTCGATTTCCCGTAAGCAAAGAGCGTAGTGAATTTGATCGTCAGCCGATCCGCTGTTAGCGAGCAAATCGACCGACTTAGCAACTGCATCTGGCGCGTTTAAGTAAAGCAGAACAGCGGCCAATTCACGATTGACAGACGAGTTCACCGACGAGCTCGGAAAGTGATCTGACAACTGGTCGATAACCGATTGTCGTTCGGTCGACGCTAAGCTATCCGCACGAACGAAAAGAATCTGGTACGCTCGTAATAAATCAAGCCGAGATTCGTCAGTCAGTTGTTGCCAATTAATCTTGGAAAGCATCTGGACCGCTTTCAACCTTGCGTCATTGTCTCCGCTCCGCGCCAGGGCAACGCCGGATGTAATTTGCGACACGGGTTCAGTTATTTGCAGGACTTTGGTTTTCCAATTTTCAAGCGGTTGATGTTCCAATACAATTCGCGCGGCATTTCGAACCGCTCGATCCTCGCTTCCAAGGTGTTTGATCGCCAATTGCACTGCTGCGGCGTCACTAGGACGATGAAAGCTTTCTAGTTCACGACGGAGTGCGGCTTCGACGGGCGTCGATTGAACAGTCACTTTCGCATCCGTCTGTGCGCCCACATATCGAACTCGGTAGAGCGCTGATTGAGTTCTTCGACCACCGACGGAAACATACATGCAGCCGTCCTGCGGCCGCACAATAAGATCGGTCACCGCCAATGGGGCGGCTGAAATAAATGGCTTTATCGATCCAGTATAACTGGCACCGTTGGGTTCCACCTGAACCGCATAGATGACTCCATAGCTCCAGTCGCTGATCATCAAAGACGATCGATAAGGCTCCGGAAATTTTGTCCCGTAGGCGAAAGAGATGCCAGTTGGTGAGCCATATCCAACATCAACGATCGAACCGAATGAGTCTGCTGCATAAGCCGGATATTTTCCGGTTCCGTTACGCCAGCCGAAATCTACACCGCTGACAACATGGTTGACGCGAGTCGGCCGGTACCAAGGCGTACCAACGTCCCATTCCATGTCGGCATCATATGTAAAAAGATCGCCTTGTTCGTTGAACGCAATATCGTATTCATTTCGAAATCCAACAGCCACCAACTCGATGTCGGTCCCATCTGGCTTGAAACTCAATACAAAGCCGCCCGGCCCCAGATTGCCTGCCATAAACCCTCGCGCGTCAGGCATACGACCAAGCAAATGGTCATTACCCCAGTTGTGAGGAACGCGGGAACGCTCTACCGACTGAGGAATTTCGCAAGCGTTACCGGCACAAGTATAAAGCCGGCCATCGGGCCCCGGAATAATCGCATGCGGTCCGTGCTCAGACTTCCCCTTAATCGGAATGATGAAGTCAGACGTTTCAAATTGCCCGTCTCCATCCATATCTTGCAGTCGGTAGACGCCATTCGTCTGCTCATCGTCACCGTTGACGCCTACATACAACCCGTCTTTCGAAGCGTAAATTCCCTGGACCATTCCAACCGGCGCCGCGATTGAAGTGACGGTCACTTGTGAAGCCGAATCATCACCAACGATAAGTTCTGAATCGCTGAATTCAACACGATATAGTCCGCCATACTGGTCGCTGACAATTAGGCTACCGTCTTGGTCATTGGCCATCGCAACCCATGAGCCTTGTTCCTTCAACGGCACTTCATAAACCAATTCTACTTTGAAGCCCTCTGGAACTCGAAACGCGTCCATCGGTGTCGAACGCAATTCGGCGTCAGCAACCCCACACATCAAGCAGCCAAGCATTGGCAATGTCGTGACGCAAAAGACATGAAAGAATTTTTGAAAGAATTTCATTTTTAGTATCCTTGCCAGGACGGCAAAAACAATCGGTGGGAGTGGGAGGTAACGAATATGATTTACCGTTGCGGCCAATGCAAGGGTAAATTCAGCACCAACACTATCGTACTGGTCCGGCGAGACTCGATCCAGAACTGGTTGGTCCTTTAAATTTTGGCGTTGGCTTTTCGAATTGATGATCGCTTTTCGCTATATTCAAGCCCTCGGACGCATCGCATTGCGAAGCTTCTTTCACCTCTGACTCAAACTTGCGGTATTAATCTATGTCCATCATCCAGAAGATTCCGAAACCTACGACAATTACAGCAGTCAGTGATCCAGCCATTGTTGATGGTTGGGAGGGAATTGGCGATATCGAAAACAAGTTATCTTGGTCTCGAACGCAGGAAACAGATCAGCGAGCAGGGGAGTTACTTCGCCAATATATCTACATTGAAATGGCAGCCAACGACTTGGTGTTGGACGAAGACGCCCGATCGAAAGTTGAATTGCCAGAAGGCGTGTTGGCAAACTTAGAAGAAAAGAACCGCATGCTCGCACAGTTGCGAGCCCCTATCGACAGCCGCATTGAGTCTTTTCTAAACGATCATTTTAGCGATTGCAAATTGGAAACTCCATTGCGATTGCCCGATCAAACCTTCGTTCTCGATCGACATGGGATTGCTCGCGAGCTAGCGCTGCCTGCCGAAGGTCAATCGATTTCCAATGAGTGCGTGAGCTCCTATCGACTGGCTAACGGTGCACTTCATAATCCAGCATCAGACCGTCGAACGACTGCTGGTACATTTCACGTCGCCGAAGGCGGATTACCAATTCCGGACGACAAAATCGCCGTTCCCAAAAAGGCTTTCGCAGCCATGTTCCGAGCTGCCTTACAGCCGCCCGAATCAATGCTGGTTTTGCCCTTCACCGCCAACGCCACCTCACCGGCAAAGACATTTGTATCGTTGTTATTGCGACCTTTGGTATGTCCACGCGTCGAAGGATTCTGCCGTCGCAAAACAATGGAAATTCGATTCTTTGTTCCTGGATCGCTTGTCTCGAATCTGGATTTTGTTGAATCGATTTTCGGTAACGCCGGCGATCCGCTGGTACCTGAAAACGATGCGGCCTTGGACACGATGCATTGGTCAGGACACACCGGTTGCGTCATACTCGCTCCTCATCTGACAACGCTCACCAAAAAGTCGCTTGGATTGCCAGCATGGGCCGATGCGACGGACAAACAACGCGAACAAGGCATTGCTTGGAAGGACGAAAATGAGCTCTACAACAACGGTAGCGCTTTCAAGCTTACGTGCCGAACCAATCAAGGCGTCATCGTGACGCTGATCGCGGACAACTATTTCGGCTATTGCAAAAAGGAAGTCAAAACGCAGATCAGTTACGCGGCCAACCTCCTCGGCAATGTCGAAGAGGAACATGCTGGCGGCACCATCGCTTTCCCATCGCATCATCTCGGCGAAGAATTTCAGCTCGATTCGAGGCGTTACAATGGCCGAACTTTCGCTGACGTCGCCAAACAGTATGGCGACCACTTTATCACGCTACATCCCGACGGTTATGGCATTGATCGTGGGGCACCAAACATTTTCTATGTCAATGAAAGTGCCCATTTTAGTCTTCAAAATCAGACCATACGTTGGCTCCAAAACGGCTTCGAAAAGTCGCTGCGACTCGATCCGAAGAATGTTTACATCGCACCCAGCGGTTATCGCTTGAAGATGGAAAAACATCCCTGGGCCCCTTCCTGGCGATTGGTTGGAACCAGCGGTGAAGGTACCGTTTGCCATAAGCCTTGCACAGTCAGCGGGGGCGGTAAAAGCGAAATCAGCAAATCGTTGCGTGACTACATGCTCTCAGGTCCGATCTTCGTTGCCAACGTTGACGACGACTTCCACCAAATCGACAAAATTCTTAATCGCGATTTTTCCTCGAGATGGAAAGAAGGTGCCAGCGAGCGTCCCGACTACACCAAGCGGAAGACACGAAAAGTGCTTGACCCAAGCCGGTCGCTAGGCAGCGTCATTAAGTTATTTACTCCGTCCCACGAATATACCGACGAATACAATAACTACCTGGCTTCGATCCCAAGCTACATTTACGCGATGATCTTCGTCATCAAACGGTTCGCCAAACCAGATTGGACCGATTCTTGGCGAGAACATTTTGGAGTCGATGTGGTCAATGGTGCCAGCGGCCACGAATTGAAATACGGCAATCGCAAACTCGTCGGCTTGTATTTACGCGTTGGCTTGGACTTGCAAGGACGCTGGAGAACCTACAAGCTGCGACAAGACTTCGCAGCAGCTGACAAGATTCAGCTCGAGGACGACATCACCGCGTCGGTCGTCGCACCAGGACGCTTCTTGCCAAACCT
Organism: Pirellulaceae bacterium; assembly: GCA_041740995.1. Classification (GTDB taxonomy): domain Bacteria; phylum Planctomycetota; class Planctomycetia; order Pirellulales; family Pirellulaceae; genus JBGSKY01. Next base: position 35,905 of record JBGSKY010000095.1, read on the forward strand.
CCCAAGAGTTTCAAACGACTTAAGTTATAAGTTCGTTGCAAATTGCGAGTACCGATTGTTCCAACGACCAGATGACGCTGTGCATCGCGGGTTTGATAAACAAACGGAAATCGATATGGCGAGGCCAGGAAGCTTCTACTGCAACTACGAACCGATGAGCAAGGAAAACGTGGCGAAAGAGCATGACGCAGTGATGCTCTTCGACAATTACACCGAACCGATGAAGGAGCGTTTGCGCTCATTCTTGGATCAAGAAAAATTTGAGTACGTGGTCAGCAACGCTCATCCGCGCCTCGTAGATGGCAAGCCGACTAAGAACCCACGCTATCTTCAAGACCGGCCAGATTTAACGAATCCGATGGACCGTTATACGGCCTTGCGAGCAATGCAACTTGCGCGTTGTTCACCACCCGATTCGGCACTTCACTTCCCAGTCAATGCGATTTTGTCTGGTCGCCGAAACAATCCACCGGATGCCAAAGCGGGTATTCGCTCACTTGCAGTCTACAATCCAATTCATTATCAGGATTTACCAGAATTGTTTATGGATTACGTCTGCTCGCTGACCGGCAAGAGCCCCTCGACGACTGGCGCGGGCAGTGAAGGCGCTCTAACAAAAAGTCCATTCAATGCGTTACTGCCCGTTCACGACATGAACGCAGCGCTGGTAAGCATGATCCTGACTGGCCTTGGTGGATTTTCGACGGCGGCCGGTCATATAGGGCCCGAAACGGAAGTCGGCCACGATGTAAGTATGCTAGTTCCTGAGATCTGGTGCCGACTGTTCCCGAACGAGCGCGAACCAAAATTCCTGATCGAAAAAGGAATGCTTGAACGGCTAAGGGATTTTGATCACAAAGGAAAAACGATCCGGGCCTCCAGGCTGGGATACCGCATCACTGACCGATTTGTTCAACAGTTCTTCGGCCGGGTTTTTGACAATCCGATGAAAGTTTTTGATTCTAAAATTTTACATCCGGAACAGCAAGACTTTGATTCCTATGCTGATGGGATTGAATACATTTGCGAAGCACATGCACGAGTAGCCCAGTTTTACTTTGACGATGGTTCAGTCGAATTTGCAGTGCCACCTTTAAGGGCCTTGCTGGAGATTATGGCCAAAGGGAGCTACAAAGGATTTGATCAGACGGCTCCCGAAGTCCTCGAGCTGTTCGATAAAGAGAAGATGCTTGCAAGTGGTTGGTACCGGGCTCGGCTCGAAACCAAGCAGAAGGTGGATGCAGCTCTCTGGAATCGACATGTCAGTTACTTAACCGACTATTGCAATCGTAAGACGCATAAAACCGTCATCGTGCGTTTGCAGCTTGAGCAACGACTGGCAGACGCGACGGAACGACTGAAGTTCTGCGAAAGCGACACCTACTTGGAAAGAATTCAAGGTACGCTCGGCGTCGACCCAACGCTTTACCCAGCGTAAGACGCCGAACGTAAATTCGTACAGGCATCAATCTGGACCGTAGTTGACGGCATACTACCAACTTCGATGCCTGCAGGGCCCCAGCGTTGTGGCTGGAAAGGCGGGTTCGAGCCTTTGCGTGTGTGCCAACTGTCGAGTAAATCAGAACGTGCGCGGCTGGCAATTTGTGAGGCTAGGTCCGGGCCAAGGTTTGGCTAGAGTTGCCTGGGCCGAACATTGGGCATCTAGCGTTAGCGTAGCTTGCTGAAGCACAGACGGTGCTGACAGCTTTCGGCTAATTTGAACAATTTGAAACGCGCCCGCGCGGTGAGCAATGTTTTTCGAGGGCTCGCTGATCTATTAAAATTGCGATTTAATTTATCCTAGTGTGATTTCTAATACATTCATGAGCAGCCCTAACGCAATAATAAAGGGTGTTTAACGCTTGGCAAGTAACGTCTTGGTGCCGAGCAATTTGTGTCTATTAGAGGACTGTCAATATGATTCGATATTTTGCAACAGCGGCAATCGCTGCTTGCTTCCTTGCGTCAAATTTCAGCTTTAGCTCCGCCAAAGAAGCCAATCGCCAACCTCCAAAAGTCGGCGAGAAAGCAGCTAACTTTAAATTGGATACGATGGACGGGAAAAGCTTCGAATTGGATGATGCAACGAAAAAGAGCCCCATCGTTCTGGTCGTTTTGCGGGGGTATCCAGGCTATCAATGCGGCATTTGCAGCAAGCAAGTCGGCGATTTAATGTCGGCACAAGAAGAAATTGCAAAACTCGGAGCCAAGGTTGTAATGGTCTATCCCGGTCCAACTGCAATCGTCGACGAAAAAGCCAAAGAGTTCTTCGCCGCATCGACACTTCCAGATCATTTCACTGTAGTTGTCGATCCTGATTTGAAATTTGTAAATGACTATCACCTTCGTTGGGACCAACCCAAAGAAACCGCTTATCCAACCACAATGATCATTTCCAAAGGCGGTGAAATCAAATTTGTCGATATCAGTTCCGGCCACGGCGGCCGAACGACCGGCAAAATGGTCGTTGCTGCACTTGAGAAATTGAACTGATCGTTGAAATCTGACTTCAGCGACAACACACCATATGCCGACGCCGGTTTTAATAAACCAGCGCCGGCATTTTCTGTAAATGTAGCGGAACAACAATGAAAAACTGAAATTCAAGTCTCGGCGAAACAGTTCAATTGCTTCATAATGCGTCAGCAGGCTAGCTTCGAACTTCATCGACGGTCGCACGATTGCGAAGCCGAAGTTGCGGTAAGGCTCAAAGTTTAATCTAAGTAAGTTTGCTTTGTGCGGTTAGTCGGTTTTCGCAAAAAGGTTCTTTTACACTTCCATCATTTCTTGCGCAGAGGACGCTGTTATGACGACAGGTAACTCGATCGCATCAACGCTACACAAAAAGCTGCATGAAATACTGGTCGAACGACGAGTCGACGCACCCGAACGCCAAGAGCAATGTAGAAGGATTGCCAATCACGTCATGGCCACTTCTAAGACGATTCAAGAAAGCAATTTCAAGCGAATCGCCGAATCGGATTTAGCCAACATGATCCTGGCTTACGACGAATTATTCTTTGACAAATCGTGCGTCGCTCTAGCTCAAATCTACGGCATGAAATTTCGGCTCAGCTCACGGATGACCAGGGCCGGAGGAAAAACAACTCGGACGACGTATCCAGCGTATGCTGGTCAACGGAAGCGAGTCGACTACGAAATTGCCCTCTCAACATCCTTGTTGTTTCAGACCTTTCGCGATGACGAGCGGAAGATCCGCGTATGCGGTTTGCCATGCAGCGATCGCCTCGAAGCAATGCAACGGATCGTCGAACACGAATTGATTCATTTGTCCGAAATGCTTGTCTGGATTGACAGCGAATGCGCCGCTAAGCGTTTCCAAAACATCGCTTTTAGATTGTTTGGACACACGGAACATCGACATGAACTGGTAACTCAGTATGAGAGAGCGAAAGCGGAGTTTAACATCAGGCTTGGCGACTCCGTAAAATTTCGCGTTGATAGCAGAGAATTGATTGGCCGCGTCAATCGTATAACTCGCCGTGCAACCGTTTTAGTGGAATCAAGCGAGGGGCCAGTGTACTCCGACGGCAAGCAATACATTCGGTTTTACGTACCGCTTCAAAAACTGACGCGAGTTTGACTCCCCAAGCGAGGTACGAGCAGCAATGAATCAGTGCGAATCGTAATTTAAAATTTTAAGAGGTTCGTCTGAAGCGCATTAAAAAGGCTGCGCACCGAACATTAAAGTTCGGTCGCAGCCAAATCAAATTTGACTAAACGCGTCGTTGATTACCAGCGATCACGGCCACCGCC
>JBGSKY010000096.1:0-4626 GCA_041740995.1 Pirellulaceae bacterium
TCTGATGCTCTTCGACTAACCGCTTTACGAGCTAGCCTACCTCTTTGCTTCATGCTGTTCGAACGGATTATCGTTTTTTAGCAAGCGAAGATAGGAGAGCGAAGCACTACAGGCCGGTTGTGGAAACTTTTAGTGAATTGATTGCCTTCGCGATCTGATGACCGTTTCATTTCTGATCAATTATCTTGGAAGGTGATTGCAATATGATGTCCTTTCTTCTGCATCGCGTGGCGCCGCTTCTGATCGCGGCAACAGCTATTCTCGTCTTGTTGATTTGCCTTCGGTTGAGCTCCGACGCTCAAGCTCAAAGGCGGGTTTCCGAAAGTTTGAGGCAACAGCTTACGGTGGCTGGTGGTGTTACCCGACCGTCCAGTGACATTTCTGTTGCCTCGGTAACTCAGGATGAGAACGGATCGACAATTCGAAAAGATGTCGTGGTCAATAGCCAACCTGGCGACTCTCCAGTAGCCGCCGCCCGAGTCAACATATCGCGTGGCCAAAATCCACAGATGGATTCTTTGATTGAAGCGCTTGAAAGCGATACGCACCCTGAACGACTGACTCCGTCGGCAGCAGCCACTCCTTTTGACGCGACGCAGTGGAAAGCCAATCCAGGTCTGTATCTTTCGGTCGTGGAGCCTGGAAGAATCTATGACACAATGGCATCAGACCCCAATGTGAAAGTCCTCGCAGGTCTCTCGCCGGGATATTCAACGGCAGTTGTTGGGGAAGCGGTTCGCCTGCAAGTGCGTACGGAGCCGAATTCACCTGTAACATATACGAACTTTCTTAATGGTTACTTTGAAAATGGCTTGCGGTCGATCACGGTGGTGTCCGATGCGGACGGTATTGCTGAAGCGATTTCGACCATGCCTGTCGGTGATTTAGCTACACGAGCGGAAATTGTCGTTGGCAGTCCCGTTACTTCTGGAACCGCCAGTTTTGTCCTCGAAGCTGCTCCGCGAAGCAAATGATTTCGATCAGTCCGACCACTCCCTGCTCGTCTAATAGACACCTCTCATCCATCAAAAGTTTTGTCCTTATGATTCACTCTCGTGGAAGCAATCGGCTTTTCCCGTCGATAAACATTGCTTTGGCAATGTTCAGCCTTTTCTTTTCTTGCGGTTCGCCAACTTGGGCTGCGCAAATCATCGATAAGCCCAGTGGGGAGGAATTTGCAGGCACGGATACTAATAGTTGCAACTATGCAACGAGTGGCGTGCCCTCCGGTTGTGGCGAAGATCCCGCGGCAGATGATGGGGATTCGGGAACTGGAGGAGAGGATTCGCAAGATAGTGTTGGGAGTGGAGGTGTCTCGTGTAAAGGTTGCGGTCAGGAAAACAACTTTATTCCCGCGTCAGCGACGGAGTATCGATTGCCGTCAATCATCCCGACCGATGACGCTCCAGTTAGAGTTCCAGGCTTTTTCTCCAAGGCTTCCGTGATTGAAAATGGTTCGATGCGATATTATCACTGGGGTTGGGATATCTCACCAAGTGCCCCTGATGCCGTTGGATTAATGCGAATGCACCGACCTCGTGACGCGGGTATCGGGGGATATGCGGGCAGTTTCGGACCAGGAGTATTTTGCCAGTTTGACGATCTCATAAAAATTGATGCTCAAGGAGGCGGTTCAACTCTCATCGCAGAGTTCTTCTCAACTAGACAGATCGAACGGCTCACTTTTGATAGGTCACAATTCAGTACGGACATTTCCTTGCTAGTGCCTCGAAAGCAAACCCAGATCAAGGATGTTCGCTTACTGAAGTCAAATTTAACACCAATTACCAACCTAAATCCATCAACTTTCGACGACGCTGCGTTTGTGCAAGTCAATCATTGGAATGGCGATTACATTCGCTATAAACTTTTTAATTCCAATGTAGTCGGACAAAAAGTCGGGAAGGTCTGCGAACTTTCGAACGTAACTGGAAAAATGACGATTGCGTTCAAAACTTGGACTCCAGCTGAACTTCTAGCCTCGCCCACGCGTGCCTATCAAATTGAAAGCGTTACAGACAGATACGGAAATCAGTTGAGTGCATTTTCGTACTTAGAGATGGCAGGCGGTTGGGTGATTACAGGCCTGACAGCGCCGGGAGGTTATCAGACTTCTTACCAATACAATATCGCAATTGGAGGTAATGCTTGGGAACAGAACAAGCTCACTAGTGTCACCTACCCGAATGGAACGCAGTCTACGTTCGAGTACGGTGTTAGTACGGTTGCTCGTTGCAATACCATCAAGATGATTGATTTGGCCGCCGCCGTAGGACATCGTCGAAAAACGATCTACCTCAACAACGGCACACAAGTTGGATATGGCAACAGCTACTCGCACCCGCTTAACGCATTAAAAATGGTTCTGAACGGGAATGACGAAGTATCGTTCGTCACTGTCCGACCCAACGGAACCAGCTCTTATCACTATGAAGGTGCAGGACGCGTTAAGAAAGTCTCAACATTTGATACCAGTCAGCCGTTGGTTCCCGTTGAAACCGCAACAATGAAGACTTGGCAGTTTACTGCAAACTCAGATGGATCATCATCCGTTACTGGTGTGCAAGAACCTGTTGCGTCAATCGTTGATGTAAACAGCTCACAGGCCAATGGCAAGCAAGTTGTCGATTCCGAAGGGATAGTGAAAACGTTTGACATCGATAGCGACCGCTTTGTGAAAGCAATCCTCTATCAAGATGGGACTTTCGAAACCTTCTGTCGCAATAATCAAAAACTCGTTACGCGATACCGTGATCGCAATGGCAATGTGACACGTAACAGCTACAACTCGCTTGGCCAACAAACCCAGCGTGAAACGGGACTGACAGATGATCCAACCAACGCAACTGCGCAATATGGCGATGGCTACGGCGGTTACACGCCCTACAACTCTTGCGCCACCAACGACATCCAGACCTCTGTCTATGCAAGTGAATCGTGGACGTATGTCGCTGCCGGCAATCCAGGGGCTGGGTTAGTGGCAACATATACCAATGAGCTTGGAAAGATCACTGATTACAGCTACAACGCCCAAGGCCGTTTGTATCAAGTGCTTGCTCCAGCCGATGTCAGTGGCGGAGCCAGAGCAACAATGACGTACGCCTATAACACGACTGGACGAGTCAGTAGCGTTACCGACCCGCTGGGATATGTAATGACCTACACTTACGATCAACTTGGCCGAACGCTTTCTCGTGAATATCAAGACGGTACCAAGATGCGTTGGGGCTATGGGACCAGCGGGACCGGCTTGGGACTGCTGGTGCGGACCATCGATCGAGTTGGCTCTGTAACGACCATGGCTTACGATCTCTCGGATCGTTTGACCACTCGGACCAAGGCCGCATTTACCAAAGACGCCAACGATCAAGACGTCGCAACTCCCTACGGCGTAGCTCTAACGGAAGCTTTCACTTATTTTAATGGTTCGGATATCGAGCAGAGCCACACGCACTCGGGTTCCCGGACGGAATACGATATCGATTACGAAGGTCGCGTAATCCAAATAAAGACCTTCCCGCGAGCCAACAAAACGCTGATTGCTACGCGTCAGTACGAAAACGATCAACTTTACAAAACGACCGACGCCTATGGCCGCTCAACCTATTACGCTTACGACGCGACTGATGGACGGCTGATTCGAACAATTTCAGCCACTGTTCCAGAGTGGACGGCACCTGCACCGACCGGATTTCAAACTCTCAGCCAAGCGTTATTGACTGTCACACGAGATAGTAATCCGAACGCCAAATATCTTGTAACGGATATGGTCTACGAGGCCAATGGGCGACTTCGCGACCAGATTGATCCCAGAGGAACGATCGCTAGAACTTTCTTTGATGCCCGCGATCGCGTTTCTCAGCAGATTGAGGCAACTGGAACCAGTGTCGAAGCTAAAACTGAAACGCTCTACGATGCTGCAAGCAATGTCACCGAAGTCCGATCGCCTCGTTATTTTGACGCTGGCGATTTGCTGGGCAACAACAAAGCGAGGGAAACCTGGACCTACAATGGCCGTAATCTCAAGGCAACCCATACCCAAGCACCAGGAACAAGCGAAACGGCTACGGAAAGTTTCACTTACGATCTCCGCGGCAGCCAAACGACACGAACCGACTACGGTGGTAACCTTTGGACCAACTTCATCGTTGGTTGCTGCGGGCTGACCAATTGCTCAATCGACCCATTGGGACACGGCAACATTAGCAATTTCGACAGCATGCGGCGTGTAGTTCACCAACTATTGGTTCGCGATGTTACCAGTCACTCTGCCAACTATAACAATCCCATTGACGCCAAAACCTACAACGAATCAACAATTAAATACGACGCCCGTGGACGAGTCACGCACCGTACGCAATGGAATGTACTTCGTGGCTTGATCAATACTTCCGACCCGCAGATTGCCGGTATCGGTGCTGGTGCCATCGCCGACGGTTTTACTACACTCTATCTTTACGATGATAATCTTAGTGACGGTCTGGGACTTGATAATGCGACGGGTGTTTCTGTTTATAAACAGTCGGGTACCAATCCAACGGGCACTTTTAGTATCAGTCTCACCAACGCCTTGACGAAGCTGGCTGATACGCAAGCCAACGGCGGAGCTGGGATAAGTTTTAACAG
>JBGSKY010000097.1:0-3143 GCA_041740995.1 Pirellulaceae bacterium
TCCATCGCTTCATCATGCAAGAAGTCTCGTACCACATCAAAAACACTGCGGTACAACACTTTGTAACCAAGCTTGATTGCTTGATAGCCAATCGCTTGGACTAAATGACTTTTACCGGTGCCTGGCAGCGAGCAGAACAAAACGTCACGCCTTTGCTTGATGAATTGTCCGCTAGCCAAATCATAAATCTGATTCCGCTTGATCGTCGGATTAAATTGCCAATCAAAATCTTCCAAACTTTTTTGCTCGCGAAATCGGGCCGACTTCACACCACGCGCGATGGCACGCTCTTGCCGGATCAGAAGTTCATCTTGCAAGATCAGCTCCAGAAACTCGCCATGCGAGAGCCGATTGCCACTGGCCTCTTGCAGCCGTAGCGGCAATGTTTCGCTCATGCCCGAGAGTCGCAACTGACGCAGCTTGAATGCAAGAAGTCTGCGAATTGAAAAACGATGCCTCGCAGGATCAGTGATCTTTGAATCAGGCATCGTTTAGGAGTAGTCCTAGTGGCATAGTCGTTTGAAATCACGCAGTCGACGAGGATGATTCACCATTGGGAAACCCGCTGTCGGCGACTTGCGTGCACTTCTTGGTTCGTCGATAATTATAGGTCGATGCTTTGCGGAATCCAGATGGAGTGAGATCATGACGACTGTCAATGAAGCCAAATCAATTTACGAGTCGGAACTTCGAGAGTTGCTTGAGGTTGATTTCTGCGGTCAATACGTCGCTATCGTTACAAATCCACGTTGTCATTTTGTTCGGCCAACATTTCTGGACGCAGCCTTGGCAGCCAAGGAAGCCGAGCCGCAACAAGTTCCATTCGTAATCCGAATTGGCCATGACGCTGCATTTCATATTGGTGCGGTGTCAAAATGAGAGCTTGGGTAGACGAAGAAAACCGAGCATTGGTTGAATTGAAGCTTGCCCGCCATGCTAAGAGCAAACGCGACGCTATCAATGCGCGGATCGATACGGCATTCGATGGACATTTAGTGCTTCCAAGGTCACAGATCGAAAAATTAGGACTGGACGTTATCGCAAACACCGAAGCGATACTAGCCGACGGATCGAAGACGCAATTACGCTGTTACTATTGCGTTGTCGATTGGTTAAGTGGCATAGTTCCCATTCAAGTAATCGAAAATGAAGGGCAACTACCGCTCATCGGAACAGGGCTGCTTGCCCAAATTGATCTTCGCATCAACTATCGCACCAGAGTCTGCACGCTGACTTGATCGGCGAAAGAATCCATGTAAGTCCTGGGTTTGGGGCGGGAGTCATTTGAATAAAATCTGGCGACTCGGACCCGTGATATTGCTGGCGATTGCCGAGCAGTCACATTCGTCCACTTACCAAGCCGCTGTGATTCATGGTTACGACTATTGTCGCACTCGACCTCGGCAAATTCAATACCACGAATCGGCGGGTAGCTTTGCCTACATCGAACGCCAAGCGATTCGTCACGGCAACAGTTGTAAGGGTCCTTGGCACATGTCCAAGACGATCGCGAGCGGAGTTGGAATGATGAACGCTTGGTTAGCCGACCAAGGAGTCCTGAGCTTAAAGACATTATGGAGCGAACTTGCTCATCTACGTTGAACCGCCCGGTGCGGATCCGCATGCCGGGTGGAGTGGGGAGGACGGCCCGCGAGGGCCGGCCTTACCCGATTTCGTTTCCTTATTCTAAACGTCAACAATGTTGTGGTAAATGAAGCTCGTCAGTCGATTGCGTCTGATACCGAATAAGACTTCTCCAGCAGACGAGCGACAATTGACTCGAACTCCACTGCCAGAATAGCGGATGATACTAATGTGATAAGATATGCTCCAAAAGTGCGGGGAAGCCAACCAATTTTGTAACCGACCCCTGTGACAAACATTCCGAATAGTATCATAAACACACCGGACGCAAAAGTTGCGAAGGAATTGACATACAACCGAGAAACCAAGTATTTTCTCGGGATTCTCCAGAAGAGTGTAAGTACGAAGCAGACGATTGCAAAAATCGGCCTCTGGATGACTTGCTGAACGTCAAACGATTCAAACATCTCGAGCCAACGTCCTAAGCCGAAATAACAACAGCGACCTAATTCGTTTCCTGAAATCACGCCAGGCACGAACCACAACATCGAAATAATGTAATTTGCCCGCGAACTCCCTGCTCTTGGGACTAAACCAAGATCGTCCGCTGATTCATACGGATTGCCGAATGTTTTCTTCTCCACGCTTGCCTCTGCCGACGAAAGAATCCATGTAAGTCCTGGGTTTGGGGCGGGAGTCATTTGAATAAAATCTGGCGACTCTGACCCGTGATCATGCTGGCGATTGCAGAGCAGTCACATTCTTTCACTTACCAGGCCGCTCTGACTCATGCTTCCGGCTATTGTCGCACTCGATCTCGGCAAACTCAAGACCACGAATCGGCAGGTAATTTTGCCTACCTCAAACGCCAATCGATTCGTCACGGCATGAGTCGCAAAGGTCCTTGGCACATGTCCAAGACGATCGCGAGCGGAGTTGGATTAACGAATGCGTGGTTAGCTGAGTAAGGAATCTTGAGTCTTAAGACGTTAGGGTTTGAGCTTGCTCATCTCCGCCCGACCGCCGGATGTCTTGGTGGTGTGGGGAGGTCGGCCTGCGAGGGCCAGCCGTACCCGATTTCGTCGGCTTTAGTGCGGCGAATGAGGGTTCATCAACCCGACCCAATTGTTAAAAGCAACACGCGTTTCGTACGCTTGCCAATTCGATTGAACACGTGTCAAGTTTTGCTTTGTCATTTTGGGCCACGCGTCGATCCGGCAACGGACATTTAGAGCATTGTGCCAAGAAGCCAGTGCAGGCCAGCCGTGTCGAGTATCTCGCAAATTGCTCCGAACCACCAAAGCCAGTTGGGTATGTCCAGTAATAGCAGTTCGACAACTGTCGCCAGGGAACCGAACACCGGAATGCCAGAAATCTACTTGTATTCGGTGTCAACGCCCTCACCTAGCTTGCTCAAAGAATTCCTTAAAAGAAAATTGCGATTTTCGTACCGTCTTGAAGCAGATTGAAATCAATCCAATCAGTTGCCTGGAACGATTGCGCGACAGTCGGCTCAATTCTTGACCGATGTTGGGTGCGAGCTACTTTGACATGAATCG
>JBGSKY010000098.1:0-6910 GCA_041740995.1 Pirellulaceae bacterium
GGAGGACAATAAGGCCGCAGTGCTGACAGCCTGGGCCAGTCGAAGAGCGATCCAATGGCTGGCTTAAAAAAAGTTGCGAGCGAACCATGCTTGCACATCGCAACTGCATTCTTTTGTAGCATGCTCGACGAATATGTTGATGACAACCCGGAAGGAATCTACATAGTCAAATCGCTTGCTAGTCTCTTGAGCCTGTAATCATTGTGCTTCCCTAGGCTTCACCGTTCCAAGTATCCATTTTCAATTCTTTTCTCCATGTCGTTCTTTTACTAGTCCAATCAGAGGATGAAACAGTCAACAAATGAAAGACTGCGTGCCGCACAAGCTTTTGACTGTCGTGATCCCAGCCAGAAATGAAGCCGAATGCATCGCGGATACCCTTCGAGACCTGTCGGAAAAGTTACGGTCGAACAACGTTCCGCATGAGATAATCGTCGTTGACGATGCTAGTTTAGATCAAACTTGTCAGATTTTGACCGCATTGAAGTCGTCGATTGCAGAATTAAATCCGATCCAAAACCTGGGACCTCATGGCTTCGGTCACGCAATAATCTGTGGAATCAACGCCGGCCACGGAGATTGCTATGTGATTATGATGGCTGATCAATCCGACGACTGTTGTGATGTCATTCGTTACTGGAATTTATTGAACCAGGGGTACGATTGCGTATTCGGTAGTCGATTTATTCCCGGTGGTAAGACGATTAATTATCCATGGATAAAACTCAGACTCAATCGGTTCGCGAACACTTTTATTTGCATCCTTTTCGGCATCGCACTCAATGACACAACTAACGCGTTCAAGGCCTACACAACTGAAGTCATCGCTGGCTGCAAGCCGCTTGAGTCAACGCATTTTGAGTTGACCGTAGAACTGCCTCTAAAGGCAATTGTCCGAGGCTACCGTTGGACAGTAATTCCAACAACCTGGACAAATCGAACGAGCGGAGTCTCCAAACTCAAGATTCGCGAGATGGGCAGTCGTTATCTCAGAGTTGTGATTCGAATATGGATAGAGCGATTTCGTAAAAAGCGTTGCTAAGCTTTGTCAGTAAAAACCTAGCTCAGCGTTTAACGCATTGCAGTTCGATTGGTCCAGGCGATATATCAGAATGGATGATCCAATTGTTTCGAGGGGCTCAAGCTTCAGGAAATAGCCATAGGCCGGGGTGTCACAGAACCTTTGAAATTTTGAGTTAGGGAACCCGAAGATTTACGATTCGCAATGTTAATTTAGGCAGCTTAGGGGAGAGTCATTCCCAAAGCTGCAGTGGCTGAGGTCTGCTGTGCGGTTTTGCTTCCAAGCGAACCACACACGCAGAACTGCCATGAGTAAACTTAGCAAGGATGAAATCGTGACACTTCTCGTTCTGCGCCAAAAAGGCGAAACCAATCAGGCTATCGCCGCGCGACTTGGCATCTCCGAAGGCGCCGTGCGTTACCATCTCAAACGCGCCGCTGCCAACGCCAGGGATGGACGCACTAAGCTTTCGCTCATTGAGTCGCTGCAGCTTGAGCAGGTTGTCCAGCACTGGTGGCAAGATCAGACGCAATCGCTCCCCAAAGATCGACCGCCCTGCGTCCAACAACTCTGGACGTATCTGGTCGATGAGTATGCCTACGGTGGCTCTTATAAGTCCGTCCTCAAGTATGCACGCGAGTACTTTCCCAAATCGCCAACACGTCCCTTCCGCCGCATCGAGACGCCACCCGCTGCTCAAGTACAGAGCGATTGGCTCGAGACTACCGTTCGCCTTAGCGATCATGGCGGAGTCGTTCAGCTTGTCAAGCTCTATGGCTTCATCATGACGCTTAGTCACTCTCGCAAGACCACCGTCATCTGGAGCCAGAGCATGGATCAGCTCGCCTGGCATCACTGCCACAACGAAGCCTTCAAGCGACTGGGCGGCATTGCTGCGGTCAATCGTATCGATAATCTCAAGACAGGCGTCGCTAGCGGCAGCGGCGTAAGAGGTGTCATCAACGAAAGTTACTCTGCGTATGCGCGCACGATGGGCTTTCACGTCGATCCGCATGAAGCTCGCGCACCGCAGCAGAAGGGCAAAGTCGAACGGCGAGTTGGCGCATTCAAATCGCTCGATTTTAAACGTGTGTTTAGCTCCATTGGCGAGCTCCAAAATTATACCGATGAAACGTTACAACGCGACAGCATAGTTCGCAAGTGCCCCGTCACTGGCGAGAGTGTACATACGACGTGGCTTGCCGAAAAAGAGCTGCTCAGGCCGTTGCCGATGACGATGCCAGAACCATTCGATTTGATCAAGCAAGCGGCAGTTCACAAGGATTGCACCATTCGCTTTGAAGGGCGCAGCTACGCGGTGCCTTACCCTTATGCAAACGCGACTGTCGAAGTGCGAGGCTGCAGCGGAACAGTGCAGGTTTTCGATCGCAAGAGCGGCCAATTCTTGGTGCAATACCCACGAAAAACCAAGGAATTGTTGCTGATCGACGCAGCCTGCTACGACGAGCAGGCAACAGACTCAGAGCAATCCAGCATGCTCAAACCGCTGCCGTTGGGACGCATAGCGAGGCAGCTGAATGAACTCTCTAGCCAAGCAGTAGCGACGCGCAGCATCGACTACTATGCGGCGATTGCTGCCAACGCAAACTTGAGCAGTACAGGTCCGTAATACTGCTTTAAGTGACAGAACGGAAACGGACGAGCATTAACCTTTATCACAAGGAAGTGAACTATGAGGATCGATCAGACAAGGAAGTTATTCGCGGCAGGTATTCTGCCCAAGCCACCCGCGACGCAGGATATCGGCGCGCTGGCTCAGCGACTGGATGCGTTGCGATTGGTGTTTGCAGCCGAGCATTTGGAGTTGCTGGTGACTCAAAGCGTGAAAGAGGATTGGAACGCGACTCGGTTCTTGGACGAGTTGTTACGATTAGAGTTAGAACGTCAACATGAACGGCGTGTAACTCAAGCGATCCGCATCTCGCACTTGCCGACGGGCCCGACGCTTAGCAATTTTGACTTTGCGTATCAACCGAGTGTATCGCGCAGTCGAATTGAGACGCTGGGAACATGCCAATGGATCAAGGACCATCAAGCGTTGCTGTTGCAGGGCCCGCCTGGTGTAGGCAAGACGCATTTAAGTATTGGGCTTGGACTTCGCGCGATCGAGAATGGTTTTAGTGTAGCGTTCTATCAAGCCAATGAGTTGTTGTACCAGCTCAAGCGAGATGCGGAGCTGAGTCCGACGCGATTGAACTATCGCAAGTACATGGCGTCGGGGTTAGTGATCTTGGACGAGTTTGGCTATCAGGTGATGAGCCGCGAGGAAGCGAACTTATTCTTTCGGATGGTGAATTACAGATATGGCCGCGGCTCGATGGCGATTACGACAAACAAGGGTATCACAGCTTGGCCGGAGGTATTAGCGGGAGACGAAGTCTTGGCTGGAGCGATCTTGGATCGTTTGCTTCATTCGGCAACTGTGCTGAATATTCAAGGTCGATCGTACCGATTAAAAGACTTAGAAGCGGGCTTCGCTGGTGCCGGGGGTACCGGGCCAAAAGCGTCGAGCTAAAGCAAAAGGGGCTCAGTGAGGTAGTGCGGCGAGCGTGCGAGCAGGTTGGAAAGCCAATTCCGCTTGCGCTCCATTGTCTTTCCAACCTGCTTGCAGAGAGCATTATTAGGAAACCTGAATCGTAACAGTTCGGGTTCACTAACTTCGTAAATCTTCGGGTTCAGGGACATCGTGGGCAAAAGAAATAATAAACTAAACTTGCACAACGCAGCTAAGCCGAGCGCAAGTCCAAGCTGTAGAGATGCCCAAAAGTTGGTTTGCGATAAAAATTTGTCGAAAATGCATAACGTTATGATTGCAATCGAACCGGCGGGAACGTCACTCGTCAAGAGACTGCCATGACCCAGAATTGAGGGACTCATGCACCACATCGCCAAAGCGCCAGTCGCTGAATTGGGGCCATAGAGTCGCCTTCCGAGCCAACAGCAGCCCATCGCTCCGAGCCAAGCAAAAGGAAGCATTGCCAGCCTGCTAACAAAAATGATTTCTCTAAACCGCGATTGATTCATTCTTATAAAATCACGCCCTACCCTTCCTTCCATGCGCCAGTGTTTGGGCGAGTTCATTGATCGCCAATCGTAAGTCGGGTTCATCAACCAAGCGGGTGCTGCTCCAATCAATTTCGTCAGTGGAGGATTCACGTTGTAGAGTCCAAACTGACCGAACTGCAAGTAGCTCAAACCTGCGACTAAATGGCCGGGCTCATCGGCGGTGGGTGAATCGTTCCATGCGTTAAATGTTAGGCACGTTGTTTGCAAAACAACTAGCAGAGCGCACAAAAGCAAATGCCATTGCGTAAACGTCGATCGTGTGTCAGTTGATATTTCTGGAATTTTTGAAAATCCTCTATCGGATAATGGCGACGTCGGATCGTTGGAAATTCGGTTCTTGCTATCTGACCTTAAGTTCGACGGAATTCACAAATTTTCATCGTGATATGAGCCGCACGTCACGGATTCGAATGACTCCTTAGCGAGAGTCTTGTAGTAACGATGTGTTGCCGTCCCACCAAGCAAGAATCGTTGATGATATACTTCTTTGCTTGGCTGAACGACTGCCTGCCCAACCGGTTTTTTCAAAGGCATAAAATGGAATCTCGCCGCACAGGAAATGGATACGGCCTTGGACTGCTTGCAATTCTGATCCTTGCAATCGTAGTTCGTCTTCCGTTTTTATGTACCAGGCCGATGTGGTTTGATGAAGCTTACACTTGGAAACTGACCAATCGCTTTTCCTGGTCTGAAATGATTTGTCGCACAGCGAACGACGTTCATCCACCGCTTGATTATTTGCTTTCGCGTTTGTGGCAATGCCTTGCAGGTGATTCGCTTATCGCGTTAAGGTTACCAGCGATGATGTATGGGGCTTTGACGATCCTATTCGTTTTCGCATTTGCACAGTACGCAACTGTTGGCGCTAATGCAAAGTCTGCGACTTCGTTGTCCATCTGGGCTGGTGGCCTGTGCGCGTTACTTGTCAATCATGTGCGTTGGTCCCAAGAGGCAAGAATGTATTCGTTATTGGTTTTGCTGGTCGTTGCGTCATCCTACTTCTTGTGGCGTTGTCTTTGTGGGGCTCATTCAAAAAAACGCGATCTTGTGGGTTACATTTGCACGGCAAGCCTAATGCTCTACGTGCACAATTTTGGCGTTTTCTATTATGCTTGCCAGGTGGCTTACGTGGTCAGTCAGATGTTTGCTCCAAATGCATCACTACCAGTGAAGAATTGGCGCAGGTGTTTTTTACTTGCGGGCACGCCGTTTATTTTATATCTCCCTTGGCTTCCTGTTCTGATCCACCAAATTGGGTTAGTCCGCGAAGGTTATTGGATTCCAGACGTTTCGTTCGTAAGAGCATTTTTGGTATTTCCCGAGTTGATGGTTGCGCCTGATCTTTTCGTAGATGCTTCATCGATCGTCTTAATCCTACTTGGGGTAGTCTTTTTTGGAACAGTTGCGTTTGCCTGTTGGCAAGGCAATGCGTTCGAAAAATATTTGGGGTTCATGATCTTGTGTCCTTTCATACTTGCAATCGTGGTATCCGTTTCACTGACTCCTGTGCTGTGGCCGCGTTATCTCCTTGGTGGGATGGTCCTTTTTCCGCTCTTGGTAGTATCAATGACTATCCGACTTCTGAAATCTAGAACTGCCTTAATATACCTTTCAATGCTAGCGGGATTGCTAGTCGCAAACGTCTGGTTTCATTTCCAAAAACTGAATGATCGCAGAGGCATGGCAGCGATCACTGAATTCCTTCGAAAACAGCCGGACGCCGAACAGCCGATTGTCGTCACTAGGACCTATCTCTTGTTCCCATTGCAATATTACCTACGACACGAGACTTCTGATCGAAAGGTTGTTGGAGTGACAAAAACGGGGCTGGCACGCCTTGATGGCGGTTCCCCATTAATGAGATTGAACGAGGTAATCCCGCTGGCAGAAATGAGCGAATTGCCAGACCGCATTTGGGTAATAGATTCGAATGCCTGGGGCTATGGTGCGGAAGTAGACTTGGCAGCTGAATGGGTTGAAACCGAAACCGCCCCATTTTACGCAGAGAGCCCGCACGTTGGCTGGGGTCACATTCGCTGTCGAGAGTTTCATCGGACATATCGACGGCAAGTTGACACAATGTGACTTCGGTCTGACAGAAAGGCTCAACGGCCAAGAAGGGCCTGTAAATATTTTTGTGCCACGGTTGTCGATTTGGTTTAGTCCAGGCTCTTTGGCATTCGGCCTTCGAATAGGATCGCGAAGTGGTTGAGGGCCTCTTTCCATTTCCGTATCGGCATCGTCCAACGTTTTGATGCCTCGTGGATCGCCATGTAAATCAGCTTCAACGCACTCTCGCGGTTGGGGTACTGTTTGCGGTTGCGTGTGAATTTGCGGATCACGCTGTTGACCGACTCGATCACATTAGTCGTGTACGTCGCTTTGCGGATCGGCATCGGCAACTCAAACATCGCGCTGATGTGTGGCCACTTCAACTTCCACTGCTTCGATATTGTCGGATACTTCGCGTCCCACTTCTTAGAAAAGTTTTCCAGTTCGGTCTCTGCTTCGAGCACGCTGGCCGCTTGATAGATCTTCTTCAAATCGGCGACAAGATCGCGAGAGTCGCTGTCGTTGACATAACGCAACGCAGCGCGAACAAGATGCACGATACATAGCTGGACTTGTGCCTTGGGATACACCGACTTGATCGCTTCGGGAAAGCCGCTCAAGCCATCCACGCAAACGATGAACATGTCACTGAGCCCGCGATTGTGCAAATCCGTTAAACACGAATGCCAGAATTTCGCACCCTCGTTCTCACTCAGCCACAAACCCAAAAGTTCCTTCTTTCCTCGGAAA
>JBGSKY010000099.1:0-3787 GCA_041740995.1 Pirellulaceae bacterium
CCCAAAGGCTCGCGATTGAAGCCAAGAAGAAAGCCGACCAAGCGGAAGTGGAACGAAAGAACAACCTTCGGCTTCTCGAATCGGAGTTTCAGCGAGAATTGCCAAGAATCAATCACTATTTAGGTCCGCTCTTCAAGTCGTCCTTTAAACAGCCGAAGGGAGCTACTACGACCGAAGAAAAGGCGTCGGGTCCAGTCTCCTACAGCGCGTTGATGGCTAGTGGCGTGAACAACAACGATGTTCGCAAGGCATGTGGGTCGCTCTTGCTCTTCTTCAGCTACTTTAAAGCGGGCGGACGCGGGCAAGGGCCCTACGAATCGGGATATAGCGGTGCCGCCTTGGATGATCGACAATTGGATTCCGTACGTCCCGCCTACGACTTGCTCGACACGTACGGGCTCTTGCTGGTCGAGAAAGGAATGCTGGCGAAATAGGTTGTTCAAGGCGCCAATTCAATGGAAGCTACGATGACTTTTTGACCTTCCATTGTTGATTCCAGCGCATGTTCCGCGTTTACTGCGATATTTATTGTGATTCAGTGGATTTCCGACTAATCGTGTGGTGGAAGCTGTTACTCATTTGAAAGCACATAACACCCGAATACGAATCCATGGTGTCGAGTATCTGCTGCTGGAGCAGTTGACTTTGGCCAACCGTGGTCGCTGGAAAGTTCGCGGCGTCCATCCACCCATCCAGGGCAAGACGTTTACCGTCATCGACATCGAAGACAACAAAGCTGCGGAACAGCTGAGAGGTGCCCTCCAACGTCTACCGAAGACGGTCTCAGGGATTCCGACACTCATTGACTTTGATCGGTCTGACGGACGATTGCGGATGGTCGTTACGTGGTGCGATGGTACCGACCTGCACAAGTATCTCAATCGAGTCAGCAACGGAAAATCCTTTCAACCGACTGTTTGGGAATCAATCCGTCGGATCAAGTCACTTGCTCATCTGACAAATACACTTCACCAACATTGCCGCATTATCCATGGCGACATCAAGCCACCGAATCTCGTTTTGCCGAGCGATTCTGGATCGATCGCAATCATCGACTATGGCAGCAGTTGGCAAATTGAGAAAACGCGTGGGCGATCCGAAGGCGATGGAGTTGACGTTTACTATTCGGCACCCGAAGTTCTCCAGAATTTCGCAGTTGTTGATGGGCGGGCCGATCAATTTTCGACTGCGGTCGTTTTGTTTCGGATGCTGTTCGGAACTATTCCGTACGCGGGACTTGGTGGTCAAGCGGGGGCTCCAGACTGCCGAGCGCAGTTCGAGAATAAGCTTGAGATCCCAACTGAACAATCTGACGAATTGCGTAAAATTCCGGACTCGATTCGCCGCGAAATCGAAACGCTTCTCGCAAAAGCTTTGCGACTATGTCCTGAAGCTCGATTCCCGACCATGCGAGCTTTTGCAAACGCGATCGATTCCATTGACGACCGGCTCAAACAAGCAAGGTCGCTGAAACCAGAGGATGTTCCGAAGCCTATTTCGGTGACTGAATTGTGGCGTCGCTTCTGGCAAAAGAGAAATTAGTTTTCCTCTCGTTGAGCAACCCATTGGCGATACTGTTTTAACTTTTCCGAGAATCTTTCTTCCCAGTAGTGATGCAACGGTGCCTTCCTAAAAGCGTCGCCGCATTCGCTGTGTCGAAGCGCCGGACGAGTCCTCGAATTTTGCAGCCAATCTCTAAAGCCAATCAGTTCATACGCATCCGTGCAGCCGGTCAAAAGACTTTCGTCAAAATCATCGTTTTCTTCGTCCATTGAATCTTCGGCATCACGTTTGCTCTCCATCGATTCAACGATATTGACAAGCCGATAGAGATACGGCTCCACGACCTCGGTGCCAATCATGGTCTCTTCGTCAGGGAATTTGGGATAACCCAATTTGCAAAATTTGCAAACATAGCCTGGAGGCTTTTGATACGTTCGTTGTCCCTCCAATTCGCGTATGTTCGCTTGCCAGTAGCGGAGGCGGCTTAGCGCATGCTCTTTGTCGGTTGAGTAAATCGGGATTGCTTTTGCATCTAGTGTTTTTGAATCAAGTAGTAGCCCCCAATCGACCTGACCACCTTCGTGATGTTCAATCAGCATGGCAGCCAAAACCAACTGCATTTTGTAGCGTGGAATGGATAGAAATCTTTGTTCAAGGATCTCGCGATCCCAAACCACGGGAATCTTTTTCCCCGATGCTTCGTCTACCAAAATCCGCCAAGGCCGTCCCCGAAAACCGTTTTCTCGATCAACATAAGTCTGCGGCAATATTGGCGTGAACCCAGACTTAACAAGCTCCCACCAGTGGATCGATACGATCCCTGAGCCAATGTCAGGCAGCGGTCTTGGAGTCGTGGCATCGTACTCACGAATCTGCTTGAGGACTTGGCGGTATTCCTCGAATTCGCGGATCAATTGATAGATGATGGGCATTGATCCAATGAGAAATATGCTTGCGAGAACGAGCTGGGTATTTCGAACGAGAACCGCCATGATGAAAAACAGCAGCGCACCAAACAGCATGAGTCGAGCAATATTCAGTTTGATACTGGCGGCTCGTTCGACGAGTTTCGCGAATTCGAAACTTGGTGTGTATCCTAGATTCGGAATTCGATCAGAGTGGCGATCTTCTGGAGCGTTCTCGCGAAGATAGGCAATCAGGCCGGCATTCGGGCAAAACTCGAACGCTCCAACGGTCTCAATTCTCAACCACGGTTGATTTTTTGTATTCTCGTCTACGTCTTCGGAATCCATGCTGCCCAGTCATTCTGAACTTCTTCGATGCTTGTCGGTCTTTCGCGGAAATCTCGATTTCGACATTTGAGCAAGAACTCAACGATGGAACTGTCACCAAGTCTTTTCGCCAAAGCCTCCGGTTCCGCACAGGGGTCACCGGTAAATAGCTCGATGACAATCGCTGCCCAGCTAAAAATGTCGGCGCGCGGATAATTGTGCCATCCGATCGTCGCCAGCTCCAGATTCTCAGGCGCTCGATAGTGATTCCGTGTTCGCCATTCACCTGACACTGTTGGGACATTCTGAAGAATCTTGGCTAGCTCGAAATCGGTGAGCGTGCACTCGGAATAATCATCGTTGACGTAGATTTGATCTGGCGTCATTTCTCGAAATACGACTTTGTTTTGATGGAGTTCACTAAGGCCGATGAGAATTTCGCTGGCAATCGTCTTGACCTCGCAATCGCTGAGCTTTTGATCGCCCTGCAGAATAGTCGTTAGTGTCGTCCCTTCAATCCAGTCATCGAGAACCCACCAGGCGGTGTCTTCTAAAAATGGCTCGACGATGCAATTCCGTCCGATGCGAGTCGCCTTGGCCTGTTTTAAACGTTGACAAACTTCTGGATGACGTTTCAGTCGTGTCTTAAGTTCATCGAGTGACGCTTGGGGGACACGAATCATGTCATAGAACTTTCCTCGCGCAAACTGCTCCTTCACGATTTGGTTCTGAAGCTTCGCGACATAGTAAGAAACTCCGTTCGCGACAAAGACTCGCGATTGATGAATTGAGATGAGTTCCCAATTCGGCGGCAGCACAATCTCGATTTTGGGGACTGTTCGGGGCATGTAAGCTCCAAGAGGGCATAGCGATGCTGGCGAGGTGTCGAGTTCCTTCGCAATTGCTTCGAGAAGTTCCACTTCCATCGCTTGTACCTCCGCGTGAAGTCTTCTCCAGAGCGTCTGTCGAGATACGTGAACCTTTTTTGCGAGTTTTTCGACGGCGGTGAATCCACAGACTTTCATTCTCTCTTGAATTCGTTGGCTATCAAC
>JBGSKY010000100.1:0-26858 GCA_041740995.1 Pirellulaceae bacterium
ACGCTCGCCTTTCACGACACGCGTATCCGCATGACGACCAATCACGATGATACGATGCAGATGCCAAAGGTTCCCGAAGCGGTGCAGTTCCGCATTCCACAAGGCTCGTTGTACGTCGAGCTGTTCAACCCACGAACGGCCGCCAATTTCGACAGCCAAGAAGTGCCAGCGATCCCAAAAGAGTTGTACATCGATAATGCGGGAACATTGATGCTCGATCTTGCCAAACTAGCGCCGGCACCAACCGCACCCACAGCAAATACGTACGGCATTCAACCAGTCTGGCGAATTGGTGTCGGAGCAGTGAGCGGACAACCAGGAGCGGTAACGACGCCATATGATCGGAGCTTGAATTCAGGAACCGGGCCTGGAGCAGACCCGTTGCTTGGAAGCGGTCTGAATGCCCAGTCTTTCACCAATCAAACCAGCGAAGTGGCCAATGCCCGCTATAACGGACTTATTAGCGATCTTTCATCCAACGTCCCTAATGGCGCAATTACATCGCTGACTGAACAAATACAATTTGAACGGATGATTTGGTTTACCACTCAATTGCCGTCGCAGATTAATAATGCGAATCCTATGGCGGATATCCCGAACTTGTATAACGGTGGTGTCGGCAAATTGGCGAACCACAAGATTTTCATCAACAAGTCACCGATTACTGCCGCCAACACAGCTTTGCCACTAAGCTCCTATCTTGCTATCGGACCTCGTCCGACAACGCAAGTTGGATCAATGCGCGCACCGGACCCGAACACGACGGATCCAAGATATGAACCAAGTCCGCAGACTATCCAGATGACCGCCAATTCGATCATCGCTACCAAGCTGGACGGAACAACGGTCAATAATCCGATCTTTACGGCCAATCGTATTAAGGATCCGGTGACAATGATTGCCCAGGCAGAACCGCCCGATGGAACATGGCAGGGCGGTGCAATCAACACTGCACCGCTGAATGCCGGTGAAGGGATTGGACTCAACGTTTCCGAACCATTGCCGCTGCCGCCGACGTCGACTCCAAACTATTACCTCCGGCCCACCAAACAGTTAAATACCGCTGCAGGATCAGGATTCGAGACCCGCCGACCGGACTCTTATGTGACTTTGCCGACTGACAGATTTAACAACGAGATCTTTGACGACGCGGCTGGTACGAGCGTCAACCAACAGCTCGCCAATGTCTTCGCTCAATCGCGAACTCACGCGGACTTCCGAACGATTTATCTACAACGCTTGGCAGACCCAATGCAACCGTATGATCCAGATTGGAATCCATACATCACGATCGACACGATGAGCGTTGATCTAACGCTTTTCACCGGTGAAAACGACAACCAGACGATCAATGACGGCGCGATCAATGTGACGGCTGGTACTTACGCATTTGAATCTCGATTCAAAGATGGACGCAGCATGGACGGACGCCGCAATGGTAGCGATAACACGAATCCCGCAGCGGCGCCTGTGGCTCGTCAACCGCATGAGAAAGTAGCGTCGTACTTTTCGGCCTCAACAGCACCGCTTGTTCAAAGCCAAGCTAATCCCGCGTTTTCGACCACGGTAAATTTCAGCCATGAATTAGGCTTGCCCAATGCAACAGCAATGGTATCAAGCACAACTCTTGGATACCTGAATATTGGACATACAGTTGCTGGAGATTTCGATGGCTTTGGGTTGCCAGTTAACTTTACTGGCACGCTCGCTGGCTTCACCGGTTCGCCTGACGCCAACGGCACGACCGGTCGCATTCAAACTGGGCTGTACTGGCCTAATCGCGATTTTGCCAATCCATTTGAACTAGCGTTGGTGCCTTACACCGGACCAGGCCAGCTTGGTGCGGTCTATACCACTGCCACCGGGCTGGTCACGACACCGGCAGCAAACATTTACGACGATTCAGCGAACCGATTGCCGGGTCCGTTCGGACACCTGTTCAATTTCTTTGACAGTAACGAACGTCAAGTCAACACAAACTACACGCCAACAAACACACCAGGAACTGATGCAGTGCCTCGTCGTGAACCAAATTGGATGCGTCGTACGTCCGCGACCGATCCCCAACGATCGGACATGGGATTGTTGTTGGAGCTGGTCGAGACGACTCCGCGTTACAAGGAAACGATGACTCCGCTGAATCCGTTGGCGGTCGATCGCAACGCTCAGGGTGCTGGTGTGAACAACAACACCGACGGCACGTATCAAGCGGCAATCGATATGATCCGCGATCGAATGTTGTTCGACTTTCACTCGCCATACAACCGCCGACCTTCGTATACCAATCCTGGTAAGATCAACGTTGGTACGATAATTGACGAGCGAGTTTGGAATGCGATCGATTGGAATACGCAAGAGTCAGGTATCAATCGCCAAGCGGCAAAGGGTTTGCCAACTTGGCCGCAATTGGTCAACGCTCGGCGCGGCTACCCATTAGTAACCACCAGCCCATTTCCAACCGATCCAACTCTTCCCAATCCGCTCAACAGCAATATCGACGCGCGAATTCCGTCGCAGTTCGCAGGGGCATGGCGATCACCATTTGCAGCCAATATTTCGCAAGAAATTGATGCTGCCAATGTCAATCGATACCGCGCCGATACGGACAACGCTTTGACCTTAAGGCGACCTTTGGATGCAGCCAATCCGCTTAATCCAACCGGGTCGGAAATTTTAATCAAACCAGGTTCGCCAGCACTTGAAGCGAGCAGCCAAGGCTTGATGACATACCAACGTGTCGCTCGTTTGACCAATCTGACGACCAATCAGTCCAATGTGTTTGCTATCTGGATTACGGTTGGCTTGTTCGAGTGGGATCCGATTAACGGGTTTGGTAAGGAGTACGTTGGCACTAGCGGCAAGGCCGACCGACAACGTAGCTTCTATATCGTCGACCGAACGGTCCCAGTCGCATATCGCGAAGGCGACTCGTTTAACAGTGAGAAAGCAATCTTGTTGCGACGTGCAATCCCACAATAATTTCTAGCGGAATGGCGCGAGCCGTCCGGTTCTTTGGGAGCAAGTCAACGGCCGTGCCGAAGAACCGGAGGGCTTGCGCCCTACCGCTTTTGTTAAAGCGTTAGCGGAATGGCGCGAGCCGTCCGGTTCTTTGGGAGCAAGGCAACGGCCGTGCCGAAGAACCGGAGGCTTGCGCCCTACCGCTACAAATCAATTCGAAAACTTAGGTCCGGACGGTCTCTTAAAGATCTTCCAGTCGCATTTGAGCTGGAAGCAGGATGTCCAAACTTGTGACAGTTAGCTGTGCAAGCGAGGAATCCAGGCGACCATAATAAATCGGAAGATCTGGAGCGAATTCGGACAGAAATTGACGGCAACTTCCGCAGGGCGAAACACCGCTCGGCGAGACGATGACAATCGCTTTCCAGTCAAGTTGTTGATCAGCGATAGCCGTACAAGCGGCGACTCTTTCGGCACAGATCGTGACGCTGTAAGAAGCGTTTTCAACATTGCATCCACTAACGATCGATCCACTTTTTAGTAAAATCGATGCGCCCACGGTGAATTTAGAGTAGGGCGCATAAGCTTTTGCAGCAGCAGTTTTAGCCGCATCAAGCAACTGGGAAAGCTGGCCCTCGGACAATTTACTTACTGGATCTGGAATGCTTGATTGAGCCATTCTTGAGCTGTCTCCAAACGAAGTGACGAATCTGAAAAAACCTTGCAGAGCGGTTGGTTGGCGGCAACGATTTCGCCCGGTTCAATCAACATTTGCAGTCCAACGCGGTGATCGATCGCTTGACCGACTTCACTACGACCACCGCCCAAGGCAATAACCGCCATGCCAACGCTGTAACAATCGACGCGAGTCAGCTTTCCGTGGTGTGTTGCTTTAAAATCGTGGGACTTGGCAAGCGTTGGCAGATCTGAGAGTCGTCCGGATTGAGCGGCCACCATCTTTTCAAAATGTTCATAAGCAGTTCCGTCGTTCAGCAGCGTTTCTAGTCGCGATAAAGCTTGTTGCCGGTCATCGAAGATTTGGCAGCTGATCAACAGATCGGCACACAGCTCGTTTGTTAGTTTTGTTACCGACGCTGGCCCCCTACCCTGCAAGACATCAATCGACTCGAGAACTTCGTTCAAATTGCCGACCATTTGACCAAGCGGAAAATTCATATCGTTGAGCTGGGCTGTCGTCTTCACTTCGAAAGATTCACCAACTCGAATTAATGAACTGGCAAGCTGTTCTGCTAGCTCTCGAGTCTTCATAAATGCACCGCTTCCGAATTTGACATCCAATGCCAATGCATCGAGCGATTCGGCCATCTTCTTAGACATGATACTGCTCGTGATGAGCGGAATGGATGGCACGGTTCCAGTGACATCACGAAGCGCATAGAGCATTCGATCCGCTGGAACGATGTCCTTGGTCGTGCCGGTAATCACGCAAAAAATCGACTTCAATTGCGAATTGATTTCGTCTTGCGACAGGTTCGTTCGATAGCCGGGAATCGCTTCCAGCTTATCCAATGTTCCACCGGTAATCCCCAGTCCACGCCCACTTAGCATCGGGACATCGAGGCCGCAGCAAGCCAGAAGTGGTGCCAAGATCAGCGACGTTTTGTCGCCAAGACCACCGGTCGAATGTTTGTCCACTCGCGGACGATCGCTGACACGTTTTAATCGCGAGCCGCTAGCAAGCATCGCGGCGGTCATGTCGGAGATTTCCCGATCAATCATACCACGGCAACAGACGGCCATATTAAAAGACGACATCTGATAGTCTTTGACCGAGCCGTCTGTGAAGCCAGCGACCATGGCGTCGATTTCTTCACAAGTGAGCACTTCGTTGTCGCGTTTTTTTTCGATAACACTAATGGGATTAAACATGGTGACAATCAATTGATAGAATAAGAATCACTGGACGACGTTGAGAGAAATGACGCTGTTTTTCGACTGCCGTTGTAACAGATAATTTATTGTTTCAACAGATCTTGTTTGATACGCACAGCGCTTCATCGCGTTTTTACGTCGGCCATCTCTCCTAAGATTGCTCCGGCGGCCGCAACGCCGCTCATGAAAGCACCTTCGACACGGGGACCGCCGGCCCAATCGCCACAGCATATCAAGCTACCGTCCTCAGACGTGGCGATCTTCGCAGGCAAGACTTGGTCGGGAATTGAATATCGCCAACGGTGGGCCGCGCTAAAAGCGATCGATTGCGGCTCGATCCCAGTCGATTGCCAAAAGGCATCGGCCAAGTTGGCGATCACTTTTTCAGGACTATCATCGATGTGCATTTGAGTCCATTCGCTACTGGCATGCAGCACAAGAGTTTCAATTTCCGAATTGCGACCCGGTTTGGTCTGATTTCGCGCCACCCAGCGGAGCGGTCCTGTATTAATAAACGCTCCGCTCCACGGAACATCGAACGTTCTTTTTAAGGTTAACATCACAGCCCAACATGGCGATAGTCGGACGCTCGAAAGCTGTTGGGCCAACGCGATTTCGCTAGCGACTATTACCGCGGCCTGAGGTGCTGGCGTGGCGACGATCACGCGATCAAAAGCCCCCAGCTCCGTTTGATTTGCGTCGCGAACGACCCACTGACTTTCTCGTCGAACAATGGAACTTATGACTGTTCCGCTAGTCACTTCTAAGCCATCGGCCAAATGCTTCGAGACCGCCGTCATGGTCGGCGTCCCGACATAACGAGTCGTTGCACCGGAGTTTTTGGTTTCGACGCTTTCACCAAATGACGCGATTTCTCCTGGCCACTTTGCAACGATGCCCTGCGATTCCCATGAATCGACGTACCGCTGAAATCGAGCATCGCGGGCAGTAAAATATTGAGCGCCATGATCGAATTCGAAACCATCTATGCGTCGGGTTGCCATACGGCCACCAGCGCCGCGACTTTTTTCAAAAATCTTGACCGGCCATGCGTGATCGGCCAGAATTCGGGCTGCGATTACGCCTGAGATTCCGGCACCAATAACGGCCGTTGATGGAGTGGGTGAATGCCTGGAAGTCGATGTCATTCGTTGATAGTGGTTAACGTTAAGTCGACTAGCGTGTTCGCTGGTACTGCGTGGTCGGACTAACCCAAACACCGGCTCTTCGGGTTTGAAAGGTCGATCGAACTGTCCAAGGCACCAAAGTATACCGCCATACGAAGATGGATCGCGACCATCGAGTGCATAGCGATGGTTTAAGTCTTGAAGAAAATGCAACGCTTGTTCAGCCGTCTGAGTCCATTGCAAGATCGCTTTACCCCATGTCATACGGACGTTGTTGTGCAGCTCGCCATGAATCAGAAGCGATTTCTGCGCCGCGTCCCAAAGCTGATCACCTGATTTGGCTCGGGCCAACTGCTCCCAGCTCAGCACTTGCGATCGCGTGTCCGATTGATGCTCGACTAACGTTTTGCGCGCCCATTGTGGCAAATCGCGAAAGCGCGCATGGTCGGGTCGATAAAAGCAAAAGCTGTAAGCAAGCTCGCGCCAGATCAGCAGTTCGTCGAGAAACTTGACCGCTCCTTCGCTTCCATCTTGATGAGCTTCGCGGGCAACTCGCAGCGGCGAGATCATGCCGTAGTGTAGATACGCCGATAGTCGACTGGCACCTGATTTCAACGGATCATTTCGCGTTGCAGCATAAGCTCGCAAGCCTTTGCGTTTAAACACTTCCCAGCGATTCATCCCAGCGTTTGTGCCGCCGATCGTGTCGGGAATTGGTCCGACCGAGTGATCGATATCACATTGCTTAATCAGCTTAGCCAAGGATCGGCTTTGTAAGTCAATCGGTGTAAAAGGCAGCTTGGTAAGATTAAACTTGGTTGGTGTAATTGTCCGGACGGGCCACGGTTTTCCAATCCGAGTGGCGTAGAGTTTCTTCGTTTTGTTGCGATACTCAAACGCTCGCTCGAATGCCTGTCCAACCAGCCGCATCGGCACTACGCACGCGGTGTCAACTGCGATGATTGGCGTGCTGCAACGACGCTTCAAAGCCTTTACGAACCGAACTGGCGGACCGGTCGGCATGTCTTCGGTTACAACCACGCAAGCGACGCAGGCCAACTGATGCAAGTAGTCGCCGTCACAATTGCTGCGCTCCAGATGGAATGCGTAACTGACATTTTTATCCTGCATAGCCACCTGAACATCGCGTGCCCCTTGCAAAATAAATGCATGGTGTCGGTCCGAAGCATAAGGATATTTTTGTGAGAGAGCGTGATAGACAAGCAAAGGAACATTGAGCTGAGTTGCAAGTTCCGAAGCGACATCGAAGGCTGGATTTTCCTCGGCACGAACGGCAGATTGCATCCAGTAGAGAACAAAAGAGTCGTCCGTTTTTGAGACGGGATCGTTGCAATTTGAAAGCGTTCGCGTCCTCTCGCGAAGATGTGTTTCCAATTGCTCTATATGTTGAATGGCGGTCAGCATGGAGACGGGAATTGGTTTGGGTGATGATTAAGCTGTCTACGCGTTGTATGAAAGCAGTTTTGACTCTCGGCCTGATTCAGGAAATAGCCCGCCGAAAAGCCAGCTTAACTTAGCGTTTCGCCGCTCGACGACAACGTTCACTACAGTAGCGGATCGACGACCAAACACGTTCCCACTTTTTTCGCCAAACAATAACTCGTTGACAAACGCAGCAAGTCTTGGTCGGTAGATTAAGTTTTTTGTGAACCATCGGACCAGAGTACGAAAGCGGGTTGGGCACAATTATATGGCGGATTGTAGTCGTTCGGCCAATCGCGGTCCGCCACGAAAAGGATTAGACTGGGTTACGAAGAGTTTCACCCAAATACCGAAAGAATGCGAAGCGATGAACCGACCTCAACGGATGAAAGACTTTACAAAACCAATCCAACACCGAGCAAGGTCATGGTCAGCAGTCTTAACGTTTTTTTTCGCTGCATCGCTAGGTAATCTCTCCTACGCACAAGAAGAATCGCAACCGTTGCTACTGAGTCAAAGCGACGCACTCAATGCCGAAGTCACCGAAGTTAAGGCGACCGCGAGAGATCTGTCTTCGGCGTTTCGTTCGGCGGCTGAACGAATCTTACCAGCGGTCGTCGTTGTGCTGGCCAAGCGGAGCGACGTGAACGAGACGCTCGATCAGTTGCAACTGCTGGATGAAACAGCCAGTAACTTCAGCGCCGGCTCGGGGGTCATCATTCGCGAGGATGGCCTGATCGTCACCAACAATCACGTTGTTGAAAATTCCAAATCGGTCCGCATCCGGTTGCCCGATGGCCGCGAGTTTCTCGGCACCGATATCAAACGTGATCCAGCTAGCGATTTAGCCATCTTGCGAATTTCCGTCCCGGAACCGCTGAAAGCGGCAACGATCGGCGATTCTTCGTTGATGGCTGTCGGCGACTGGGTGATCGCTGTTGGAAGCCCATTTTTACTTGAGCAGACCGTTAGCGCAGGCATCATCAGCGGCAAAGCGAGAATTCTCAAGGGCATGGTCAGCGGCCAGCTTTTACAAACTGACGCCTCGATTAATCCCGGCAATTCCGGAGGTGCGTTGGCTAATCTAGACGGCGAGCTAATCGCGATTAATTCGGCCATCGTCTCTGGAAGCGGTACCTTTCAAGGAGTTGGTTTTGCGATTCCGACCAAACGCGTGCAGTGGATCGTCAGTGAGCTGGAAACTCGCGGAGCGGTGCGCCGCGCCAGCTTGGGAGTTACCACGGTCCAGCTTCCACAAGCGATCGCAATGAAGCTGAATCTCCCCATACGCGACGGTGGTGCGTACGTGGCTCGCGTTCGATCAAATTCACCAGCATCCAAGGCTGGCCTGCAAACTGGCGATGTCATTTTGCAAGTTGCCGAACAGAACGCGCGCAGCCCGACGGGACTTGCCGCCATGATTGAACAATCGCCGATCGGCCAACCAGTGATTCTTAGCCTCATTCGAAACGAAAAACGTATCGAAGTCAGCGTCGAACTGGAAGCGAGAGATTAGTCAGCCGGCGGCTGATTTTCATCGCTAAAAGGAGAATTGCTCTGTTCTTCGGCAAGGAAATTTCGGCGTAACCGGAAGAACCGGAGGGCTTGCGCCCGTTCCGCTGCGGTTGTCCAAACCAATGCGAAGCATCCCTAGCGGCACGGCGCGAGCCGTCCGGTTCTGCGGCAAGCGAACTTGGCCAGTGTCAGAATAATAGAAGAACCGGAGGGCTTGCGCCCGTTCCGCTACGGTTGTCCAAACCAATGCGAAGCATTGTTAGCGGCACGGCGCGAGCCGTCCGGTTCTGCGGCACAAGGTTTCGACTTGCGTTGCGGCTCAGAGCAACGATAATCGCAGCCAAGCAGGCAGACCCTTTCAATTCATCCATTTCTTCAGGAGTTGACTTCATGGCTTTAGTTCCTCTGCGAGTAGTGCTCGACCACGCGGCTGAAAATAATTACGGCGTTGCTGCATTCAACGTCAACAACATGGAACAGATCCAGTCGATCATGGAAGCGGCAAAGGAAACTGATTCGCCCGTCATCATCCAAGCGTCCCGAGGCGCTCGATCGTACACTAACGACAATTTCTTGCGGCACCTGATGATCGCCGCGACAGAACTGTATCCCAATATTCCAACTGTCATGCACCAAGACCATGGCAACTCGCCCGAGACTTGCATGTCGGCCATCGAAAACGGATTCACTTCGGTCATGATGGATGGTTCGCTTAAAGAAGACGGAAAGACGCCAGCCGATTACGATTACAACGTTGCCGTAACTAAAAAAGTCGTCGAGATGGCACACGCAAAAGGCGTCAGCGTCGAAGGGGAATTAGGATGTTTGGGTTCCCTGGAAACTGGTGGCGGAGAGGCCGAAGACGGCCATGGCGCTGAAGGTGTTCTAAGTCACGATCAATTGTTGACCGATCCTGAAGAAGCGGCAGCGTTTGTCCAAGCGACTAAGGTCGATGCACTGGCCGTTGCGATCGGAACCAGCCATGGCGCTTACAAGTTCACCAAGAAACCGACCGGCGAAGTCCTTGCGATGGACCGAATCGAAGCGATCCACAAGCTTCTACCAAACACGCACTTGGTCATGCACGGCAGCAGCAGTGTGCCACAAGAATTGCAAGATATTATCAATGAGTTCGGCGGTAAGATGAAACAAACATACGGCGTACCAGTAGAAGAAATTCAACGCGGGATCAAGTCAGGTGTTCGTAAAATCAATGTCGATACTGATTGCCGTATGGCGATCACCGGCGCAATTCGCAAGGTTCTAATGCAGAGCCCTGAAAAGTTCGATCCGCGCGACTATCTCAAGCCAGCCCGCGAAGCGATGAAGAAGGTTTGCATGGCACGCATGATCGCATTTGGGCAAGCTGGAAATGCAGGCAAGATCAAGTGCTAGACAATTTTGTATAATCAATTGTCGAATTGATTTATAGCCGTGGGGAGTAAGCCCTCCGGTTTCGCAGCCGCGGACGGTTTGCGCCGTTCTGCTGGACGGCAACTTAATTGTGAATGGGATCTGACCTGTTAATTAAGACCGAATGCGGTCTTGCAAAACGACGTTTTGAAAAGATCCAATTGTCATCTTGGACAACCACTTCTCACCTGTCATCGAAACTCTTCCAACATACTGCACTCCAGAATTCGTGCTCCGACGTTTGAGCGATCTACCGCTCGCTTGCCTGTTACACAGCTCATCGATTGTTGACAAGCTCGGTCGATACAGCTTCTTCGCGGCCGATCCGTTCGATATGTTTCGGCTCGACCGACGTATCGCTGATCCGCTTGCTGGGCTGGCCAAACGGCTTGAATCGCTGCCGAAGGAGCCGGCTGTTGATGGCCTGCCACCAATGCAAGGCGGAGCGATGGGCATGTTGGCATACGATCTAGGACATTGCTTTGAACGAATCGCAAACCCGCTGCACAACGAGTTTGAATATCCGTTGGCGCTGATCGGTTTTTATGACTGCGTTATCACATGGGATCATCTTCAGAATCGCTGCTGGCTGATCTCACAAGGGATCCCCGAGATCGAAATCAATGCCCGAAGAAGACGATCAATCGAACGTGCTGGCTACTTTCGCGAGTTGCTAGATCAACGCACTGAGGCGACATCTTCGACGCTGGTAACGCCAAATTCGCAACGATCGCCGCTGGCAACCGCTCACGGTTTGACCGCCCCGCAGTTTGATACGCGGCTATCTCAGGAATGGATCGGGAGCTTTGATTCGGCTGGCTTGCAAAATGCGGTATCAACTGTTCGCCAGTACATTGCTGCCGGCGATGTTTTTCAAGTCAACATCGCCCAGCGACTTATGCGATTGGCTTGTTGCGACTCGACCGACTTGTATCTCGCCCTAAGCGAACATTCCCCCGCTCCTTTTTCAGGTTATTTTGACGGTGGCGATTTTCAATTGATGAGCGCTTCCCCGGAACGATTTCTACAGGTCAGTGCCGACCGATGGGTAGAAACACGCCCTATCAAAGGCACCCGACCGCGCGGAAAAGACGCAGCGGAAGATCAACGATTGTACGAAGAGCTATCGCGAAGCGAAAAAGATCAAGCCGAGAATACAATGATCGTTGATTTGATGCGAAATGATTTGTCGCGCGTCTGCGAAATCGATAGCATAGAAGTTCCGCAGTTGTGCCAAGTCGAACGTTACGAGCAAGTTCAGCATATGGTCAGCAGCGTCCGCGGGCGACTTAGGTCCGGTTTGGGCATCACCGACTTGCTAGCCGCAAGTTTTCCCGGCGGGAGCATCACCGGCGCTCCGAAGGTTCGAGCGATGGAAATCATCGCTGAACTGGAACCGACCAGCCGCGGTCCCTATTGCGGTTCGCTGGGCTATGTTTCGCTGGATGGCAGTTCTGATTGGAACATTTTGATACGAACGATTCTCGCTAAAGACGGTTGGTGGCAATTGAATGTCGGTGGCGGTATCGTGTACGGCAGCGATCCGGTGCAGGAAGAAGAAGAAACATGGACCAAAGCCCGTGGGATGGTCGAAGCGATCAATCGAATCTTGAGCAATGACCAACGCACGGCAATGAAAGCGAACTGATGAGACAAACAATTAAGGTGCTGATGTTTGCAAGCGCAGCCGAGCAGATCGGCGGAAACACTGTCGAATTAGCTTTAACCCTTCCAACAACCATAGCCGTAATCGCTGAAGAAATTGGTTTTGTCTATCCGAGCTTGTCTGGGATGCTCAGTCGATCGCGATTCGCAGTCAACAATCAATTCGTCGATCGCAACTTTATGCTGACCAACGCAGCGGAAGAAATCGCCATGATTCCACCGGTCAGCGGCGGGTAATTTGATGATTGAACTGACAGACAATGAGATTGATCCGAGCACGTTACTAAACGCAATTGCGGACGATAATTGCGGCGCCCAGGTTTTATTCTTGGGAAGAACACGACGCTGCACCGGGGAACAAATCACCGAACAATTAAACTATTCAGCCTATCATGAAATGGCGCTTCAAGTGCTACAAGAACTTCGCCTTCAAGCCATGCGTCGATGGGACATCCGTCATGTCGCCATTGTTCATCGTGTAGGTACCGTCGCCGTTGGTCAAACGAGTGTCGCAGTTGCCGTTGCTAGCCCACATCGTGCGGCAGCCTTTGAATCGGCAGCTTGGTTGCTTGAAATCCTGAAGCAGGAAGTCCCAATCTGGAAGCAAGAAGTGCATCCTAGCGGCGAAGCGTTTTGGGTTCACCCCAGCCAGGCAGTCCAATGAGCAGCTCAGCAGCGCCATTGATTGACCGATTCGAACGAGTCCATCGTTCGCTGCGAATCAGCGTCACGGATCGATGCAACATCCGTTGCCAGTATTGTATGAGCGACGGTCCAATTCTGTTTTTGCAAAAAAATCGACTCTTGAGTTTTGAGCAAATCGAGAGCTGTGTCCGCGTAGCGGTCAAACTTGGAATCAATCGAGTTCGGTTGACCGGTGGTGAACCTTTGGTGCGAAGCGAGCTGTACAAATTAGTTGCGGCACTTCGAACAATCGATGGATTGCATCAGATCGCGATGACAACCAACGGCATGCTGCTGTCCGAACAAATCGATGATTTGTTGACCAGCGGTTTGGATCGAATCAACATCTCGCTAGATACGCTCCGCGAGACAACTTTTCGCCAGCTCGCGCGGCGCAACGGATTAGAACGAGTCCTTGCCGGGATCGACGCGGCGGTCGCCAGTGGAATCGAAGTTCGTTTGAATGCGCTGGTGATGCGCGATATCAATTTCGAAGAAGTTAGCGACCTTGTTTCTTTTGCGGTCAATCGAGGATTGACCATTCGTTTCATCGAGTTCATGCCGCTTGATCAAGATCGGGCATGGCAATCGGATTGCGTCGTCACCGGCAAAGAGTTGCGTGAATTGCTTCAACGAAAATTCGGACCTTTAGTGCCTCTCTCGCGGGAACGCTCAGCTCAACCAGCCAGTGAATACCGATTCGCAAGCGGATTGGGAACGGTCGGTTTTATCGATCCAATAAGCGAACCATTTTGTGGTGCGTGCGATCGGTTACGATTGACTGCCGATGGTAAGATTCGAAATTGTTTGTTCGGGCGTGAAGAGTGGGATGTGAAACAGATACTTGATCTCGCTACGCCAGATTGGCCTGACCAGATTGAGCGACAATTTAGAGCCGCAGTCGAATCGAAATTCGCCGCTCATGGGATTGCATCAAAGGGATTTCAACCACCACAGCGAGCGATGTATCAGATCGGTGGCTGAGACCAAGCTTTTAATAGCAGGGTCGCCTAGAGACTTAATTTCATCTTCCACATGACCAAATCACGAGTTTATTTCGATCACGCCGCGACTTCATGGCCGCGAATGCCAGGCGTCGTACAAGCGATGTGTGATTTCGAGCTGAACAACTCAACCGCGGCCGGACGCAGCGATTCAGCGGTTGCTGCGGCGACTAATCGCAGTCTTGAAATGTTGCGTGCGAAATTGCGAGAGCTGGTCAACGCGGCGCCTTCATCACGTATCGCTTTTTTTAATAATGGCACGGCAGCCAATAATTACGCGCTGGCAGGAATGTTGCGGACCGGCGATCACGTTATTACAACAGCGGCTGAACATAACAGCATCTTGCGTCCACTGGCATTGCTCGAAAGACAACGGCAACTTCGTGTCACAACTTTGCCGGTCAATTGTGAAGGCGTTGTCGATGCCAGCAAGATCGAAGACGCCATAACTAGCGAGACAAGGCTCATTGCGATATCGTCAGCTTCAAATGTAACCGGTGCATTGCAAGACATTGCCACGATCGGAAAAATCGTCAGTCGTTCAGGAGCGAGATTTTTTGTCGATGCCGCGCAAACACTTGGCTATCTTCCGCTGGATATGCAGCAGTGCAAGATCGACGTGCTTGCCTCGCCGGGACATAAAGGCGCTGGAGGTCCTTTGGGGACTGGGATGCTTGTCGTTACCAACCGCGTTACGCTGGACTGGCAACCGCTGTGGATTGGCGGTACTGGATCCGACAGTGAATTGTTAGACGGGGATCTTGATTGGCAGCAAGTTGCGGAGTCTGGTAATCGAAATTCGACCGCGTTGTTGGGCTGGCTTGTCGGTCTAACATCGATTTTGAATCAATCGTCAGTTGCTGCCGCGGATGATTTGGAAAACCGTTTGCACCGATTGGTTCGCATCTTGCGAAACTCGCTGATTGGCAGTGTCATTGGTCACGAAGACAACCGATTGTATGCACCAGTTGTCAGTTTAAAATGCGAACCGAACCAGAGCGGCATGATGCCAGCGGACTGGTCAGCACTTTTGGACGCTAGCTTTTCAATCGAGACCCGAGCCGGCCTGCACTGTGCGGGTCGAATTCATCCGCATCTTGGCACCGAGGAATTGGGTGGTACTTTGCGGTTTTCGATTGGTCATACCACGACGGACGCAGATTTAGATGCTTTAGAGCTAGCGATGAATCTGATTCGAAAACAATTCCCGCTTCGCGAAATTTCCGTTCTTTAAAAACTCTTCCAATATCGGGACATGCCTAGCCAGCGAAATTCGAATGCCAGATCCAGCAGACAATGAAACAGTTTGGTATGTCAACGGCCTAAGATTTGAATGTACGCAATGTGGAAATTGTTGTAGCGGCCCAGAAAACGGTTATGTCTGGGTCGACGAAGACGAAATTTCAGAGCTAGCAAAAGCGTACGGGATGAACGATCAAATTGAAGAGTTTGAGCGCCAATTTGTACGTCAGGTTGGTCTGCGTAAATCGCTGGTCGAATATTCCGATGGGGATTGTATTTTTTTAGACCCTGAAAAGCGTAACTGCATGTTGTACGATGCACGCCCGCGACAATGTCGAACTTGGCCGTTCTGGACATCGAATTTGGAGACCTCCAAAAAATGGTCGATGGCCGCGAAAAATTGTCCAGGGTGCAACAGCGGCCAACTTTATTCGCTCTCCGCAATTGAGAAAATTATTGAACCGTCCTAAAACTTGCAATCTATGGGCGTTGTCAAAACGAATACTCTTTACTTCACTCGCCCATATTATCTACGATAGGCCGGTAGCTAGCTGACGGTCTTCGGACAAACAAGACATTTTCCTAGCTTAGGCGGACCTTTGAAGGACTTGAAGGAAGCCATAGTTACGGAGGGACAGTTCATGAACATCTTTACATTCCTAATTATTCTGGCAGGTACCGGGCAGATCTCAATGCCGGGTTCATCGGTTGTGCTTGACGAAGCTCAAGGTCGCGACGGTTGGAGGCTGCGAAATGACCAGTCCTTGACTTACATCATTCAGGCGTCGCCGGAGACGGCTAAAGCCATGGCAGCCGGCCAGGAGATGAAGCTTAATGTACCCGAATATGTTCAGCCGTTTGTTTCCGAGGTTATCGTTCGTATCGGCGTCGGTCCAGTCGAACGCAACCCACCGATTGAAGTCTTGCAAGAACAAGCTCGCCAGGCGGCAAATGGTCCGGCATCAATGACGTTGAACAATCGTGGTACCGGAGGCTTTGCAACGATCGATCGCGAGGTTTCCGCCAGCGACCCACTGCGTACGGCCAGCCAGAATAGTTTTGCGTTACCGAACCAATCCAACGGTGGCAATCCAGCTTTAGCACCGAATCCATATCGAGAAACTGGCCTGCCAGCAATTCCAACCGTTTCGGCAAGCCAATTGCCATACAACAATCCAGCTCTGGGAAATAACAATCTCCCAAATTCCAGCAACGCGAACTTGTCGCCAAACAATCCAGCTTACCGGACCGCTGCGCCGAGCAATCCGGCATTGGGCGGCACGAATTATAACAATGGTAGCAACGCGAGCAGCTTTCCTCCAAGCACTTCAACCTACCCAAACACGTCGCAGCAGCCACCGAACCCTTACGTCAACAGCAACTACAACACATCTAGCCTTACCAACGGCAATCGCAACGTGGACCCTCCGTCTTACAATTCAAATGTTCGTGGTGATGGTTTTCAAAATGACGCGAATAATCCGTACGCGATCACTTCGAACAATGAAACTTATCAACGTTACGGCAATGGCAACGGTGCATATCCGGCCAACGGCGGAAACTTTGGCGGCTCCACGTTGACCTCGACCAGCCCATTTCGAAATGATTC
Source organism: Pirellulaceae bacterium (assembly GCA_041740995.1). Classification (GTDB taxonomy): domain Bacteria; phylum Planctomycetota; class Planctomycetia; order Pirellulales; family Pirellulaceae; genus JBGSKY01. Next base: position 16,554 of record JBGSKY010000100.1, read on the forward strand.
GGCCGTCACACCGCAACCTCAATACGGAAACTATCAGCCGTCGACTTATAATGATCCGGGGCGTCTCAGCAATCGTGAGTATTCGACGACAGATAATCGATATTTGGAATCGAGTCGAAATCGCGAAGAATACCAACCGAGCAGCTATTCATCTAGTCGGTTGGCCGACAACTCGACGCGTAATTTAGGTGCTAGCGATAGCGAACTTCGTCGACTAGCGGATGAACGTCGGCGGCTAGATGATACGCTGTATGATGACCGCGAAGTCGCTTCCAAATTGGAGAAACAGCGCGAAGCTTTCAACGCCGAATTGACCAAGCAACTTCGCGAAAAAGATGAACTGTTCAAAAAGGAATCGGCATCTAAAAACTTTATCTTCCAATTCTTGTTCTTGTTGTCGTTAGTGCTGAACTGCTATTTAGCCGTCTTGATGCAGAAGCTCTTCCAGCGTTACCGCAACCTTCAAGCCAACGCCCGGAACACGATCAGCCTCGCGACCTAGTGCTTCAGACGAATTCAATAACAGGGCGTCTGATCTCGCCAGAGATCGGACGCACTTCAAATGTGATTGAAGCACTAGAGCATCGTCGAATCACAAGGCCTGGACCTCTTTAATCATCGGCCGCTTGTTTGGCGGCCTGAAATGTGTTGTGCAGGAGCATGGCAATGGTCAGCGGGCCAATGCCGCCAGGGACGGGGGTGATTGAACCGGCGACTTGGATGGCTGACTGGAAATCGACATCGCCACAAAGGCCACTGGCGGTTTGATTGATACCGACGTCGATCACGCAACTGCCTGGCTTGATCATCGATCCGTTAATCGCGTTGGGCCGACCAATGGCAACGATCAGAATGTCTGCTTGCCGCGTGATCGAACCGAGATCTTTCGTCTTGGAATGACAAATCGTGACTGTCGCGTTGGCGTTGTCACCACCAAACGGGCCAGTACTCTGAGCCAACATCATCGCGATCGGTTTGCCAACAATGTCACTTCGGCCAACGACCACGACATGCTGGCCAGAAAGCTGAATTTTCGAGCGGCCAAGTAACTGCTGGATGCCGTGCGGCGTGCATGGTAAATATCTAGGTCGCCCTTGGCTCATCAGACCGACGTTGACTGGTGAAAAGCAATCGACATCCTTCGCCGGGGCGACTCGGTCTAAAACACGTCGTGTGTCGATCGATGCAGGCAGCGGTAATTGGACCAAAATACCATGGCAATTTTCGTCCGCGTTGAGCTGGTCGATCGTATCGAGCAATGCTGTTTCGGTCGTCTCGCGAGGCATCCGGATGACCTCACCAGCCATTCCCGCCTTGCGACAAGCTACCTCTTTGTTACGAACATAAACTTGGCTGGCCGGATCGTCGCCCACGAGTATCGCGTGCAAAGTTGGCGTGACTCCAGTACGCTCAACCAGCGCTGCGACTTCGAGGGCGATTTCTTCGCGGATCGTGGCTGCGATTGCTTTTCCATCTAGGATTTTTGCAGGCATTGGCTGGGACTGTTTAAATATTGGAAACGAAATCAATCGGACTGTACGATCGAAAAGGGCAAGCTAATCGTAATTTTTACTGTCGCCTAGCGGTAGGACTTGCGGTTATTTCCTTTTAGAGATTAGCGTTGATAACGATTGCGTTGACCTGTTTGCTTACGGCGGTAATCTCTATAATTTACGCTAGTCGTCTTAAAAGATCGCAAGTTCAGTTCTACGGAAAAACTCGAAGTTAGTATGTCAGAAGAAAAGCTAAGCCCCGTCGAAGGTATCAAGTCGGAGAGCCGTTACTTGAGAGGATCAATCGCTGCCGAATTAAGTCAAGAGACGGCGAAATTCGAAAAAGGCGATGTCCAGCTACTCAAATTCCATGGCACTTACCAGCAAGACGACCGCGAACAGCGAGTAGCCGTTGAGGGTGGCAAAAGCCAGAAGGCGCATAGCTTTATGGTCCGCAGCCGCATTCCGGCTGGGATTATGACCTCGGAGCAACTGATCGCTCATCTCGATTTGGCCGATGAAATCGGAAATACCACCGTGAAGGTCACGACGCGGCAAGGCATTCAGTTGCATGGGATCATCAAATCAGATTTGAAGAAATGTATCCGTCGAATCAACGATGTTGCATTGAGCACTCTGTCTGCTTGCGGAGACGTCAATCGAAACGTGATGGCCTGCCCTGCACCGTTTAAAGATTCCATTCGCCCAACAATCCAGAAGCTGGCTTACGATCTAGCGATGCACTTGGCGCCTCAAACCAAGGCCTATTACGAACTTTGGCTGACCGACGACGAAAATGGAACGAAAGAATTGGTCGGGGGCAGTGATGAGGAAATTGAACCAATTTACGGCAAGGTCTACTTGCCGCGAAAATTTAAGACCGCGATCGCGATACCAAACGACAATTGTGTCGATGTCTACACAAATTGCTTGGGCTTTATTGCCGTCATTCGAAATGGCGAAGTCGTGGGCTACAACGTTTGCGTCGGCGGCGGTCTGGGAACGACTCCGGCAAACAAAAAGACACAGCCACTGCTTGCTCGTCGAATGGCCTATGTGACCAATGAGCAAGCCGTTGGAGTGGCCGAAGCAGTTGTCAAAGTGCAACGTGACTTTGGAAATCGTGCCGATCGAAAAGTTGCCCGCTTAAAGTATCTAATCGCCGAACGCGGTGTCGAATGGTTCCGCACCAAAGTCGAAGAGTATTATGGTGAGAAACTGCAAGATTGTACCTCTGATGATGTGACCGAGCACGATGATCATATCGGTTGGTCCGAGCAGGGCGACGGGATGTGGTTCTACGGTTTCAACGTTGAGAATGGTCGCTTGTACGATGACGAAAATCGGAAATGGAAGTCAGCACTGCGTCAAATTTGCAGTGAGCTGAAACCTGAGATCCGATTGACCGCACACCAGAGCATCTTGTTTTGCAATATCAAACCGGAAGACAAAGCTCGACTGGAAGCAATCATCAAGGGAAACCATTTGCCGCTGTCCGAAGAAATCAGCAACGTTCGCCGTTGGAGCATCGCATGCGTTGCGCTTCCAACCTGTTCATTGGCAATTACTGATGCCGAACGCGTTCTGCCGGACGTTATCAATCAGATGGAGGCGGAACTCGCCAGCTTGGGTTTGGCAGACGAGAAATTTACTGTCCGAATGACTGGCTGCCCAAATGGTTGCGCGCGACCTTATAATGCCGACATCGGTTTGGTTGGCAAAGCCAAGGGCAAATATACGCTGTTCTTGGGCGGAACACGTTTAGGAACTCGCCTGGCAACAATTTATAAGGATTTGGTGCCGCTGGAAGAAATTGTCCCGACGTTGCGTCCGTTGTTTACCGCCTTCCGAGATCAACGGCATCCACAAGAGAGCTTTGGCGATTTCTGTAATCGTATGGGCAACGATCGCTTATCAGCCCTAGGTGAGAAACCTGCTCTCGCAACGGCGTAGATCCGACGTTGTACCTCAAGATTGCCACCCAGCTTGAGTGTTACAAACCGAAAACACCAAGCTTCGGCTTCTCCGGTCAATAGTATTGATTCGCTGTCAAATTTGTCCTGAAATTGACCTGAGCGAACCGTTTTTATTCGAAAAAGCCGACTGAAAGCGTTCGGTGTTCGATTCTACGGAATATGCTGTGCTTACGTACAATTGATTTGTGCGGCCGTTTATTTGCATTTCTCGTCGCTCGCAGCAACATGACTGAACAAGAATTCCTTTCCCACTACCAACTCTCACGCAATCCGTTCGCTGACGAAGACGCACAGACTGACGCGGTTTTCAAGAACCATTGCATTACGGCATCGTTCCACCCAGCTTGGAGTAAGGTCTATGGTGATCCGACCGAACCGGCGACAGCGATCGTTTTGGGCGCGAAAGGTTCCGGGAAGACAGCGATGCGTTTGCAGTTAATCGAGCATCTCAGTCGTCATAACCAAGACAACCCAACCAAACGAGTTTTCTTTGTCGAGTACGACGATTTCAATCGGTATCTAGGACCCTTCGAACAAACACTTTCTAGACGTACAAAGGGCAAGCCGGAGAAGGTCTTGGAGTCGTTGCGTTTGTGGGATCACATGGATGCAATACTTTGCGAGTCGGTAACGAAGCTGGTCGATTTGGCTTTGGAAGTCAACCCAGACAAAGACCCAGCCAATCCAGTAAACCCAAAGCTTTTTAATGGACTCGACCGCGCCCAGCAGCGAGACTTTTTGTTGTTAGCGGCATGCTACGATCAATCGCGGCAGGGAACTTTTTTGAGCCGCTGGGACCGTTTGCGACGTCGATTGCGGTTTGGCAATCTCTCGGTTTGGCGAAGCTGGACGATCGGACTTTTCGGTACTTTAATCGCAATCGCCATAAGTATCGCGTTAGCGAGAAACAACATCTTGACTGCCAAAACTGCGATCATTATTGGATTGATACTCAGTGCGGCAAGCTGGGTTTATTACCTTGCTCGATTCGCAAAGCACTTTTGGCTGGCACGAAAGGTCATTTCTGTTGTTCGCGTTGGACGACGTGAGATTCGTTCACTGCGAAGAGCGCTGATGCAAGTACCGCCCGAAGAGTTGGCTGCCCAGCCACTGCCGATTGCAATGCGAACCGACGATCGATACGCGATGCTAGAAAAGCTACAAGTATTGCTTCGCAGTTTGCAATTCCTAGGGCTGATCGTATTAATCGATCGCGTCGATGAACCTGAATTCGTAAACGGTCAACCGGAGCGAATGAAGTCACTCTTTTGGCCGTTGCTAGACAACAAATTATTGAAGCATCCTGGACTGGGACTAAAGATGCTTTTACCAAGCGAACTTCAATATTTCATGGATCGAGAATCAAAGGAATTTGACGAGCGTGCTCGCTTAGACAAACAAAATGTTGTTCGTAATTTCGACTGGACCGGTGAAGCGCTTTACGAATTGGTCTCGGCCCGAATGGCTGCCTGCGCCATCAATGATGCCAAACCGACACTGCGTGAGATGATTGATCCAGCAATTTCGGACCCGCGATTGATATCGTCGATGCAGTCACTGAGAACACCACGATCGCTATTCAGATTCCTTTTTCGACTGGTGGTTGAACACTGCAAGCGTTCGCGGGCAGATGAGCCGAAAATGGTAATCGCCAGCGACCTATATGAGTCCACGCTAGCGGTTTATCAAAGCGAACTGAGCCGCGCGAACGTTTCTTAGATCGATGCGGACTTGTGTTTTCGCCAGTCTTGGACACGCAGGCCGATTACGCCGCGGTAAATCCCTGCCTGATTTCGGATTATCCCATTGAGAAATTGCCAAGATCCGGCTTTTTGTCAGCGGAATATCGATTCAAAGTCAATCAGCAACTACAATTTAGTAGGTCCGGAGTTGCACGAGGTTCTGAGTTAAGTTTGCAACTTTATGGTCAATGGCGCATTTTGAACTAATTCGCCTCGGTTTACGACTCGTTTGTTAAATAGGTTTCCTCGTCATGCTACGAACTCTCATCCTTCTGGCGCTAACCTTCCTGCCAGCCATTTCGCTGATCGCGCAAGACAATTTGCCAACTGTCGAAGAGGCAAAGCTGCTGGGTTTGGAAGTTCACTGGATCACCAATTCGGAGAAATTTCAGCCAAACGTTGGAATACCATCGGCTCGTCTTTGGCCTGACTCCAAAGCGAAAGAGGAATACATCACGCTACGCATCGGAAAGCGTATTGTTGCGAGAATCGATGCCTCGCAAAAAAGCGTTGACTACGCTCGATATCGCGTCTTGGATTTAAATACCGTCGATCCAGGTAAACCGATCGGCATGGAAGGGGCTCGAGCGATTGCGAAAGTCATCGTTGAACAATATCGGGTACTCGGTCGTGAAGTCATCGCTACCGAGACGATTCAAGCGAAGACGTTTTTAGCAACGCTTTCTGACACCGGCGGCGTGCACTTGCTTGATGCTGAGACTGGCGAAAAGCTTTGGTTAAACTCAATCGGTGATCCGCGTCTGCCATGCGTTGGCCCGGCGATCGATGACAACTATGTCGTTGCACTTAATGGATCGAGTTTGTATTTCCTGAGCCGAGAAAATGGATCGATCTTGAACGAGCGAAAGATTTCAAACAGCGTTGCAGCAATGCCGCAGATGCTCGGCGACACTGTCTTTGTTCCCATGCTCGACGGAACGATTGCTGGCTTCAACAAAGAGACAGGCACGATTGGCGAACAAACATTGCATTTCACTGGTGCTCTAAGGGTTGAACCAGCCGTGTCGGCTGATAACAAATTCATCATTTGGCCGAACAAGAATCATTTGTATACCGCACGGATGGGCGAAACCTTCGAATTGTGGAGTCGGTTGCAAACGCTTGGCGACATTCCCAATCCGGTAACGATTTTACCCGACGGATTTATCGCCGTTAATTCGGAGGGAACCGTCTTACGAATGAACTACGACCGCGAACAGAATATTATTTGGCGTGCCAACATCGGCCTGAACGTCTATCAACGAGCCTTTGTTGATGCAACGCATGTCGTCCTGACGACTGCCACCGGATACGTTGTCTGTCTAGATTTGGAAACCGGTAAACAGCTTTGGAAAAATCGAGTGCCCGGCGTTGCGCGTGCTCTTACATTGACCAGCAAAGCGGCCTACTTTCAAGATTTCAACAACGGCTTGATCGCCGTAAGCATGGAAGATGGCGCCGTCATTGGCAGAATTAGCAAAACGCTGGCTGCTGGGATCGAGAACATTTATACCGACCGCATATACCTACGCGCGACCAATGGCAAGCTGATGTGTATGCGAGAATTTGAAAATGTTGCACCTGTCTTTTTGCCAGTCGTTGACGTAATTCGGGGACAAGCTCCACCAGAAAATAGCCAATTGAAAGACGACGATAAGGCGTCGTTAAAAGAGAACAAAGACGACGATTTCATGAACCAGCCGCCGAAAACGGACACTCCAAAGTCGACGAATCCTTTTGAAGGAAACCCGTTCGGCGGGGACAATCCGTTCGGCGGCAGCAATCCATTTGGAGCCGGAGCGACCGAGTCTGATTCTTCCAATCCTTTTGGCAATTGATTTGCCGTACGAAGGCAACTCTCAACTTCAGATGTACTAGAAAAACCAGCGATTAGAATTCCAACGGCTCCTCTTCGAAGACCGGTTCCAAGCTCTCGATAGCTTGTTCCTCTGTACTCGGCATGTACTCTTCGTCGCTGTAATATTCGTCGCCTGGATTGCCAGTTCCCATCAAAGCTGGATCGCTGAAAACTGATCCAACGCGTCCATATTGCTGATCCATTCGCGGTGTTCGTGAACCGTAAGTTGCGTAATCGTGATCGAACGGCGAGCAACAAAGTGCGCAACCACTTGCCCCAAAGCATGAAGCGATAGCAATTAGCAGCAGCGAATTTCGCATGAGATTACTCTGGTGAAATGGACGACTCGTTTTGCTTGCAATGAAAGGCTTGAGCTCTAATCATCGCACTATCAAAGTTATCGTCTCAAAGCGGAGCCGAATTGAGCCGACTTTTCTGGTTGCGTAGAATTTAACCTGAAGATTGGCTTGGTTTAAAAAGGAATACTTGCTGCCATTCCACGAATCTCGTGGATATTTTAGGCCGAGTAATTCTCTCATGCTCAATGAACTCGCGGAGACCTTTGTGGTCCGCACGCTCAACCGAAGCTTAGCCGAGCGAGGAGTCCTTGCGCGAGTTGGTTATCAACCCCAATAACGACGGCGGCCAAACCATACCAAGTCGAATTCACAGCCTTGATTAGTTTGGCCTCAGTGCCAAAAACGATGACTGTCCCTAACGAAGCAAGGTCTTCTCCAAGGCTTTCTATGGTCACTGGTGAATGATGGCCGTGTTCCTCGCTAGTTAGCTCGCCGATAGACGAAGCAAGTTTTCCTGCATTCAATTTGATGAAATTGGGTATACTGAGCCGCTGCTCCGACAGTTAATCAATGGTAGAAAAACCCGATGCCGATCCATTCAACAATTTATTTTTACGATGTTATTGTGGTCGGTGCTGGTCATGCGGGAACAGAGGCTGCTGCGTCAGCCGCTAGGTTAGGTGCCAAGGTCGCGTTGCTGACTGGCAATTTGGATACCGTTGGCCAAATGAGTTGTAACCCGGCAATCGGCGGCGTGGCAAAAGGCCAGATCGTTTGCGAAATCGATGCGCTCGGCGGCCTGATGGGACAGGTCATCGATCGAACGGGCATTCAGTTTCGAATGCTGAATTCGAAAAAAGGGCCTGCGATGCACTCGCCGCGGGCACAGGCTGACAAAAAAGCGTATCAATTCGAAGTAAAACGCTTAATTGAAGATTGCGAAAACATCGACTTGCGACAGGAGGTCGTGATCGATTTGATCACGGAACCAACAACTAATGATTCGTCACAAGCAATCGCAAAAATTGTTGGTGTGTCTGTCAACGGCGGAGCTGCTTATCATGCACCAACCGTTGTGCTGACAACGGGAACATTCTTGCAAGCGATTATGCACACCGGTGAAGCGAAAACGCCCGGCGGTCGCGCGGGCGAAGGAACAACCAGCGGCATCAGCGGCGCGCTGAATCGACTGGAATTTGAGATTGAACGTTTTAAGACCGGTACGCCAGCGCGGATCAATGGCCGAACGATTGATATCAGTCGCCTGCAATTGCAACCTGGAGATGATTTGCCGCAACCGTTCTCTTTTCTGACCAAGTCGATTGATTCAGTTCAAGTTCCTTGTTGGATAACTCACACTAACGAACAAGTTCACTCTCTCATCCGAGCAAACCTGCATCGCGCGCCGATGTACAGCGGTCAAATTCAATCGACCGGACCTCGATATTGCCCAAGCATCGAAGACAAAGTGGTGCGATTCGCTGAGAAAGATTCCCATCAATTGTTCCTTGAGCCGGAAGGTCGCAACACGCACGAAGTTTACATTAATGGAATCTCGACATCGCTGCCACGTGATGTGCAAGATGAAATGATCCGTCATATTGTCGGATTAGAAAACGCTCAAATCATGCGCTACGGTTACGCTGTTGAATATGATTTTTGCCCACCCAATCAATTGCGTCCCAGCCTAGAGACCAAACGTGTCGACGGACTCTTTTTCGCGGGCCAGCTCAACGGTACTACCGGCTATGAAGAAGCTGCCGCGCAGGGTTTGATCGCTGGTGCTAACGCGGCTCTCAAAGTAGCCGGCCAAGACGCCTTAGTAATCTCTCGTGATCAAGGATATATCGGAGTCTTAATCGATGACTTAGTAACTCGCTCCGTCGATGAACCATATCGAATGTTCACCAGCCGGGCAGAATATCGTTTGCTGCTCCGTTATGACAATGCGGACCAGCGACTAACTCCACTGGGATATCAATTAGGTTTAGTCGCTCAATCTCGATGGAATGTTTACGAATCAAAACAAGAACAAGTTCGTCTCGCAAAGATCGCTTTGCAAGCAGTTCGTGTGGGCGAGGTGCCTGGCGATAAATTCTTGAAACGTCCGGAAGTAACTTGGGAGATATTGTCGCAAGAACATCCTTCGTTACAAGTCTTTGAAAAATCGATAGGCCAGCTTGTTGAGCATGATGTTAAATATGCCGGATATGTAGCTCGCCAGCAAATCCAAGTCGATCGCCAAGAAAGACTTTCAAAAAAACGAATTCCTGAAGGTTTTGAGTACAACAAGATCATCAGCTTGCGTTTTGAAGCCAAGCAAAAGCTGACGAAAGTCCGACCGGTAAGCATCGACCAAGCAACGCGAATCAGCGGGATTACTCCAGCCGATATTGCATTGGTTTTGTCACATCTAAAGTAAGTCTTCAGTCAGCACATGTCGAATACTCACTCAAAAAGCCGTATCTGCTTTAGAAATCGATCATTGCGTCCTGCAAAAATTTTGCTGCAAATTTATGCCGCTCAGAAATTGTCCTGACTTTACTTCTGTGCTTCGCGAATTAAGCAAACTGATTCACCAAACGGGATGAACCCGTTGGGGTCTTGCAGTGCGGTGGCGTGATTTAGATCACGAAGCTGATTCACCCATGAGACAAGCTCATGGGAGTCCAAATGCAGATTTAGGACAATATACCAATAGTGCTCAGTTTCAACTTCACACTCCGTGCAAATCGGGAAGTTCTTTCGTGCCAGCCCCTAAACAACTTCTTTGGTGGCGGCAATCAAGGCATCGCTAAGTGAAACGTAGATCGTCGTCCTAGATTCTTTTGTTGGTTCGGTGAAATCGTCGCCGAGGCCTTCTTCCTGCGTCCAAAGTAACGCTTCACCGACCGACTTGTAGTGCTCATCTTTTACCCCGTACAAAACGTGCTTCTT
>JBGSKY010000101.1:0-34466 GCA_041740995.1 Pirellulaceae bacterium
TTTGCCCGGGAAGAGCCGCAGCCACCGCAGGGCCGTTTCGCGATCTGACCAGGTCGCCACCACGTCGGGGCGTGTTCTGGTCACAACGTGAATATGATTCGAGAGGATCGCGTAGGTCAGCACATCGACACCAAAGACGCAGGCCAGCAATTCGAGTCGTCGCCGAATCCACTCGCGGCGGAATTCGTAGTCTTTGCCGGACACAGCATCGACACCGGCCAGGTAAGCTCGTCGAACGCAGCGCTGCACGCAATGCACGATAGCCACTTCGGTTGGATCAAACGTTTCGGTTCGGGGCGCTCTAGGCATAACAGATTCTCCTTTGCGGTCAGCCTATCAAACCACGAGCTCCCACACAATAGGTGGCTGGCACCTATTGCCTTTTCCTATTGCCTTTTGCACCTATTGCCAGCACCTATTGCCAGCACCTATTGCCAAATTGCGGAAAACGCGTCAGCGATTATCAGGCCCGTCAAACACGAGCAATCTCGTTCTTGCGATGCTTCGATGCGATCCAGATCCAGCCTTTGACTTCAGTTTCAGCCTCCGTTCGGATTACGATTTCTTCGTGGCGAATCTCAGCAAATCCGACTTCATTCAATTGCCTCTGAACGTACTCTTGCGAGTGTGAGTAGCGTCCTGTCTTATGCAATGTAAAGTCTTTTATTTCGTATTTTGAATCGGCTGAAGTGGTCGCATGCGCTTCGAGAGTAAAAACTAGCAGTCCGCCATCATGCATGAGACAATCGTGCGCCGCTTGAAGCACATCGCCCAGCAAACCAAAATAGTTCAGCGTATCGGCGGATACCAAAACATCGAACGAATTAACATTTCTCAAGAGAAAATGTGTGAGTTCTTCGCACACAAGATCGTCGTAAAGATTCTTTGCTCGCGCAATTTCAATCATTTGCGATGAAAGATCGACTCCAATCATTTGGTCAACAAGCGATTTGACATGAACGGCCATCAATCCTGTTCCGCAGCCAGCATCCAGCAACTTGATCGGCTTGTTCATGGCCTTCAAATCGTTCGCAATGAGCTTACCAATTCGCTGCGGCGCTTCATAACTTAAGTCGGCTAGACTCGCCTCAAAAGTAGACGCGAATCGATCAAACACATCACGTACATATTCGTCTGAAGCGCGGCTAGGGATTTCTTCAGCGCGATATCCGGCAAGAAGATGCTTGGCTACTTCGTTCGTCGGCTCGACAGTGCGCCAATTCTCGAAGGCTTCCATGATTTGCTCCCGGTCATTGGACTGCTGTAGAACTTTAATCAGTCTTGGATGCAAATCCAATCGCTCCGGTGCTAGCTTGATTGCTTGACGATATGCTTTGGCTGCGTCAAACCACGCTTCTTGCTCTTGGTATAGTCTTGCTAACTCAATCACAGGTTCTACTTTTGATGGCCAGCGATCGATAGCCTTAGCGCACTCGGCAATCGCCTGCTCACGTTCGCCTACTTCTCGAAGTACGAGAATTAGGTTTTGGACATATTCAAAACGGTCGGGATCGTTTGCCATCAATTGTCGAAGTAATGTCTGAGCCGTCGTAAATTCTCCGACTAGAAAGGCAGTCTTTGCAAAGACCTGGACCGTCACCAAGTCTGACTTCGCAATCTCATACGCCTGCTTCAGGCAATGATAAGCTTTCGCTGGCTCCGAAATCTTTAGCCAAGCGTCTCCTTCGATGAACCAATCTCTGGCAGATCGATTTAAAGCCGCAGACCAGGAAGAATAGGCTTCAACAACGGTCTGAAAATCTCCTTGATCCCATGCCGTCTGAGCGGTCCGCCGAATGGTTGCACAATTGCGTTTCGCGGCAGTTTGGGCCGTTTTCTTTTGCGACGTATCTTTGCGTTGCTTTTTCAATTCAAACTCTCTTGCTCGGGATAGCCATTACCATTTTGAACTGTGATTCGGCTTTGCGTCGAGTAATACTCAGAAGATTCCTCTGCGTTAGATTGAAAGCTTGCTTACTTTTTGTTGCACTTGGGTTGAACTTTATCTCTATCAATCTCTTTGTCTAATACGGGTAGGCTTTAAGCACTGCCGTCACAGGAAAATGATCTGACGGAGTGTGTCCGTCTTTTTGGGTTCGATCGATGCCCGCTGAATCGATAGTGAACGAAGGCGAGACGCCAATCCAATCAATGCGAGCTCCGGTTGTGTTTTCGGGTTTGAAATCGGTGAAGGTGCCCTCCTTGGCCATTGGTTTAGGGTGAGCCGATCGGTAGCTGTCAACGATCGGTGATGGTTGACCGGCGATGTCGCTGAAGAGACTTTGATAAGGATCGCTACGCTCGCCAGCGTTGAAGTCTCCGGTGACAATCACATGATCGCTGCCACGTAGCGATTCGATTTGGTTCCGTAGCAATCGCGCCGATTCGTTTCTCGCGGTGACGCCGATATGATCGAAATGCGTGTTGAAGAAAATCACATTGTTGCCGCTGCTCTTCAAATCTTTTAGGCGTACCCAAGTCACCATTCGAGTCAGCGAGCTGTCCCAACTGACGCTGCCTGGTATTTGCGGCGATTCACTAAGCCAGAAGTGACCTTCCTCCAATTTTGTGTAGCGATCCTTCTTGAAGAATAACGCCGCCATTTCGCCATTCAATTTTCCATCGACGCGTCCGACACCAACGCTTTTGTAATTCGGCAGATGCTCAGCGATATAGTCGCGTTGAAAGCCAAGCGTCTCTTGTGTCCCTAGTAAATCAGGATCAAAGGCCGCAATCGTCGCGATTAGAAACTCCTTGCGAAGGTCCCAGTGATTGTCGCCATCTTTGGCAGTTCCGTAGCGAATGTTAAAACTCATCACGCGCGTGACTGACGACAACTCCTGAGCAAACGTCATCGCGGAGGAACTGAGTAGGATGATGTAAATGAGGAGTAGCTTAAACATGATAATCGGACTACAAAAGGAAGGTTGAAGGATTTGCAAAAGCGGTCGAGATATTCGTCTGCGATTGTTAATGAGTCCGGAGTTCGAAGTGGTCGTAGTGGACTTCGCGATTCACCGTGGTGATATTCATGTTCGATTTCGTCGGGTGCGCGATGCCTTCGGATTGTAGTCGTCCAACTTTCTCGCCATCGATCGAAACTTCCATAACATCGCCTTCGATCCGAATGACCAAATCATGCCATGCATCCGAATCGAGTTTAATGGTATTGCGAGAGGTCTTCTGTTTGAGCATCGCCTCGGTTTCCGCGTCGAGTTTCTCTCCGGCCTGTCGTTTTTCGCGAATGTCCTTGCGAAATTGGCCCGTTTTGCCGTCGTAAAGCGTCACCGCACGAGGGCTGACGGCGACATGGCAAATGTGACCGGCGTGAGAGCCTTTGAATTCTAAATCTCTTATCATGACCGAAAAACTTGGCGAACCATGGAATTGAAACGAAACCGCGACTTCTATATCAGCCTGCGGCGAAAACTCGATCGTATTTACTGAAGGATGGTCCGCACCCTCTGGCGTGATTCCGACGAGAACTCCGTCGCGAACCAACGATTCGCTTTTCCAGCTTCCCCATCGCTTGTTGAGTGTTGCTTCTGAGAACTCGTCTTTAAAAAGCGTCTTGTCGAATTCAATTGCTTGGCAGATAGACGTGCTGATGACTACAAAAACAACCAGCGTTGAAAAAAAGGTTTGCATCGTATGTGACTCGTCGTAAGTGGTGAGACAGGTCGAAACTGGAATCAAAAATCGCCGACTGTGAAGTTCTTCAAAGTTTAGTGACGCGCGTTCAATTTAGACAACGGATCTCGGTTGTTCGAAGCCCCACGAAGCGGCCATCGCATCGGCTGCTTCTTCGACGTCCGTAATCTCTCCCCAGCCGCCGTTTCTTAAAAAGGCATGGGCAAATTCGTGTGCAATCACGTACAAGGCAAACTGCTCCGCTGCATCGGCAAGTTTTAATCGAAGCACAATGCAGCGACTAACATCTCCAACACGACCAGGCGCCGGCATTAAGAAGGACCAACCCACGCCTGGTCGATAGTTGTCGGCGATGACCTGGAAACGGTCGTCCTCTAGAAAGTCTTGCTGCACCTCGATTGGGAGATTCTCGAGCACATGCATAACCCGACGTTGCAAGTTTGGGTATTCGGTAAAGGGGTTGAGGTAAGCAGCGAAACGCATGAATCAATTAAACTTCTTTTGGAATCAAGAACTGGCAATTTTCGGCCAACCGTATGCGCACAAAGAGACTTATTGTATCACGGCAGTCGCCTTAGCGAAGACAAATGGGTATCAAGCCTAACGCGAATTTATGCGAAAGAATTTTCGGCGGGATCGCTCGTGGCAACATACCCGCTGACAAACAAACGACTTGAATGGCAGAGTGAGACCTGATGTTCGACTTTCTGGATTTCAAGTCCTGGGTAGGTCAGGACTGGTCCTGACCTACGTTAAGTTTGCTGCACTTCACCACGAACCTGTCAAAAATTGTCTCAATGTTTCTCGCAGCTGATTGTCGCTGACATGCGTGTATTTGCTTGCAAAACCGGCTGGCTGTTTGCGCAATCTGCGGCGATTGTTTTGCTTTTAGTGAATATTACTTAGCAATAGATTGAAGCGATCAGTTTGCGACATCCGAATATATCGATTGGGTAGTGGTCGTTTTCTCAAATTTCGCGCTGTTTCGAGTTTCTACTTGAGTCAGGCAGCGATGCTTTTGAGCACATCAACGTTGTGTGGGGCTGTCGTGATCGATCGAATTTTTCAAGCGGTTATCAATCAAGCATCGCGGGTGGTCATCACCGTATTTGTTGCCGCCGCAAGTATATTAGCGCCTCAAAGTGCGTGGAGCCAGAGACCAGCGAGCCTTCCGCAGGTCAACAACGGTGGCATGACCAACAGTCAGGTGGTTCCTGCCCAGTTTACGCAAAATAACAATCCAACTTCAAAGCTCGAAATTTATAATCTGCCGCCAGAAATGGTCGGCACTGTCGCAGCGACTTTGCGGATTAAATACGGGGTTGATCCAACTGTAACGATAACGACTGAGCCAGGCACTGATCGTCTGATGGTGCTCGCCGGCGCAACCGTTCACAGCGAGATTGCAGATGCTGTCAACCGAATCAACAACGAAGTCGGCCTGAAAGTTCCAACTAGCAGTGGACAAGCTCCTTCGCCGGTTGAAACGCAGCGAATCTATCAACTTAGAAACACGAATTGGCAAGGCCTTGAAAACGATTTGGTTGCGATGGGTGGCCGATTGCTTTCAATCTATAACACTTCGCAAGGTGATTTAGCAGACTATCGTTTACCGGTTATGGATCGAGCTCAAAGCGACATCCGAATTGATCGCCGAAACAACTCGGTGCTGCTCCAAGGGGCTAGCAAGCAAGTTGCAGCCTGGCAAAAAATCGTAGCTGCCTTGGATAACGGTCATCAAAACGGTGCCGCTCCCACACACATCGTTCCGATGGACCAAGCCAAACCTGATCGAATCCGAAGGGCGGTAACGCTAGTCCGTATGGTAGCCTTTCAAAACGACGTTCAAACGGACGACTCAACTGGAGTCGTGCAACTTCCGTCGGATGATTCCGATGGAGACGTCGCTGCGACGGCGATCGGTAGCGCAGACGGACTTGGCGAAGAAAGCGGACTCTTTGGTGATGTGCAAATCGAGTTCGTGCCGGAATTGGGACTGGTAATTGTTCGTGGCAGCAAGCGCGATGTGCAACGCGTATTACAAGTCATCGACGAGATCAAAAAACAGAGCGAAGGCACGCAACCGCAAGTAGAAGTTGTGCCTCTGGAATACGTCGATTCGATTGCGCTGGCTACCATTCTTAACGAGTTGTACACGGCAAATTTCGCGCAACGGCAAGGAACGGTTTCAATTACCGGACTGGGCCAGCCCAATGCAATATTGCTGATTGGTCGTCGAGAGGCGATGGATTCGATCCTTGAGCTGATTACGAAACTAGATAAGCCGCTGGATCCATCGAGCCAATTGAAAGTCTTTAAGCTACTACACACCTCAGCGGTCGATCTACAAACCATCGTACGAGACTTCTTTGTCACTCGACCCGGTTCCGATACAAATGCGAGAGCCGCTTTGGGCACTCGTGTCAGTGTGATCGCGGACTATCGGACTAATGCGTTGATTGTGCAAGCGAGTCCTCGTGACTTGCTAGAACTCGCTAAACTAATTGACGAGATCGATGTCGCATCAACGCAAGCGGAAAACGAAATCCGTGTCTTCCCATTGCGTAATGCCATCTCTGATGAACTGCAGCCAATCTTGCAATCAGCCATCAACGGACAAGCAGCCGACGGTGGCACGACTGGTCAAGCAACGCCGCCTAGCAGCAAGCTGTCTATTCAGACCGGTCCAGAAACGCGGCTTAATTCAGGTATCTTGGCGGGAGTCGTCGTGACCTCCAATCCAAGCATCAACTCGTTGGTCGTACGTGCTCCGTCCAAGAGTATGGAGCTGATTGGAGCGTTGATCGAACAACTCGATCAGCCACCTAATATCGAATCGCAAATCAAGGTATTTCCAATCGAGAACAACGACGCAACGGCGCTTGCACAAATCATTCAGCAAGTGTTCGGGCAGGCCGTCACCGCCGGCGTTGCCACCAGCGGAATCGGGGCTGGCTTTAACACAGCGGCGGCCAATCAAGGCGCCGGCAATGATGCGCTGGTTCCCTTACGAGTGTCGGTCGATACACGTAGCAACAGCATTATTGCCAGTGGAAGTAAGGGCGATTTAGAGGTCGTCGAAGTGTTGCTTTGGCGATTGGATGAAAAGGGAGTTCAAACTCGTCGTACACAAGTCGTCTGGCTGCGAAACAGCGATGCTAATGCCGTTGCAACAGCCATTCAAACCTTCCTAACCAATCAACGGACCGCAATTCAGCAACAATTGCTTCAAGGTCAGGCGATCAGTATCTACGAACAAATCGATCAAGAAGTCATCGTGGTGGCAGAACCAGCAACGAACTCATTGCTAATTAGTGCAACGCCTCGATACTACGAGCAAATTTTGGAAGTCATCGAACGGCTTGATCGTCGTCCGCCGCTGATCATGGTCCAAATTCTGCTAGCCGAAGTTTCACTCGATGACACGTTTGAGTTTGGTGCGGAATTTGGCCTGCAAGACTCATTGATCTTTGACCGAAACTCAGCGACTGGCGGAACACTCTCTAGCCCAGCGTTCAACCTAACCACACCATTGACCGGAGCGGTCACAACTGGCCAAACTCAGAAAGTGGCTGGTCAAGGTTTGTCAGGCTTCGGTCTGGGACGAAGCAATTCGACTTTGGGTTACGGTGGCTTGGTGCTGTCGGCGGCAAGCGAGTCGGTAAACATCCTTGTCCGCGCATTGCAAGATGCCAATCGCTTACAGATTCTTTCCCGACCGCAAATCATGACGCTTGATACCGTCGAAGCCTATGTGCAAGTTGGTCAGCAAGTTCCTCGCGTGCAGAGCGTCGCGTCTGGATCCGTAGCTGTTGCTCCCACAATTTCAACCGTCGACGTGCCAGTCGGGTTGATCATGCGGATTCAACCTCGAACCAATCAAGACGGACTGATTTTGTTGGATGTCCAAATCGAACGTTCCTCTTTAGGGCCGACCGATACAGGGATCCCTGTCGGATTCTCGGCCAACGGCGACGTAATTCGATCACCAGTCATTAATACGACTCGGGCGCAAACTCGTGTCAGTGCTTACGATGGACAGACGGTAGTGTTTGCTGGTTTGATTACCAAGTCACGCGCAACTCGTTCGCGAAGAATCCCGTACCTAGCCGATATTCCAATCGCAGGTAACCTCTTCAAATTCGATAGCGAGACTGAAAGTCGTTCGGAATTACTAGCAGTAATGACGCCGCGTATCGTTCACAGTGAGGCCGATTTGGAGATGATCAATCAAATCGAAAGCGCACGAATGAGTTGGTGTCTTGCTGACGTGGTAAATATTAATGGAGTGCCAAACCTGTCACCCGGCAATGGTCTTTGGGGACCACCATGTTCGCAAATCATTTACCCAGACGTTCAGCCGACGGTTGAATACATCGATGGTTTGCCGGTCGATCCAATGATCGAGCTGAACATGGTTCCAAGCAGCCCGGCTTCACCAGCCAATGTGCCCAGCATCCTCAATCCAGTAGTTGTTCCTCAAGCCAATTCGACCCCGTTAAAGGGCAATTTGGTGTCTGCGAAAACGAATACGACGGACGACTCGACAATTCAAGCGGCCCCGGCATTCAATTTCCAGAACAATGATGGCGCACCACCGATGCAGCCGCAAAGTGTTGGGTACTAACCAGTCGAGAAATTTAAGTAGTGCAAACTTTTGCACGCAAGAAGCACTTTCACTGCAACGCCGATTAGACGAACAAAAACAACAAACGATCTGACAAGGATGTCACGTTCAATGCAAACCCGAAACAACTCAAGCGGCGACAAAAGTGTACCGCAAACCAGAGCCAATTGGCGAAAAATTTCAATACGAGTCGCAGCCACCGCAAGCCTGACTGCGACGCTCTTGATTTCTGGCTGCAGCACCTTTACTTCGGATTCAAAGTCTTCCAAGAAAGACGATTCCAAGTGGTGGAAGTTCGGTAAGAAGAAGTATCAAGAGCCTCGCACGATGGCCGTTCTGTGGTCTGAAGACACTTTGATCGTCCCAGGCAAACCAATCACTCGCGGTTTCGGCGGTCGAATCTATTTTTACAACGACCGTTCACAAGCTGTTTCGGTCGATGGAGAGCTCAGTGTGTACGGTTTTGACGATTCCATGCGCGGAAACGTGGACGTTCCGCCAGAACATGCGGACAAGCGATTTAAGTTTACCGCTGAGCAGTTTACGACACATTTTTCTCAGAGCGAGTTAGGGGCTTCGTACAGTATTTGGATTCCTTGGGATATTGAAGGTGGGCCTCAGAAAGAGATTACACTAATCCCGACCTTTGTTACTAAATCTGGCAAGATTGTCCGTGGTGATTCTTCGAAGGTGACCCTGTCGGGCAAAAAAGCCGTTACGAACATGCCAAGTGGTGTTGGTTCCGGTCCAGCAATGCCAGTCCCAACGCTTCCCGCGCCGATGCAGCCAATGTTAGGCGAGTACTTTCCGTACAACCAAGTCCAGACCGCTTCGGCCGAGATACCGTCCAACGTGCCAGGGCAAGACAGCATCGCGACAAGCTCATATCAGAACTTCGGTAATCCGATGCAAGCCGGAAGCTTCAACGGCGAGAAAAAAAGCGATCGCGAACCGCTCAAGACCACGACGATCCAAGTTCCAAGGACTTCTAGCCTAAAACGATAGCCAGCCGTCGGATTTGAAGAACGTTTTAGCGAATGACACCAAAACGTTTGAAGTTAGGTAAAAACGGAATCGGCTCGTTCCAGTGATGCGGCCAGAAAACAATGATCGCACGACCAATCATTAAATCACGTGGGACAAAGTGATTGGGCGTCCACATTCGAGCGTCTGCTGAAGCACTGCTGTTATCGCCCATGGGGAAGTATTGTTCATCTTCCAGGGTAAATTCAACTTGCTTCATGTTTTTAAAGAGTGGGCTATTGGACCATAGTGCCGGCTCGCTGAACACCGAATCCCGAATCATTGTTTGGCGACCGTAGGCATTCTGCCATTCGTTTCGAAGCTGAGTACCCAAATTCGATTCAATGAAGTGTTCGGTTGCATCAGAGGTAATCGTTTGGCGGAGATCGCTGTCGAGATCTTTATAGTCGATCATTCCGGAATTGCCTCTCGTTGCCGTATAGTAAACGTCTCGCCAGACGCGTGCGCGGGTGACGGTCAGTTTTACCTGAGAGGTCGCTCCAATCGCCAGCGGTGCCGCATCGCCGACATCTGTCGTCGAATACATCGGTCGATGATCCTTCAGGCTTAACGGGTTAACGACCGCGACTCGATTGGATGGCTGGAAATCTACTAGCTGACCGTCTACCCAGAGATGCAGAGTGTCGTCGACGTTGGCGAACTTGATATTGAATTGTCCTTTGCCCTTGAGTCCACATTTGGCGGTCAAGGTACCTGTCAATTGGCCAGCCGAGTTTTCAAAACATTCGACGAGCTCACCTTCGCGGGTGGCAGTCAGTTCAACACTTCCATCGTCAAGCCGAATGGTGGCGATGTAATGTACGCCCGCTTCAACAAGGTCAAAGCCGATCGAACCATCAGCCTGTGTTATATTGACATCGAATGCGGATGCTAGATCGCCAACCCAGTGAACACCGTCGGTTGCTTGAAAGCTACGTTTGGTGTTATCGCCGTTTGCAAGCGACAGTCCATACGGTTGCCGCAAAATTTCGAAGTCGGAACGGAATTTGTTGTCTTCCATGATTGACGAACGATCCGAATCGATCGATGCGTTATAGAACGCAAAGTCGGTGATCAGATGGCTTGTTCGAGGTTGCACCTTGGCTGGCAATTTGCCGCTGCGTCCAATTTCCCACCATTGAAACGGTGTTGGTGCATAATGATAGTAGCGCAACCATTGCATTGATGACGAGTCACGTTTCTTGCTATCAGCGGCGTCAAAGCGGGCTGACCATTCCGCAGATTGGTTTTGAACAGCCCACGCATCATCGATTGCTCCGTCAGTCGCCGCAAGCGATACACCCACCGTGTTCACGGGGCCGGCGGGCTGCCAAGCCGATGGAAGTCCTGCGTTGATCAGCGATTGGCTCAAATAATCGGTGTCAGAAACTGGCTGCAACATCGCCTCGACAATATTGGGAGGCTTGCGGGCGATATCGAACACTGACTGGTCTTTGCCTTTTAGATAAATGTTGCCATGCTCGACGCGTAACGTTTCATTGGGCAGACCGATCAAACGCTTAATGTAGTTTTGGCGCGCCTCGTAGGGGTACTTGAAAACGACGACCTGCCAGCGCTGAGGATCTGCGTAATCGTAAGCAAGTTTGCTGACAAGTATTCTGTCGCCAGCGAACGTTGCATGATTTCGATTGTTAACCAAATCGAGTGGCTGTTCAAATCGGCATAATGGGCAAGTTGTACCAAGCACGATGTGGTCGATTTTTGCCCCAAGCGTGTCAAATTCGCTGCTAGCGCCACATTGATATCCGAATCCGCATTTTGAACATGTAACGTCTTTGTGCGCACCCATCAACGTTGGGGCCATTGAGCCGGTCGGAATGACGAAGGCCTCGGCCACAAATGCGCGAAACAAAAAAGCGAGAATTAATGCCACCGCAAAACTGTCAATGGTTTCGCGAATCCATGGATTGTCATTAGCGGTATTAGATTGCGGTTTGCTGATTGCTGCGGTCTGGGCCATAACGGGTTTTCAAGTTTGTGACAGGTAGTTTGTTTCGTTTGTCGCAATCATGGTATCTGGCAAATGTGCAGATATCCAATTGATCAACCGATGTAATAGTTTCTGGCTATCTATTTACCGATTATCAATACAGGTTCGCTGGGATTTTTTACGGAGTTGTTGAAAGGAGATCAGAACCGACGGCAAGTAAGCTAAGACTTTGGATTTACGGGGAAACGCAACTTTTTATTTTGACGCCCGGAGTCTATGACGTAATGTTTCGTAACATCGTTTTAAAGCTTGGCGATCCCAGCGATTGTAACGATATTACCGAGCAAGACAACGCAACCGAACAAACAAGCCAGCCGACATTTAATGAAGATGCAAGTAAAGCTTGCTCTCGACGACAGCGGTTGCCTTCCGGGCTTAGATTGGACCAGCGAGTTTAACGCAAATCATGACCTCTCAAGAAACTGCTGAAATCGAAAGTCCGACGAAAGCAGTCTTGGATTCCGCTGGCGCCAGTATGGCGATCGCTTCGGCGCTGTTCACTGCCCTGCAAGCGAAGCACGCCCCGACCGCATTTCATTGCCTTCGTGTCGGCCAAAATATCACCGCCTGGGGGCTGTTCCATAATCTTCCGATGGCCCAACTGACCAACTTCGAAGTCTTGGGATTGTTGCACGACATCGGGAAGATCGGTGTTCCCGAACGAATCTTGCAGAAGCCATCGAAACTCACTGACGAAGAACGAGCCATCATGGCTGTTCATCCGAAGGTCGGTGTTGAAATTTTGCGATCAGCAGGTCTTACGGATTCGATCGTTCAATCGGTTGACTGCATCGGTGAATGGTTTGATGGAACCAACGCAACCGGGGTCGCCAGCAAGCTGCCTTTCGCCTCGCGGATTTTGGCCATTGCCGACGCATTTGATTCGATGATTACCGAACAACGTTATCGTAAACGTTTGAGCAAGGCTGATGCGTTGGCTGAGTTGATCAAAAAATCGGGAACCCAATTTGATCCAAAGCTGGTCCACAGTTTCGTCGCAGTAGCTGAAAAATACGATTCGAAATTACACGAAGCGGTCCAGCAGCGTTGGGAGAATCATGGCTTCATTGAAAACGTGGTTCGACTCTTCAGCCATGAGAACATTCTGCAATATGGCGGCGTCGCGACCAACTCGCTGACTTCGATTTTTCATCATCGTTTGACTGACCATATGAACGATGGCGTCATATTTATCGATACTGAAGGCAAAATTGTCGAATGGAATCGAGCCGCTGAAGCATTAAGCGGACGCAGCCGATCAGTGCTGTGTCATCAGCAATGGCATCCGGAACTTATCGGCATGAGGGACGAATCGGGCGCGGAAATCCAATCGACTGCATGTCCGCTTCGGGACGTATTGGCGACCAGCCGATTCAACGTTCGACGATTGAGTGTCCAGCATCGAGACGGCTCGCGACGCGCAATCCAAGTTCAATTCATGCCTGTCAATGACGACCGAGGCGTTTTGCGTGGCGCTGCGATGATCTTCGACGATATTACGCGCCAAAAAAACCTGGAACAAGCAGTCCAGCATTTGCACCAACGTGCGTCACGAGATCCTTTAACCAAGGTCTTCAATCGAGCCGAATTAAATCTGCAGCTCACTCGATTTACCGAGCTAGCCGCTTCCCGGACGATGCCCGTAAGCATAATCATTTGTGACATCGACTTCTTCAAACGAATCAATGATACGTATGGTCACGCCGCTGGTGACGAGGCCCTTGTCACGTTCGCTTCGATCTTGAAAGAATGCGCCCGTTCAAGCGATCTAGTCGCTCGATACGGCGGCGAGGAGTTTGTCATTGTGTGTGGCGACTGCGACGCTGACAGTGCTCTGCAAAAGGCTGAAGAAATTCGCAAAACGATTGCTGCTACACCGCTGCCAGTTCTTCGCGGAAAGTGTTTGAGCGCGAGCTTCGGTGTCGCCCAGATTATTCCAGGCGAGAGCGGTCAAGACACCATCAACTTAGCTGATTCAGCCCTTTTGAGAGCAAAACAGAATGGTCGTAACCGCGTCGAACTAGGCTGCCCAAAACAAGACGAACGCCCAGCGCCAGTCGATCAGGCAGAACCTCAGGCGAGTTCGACCTGGCTTCAATGGTTGGGTAACCGAACCGTTGATCGCTCCAAGACGTGTGACATCTTAACGAGCGTACCTCAAGAAATAGCAATCCAAAAAATCGGTGGCTTCTTAGATGACTGGCAAGCGGAATTGATTGACAGCGAAGATGATAAAATTACCGTTCGACTTGATACTCGAAAGGCACCACAATACGCGCGACTAACTGACCGTGACGCGTGTTTCACGCTGGAAATCAAACTGCAAGAAGTCGAATATTTGCCGGACGACGAGCGGGTAGCGGCAAAAATGCAAACGATGATCACGTCATGTTTGAAGACAACTTCTCGACGCGATCGACGACTTGGAAACATCAACGAATTGATGCAGCATGTATTGGAAAGTATGAACCGATATTTAGTCGGCGAAATCGTCGACGACAAGAAACGTCAATGCATTCGCATTCACTCGCGCCGTTAAAAGTCGCTGCATCAAAGAGTCGGAAATTTTGATTTCGGCCGATATGGTCTAAGAACCTTCGGCTCTCAAATTTCTAACGGTAAGTCAACGATTGCAGCGACTCGACCATTCGAACAGCCACACTTTTGCCGTTTGAGCGGATCACGATTTCTGCCAAACCGTCTTCAACATAGTCTTGTGAGGATCCATTAGGCTCAAATTCTAATTCGATACGAAAGCCGTCACCGCTGGCATGTGCGGCGCCCGAGGAGATGGTGTTTCGTCTGTCCGCCGATGACGATTTCGTTGCGTCATTAGATTCATTTATCAGTTGCGAAATGCTTGAAACGCGGGCTGATCTAATAACGTATGGATCCTGAATCAGTCGAATATTTGCCGCCTGCCCAACCTTCAAATCGGCCCGCTGCTTTTGATCGACGAATGATTCGACAATGGTTCGGCGCTGATGAGGAATTGAATATCCGACCGGCGTGCCAAGTGCAAAACGGCTTCCGATGCTTGTCGGACTGAGAATGTCTCGGAGGCCCAAAATATCTGCATGGATTGCTTGCTGCAATTCATTTGGCAGCTCAAGCAACTCAAGCGGTGGCAACGGTGCTGGTTGAAAAATTCGCTGCGATTCATTCAAACGCAACGAATATCGCTGACCTTCCAACTGCGTCAATTCTAGCTGTCGGCTCCGGATGTTGAATAGTGTTTCTAGTTGTGGAAGCTGATCAAATAAACTCGGTTGATAAAAGCCGATTTGTCCAATCGCCGCCTGACGAGTCGCGACTTCTGTGAGGGCTTGCTGGATCTCAAGCAATCGAGCTTGAATATGCTGTTGGTCGAATTCGAGCGTGCTTTCTCCACGCCGAATATCGTCGACTTCTCCATTCTTGACAGACACATCAACCAATCGTGCACGTGGCACACTGATGAATAATGGTTTTCGGTTTTGAGAAACAACACGTCCAGATACGGTAAATCGATCAGGAAGCGGGACCGTTGCAGCATACGCAAGAACCAAAGCAATCAATCCCCATAGGCATGCAATTCCAGAAAACCTAAGCACCTGCGAAACCTTGGAAGATTTATTTGATCCTTGATTTAGCGATCGGCCGAATTTTGCGTAAATCAAATTCGATGTAGTGTGATGGACATGCTTTCCGATGCTTAAGAAAAATAAACATCCAACAATCGCCCAACCAATTTCTGCTAGACCCCATGCATGTAACGTAACCACAAGGCCGGTAAAAATGCCGAGTGTCAACATGATGCGATATCCAGTCGCAAGAACGTTATAACAACGCAAGCTCCAAACGATTCCCCGCGGATAGTGTTCGAGAACTGAATTGGTAGGACGCGACCAAAAAAATAGGCTTTGGAACCAATCTCCAAAGCTTCGTTTGGCATCTGCTTGCAGGTCTGGGATTTCAAGCAAATCGCTTAACACGAAATAACCGTCATACTTCATTAGTGGATTTGCATTGAACAACAATGATGCTCCAGTCGTGATGGCGATTACTTGCAACGCGAATCGATCGACGTTTTCATTGGAGCTCAAGAGCCAGACCCATACAAATAAAGCGGCGATGATCGCTTCGACGTAAACGCCAGCCGCAGAAATTGCGATGCGTTTGTTGCGATCAGGCATGCGCCACGCATCGCTGACGTCGACAAACGGGAATGCGATGCACAAGACTCGCATCAACCCAAAATCTGTGCAGTGTCCACCCATTCGGGTGCATACGATTGCGTGCGCTAATTCGTGGGCCAGTCTGGTAAAGCAAAATATTCCAACGAGCTGAAGCCACAATGATAGGCTTTGCATCTGCGCTAAATCGATTAGACCGTTCCAATAGTTTGGTTCAAGTTGTGCGCTGCCGATAATAAAAACCAGTGCACTGACTGCAATGAATGCCAGCCAGCCCTTGACCGCAGAATAAGAAAACAGCCAACTGCTTCGTTTAGCAAGAATCTTTACAATAATGCTCGGATTGGCGATTGAAACGCGTTGAAACAGTATTGAGGAAAGTGCCGCTTGAAGGCCACTGATTAGGTTTCCAATCGTGGCTGAATTTGGTCGATGCGAAGACGTCTTCGACCGGTCTTCAGTAGGCGTCTTTTTAGCAGTGACCTCGATCAGCAAATTTGCTTTGATCGCCGATTGCAGCGTTGATAAGATTTGAGAACGCTCAAGCTTTTTCGCGCCAACTTGCGTCGTAAGATGCGATTCCAATTCCAACAAATTCCGCGGTTGACTCAATGCTCGTAGTACGACCGAATCTTGCTCTCCGCATCGGAAATGCTCTCCCGAAAGTGGATTGCTCAGAATCCACCAGTGATTCCAGCTTCCAGCAATCGACGTCCATTTTAGGCTTGGCAACAATCGCCATTGCATCAACGTTGACTGAAATCGACCGGTAACTTGCATCCAGTCAGGAAGTATAGCCAAGTCATTTGTAGTTGAATCGATCGACATTTTCTAATTGCAATCTCGAAACGACCTGAAATCCATACCGTCAATTTTCGATCCGCTCAAACGGCCCAGATGCTAGTTCAAAATATTCATCGAGACCGACATGCCAGGTAGCAATTGCCAAAATCCGTTATGTCGGGCGTTTTGAACCGTCGCATGAATTCTCACTTTTCCATCGCTGGTCACATCTGGATCGTAATGCGTTATCCTGCCGCCAAGTCGTAGTGACGGGGTCTCCGGTCCATCGATTTGTACTGAGACACTGACCGATTTTCCAATCAACTTTGAAGGGTGACTGAGTTGCATTGCGATGTAGCTGTCGACCCGTAATTCATCCAGACGAACGATTGACGCTATGCTTTGCCCGGCTTGAACCCATTCGCCTTGATGTTTATCCACAGTTGTAACCATGCCTGCAAAAGGAGTAAGGATCTGATACCGTTGCAATCGGTCGTGGATTGCCTGTGACCTTGTGCCAGCCAAAAGGTTTTTGACTTCCAACTGCTTCTGTGCGACCTTAGCATGTTGCAGCTTCAATTCCGCCTGTTCAACAGTCAGAATTTTGCTCCGCATTTCTGCTTCGCTGGCCGATCCACGGGCCTCAATTTCTCGATAAGCATCTAAAGCTATTTTCGACTCTTGGACCACTGCTTCGGCGAAACGAATATCGGTGTTGTCTATCGCCATCTCGCGAGCCATGCGAGCTTCGAACATCGCGATTGTTTCTTCCATTCGCACGGTTGCATCATCCAAAGTTGCGATGCGCTGACCGGCTTCAATTTCCTGCCCTGGGCGAACTTGGACGGCGGTTAAAATGCCTGTTTCCTGGCTGGGTAACTCAATTGCATCGATCGCGAATACGGTACAGTTACTCAGCAAAAATGGACTGCCGACAGGAGAATCACCATTGGGACGATTGGTGGTGATCAGCTTTTTGTCTTGTGCAATTGCTGGGACAACTTGGATTGCAGTCCAAACCAAAAAAAGGGCAACGCACGAAAGTTGTCTTGTTCGAAGTTTCGGTCTCAATTTAAACGGTGAGAAAGTACTTATATCCATAGACGTACCTTGGTCCATATGGTCAGGATGAAATCGCGTGTTAAGACCCACGCAATTGGTTGGCGATCGACTGGCAATTGAGCCGATACCGTCGCGCCTGGCGTTAGGTGTGGCAAGGATTTTGGATCGATGGAGATCCGTATCGGTACCACCGACTTGCCGCTCTCGTTGGAGTGCAGAACCATTGCTTGATCACTCAATTGAAAGTCGACCTTTATCGGTTGCAAAGGGTGACTATCAAGTCGACACGTTAGTAGCAAATTGCCTTGCTTAATGGCTTGCCTCAGCATCGACAGATTTTGCTCTTCAATTTGCAGCTCGATATCCCAGTTTGATTCTGGGTTGTAGATCAGCAGCAAGGGTTGGCCAAATTGCACCGGTCGATTGATCAGAACGGATTCGGCCTTCCAAGTACCAACGACGCCATCGATGTTCGCACAAACCTCCAAAGCGTTAATCTGCGATCGTAGCATTTCGATCCGCAGCGCAACGGACTTCAACACGACATCGATCGTCTGAAGCTCTCCCTCATACGCAACGCGTTGTTGTGGGGTCAGATCTTTTGATCGTAGAAGCTGCAATTCGACATCTTGTTGGCGTTGCCGTTTTTCAATCTGTTGTGCCAGCAAAGTTTCGAATTCGTTTTCTAGTGACACACTTTGTAAGTTAAGCAATCTTTGTCCGACGTGAACATGTTGACCATATTGGACAAGCACTTCTTTCACGATTCCATCAGTCGGTGCGTAGATCGCCTCTCTAGTTTGCGGTAGAAGTTTCCCTCGCGCACTCAATTGCATCGGCACCGGAATACAACAGGCCACGACGAGCCCAATCAGAAGAACGGCCAGACGCATCGAACGGCTGCGAACGAGGTTTCGAACCCGTTGCAACCCGACTGGACGTAAGTGGAGGTTGCTCAACAGTTGCTGTACTGGCGGGCTTGGTAACCATTTCGCCGAAAGTGCAGCAACGGCGGTAATGTTTTGCAAACGCGTGAGTAGATCTTTCGGATAAGATTCCGAAGTTTCAGAATACCACAGTAGCACTAGGCCAACATATTGCCGCGTCTTGCTGCCCAAGTTATCACTGGCCAATGGTATCCAAGCGACCCGATCGGCACCGAATGTATGGCGACTCTGTTGATAAAACGGATCGTTTTTTACTTGATCGAAAATTGATGGCTGGCAGTTAGGCGATTGTTTTATTGTCTGCTGAAGCGATTGACTCCAAGTTACCACCGCTTGACTCGACTCAACGATCCTCAAGCCATTCATTCGACTGCCAAGATAAAGTCGACTGGTGGAGGATCGCTTGACAACCAAAAAAGCTTCGTCCGCGTTCACCCATCTGCCGAATGCTTCTGCGTAAATTGATTCACTCTGAAGAGCAACACGTTTCGCTCGATCGAATTGATTTTCGTCAAGTGAATTGCGACTGATTCGATCGAGATCTTGCGCAAGTTGATTTGCGAGTTCAAAACGTAGTCGTTCACGTTCAAGCTGGCCGAGGCGTTCGCGCTGTAAATAATCTTCGACCAGCTCGGCAATTTGGAGAACAAATCGTAGGTAGCCACGTTGCGTTGCTGGGCCACCGGCAGGTTTTTGAATTGCTTGCAACCAAAGTTTGGCGTCCGAATCGGGTGCTTTCACCGGAGCGAAAACCAAACAGAACTCGATTGGATTGGGCGGCCGCTGGCCACTGGAAATGATCGATCGGGGCGGCACAAGAACGGGTACGCCATCGGTCATGACTCGATTGAGAATCAACGCATGGGATGTCGACGCCTGAATCGTCGCTGATGATTGTTCGTTCGCTGAATCGTGAAAACTTGCCGTTGCAATCCAACTCGCTCGATCCAGTTTGGCTTCGATGCTTTGCAACGTCGCCACATCGTTTGGGTCAGTAGAATCAAGCCCATGCAAGCTTACGTCGCGTTGGTCGAGCAATTCTAGCGGCAAGTCCTTGCTTGCAATCGGTGTCCAAAGGCCCGCATCGTCTTGCGTCCATATCGCGGCCGCTTGAGCACCCATGGCCTCGACCAACCGATCGAGCGTTAGCTTTAAAAAAGCTTCTTGCTTGAGCGATTGTTTAGTTGCCGTCGCGATTTCCGCAACCAAAGCGGAGATCTGGACGCGAGTCTGCTGAAGGTGCTCCGGTTGCAAGTCGAGCACTCCAACGCTTTCGCGTTTGGCCGTCGCAGCAGGATCGGGAGCAGATTTTGTCATGGAAATTCAGTGGCAGCGACCAACGTTGCGCGTTTTGCTAGCGTTAAACTCCAAAACCAGACGACACGATAACTTTGCGAGAATTTGTTTCGATTGGTGGAGTTACCAAATTGCCGCCTTGGTAGCTAGTGGAGCGTCAATAAAAGAGCAACCTCTCAGCTATTTCATCATCGTGTCGGCCAGGACTTGGCTTGGCTTTCGTTAGCATGCCAGGACCGGTCCTGGCCTACGAATCGGGAAAGTCACTTGGCGAAGGTCGCAAAGAAGACACGCGGTCACGAAAGCAGGCTATTGCTGGCTGAAGGTAAGTCCTCGTAAGCTATCGTCGCCGCTGTCGTCTTGCACCGCGTCTAGTGCGCCGGTCAAGAAGAATCCGTCGACACGAGCGCGAGCCTGTGCTAGTTCGGCTTGCGACTTGATCAGTTGCAAATTCGTATCGAAATAGGTTCGGCGAGCAACTAGAACTTGGATAAAGCTGGTTTCGCCGGCTTTGTAGGCGATTTCCGCTAGCTTCAGACCTTCGGTAGCGTTTGGAATAATGTCCGAAGCATAGATATTCACGGCTGCTAGGGACGTGTCGTAATCGCGCGAGGCGACCGCTAAACGGGCCTTTATCGAATTTTCAATTCGTTCTACTTCGCGACAGGCACGCATCAGTTCCGCTCGCCCAGCCGCGATGTTACCTTGGTTTTGATTGAACACTGGAATTGGTGCACCAACCTGAAGATTTATCATGCCAGAGTTCGTGCCGTTGTCGTAACCGGAGCCCAGATTCAAATCGAGATTTGGAATCGGCTGGACCGCTTGACGATCGATGTTTGCCCTCGCTTGGTTAATCCTCGTTCTTGCCGACTGAAATTCAGGACTCGCATTCAGCGTTGCGGCCGCTAAGACTTGCCAATCTAGTTCGACGTCAGACGCAGGCAATTCACCCTCCAAAATTATCGGCACCATCTGAGGTCCGCCCGTCAGCGCTGCCAGCTCACGCCATGCTGCCTCGAAGCTGACTTCCGCTTGCTTAAGCAACAAATCGATTTCGTTTTTTTGGACTTTGGCTTGCAATACGTCAAGCTGCGAACCTTCCATCGCCTTTTTTCGCAAATCGGCTAACTCGACACCTTTGTCAGCGAGCGTCTGAAATTCGCGAATCAAAATCATGCGACGTTGCAACGCTAGGGCATCGTAAAATTTAATTCGAACGTCAGTTACGACACGATACTTTTGTGCTTCCAACTGCTGAAGTTGTGCCCGGAGTGCTTCGTTAAGAACGCGGCGATTTAAGGCAAGCTTATCCGCAGTAATGATTGTTTGCGATATGAAGACCGTATGCTGATCAGTTCCCACGTCGGCGATTTGTGTTCCGTTATAGCCGACGACAGGATTTGCTCGGAGACCGACCTGCGTCCTATAGCCAGCTGCCTTTTGGGTCGTTGCGACCAATTCGGCGATAGTTGGATTGTTGCTTAAAGCCAACGCTTCTAAGTCAGCCAACGTCATCGCTGATTGATAGCTCGCGGGTGCGCTTACAAGCTGGCTGCTTGCCTCTTTGGCGAATTCAATCGCAACTTGGACCGAAGGCTCGCTGTCGCTTTGAGCAAGCCGTTTGCCAGAAGCAATATTTTCATCTGCATTTTCTTCGTAAGCGACTAACTCGACTTGGCTCTTTGGAGTTGGAGCAGCGTTCGATGCTTCTGCGCCGTCGTCAGTGCCGAACTGTTCCTGCGTTGGTCGGTTCACACCTTGAGAAACGAAACTAGATCGCTCGCGGGCGCATCCGCTGAGCGTCGCAATTGTCAAAGTAAGCAAAAACGCAAATGACTTTTGAGAGTTTTTCATTTCAACCAAATTGCGATCTGGAGACAGGCTCCGCCATGCTCGAAAATCGTAGCGTCCTTGATGCACATCCTAAGATCGATGCAGCATTGGCCACCGCTTCGCCGGTATACTCAACCGGTAACTCTTCTTTGGTCGGATGCTGAAGATGTAGATCGCGCCTAGTAGTCGCATGGTGACGAATAAAAGGGCACTTTCACAGATGACAATCCGCACAATCGTCAAGGTCGATTGGTGTTTTGGTAGTCGACGCGTTTCTGCGGCGTTCCAAAGCGAGGTCTATTCTTCGGTCGAAACTTCAATCAGCGTCTCGACTTCGCCGTCGCGGCTATCGAATCGGCCGGCATAGAATTCGTTGTAAAGATGCAGCCCCATCATCGTTCTGCGCAGCAATTTTCCCAACGAGCGGTAGAAGAGAATTTGATCCGAACCAATCTGTACCCGGAAGCCACGAGCAGTCCCATGAGATTCTATTTTTAGCTCCTCACCGACCGTGAGATGCCGCCAGGTATAACTTTGTTTTTCAATTCGATCGCCGCAACCAATCACAATAGGGCAAACCATGCGAGTGCCCTCCGACGTTTGTTCAAGCACGAGCGCACTTTGATCGGTTGGCGGTTGTTGCGTAGTCAATCGTCCGACTATGTTGCCCCGTTTCCATTCGGGAAGTGCAATCGGCAACACAACGGCGACGTTTTTCGATTTGTCCTTTTTTCCAGACTGAATTTTCAGTCGCAGTTCGGTATTGTCTTTCTGTTCTTCGACCTGAATGTTCTCCGCAACTGCTAATGTCGATTTCAGTCGCCACTCGCCTGATTTCTCGGCTAGCAAAGTGTCGCTTAAGAAGACAATGCCTTCGTCGCGAATTAACATGATTTGGCGTTGGATTTTGCACACACCTTCCGCTTCACATTCAAGCTCCAGATAGTCAACGTCATCATCGCTGACCCAGCACAACTGAACCCATGGCGAATCGATAATCACTTCATTGTCATTGCAATAAAGTTCCAATTCCCAGCCTCCGGATAAGAGCTTGTGTTGCGAAGGACCATAGACTTCGATCCACATTGGGTCAGTCGAAAAATCGACGACGACCATTTGCGAGCCGCTCGTCCAATCGCGTCGCATGATTGCAACTTCGGCTGGCTCGAAGTTTTGGCCAAGCGGTGGCAACGCCGCTTCGATACTGCTGCTGTGTCGGGAAGCTTTCGCGCGATTTTTAGGTTTGATGTTCAGCAACTGATTTGAAATCAGTGCTTTGAATTTTTCGTCGCCGGGAAACTGCTCGGCAAATGAATGCCAGAGGTCGTTGTCGTGAGTAATGACGTCATGCTGGAGGACTGGTTGGCCGCCAATTTGAGAGAGTGAAAGTCCTGCCCGCGCATACTTTTGTAATTGCTTGATGTCTTTTTGCGAAAGCGGCTTACTATGTACCTGATCCAGCAGCCAGCAGCATCGCAAACAACTGGCCAGCATCGCGCGAACTTCCCCACCGCCAGCTTTCAGCCATAGTGCTTGAGCATTTTCGACGCGGCTGATTAAAAAACTCAACCGTTGTCGAGTTTCAGAAACCAGTTTGGTTTGACCATCGACGCTATCGAGTTGCGTTGCCAACGCAAGCGGAATTTCGCAACCCCATACAATCGTCGGAATCAATGAATCGCCATTGATGTCGCTCCACGTACGATCGACTTGGGTCAAGATGTTTTGCAATGTCTCTAGCCACAATGAACTTGAGATCGACATCGTTGATTGCCGTAAAGCGTAAATCCAGCCTGCTGCGATGATCGACACGAATGCATCGTTGCTTTCAATCGGAAGTTGCTGATTGATCCAGCCAGCGATCGCTTGCGACGCTTCACTTGCTCGCGAGGTTGAACGTTTCGGCGAAACGTCATGATGCAACAATTCAGAGACGGTTTGCAATTGCTCAAACGCATCATCAAGCTCAGTGGTTAAGCAATCGGTGCCCCATTGAAGCGCGCGCCAAAATGGCACTGACGGATTGACTTTACGCCGATCAACTTTCTTTGTTTTTCGGTTCAGATTTTTTGACAACGATTCGTTATCAAGCATCGAGAGCAGATGGCTTTGCTCTTTTAAATGCTGAAGCAGGCTGCTTGCAAGTTGCAATTTCTCGTCCTCCTTGTTTATCATCGATCGATCGCCTGAGTAAAAAAATTGTCAACCGCTCGCGATAGTTGCTTGGTAGACATTACAATGTCGATTGGGGCATCTGCTGACCAATCTCTTGTCTGCTGGCTTGAAAGATAATGGTTGACGCAAATTGACTCAACAACTCAGCCTTCCGCTCACCAAGCGAACGGGCACAATTGTTGTCCGAGATTCGCCAGATGCAAGCACTAAGATTCTCGAATTTTTTCTCAATAATTCTGACCTGAAAAAGTGATGTTATTGCAAACTCAAGTTTTAAAGTTCGTGATCTTTGCAATGGCTGCTCTTTCTTATAACGGCCTTGCGTTTTCACAAGTCCGACCAACTCGTGAAGAAGCTACCGAGCGCATTCGAGCAACCTTCGGCCCGCCGCCAGGGTTTAAAATGTACAGTGAAAAAGGGCTTATCTGGATTAATCCTGTCCGTCAAATGCTGGCCATGGATGGCTATGTCACTTTGCGACAAGGGCAGCTTGAAATGTTCGCTTGTGCGGTCGGAACAAAAGAACACGAAAGCATTGTAGCCGTCTTTGGCCAAGCGAGTTGGGTTCATGCTGGACTGCTTGCTATCGGAGCGAAATCAGGTACGCCTGTTCAATTTGATCCGTTTCAACCTGCAACTGGTTCAACTATAAATGTTTATGTCCTGTGGTACGATGAGAAGGGCGAAAAGCGAACACGAGCAGCGCAAGATTGGATCGTCGACTTAGAGACCAAACAGACAATGAGGCTCGACTGGGTATTTGCAGGCAGCGCATTTGTCAAAAGCGAATTCGACGGGCAAGAACAGTACCTGGCGGACTATGGCGATTTTATAACCGTGGCAAATTTTCCATCAGCAACTCTCGACCTTGCAGTCCGAAGCAATGCATCCAATTCGATGTTGCAATTTGGACCAAACACCGAAGAAATGCCGCCCTTATACACGCCGGTTCGATTGATCCTTGAAGTAAGCGACAGAGCGCCGCGTCAGTAGACCAATGATGGTTTCGTCGCGAGCAATCTGTTTCTAGGGGTTAGCTCGATCTCCCAGGTATTGACGATCGACTAGTCAAACTATAACGTCAGGCGTGAGAAGATCGCGAAAAAGCAACGCCGAATAGAAGGCGGCCAGTCTGCTGGAATTGGAACTCTAAGGTGTCCAAACTCAAACGACCGGCAGCGAGATCTCGGTCATTCATAGCAAAATGTGAGTTATTAATTATTTCAAGTCAGGGGCGGTGATGAGCGTTTTGATGCAGCTCGCTCGGATCATCATTACGGAAATCAGCGATTCGCAAATCATCTTTCTCCGTGAAGTTGATGGGCCGCGAGAATTTCCAATACTAATCGGCATTTTCGAAGCAACAAGTATTGATCGACGAGTCAAATCGTCCGAGAAACCTTCGCGACCGCTGACACATGATTTGATCGTTGATATCGCCGCCCAACTGGGTGCAGTCATCGAATCGGTGACCATTGCAGACCTACGCGATCAAACCTATTTCGCAAGTCTAAAGCTCACGCGGGGTGACGAAACTTTTTTGATCGATGCACGACCGTCGGATGCCATTGCTGTCGCGGTTTCTTTTCAGCCGCCATTGCCAATTTATGTTTCTGAAGATGTCTTGACCGCCGCGGCGGGAGAGCCACCCTTCTAAGGTTGGCTCTTGATGAGCGAACGATGGATTTGATCACGCTAAATGGAGTCGGCACGAACGTATGGCACGAAATGAGCAACTGATTCGACAACATAAAGTGTTGATGATTTTGGAACGGCGAAGGTTCGGTGCAACGCTGGAAGACATTCGCGACAGCGTCGTTGATGAATTAGGGCTTACGTCGCTGCATGTTCGCAGTATCCGCCGCGACTTAGAAGCACTGCAAGCGGCCGGGATGGACATCATCAGCGACGAAACGCAAACCGGTCGTGTTTGGAAAATGCGTCGCGCCGATATCGGGCTTCATAAGTTAACAATTTCCGCCTCTGAGTTGATTGCCCTTTCAATGGGGCGCGACTTGATGGTTCCGCTAATTGGAACGGTCTTTTGGCAAGGCATCGAGTCGTTCTGGAATAAGGTTCGAGAGCAACTGCCAAGCGGAGTTTGGGAACACTACCAACGCTACCGCAAAACCTTAAGAGTTATTGGACTGCCCAACAAGAGCTATGAAAAACAGCAAGGTATGTTGCGAACGATTAATCGCGCTATCGCAGAGCATCGCCGCCTAGAAATCGAATACGAATCATTGGGCAAACCACGCAAGACCAGAGTAGTCGAACCATATGGCTTGGCTATTTATCAGTCGAGCATTTACGTTGCGGCGATCGAGGCAAATCGGCCCGAAGACGAAGACAAAGATCCGCAAGAAAGGCTACGAAACTGGAAGCTTGATCGCTTTCACAAAGCGATTGCTTTAGACGATTGGTTCAAGCCTGATGAGGAAGTTGACTTGGAGCATGTCGGCCAGAGCGTCGGCATTTTTAGTGGTGACAAAGCGACCCCTTACGTAATCAAGCTAAGCGCTCAAGCTGCTCGCTGGATTCAAGAGGATCCATGGCACGCACAACAACATGTTGTATTGAATGATGACGGAACCGCAACGGTCACTGTGCCCGCTTATCATCCCATGGAAATCATTCCGCGAATCCTGCAGTTCGGCGTTCAGGCTGAATTAGTCGAGCCGCCCGAAGGCCGACAGATTGTCACCTCACTAGTTAGCCAGCTAGCCGAAACCTACAGCTAACTAGCTAGTCAGCGGTCCTGGCCGACCGCTAAAGCTAAGCCTGAGAATGCATCGTTACGTTTGTCTTCCACGCCATGCAACCACGTATCCCGACCTTTGGCGGAAGAAGGCCAGCCATTGAAGCACCAGAAACCAGACGACAGCAAATGGATTAAGCACCGCGCCGAGATAGCTCGATTCCAATCGGTTGGCAATCAAAATTCTAGGCATCAGCGAAAGGCTAGTCGCCAGCGACAATAATGCGGTTGGCGGCAACGGCCAACGCCAAAAAATTGCATGCGCGAACATCGCCAGCGGCAGCACAAAGCCGCCCAACAAAAGAATCGTGAAGATTATCAAGTGTGGCATCTTCGCAATTCCTTCGGTCGCGTTTTTAAGTAGACCGCAAGTAACCGAATTCAAGTCCTCATACATTCGGCAGCGAGCGATATCACTGGCGTCAATAAAGTCTGTGGTTTGATTCGCTCTTCGGAAGCTGCGTGGCAACTGAATTCCGTCGTGCCGCGAGGACGCAATGCTGCGATGTCCGTCGGCTGCAAAGTACGATTCGCGGCTGCACAAAAACATTTGTCCGCAACCAGCAGCCAGCGAAGGATCGTTGTGATTTCTCGATCGAGCGATCGGCAGGTAGCCAAGCAACAAAACGTACATCATTGGTATCAACAGACGTTCCGACACACTGCCAGTTTCTTGCCTTGGAAATCCACTTAACAAACCTACCTGCTGGCTCTCGTACTGAGTGACTAATCTCGAAATCGCATTCGGCGACAATCGCACATCGGCATCAAGAAAAAGAAACAACTCCCCTTTTGCTAAATTCGCAAGTTGCCAGCAAGCAAACTGCTTTCCATTCCATCCGGAAGCTAGCGATTCAGAACGGTGTAGTCGAATTTTCGGATCGTTTCGGCCAAGTTTCTCGACTTCGCAAGCGGTACCATCGACACTTGCATCATCCAAGACAAGGACTTCAAAATTCGAGTAATCGTTTTGTTGAATTGAACGAAGCGCTCGGCCGATTGATTGCTCTTCGTTTCGCGCTGGAATCAAAACGCTGAGCATCGTACGTTCGGCAAGAAATGACTTATCGCAACGACGAAAAAGTCGCAGATTTACGATCGTCATGATCAACGGCAATAGTGTAAACCCGAGCAAAGTCGAGCTGATAAACCAAAAATAAATGTCAAGCATTATGCGTCGTGACGCAGTTCTATCGAGCGGCCAGTCAAAAGCGATTTGCCAAACCGAGCAGCGTCATAGGCGCTTGTCGGTCCTTTTTTGGGTGAGACTATTACGCGGAATGGATCAAGCGATCTTTGCAAAACTAATTCCGCCAATTGGTTTTGAACGGTTCGGAGCCCCGATTCCAAAAAATTGCAAACATCGGACTTTATAACAGAACTTTTGGATTGCAAAATTGGAGTTCCAAATCTAGCAAACATCAGTGGCTTGCGTTCGTTCCAGAAAGCGTATTCGATGGCCATCGGAATCGCTACTAAGTTCGGTATCGTCGTAAAGAGATGGGCAAGGCCGGGCTTAAAGCGATTTTGTTGATCGCGCACATCGCAAAACCGACCTTCTGGAGTCAGGTAAATTGCATTTCGATCGCCTGCCAAGATCGCCCGAGAGGTTGTCAGAAAATCGGCCGCGCCGCGAAAAGATTCGAGTGTTACTCCGTAAAAACCAAGCTTGGACAGGACTTGATATTTTTTGAGAGCTTCGCCTTCGATGGGTGCAAAAAAACCATAGTCTGGGAAAGCAATTTGGTGCGTGAGAATCGCTAATATCGGATCCCACCAGCCAGGATGATTGCAGTAGACAACTAGCGGCGAATCCTTCGGCCAAGCCGCTTCACATAAGGCTTGGTCATGGAGTGCAAACGCGTGGAAATCATGTCGAATGATTCGTCGGCAATACCATAAAAAGCCATCTAGCAACCATTTTGATCGCTTGGGAATTTTCACGTCACCATGCTTGGCGTTTTGATGAGACGGCTCCGCATCCGCACCGCGGGAGGTGGTCATCGCTTGGCAAGCTTCATCGAATCTTGATCGACGACATCACCCGCGATCCAACCGCTCATCATGACCATCGGCATTCCCGGACCCGGATGCGCGGCGCCACCAGCAAGGTATAAACCTTGAACGTCGCGGCTGCGGTTTGCGGGCTTGAAAGCGCCAAGCCACTTGCCATGACTAGCCAAACCGTAAATCGCTCCGTTAAGAACTCGATAGCGTTTGTTAATTCCCTCCGGCGTCAGCGATGCCTCACAAACGATTCGCTCGCGGAGTCCCTCCATGCGGCCGGTCGATTCAAGTTTGTCTAAGATGATTTCGCGATAGGCTGGAAGCATTTTGCTCCAGTCGTGACCTGGTCGCAAATACGGCGTGTGGACAAGAATATAGAGCGCTTCACCACCCTCCGGTGCAACACCTGGTTCTGTACTTGCAGGAGCACAAACGTAAGCGGTTGGATCGGGCGCTGGTTCACCTTTTTGATAAATGTATTCAAACTCTTCGTGTGGATCACGCGAGAAAACAAAGTTATGATGCAGCAAATGATCGTAACGCTGCGACAGACCGAGGTAGAGCACTACGCCTGAGCAAGCTGGTTCGTAATCGCGACGTTTTTCAAACGCTTTGGCTGCAACCGTGCCTGCCAAAAGTTCATTGTGAGTGCGAACCGAATCACAATTGCTGACAACTGTATCAAAAGCAAACTCGCGACCGTCTGTCAGTTTCACGCCTTTGACTTGCGAGTTATCGGTCAGGATTGTTTCGACGTCGGCATTGTTCGAGAATTCGACCCCTAACTCACTAGCTAATTTGAAAAGGGCTTTGGGGATCGCTCGAGTGCCACCCATCGGATACCAAACGCCTTCTTGGGTTTGCATATGTGCGATTCCACACAGGACCGCGGGCGACGCTTCCGGCGAACTGCCAACGTATTGTGTAAAGTGGTCGATCATCTGAGCGGCCCGTTCATCGCTGACACAGGATCGAACTAGCCCTGCCACCGAACGCCCCATCCGCAAAGAAAGGACGTCTTTGAGCACATCGAGTGAAAACGCGCCACCGACATCCATCGTGTCAGCAATTCCACCAACACTCCGCCAAAAGAAGAACTTTTCAGAAACCTCATGCAAGCGGCGAGAGATACCTATAAAGCGTTCATAGCCATCGGCAACTTCGACTCGACCGCTGAGCTTCTTTAGATTTTCACGCATGACTTGCGTGTCTTCCACCAAATCGAGCGACGTTCCATCTTCAAAGAAACATCGCCATTGAGGATCCAAGCGAACGAGGTCAAGATAGTCGTCAATCTTCTTGCCCGCTTCTTCGAAAATACGCCGCAAGACCGATGGCAACGTCAGAATCGTTGGCCCCATATCAAAACGGTAACCGCTCTCGACATGCTCGGCTGCCTTGCCGCCGAACCATTCATTCTTTTCAAATACATGGACCTTGTGCCCGCGAGCGGCCAAGGTGCAGGCCGAAGCCAGTCCGGCTAGTCCGCTTCCGATTACAGCTACGTTGAGCAGCTTCTTATTTTGGTCAATCATTCAGAGTCACCTTTGACGCTTAACTTCGCGTCACCGCTTTTTTTGTTTTGTTTTGGATCAATGGCTGGTTTCGCCATGCCAGTTTTGATCATTGTTCGCAGCCCGGCAAGTCGCTTCGTCAATGACGGCCCATAAAGGAACTGAAACAACGCTTGCATCAATGTATCATCGCTTGCAAGAGGTTTCTGCAAATGTGGCAAAAAGCGCCCAAGCCTGACAGCAATCGATTTCTCCTGGGTCAGTTGTCGCAGCCCCTCTTCTCCCCGCGAGATGCCATATCCGCTTTCCTTGCGCCCCCCAAACCCGATCGAAGGTTCAATCGTCGGCGCAATTGCATCGTTGATCGTGACGACTCCCGCTTGCAACAAGCTGGCAATTTTCTTCGCTCGTATCGAATCGCCAAATATACTCGCTGTCAGCGCATATTGACATTGGTTGTTGATCCGAACCCACTCGGAATCGTAGTCGTCGGTCTTGCTGCCGGGCGATGCAACCCGAATAACCGAAAGTAATGGGGCGAAAATATCCGCGTTGGCAAGTTCCATTGCTGGATTTACGTGATCGACAATCATCGGTCGGCAAGTTGCGGATTGGTCAGTCGTCGTTTCCGCGAATTGTCCGCCTAAGTCCAAACGAATGGCGCCTCCAATGATCGCCGCATCAATCAACTGATTGACCCGCGATCGCGTCGCCTGATCAATGGCCGCGGAGGGAACTTCGGCCAGACGAGCCGGCAATTTTGGCAGCAGTTGTTCCCAAGTTTCGTTATTAATCAATAGCCGTCTGGGTGCCATGCAAGTCGCACCGCCGTTTAGTCGCAATCCAAAAGCAATTGTGTCAGCCACGCGATCCAGATCGGCATCGTCGAGCACGATCAAACTGTCACATCCGCTCAGCTCGGCAATTACCGGCACGAGATGCTCGGCTGCTTTGGTCGCAACTTTTCGACCCGTCTGGCTCGACGCGGTTACTGCAATTAAATCGACGCCGGCCTCAATCGCCCGTTCGGCTGCTGTGACGTCTGAGCCCAGGACGATGAGCAGTGCCTGGTCCAAACCACATTCGCAAATCAGCCCGGCTATTCTGCTGGTTACCGCTTCGCAACCAGGCGCGGGTTTAATGATCACTGCGTTGCCAGCGATAATCGCTTGGATCGCGGTCACAGCTGTTAAATAGATTGGATAATTCCATGTCCCGATGATCAGCACAATCCCCATCGGCTCGCGAAGGGTTGTGACGCTCAATCGACCGATGAAGGGATTCAGTCCCCAATGTCGAACGTGTCGCGGACGCAATATTCGCTTTGCGTTCCGACAATTCCACTGACAGGCGGCGGCCAAAGGCATCAGTTCACTAGAAAGCGTATCGGCAAATCGGCGGTCGCTCTTTCGCGTCAGCGCGTCATGCAACGCTCGTGCGTTCTCGATCAGCAAGCGCGGCAATTTTCGCAGCGGTCGCGTACGATGGGAAATCGGTTTCAATGCCCAAGCTTGTTGCGCACTTCGCGAGGCTTCCAAATCGATGCTCAGTGACGCGCTGGCGTGTTCAATAAGCATGGCAACGGGAGACAATTCTTTTGCGGTTTAAATGCTAGTTAGTGAGGTCTGGTGAGATCGCCAAATTGTCGCGGTGAACGACTGTTTCATACGGGCATGTTCCCAGTATTTCTTCGATACCGCTTGACCGACAGCCGCGAATTCGAAGAAGATCGTCGGAGGAATAGTTGGTTTGCCCCCGAGCAATTTCAGCACCCTCGGGCCCGAGAATCGAGATCGTATCTCCCTTCTCAAACTCGCCTTTGACTTCATGTACACCGATTGCGAGCAGCGATCGATTCTGGGTTGCGACGGCATTGGCCGCACCGGCGTCGACGACCAGCTGCCCTGCACATTGTGCGGCGAAACCGAGCCATCGTTTTTTTGCTTCCATCAAATGTGGCCGAGCTTGGAATAAAGTCCCGATCAGCTCGCCAGCAGCGATTCTCGCCAGAACGTTTGGCTCCTTGCCCCATGCGATAATCGCAGAAGAACCGCTTGAATTGACGAATCTTGCTGCTGCCAGCTTACTGGCCATGCCGCCCTTGCTGACACCTGTTTTTCGATCGCGGACCAACTCTAGAACTTGATTGTCGACACGGTTGATTGTGTGCAGCACCTCGGCGGCCGGATCGGCTGGGTCGCGATCATAAAGCCCCGACACATCGCTCAAAATGATCAGCAGTGGCTTGGTAAAAATCCCTGCCACCATCGCCGCCAAACGATCGTTGTCACCAAACGTCGTCTGCAATTCCTCGACTGCTACGGTGTCGTTTTCGTTGATAATCGGGACAGCTCCCAGTTGGTGCAGCGCGAAAAGTGTGTTGCGAACGTTCAGATAACGAACGCGATCATCGAGGTCACTGGCAGTTAGCAGGACTTGCGCGGCGTACAAACCATGCTTGATCAACGCTTCTTCGTAAGTCTGAATCAACTGAGCTTGGCCGACCGCCGCGACAGCTTGAAGTGTCGCCAAATCCTTCGGGCGAGCGGATAATCCCAAGCGTCCGACGCCGCTGGCAACCGCACCGCTGGAAACCAGCACGACTTTTTTTCCTAGACCGATCAAGTGCGCTAACCCGTCGCTTAGATCAGTTATCTGCTGGCGATCGAGCCCACCCTCGGGTCTTCTAAGGATTCGCGACCCGACTTTAATAACAATCACATCAGCGTCCGCAAAAATTCCGCGGCGATCAACTGTTTCAACACTTTTTTCGGACATTGCGTCAACAAAAGCTCTAGGATGTTCGTTTCGATGGGAATCAATTCTGGTTCAACACTATTTACACTACGGCAAACTGACCGACAATTGCGATGCCCTAACGCGGCCAGTCTAAATCGGAGCGGTCAGCGTGTCGGCAAGGATTCAAGCCATTTCCACGGAATGTACTTAGCAACCAATGAGCGAACTGTACCACGAATGCGGCGTTGCGGCTATTTACCATTTGAACAACGGCCAGGAAAGTCCGCTCTGTCCGGAAGGTGGTCGAGCCGAAGCGTCGCGTTTGCTGCCACGCATGTTGCAGGATATCCAAAACCGAGGCCAGTTGGCCGCTGGAATGACCAGCTACCAAACGGACCGCTCATTGCTGCTGCAAACGCACAAAGATATTGGCACGGTCAGCGAGGTGTTCCAAATTTCGCATCGGGCCAAATGCGAAGAACTGATGCAAATGCTCAGCGGTCCAGCAGCGATCGGCCACGTGCGTTACGCCACCTGCGGTCAGGACGACAGATCTTACGCGCAACCGTTCGAACGGCAGCATATTCACAAACATAAGTGGTTCAGCTTCTGTTTTAACGGCCAACTGGCAAACTACCTCGAACTGCGGGACCGACTGACAGCCGATGGCGAACATCATTTGGCGAGGGAATCCGATACCGAAATCATTATGCACGAGATCGCAAAACAGCTTTCCAATGCTGGTAGCGGCGATCGTTCGCTGATTGAAATATTTTCAGCCGCCGCACAACATTTTGACGGTGCTTATTCATTGGCCCTGCTTAATGCGAAAGGTCATATGTTGATTGCGCGCGATCCACGTGGCATAAAGCCAATGTGTTACGCAATCGATGGCCCACTCTTCGCCGCTGCTAGTGAGTCAGTTGCCCTGCTCAATTTGTCTTTCCCGCGTGAGTCAATAAAATCGTTGCCGCCTGGTCATGCAATAATGGTCACACCGGAATCGATCACGATTGAACGTTTTGCTCCGCCAGAAGATCCCAAGCATTGTTTCTTTGAATGGATCTATTTTGCAAACGTCGCCAGC
The DNA here is from genome assembly GCA_041740995.1 of Pirellulaceae bacterium. Taxonomy (GTDB): domain Bacteria; phylum Planctomycetota; class Planctomycetia; order Pirellulales; family Pirellulaceae; genus JBGSKY01. The sequence goes on from JBGSKY010000101.1 coordinate 33,692, forward strand.
ACGCTCGATGACCGCAGTGTGTATCTCTCACGAACGCGATTGGGTGAAGAACTTGCGCGTGTCGAACGCGATGCGAACACCATCTCAATCGATGCGGATACCATCGTTGTTCCGGTCCCAGATACGAGTAAAGCGGCCGCCGATTCGATGGCCTTCCATCTGGGCGTTCCCAGCCGCGAGGGGTTGATCCGAAATCGTTACAGCGGTCGAACGTTTATCGAAGGCGGACGAGCACGTAAAGCCAAAGCGGCGATTAAATACACCCCTCTCCGTGAGGTCTTGGAAGGCAAACGAGTCATCTTAGTCGAAGACTCAATCGTACGATCGACGACGATGAAAGTCTTGCTAGATCGTATTCGAACGCTTGGGGGAGCACGCGAAATTCACGTCCGAGTCGCTTGTCCGCCGATTATCGCACCCTGTTTTTATGGCATCGATATGTCAACAATCGGCGAGCTGTTTGCCCCCAAATTTCTAGAAAACGGAAATTTGACCGAGGCGGCTCAGCAAGCAATGGCCGACACGTTAGGTTGCGATTCGTTGCGTTATCTTCCCGTTTCTTCGATCGCACGTGCGATCAATTTGCCGACAAATCATCTGTGCCAAGCTTGCATTACGGGCAACTATCCAACGCCTTTTGGTGAGAAGCTTTATCAGATCGCGCTGCGTAATTATGAAAGTGGTGATGCTAGTCAGCGGACCTACGACCTTCTAGCGACCAATCAAAGCTGACGAGCAACAAGTCTTCTATCGTACGCGTTATTTTGCAGTGACT
>JBGSKY010000102.1:0-3020 GCA_041740995.1 Pirellulaceae bacterium
TAGCGGCACGGCGCAAGCCGTCCGGTTCTTCGGCGCGTAAGATTACGCTTCGCACCAGAAGAACCGCAACGTTCGCGCTCGACCACTAATGCTTAGCGATCCACAACGCTCGGTTAAAGATGACACTAACAATCGGAGAAAACACGATGACAGTTAAGAATTTGCAGAGCAACGATGCAATCACAAAATTAAAATCGCTTGCCGAATCGATCGATTTCACCATGCTGTGCACCAACCTAACAGCAAAGCCATTTCATGCAATTCCGATGAGCACCAAGCGTGTTGACGACGACGGCGCGATTTGGTTTCTCAGCGGTCGTGACTCGCAACATAACGAGAATATTGCCTATGATTCCAGTGTCGAGCTGTTGTATTCGCACCCGGGAACAATGCAGTTCCTGAGCATCTTTGGTCGCGCAACAATTCATCGCGACAAGCCGACAATTAAATCGCTGTATGAGAGCAGCGACGACGCTTGGTTCAACGGGCTCGACGATCCAAATATTTCAGCTATTAAGGTCGTTCCAGTCCAAGCTCATTATTGGGATACGAAGTCAAATCGGCTAATCGCACTGATCAAAATGGGCGTTGCGGCTTTAACTGGTGAGAAAGCTGATGTGTCCGTAACGGGCAACTTGCGTGTTTGATTTAGCGAACGGAAATTATTTTACGTTGTTGTTGACGTACTGTTGAACCATCGCGAGCATCAGTTGTTTGTCGATTGGCTTACTTAGATAGTCATTGCAGCCAGCTACGATGCAGCGATTCATATCGCCCTGCATCGCGTCGGCAGTCAAAGCGATTATCGGACCGCTAAACCCAATGTGCCGAAGGGCGGTTGCCGTGCTGTATCCATCGCGATGAGGCATTTGCATATCAAGAATGATCAACGCGAACTCGCGCTTTTGTTGCAGACGATCTTTTACCATTTCAATTGCGACATTGCCATCTTCGGCTTCCTCAACTCTTGCACCGGCTCGCGAGAGAAATGTCTTGCTCAAGAAGCGAATATCGCGACGATCGTCCACGACCAATATTTCGCAATCTAAACGCACTGGCTCATCTGACGCGACGACGTTAGGAGTGCTTCGCTGATTGGCCGGAGTGATCTTTTCAGCGGTTACAACTTCTGTCGATTCAATGGTCACCGTGAATGTGCTTCCTCGGGCGAGTTCACTGCGAACAGAGATCCCGCCTCCGAGCATCTCTGCCAACCGGCGACTAATCGCGAGGCCCAGTCCTGTGCCGCCAAACTCACGATTCACGTTGCCATCACCTTGCGAGAAGGGCTGAAACAAGTTTTCCAATTGCGATTTGCTCATTCCGATTCCGGTGTCAACGACGTCAAAACGCAATGAGTTGTCGGCATAGTCGACGATCATTTTGACAGACCCCTGGGGGGTGAATTTTACCGCATTACCAACGAGGTTGACCATGATTTGGCGAATCCGCTTGGCGTCGCCCATCAATCGCGAGGGAAGCTGCCGGTTATAGATGACGTCAAAATCGATTCCTTTTTCTTTGGCGCGAACGCTCATGATGCTTTGGACGTCTTCGATCAACATCATCGGCGAAAAGACCTCAGAACTGATGTCCAGTTTTCCAGCTTCGATTTTCGACAGATCGAGAATATCGTTGATGATGTCGAGCAAAAAATCGCCGTTGCGACGAATGGTTCGGACATGTTTTAGAGTCGAATCGTCGATAATGTTGTCAGCGATCAAATCGAGATAGCCAAGAATGGCGGTCATCGGCGTTCGAATTTCATGACTCATGTTGGCCAAAAAAGCGCTCTTAGATTCATTGGCCGCTTCTGCCGCCGCGCGAGCCGCTTCGAGCGATTCTTGAAATTGGTGACGATCCGTAATGTCCACAATAAATCCGAAGAAATCGACTGGCTTGCCTGCCTCGTCAAGTACGCCTTGACCGCGGGCTTGCAGCCACCGACTTTCGCCTGATGGAAGTTCGATTTTGTACTCTTGGCTGTAGTAAGCACCGTTGTCAATCGACGCTTGCACGGCGGTCGAGACTTGATCGCGAAATTCGGGAGCGATGCGACCAACGAAGTCACTGAAGTTTATCGAGGCATCTTCATCGAAACCGAACAACCGGTTTAGAGTGGTGTCGGCTTCCAAATCTTGCTTCTCAAGATTCCAGCTCCACGGCGCGGCGTTGCCTGCTCGCAAAGCGACTTCAAGGCGGCGGAGCACTGCATCGAGCTGGTCACGTGTCCGGCGAATCTCAATTTCTGCTTCGTAGCGGTCCGTTATGTCGAAACCGGAAGCGATTAAGTAAGTGACGTGACCTTTGTCGTCTCGCAACGGATTCAAATTGAAGTCGACCATGCGTAACTTGCCACCGGCAACTTGATATTTCAAGTCGCAGCGAACCGTGCCACCTGCAGCGACATTCGCAATCGACTCGCGCATTGCGTCAGCCGACTCGGGGCTGAAGTTCCACCACGGAGTATCCCAAAACGGTTGCCCTACCAGATCGTCTCGTTCAACTCCAGCAGCACCGAGTGCAGGTTGATTGACTTCGACCACACGGCCTTCATTGTCGAGTACACCAAGAAAATTGATGGTCCCGTCGATAACACGACGGAGATGTGCTTCACGTTGCTGCAAGGCTTGTTCAGCGGCTTTTTGACTTGTGATATCGCGAACTTCAATCACTGTTGAAATCGGAACGCCGCTATGAAAGATCGGACTTGCGGCGCAGAGCACTGGAAATGAGGAACCATCCTTGCGAAAAAACAGGTCCTCATGAGTACGAACCGTGAAATCTTCCGGTAAAGCACGATCGATCGGACATTCCGAGATAGGATATGGCCGACCGTCGGGATAGTGATGATGAATAATGTCATGCAGCGGTTTAGAGCGTATTTCGTCGGCATCAAAGCCAAGCATGTCGTAACAAGCTTGATTGCAATACGTAAGGTAGCCATCGGCGCCCATCATGATCATCGCTTGCGTAGAATTTTCAGCGATCGTTCGAACCAGCTCGTTGCTTTCTCGCAA
>JBGSKY010000103.1:0-2922 GCA_041740995.1 Pirellulaceae bacterium
CGGAGGCAACGGCAGGCCGAATAGACTGGTCTGGTGTCGCTACCCTCTCGAAGGGAAGTTTCGAAGCGGCGATGTCGTGAATGATCATGGTTCTGGCTTCGCGACAGCGACTGAGAATCTGTGTTGCCTGGTCACCGAACAACAGACTGCCTAACTGGACTCCGCGTTCGCTTAGCGTCGCCAAATCGGGTGTGCGTCGCTGACGTGATCCGTGACCGGCGGACATTGCGGCGATCTGTTCGTTAGTCACGGGAATGCGATGTGACGAGGCAATCGCGCTGCCTGCTGGAGGCAAAGTCGTCACGCTCAGTTCGTCCCCTTCCCAACTCACTTGAAGAATCAATTCTTCCTGCCGAACCGTGGCCGGACCAACGTCGATAGCGACGCGTCGTGTGGTTAACGCAACGCGGTCATCTGCGGCCAACTTCTTATGGAGCCGTTGGTACTGGTCGCTGTTCGTCTCGAACCAAACTATTGACGTCTGCCCGCTCAATCCGGCGAATCCGCGAAGCATAGCTTCTGCCATCGCATCAATGTCGGTTACGACAGCACCACCGAATGTCACCAATCCGAGCCGGTGAAATCCATGCCGTTGTGCTTGCAGGGCGGTGTCGCGCGCAGCTTGCTCGACTTGAACATCAAGCTGATCGATCTTTTCTAGCGATCCGAGCGAAGCGAGGTACAACCAGTCTGCATCTACATCTGGCGATTCGAGGCTGATGAGCGTTCGGCCCTCGGCTCGCATCATCGCGGCTCGTCCTCCTATCAATTGATCTAGCGCCGCACCAGCTCCACCGAGTGGAACCTTGTCAAAGACTCCGATTGCCATCGCATCCAGCTTGTTTCCCGTCGTGACACTTCCTTGCACAAGTTCAATTTGAAGTTTCCCTATTGCGTGGTCATGTGCGACGTTGATTAAACCCTTTAAAATGAGCGAAGTGATGGTGATTGGATCACGAGTTCGCATCAGCCGTTTGTTTTCGTCGACGGTCAAACCATTCCATTTCAGCGATGCGGCGTCCGACGCGAAATGAGGCTTGGCAAATGCCTGAATTGCGGTCGCTAGATCTTGCATCGTCCTGGGCAACCCAAGTTTCTCGCGATAAGGATCTTCGTCAATCGCTTTCGCGTTGTTAGCGAAGTAGGGAGAATCGCTCCAGGTCTCATCTTGCAGACGTTTGGAAATTTCTCCGTGTTCCAACAAATCCGCCACCAGCTCGGCAGCGCCACCGAAGCCTCCGACGATGTAAAGTGGTTTGTCACACTCGAGCGTTCGCCACGCTTCTTCGACAACTCCGGGGTAACGTCCTCCGTAACCAACGCCTCCGTCCTGCAACCGCGGTTCTGCGGCACCGCCGAGAACAATTCTCGCGAACGTATGCTTGGCCATCACGCGACGCATGTCCGAATAGTATAGCGCAGCGGGATGTTTTTCACTCTCAGACGGCGGCGGCATCATCGCATCATCTTTGACTTCCGCCGATTCGACCAAGTGATGTGCGGTCAGTGGCCAATCACCAGATGCATCCTCTAGCTTAATCGGTGCGCCGAGATAGCTGTGCAAAAACTCAGCGGGTTTCGCCGCCGTTTCGTTGTAGCCCCGGATCAGTTCCGCAAGCTGGGGAGTGAATCCGTTTTTTCGAAAGTCGCCACCATAGGCAATTGATGCTCCGGCGGAGACAAGCGTTCGAGCCAAATAGATCGTGGCATCCTGAATATGTTCCATCGTGAAACCCAGTGGGCCATCGACATCGGGACTGTCCGACAGCGACATCGCGACTTGCCGTCCTTCCAATGGCGACGTGACCGTCGAGGCTGCGGCGTCCCGAGTCAAAAGCCGACGAAAGGCTGTCGTTGGTGTAACAAGCTGTAATCGCGGACGCGCCGCTTTGAGTATCCGCCGTTCCATGACGGGCAACTCAGGATCAGGGTGCATGGCCAGTTTGGCGTGCGGTGACAACAGTGATCCTTGGGCCATATCAAGCAGTTCAGGCGGCCGGGCAAGGATTACAACGTCACCGGGAAATCCCGCGACCTGGGCCAACCGCTTTGCCTCTTTGCGGAAAAAAGCCGCTCGCAACCATTCGACCATCGCACGCGATGCGATCAACGCCGCGTTCCCGTTCCAGACTACACTGGGACCGTTGCCACCATAGGGCGACATCCGCATTTCGCCTTTCGTTAGAATTTCGACGGTCAACGTTGGCAGTTCGTGTTGCTTTGCATTGAGCAATTCACGTTGACACCAAATCCGCGAGCTATAGGCGTCGCCGCGAACTGCAATGAAAACTCCTTCACGGACCGCATCATCGAGTTGGTCGCCGAGCGATTCGCCAGGGCGCAAATCTGCTGCGTCAAAGAATGCTTGTCCCGTAGTATCGGTGACAACATAGTCATGAATCTGTTTCGCGGCAGATCCCGTTGACCCCAAATCCGCTTTGGAGTGTGACACGAACAAACGCACGGTCTTTCGCTGCGGTTCAAGCAAACGAGAAACAGCGATGACGATTTCATCGATCGTCCGCCGACGCGGGTCATCCTTGCCGTACAGTTCGGTTAGGAATATCTTGCCTGGCAGAGTGTTCTCTACATTTCTCCAGACCGGTGCCGTGGGGACAACGAGGACATGACCCGCACCAAGCTTTTCCGTTCCAAAAATCATGGCGTTTTGGGCTTGTTTTTTTGCTTCGGCACCTATTGCACCAGTGATATATGCATTTTCGTTAAGCGTGCCCACGTTATATCCAGTTTTGAGAAATTCGTATTCTGGTATCTTATTGAGTAAAACATAACTGCTTTTAGCGTATCCAAATCCCAGCGGATGTGTATTATCTATTTGTAACTTAAAAATAGACCCAGCAACGGTGTATTTGATAAATTCAGCTTTTTTCTTTTCATAGTCAAAAACCTCTTCTTTCGATT
>JBGSKY010000104.1:0-11869 GCA_041740995.1 Pirellulaceae bacterium
AGACGAAACTGATGCCCGCTTGGGCGTACTCGCCTTTGGAAAGACTGATCAGTCCACTTCCCGTGTCGGAAAATGGTGTCGGATCGATGATGCCAGAAAGATCCAAGCCCATCTGAGCAAGGTCCCGCATAATCACCGCAAATTCGGGATCGAGTGTCGCTAGAAACTCATCAATGCGTTCTTGCTTAGCTGCTTCATACGCGTCAACGTCGGCAAAGGGATCACGCTGAAAGAAGTACCCATTTCTATTGGGATCTAGCACATAACTGCGAAGCCCTTCCAAACGATTGAGGATCTCGACATCGCTAAGGTCTTCGGAGAAACTAAAGGTTGGGCTTGATAGCGTCAAGTTCGCAATATATAGCCCATCGCTCAGACCGGGAACGTTCCCCTTGGCAATATCTTCGGCCGAGTAAAAACTAAAGCCACCGCGTGCGCTAAACCAAGCCGAAAGATCGCCGTCGATGATTTGCAACAGGCTCATCAAGTAAAGCATTCTCTCCCTTGGACTACTCTCCTTCGTTTGCGATAGCTGTTCGTGTTTTTCGACTTCCACTATAAAACGCTGCGAAAGCTCATAGGCTCGTTGCTCCTCTGTATCTCTCGGTCCACCAGCCCCTTGCGCGGATTGCCCAGGCGGCAGGCTGTTCGAAGCGTCAGAGTCATCCTCGCCTCCTTCGACTTGAGCGGCCAAGCGTTCGTCAGGCGTCGAGGAATCGCCCGATTGAGGCGTTGACTCGATTGGTGTGATGCCGGTGGGCTCGGGGGTGGTTTGAACGCCAGGGCTAGGGCTGTAACGCGTCGGGCGGTCCGCTAGATCCGCACTATTGACTTGGTAGCTGTCAGACCAATCGTTTGCATCGCCGTAGCTATCAATAACGGAGCCATCAAGTTTGTGTTCGGACCAGTTACTGTAGCCGCCGCTGAGCGTACCATCGCCCTGAACCGAAGCGACCAAGCCGCCGCTGCCGCCTTGTTGACTGATTACGATCCGGTCGGATGTCATGGCCGATGTTGAGTCGCTCGATCTCGATTCAAGTGTCGATAAACCCTCGCCGTACGGGTTGTGCTGCCTGACAACGTTATGACTGTCGACTTGCACGTTGTTGACCGAGGAGGCTTCCAAGCTTTCGGTTGCCTGAGTGACTCGATGGAAAGTACTGGGAACGGTCGCGTGCAAGCCTATTTGTTCGTTGTATTGTTCGCTTTGCGTGTAGCCAGTAAGCTCGCTTTGACGATCGTACATGATTCGTTCAACCTCGCCGGATGTACCTGTTCCATCGCTGTTGGCACTATGAGTCGAGCCGGTCTGATGTTGCTCGCGAGTTTTGACGATCAGCATTCCATGGCTGCGGTTGGAGTCTCGTCCTAGCGTCCGCGAGATCGCAATCAATGCTTCGTCAACAACCGCATAGTCGGTCCGCTGGGTTTGTAATGTTCGCGACGAACTGCTTTCGATCAAACCAATTGATTCGCGTTGAAAGAGTGAGTTGTTATAGGTTACGCCGGCGACGGTCTCGCTACTGCTCTCAGTGCTTTCAGCCGAATCGCCGCCGCTGCCCTCGACAGTGAACTCACTCAATTCGGAAGACTCGTCGCTTCCGCTGCCGATAATAAATTGCAAGTTGCCTTGATCGTCATAACGTTTGATCAACTGCTGCATTGAATTGGAGTTTGTTTCACTACGATTGGTGGCCACTCCACTAACTAAGACTCCGTTGCTAACATGTTCATAGTCGCCACTGGACTCATATTCGTTGCGGCCGTTGTTCATGAACGAATAGCCGACGGTTCGCGTTCCGGACCATTCGCCATCTTGCATCAAGCGATCGATCCGCGTGTCATTGCTGGTGGTATTGTTTTGCAGCCAAGACATTTGGCCGCTCATATCGAACGTGGCATCGCTACGTTGCCAAGCACTCGCAAAGGTCTGTTCGTAGGCGGATTGCGAGTCGGTCTGAATCGCTTGGCTGCCAGAAGTCGGTGTCCAAGTACCGTCACCCGGGTTTATCGTATTGATCACATACGAGGAAGTGAAATCATTGTTGCCCGACTCGTTGATGGTGCCGGTTCCGTCACCGCTACCATAGTCGGCGGTGAAACTTCCACCTCCGGCGTAGTTAAAGCGATCGCTAATTGCAAGGCTCAATGACATCGTGCCACCATCGGGTTGCATAGTCTCCACAGTGGGCTCAAATGGCTCCGCGGCTCCAAAGCTTACACCTACGTCATCTCCAGTGCTGGTCTGGTTATGATAATCGATTTGAACCACGTTGGAAGTTGATTCGTTCATCGCTCCGTTTACGACGCCACCACCCACTACGTAGCTGTAGTTTCCGTTGCCCTCGGATGACTCGCTATTGCGGATATTCATCGAATCGTTGTTTCGCGAACGGATTGACCATTCCAGGGTTTCTGGATTGTATTTTTCGGACTCGGCTGATGAGGTTTTCGTTTCGACCGAGTTGCTGACGCTCCCTGTGCCGGTGATGATTCCGCTGGCGTAAGGTCGCGAGTAAGTTCCGCTGCCGCTGGCAGTGTAGTTGCTCGTGTTCGATGAGGACTTCGATTTGGCTCCGGCGGTTTGTTTCCAGTCGTAGCGGGATAGACCCTCGTCGGCCGATGTGGTGCTGCCGGATGGATTGTTGCTGGTCGGGTTGCTGCCGGAAGTGTCGTTGTTGGTGGTGTCGTAGAGAATTTCTTCTTTCGATTTGCCGTCGCGACCGCTGCTGCCGCTGGTGATGTGAATCTCTAGCGTGACAATGGCTGGGCCAGCACTGCCTGCTTGATGGCCGCTCAGCTCGACCGTTGATGCATTGGTGTTGGATTCCGATTCGCTCCGCGTGCCGCTAGAAAGCCATGCGTCGGTGCCAGCGGCGAAGCTGTCGATCCGCTGCATGTTGCTCTCCGATAAGCCGCGAGCGGTGAAGGTCAGCGTGCCGGTCAAATCGCTCTCGTCGATCGGGCCGCCGCCGAGCAAGTTGAATTCCGATTCGGAGTGGCTGTTGGTCAAGCCGCTGCCTTGGTGCGTTTTCCAATCGCTGTCCTGTAAAACCTTGTCGACTATCCGAAACTCGCTGTACGCCGAGGTTGCGTCCAACGACATCGTGCCGCTGATATCGCCGTCGCTGAAGGTACCAAACGCGTTGCGGGTGTTGGTGAACAACGACGCTTGGTTTTGGCCCAGATCGCCAGTCGTCGTCCAGTTCAATTCGGGAAGGCGACCGCTGTCCGCCTGGTCCAAAGGGTCGGGTGCGACCGGTACGGCGATGGCTTGGATGGTGGCGATTGTGTCCGAAGCGATCGAGCCGGATTCGGTCGCTGTGCCGCTCCACTGCTGGCCGCTGCCCGGCGTTGCGATGATCGTTCCGGTGGCTGAGAAGCCGAAAAGAAAATGCTGCGTCACGTCAGTCGACGCCGTGCCAGAAACGTCGCCACCACCGCTGTCACCCTCGATCAACGACCAACCGGCATCGCCCAGCGAGAAGGCGATCATCGATTGCGATTGAACATCGGCAGAGGCTTCGTAGTTGAAGCTGCCAACGAATTCGACATCGTCTTGCGTTCGCTGATAAGCGCCGCTGGCCAGTTGACCGGTCTGGCCCAGATCGAAGCTTTCACTGCGAAAGTCACCGCTGATTTGGGGATCGGCCAGCAGGTCAGTTTGCGAGCTGGTGCGGTGATAATCGCTGGTCAAACGTTTCTGTGAGCGATCGTACTGGGTTCCATTTATCTGGACGTCAAGGACCGGCGCTTGCTCAGACCAAGTGCCCGATAAATCATGCTGCGATTCAAAGACAGTGGAAACACTTTCGGTCGTGGTGGCGGCGTCCAAAGTGATTTCACCGGCCGGGTCATACGAGCCGCTGAACTGGCTGGCGGCGTTGACGATGGTGCGATCGGATTGGCTGGCCGAGCCGGACATTTCGCCTTGCACGAGCGTTCCAGAAACGGAGTAGCCTTCGTCAAGATCAAAAAGCGAACTGTTCTCAAATTCGCCGCCGTTGCTGAGCCAACCGTCATCGACGGAAAACGTATCGCTGGATGCGTAAGCGTTGTTGGTCGATTCGGAAGTGACCTCCCATTGCGTGCCGACCAACGTCCCGAGTTGCTTGACGCCGTGCAAGTCGGAGACGGATTGCGTTTGGCTGGTATAGGCGTTCGATTTGGCCCCCGAGCCGACGAACGCGTCATCGATCCATTGCATGTTCAGCTCGTGGCTGGCAAGTTGTGTGAAGCTGCCACTCTCGCTCGCCGTGCCGCTCATCTGGCCGACGGTGATCGACGCGCTGCCCTGATAGCTGCTTTGGTCTTCAAGCTGATAACTGCTGGTCAGCGTATAGGCCGTAGTCGCCCAACTGGTTTCGTCAGATTCGGCGTCGCCCGAAATCGAAGCCGTTTGATTGAGGCTGTAGTTGTCGACGATTGAGGTGCTGCCGCTGGTCGTACCGTTCATTGTGCCGCCATCGGTGGCAGCGGTATAAGTTCCCGACCAGGTGTCGTCGTAGAATGATTCGTCGCTCTCGACGATGATTGTCGTACCGGTGATGGTCCAGGCATCGTCGGCGAAATTATGAGCGATTGCCAACGAGAAGTAGCTTGACTGGTCCGAGGATTCGCTGATCAGGCCAGTGATCGAACCTTTGCTGGAGGTCACGCCATAGGAACCTCCGCCGCCGCTGGTGTAAGTCGATTGGTCGATCGTCGAGGACTGATAATTGGCGCTGAGCAAACCGCCGCTGGTGCTGTAGCTGTAGCTCTCTTGAGCGGTCAAATGGCTGCTGGAGGTTTCCGAGAACGTGCCGCTGATCAATCCGGAATTGGTGACTTCGTCGGCTGGATTGTTGATCGGAAAGCCATACTCGTCTAGCTCCGGTTCATCGTCTGGTACGGAAGCGAGGCTTTGATGATAGCTGCCGTTGCGGGAATAGCTCGAAGTGGACGAAGTCGTACTACTGCCGCTGATCATTGCGGCGGAAAAAACAAGTGTGCTGGTTGACAGATAGGTGAATCGCGAGGTGCCAGTCGCTGTCACCGAGTCGTTGGCTTCGTCGATTGCAAGGTCGCCAGAATCGATCGAAAATTCGGACGTATAACTGCCCGTGACTTGTGTGTCGACCAGCGTGCCCGCCGCGTTGACGAGGAACACGTATTGGAAGTGCATCGTTTCGGAGTAGCTCGCAATCGTATCCTCGGGCGAGGATGCAACCGATGAATCGACTGTGATGGTGAAAGTCGTCAGGTCACCAGAACGTACGACGTGGACTTGGTAGCCGGTGTTGTTGGTTTCATCTTCGATCGTTGGATCGTCAACGCTGCGCGAAACGGTTTCGTCATACTGAAAATCGCCATAGCCGGTATCAAGAAAGCTGACCGTGGAGCTGTCAACCAAGAGCCGAGTTGCGCCGTCGTCGCCTTGCAGTGAAGTCGCCTGCAATGACTGGCTGTTTTGGTTGGCCAGCGCGGTGATCGCATCGCCAGTCGTTGCGGCATCGGCACCAATGGCGACGCCTGATTGCAAAACAACGACAGGACGTCCGAGGGCATCGAAGCTTAACCAGTTGGGTTTGGTTGAAAGGCTGGTTGTCGGTGGGTCGTTAGCGGGCGGGTTTTCAGCAGGCGGATCGTTCGCTGGCGGATCGTTCGCTGGCGGTGGCGGATTATTATTTGATCCGCCGCCGTAGGGATCTCCGTAGCCATCGCCATAGCCGCTGCCGCTGCCGTAGGGATCGGTCGAACCGACTTCGTTGCCGTAGCCGCTACCGTAGCCGCTGTTATACGGATTGTAGTTTCCGTAAGGATCGGACTGAGCGTTTGGATCGCTAGAAGATTGGTAGTTTGAGGAGGCGTAGTTGGCGGACGTGCCGTAGGGATTTTGATTGTTGGCCGTTTGATCGTACGAAGTGGTCGCTTGGGTGTTAGTGCTGTTGGGCGGCGTGATTGTTGACGAGTTGGTGGAAGCGGCCGGCGCGGTGGCAGGCGGCGTGTTGGTCGTGAAGCTCAGCAAGCGTGATGGCAGAGTGCTCCCCGAGCTGGCGGCATTGAAATTGGGGATAGGAAAATTCGACGCTCGCTGTGCGAATGAGAGCGTGGCCAGCGCGCTGGCAGCGGCTTGCTGGACCAGCGGGTCATCGGATTGCACGTCGATCAGAGGATCAACGGTCATGACGATCCGCGGATCGAGCGCTTCCAAAAGCAATCGCCGCATTTGAAACCGCCGCGTGGATTCCTGCGTCATCGTTTCAACCTATCGAAGAGGATACTTGCCCCGCAAAACCGCAACGTAACGCCGGTCGCCTTAATGAATTGATAATGCGTTTTCACGGCACGTAAATTCTCGGGTCAATCATGGGCAGGAAAAAGTTTTTAGGAATTGTCCTGAATTAATTTTCGTGTCAAGCGGTTTTGTCGCAGATCAAAACTGCAACTTTTTACACTCCGAAAGAGTCCAGAGGGATCTTTCCAGCCCCCGCGTGGGTTCATCCCACTGGAGTGAAAGTTCCTTGACGCTTCTAGCAAACTGATTCACCTAACGGGATGAACCCGTTGGGGTCTTTTGGTGTGGCGTCGTGGTGTTAGCTTACGAAGCTGATTCACCGACGTAATAAACCCGTCGGGGTCTCTTCCGCTCCACGTCGCGCACTAACCCGCGACCATTCCCGCCCCCGTTTGGGTTCATCCCACTGGAGTGAAAGTTCCTTGACGCTTCAAGCAAACTGATTCACAAAACGGCAATGCTTCACCACGCGAAGAAGACGAATTGCGGCATGACGATGACAAGGATATTTTCCCTTGGCGAAAACATTGTTCTCGCCAAGGAAAACGTTAGCAGGCCCAGCAGGACTCGAACCTGCGACCTACGGATTAGAAATCCGTTGCTCTATCCAACTGAGCTATGAGCCCGACAATGTTTTTGCTGGTTTTAACAGCGTGCCAGTCAATCCCGAACCATCCTGACGCCCGGTTTGACGCCCGCAGGCGTCATTCTACAATGCTAGCACTCAGAAAAGACGCCTAGACCGTGACGGGTCCAGGCGTCGTGACGCCCGTTTAGAGGCGTCAAGCTGATTCCTAAGCTCTAACCCAAAGGAACCCGCAATGGGCAATTCTAGCGTAGGCGAGAAGCCTAGCAAACCGTATTCAGATTTTCCGCTGTACGCCCACAATTCGGGGCGGTGGGCTAAGAAGATCAGAGGCCGCACTCACTTTTTCGGAAAGTGGGATTGTTGGAAGTCAGCTCTCAATCGTTATCTCGATGAACGCGATGCGATCCAGGCCGGACGGAACCCCCGCAAGCAGCAAACCAACGATCCGACATTGCAGGAACTCGTTAACGTTTACTGTGACGATTGTCGCAAGCGAGTTGATGCGAACGAACTTACAGGACGAACGCTCAACGATTACACGAAATCGCTAAAACGTCTGGCGACGATACGAAGTAAGTTCGAGCAGCCGTCACAATGGACGCCCGAGGACTTCGCCGACATCAAAGAGAGTTTCGCTAAGCCGATTAAACGCACCTCTGCAATCCGCGGTGGGATAAAGGGCTCACAGGTCAAGCGTCGATCGGCAACGACAGTAGACATCGATATACGGGCCGTCAAAGCGTTTCTGTCATGGTGTTCAGCGTCGGAGTTCATACCAGCGCCAAGATATGGAAAATCGTTTCGTCAATCGAGCGAAAAGCAGAAACGATTGAAGAAGGAAATAGCAGGTCCTCGCGACATTGCAGCAAGTGACGTTCTTGCGATCGTTGGCAAATCTAGTAGTTGCTTCAAAGCAATCGTCTTGCTGGGTATCAATGGGGCTTTCGGTGCGAAAGACTTGGCCGAGGTGACTATTGAGGATTACCAAGGCGAATGGCTGAATTACGCTCGCCGCAAAACTGGGTTTGCACGCAAGGTCTGGCTATGGCCGGAGACTCGCGCCGCAATTGATCGATGCTTAGCAAAGCGTTCTCGATCGGAAGGAACGCAACTGCTGTTTGTGACTAAACAGGGTTTGCCGTGGATGCGAGGTTCGCATGATGCGATCGGCAAGAACTTTCTACGAGTTCGTAGTCGAGCTGGCGTCGCAGATGGCACATTCTACGACTTGCGACGAACATTCCAAACCGTCGCCGAAGAGTGCTTGGACTTTCCCGCTGTATCGCATGTCATGGGGCACGCCGCAGGATCTAGCGACATGTCCGCCAAGTATCGCCAGCGGATCACAGACGAGCGAATCAAGAGAGCTTGCGAGTTTGTCCGCACTTGGTTGTACGGGGTGCAATCATGAAGGAACCTTGGAGCTTGACGCTCGATTTTTTGCACCCATTGGCGGAGAGCGTATCAGAGATTCAAAGGCGTTTTGTCTCGTGCAATCATCGCGCAAATCGGATCGAATTATTTGCTAAACTTCAAAAATTTGATTTTCGTGAGAACTGCATATTGCTGGAAAACTTCTTAGAGCCGTCGTTTGTTGACAGCGTGAAGTCGATGCAAACCGAAGCACTCGAAACATGGGAGCATCTCGAAGTCGACACATGTCAGAAGTATCCAACAAATGTCGACGAAAAACAGTCTTCCGTACAAGCAGCAAGGAACTCCAATGATGAAGAGTTTTTGCCTAGGATTGCACGACTCGGCAAGATGCTTGAACAGTTTGTGAACAGGCTAGACGCTGCTGGAGAACTACTCAGGCAACGTTGGTTGAGCGACGACAGACTAAGAGATTCTTTCAATTTGCTGGAAGGGAAGGAGTTGGCGCTCGTTCAGATGCTTGCCGCAAATGGGCCGGATTCGGAAGTTTCATCGCGAGTTCTTGAATCAAGCCTCTACAAGACCCCATGCACGCCAGACGCGTTAAAAAAGGTTGCCGAGCGAGCAAATCTTAAACTCGAGCGAGCAAAGTGTTTGGTTTGTATCAAGGCGAATCGCAAGAATATAAAGAGTAACGTCGGCAAGACCTACTCACTGAAATTCAAAGCCAGAAGAAAGTAGGACGTTTTGCGTCCTGATTTTTAGTCTGTCGTTTTCTATCCTCTGAGCAACATTCACAAACATTACCGTTTGTTGCTGAGGATTGGACTACATGACAACGATTTTAACGCCCGCCGACATCGTTCGGAAAACAGGCTGGACCATGCAACGCGTCCAGCGTCTTTGTAAGTCTGGCAAGCTGCCAGTCAAGAATATCTCAATGGGCCCAAAGAATGGCCGCTACATCATTGAGGAATCTGTATTCGACAACTGGATTAAAAGCTCAACGGTTGTCCAAGCACAACAGAACGTAACGCGGCGAACGCGTCTCGATTCTCAGGTGCAAAACAAAGTTTTGTAAATGAAAAAACCGTCGCGCATCATTCGGAGTTGATGCGGACGGCGGAGTCTATTACCGGGTGGCAACCCGATTACAGCAGGTCATAGGATTCTAGCAAATGGATTTGAAAAGGCAAAAGGAAACTTCCTTCGCAGTCGAGTTTCGGCAAATGGTCGACGAGGCTACTCGCTTTCACGCGCATCTGATGAGGTCGGCGCAGTTCAGTTTTGCCGCAAGCCGTGTAACGCCGAGCCGTGCGGATATTTATCGAGTGTCCAAAGGCTTCATCGATTTGTTGGCGTGGAGCAGCGCAATTAGCCCGATGCAGCATCTGTTTTTGTTGATGGAAAATCATTACTCGCAGTTGCACGAGGCTAGAGTATGAGCGACTTAATGTCTATTCAATCGCAGTGGTTAGAGCTGGCCAGCTTGCCGACAGATCAGTTTCGCGACCAGTCCATATTCGCACACTACGCCGCTGCTGGTCTTTCGTGTATTCCGATAGCTACTGATGGCAGCAAAAAACCGCTTGGAGCGTGGAAGCAATTTCAAAATCGCTTGCCGATCAGACGTGATATTTTGCAATGGGTTCGTGATTTCGGTTCAGGTACTGGCGTTGCGATTATCACAGGCGGTATATCCGTCGGTCTTGAAGTTCTGGACTTCGACGATGGCGATCTATTTGAGCCTTGGAGAAAGTCAATTGAGCGGATCGCTTGCCGATTACCAGTAATATCGACGCCAAGTTTTGGGTATCACGTTTACTATCGATCCAGTGAAGTTTGCGGCAATCAAAAAATCGCGATGGACCCACAACGTGATAAGCCGACCCTGATCGAGACACGCGGTGAAGGTGGCTATGTTTTAACTGCTGGTTGTCCGGCGGCATGTCATCCATCTGGACGGTTGTATGTGCAGGAGTTCGGACCGCCGTTGCCGGAAGTACCAACGATTACACCCGAGGAACGGCTAGCGTTATGGAAGGCAGCTAGAGCGTTCGACTTGCGTCCTAAGAATCAAGACGCAGTGCAACATCGGCTCAAACAATTGCGCCGCGAATCTCGACCAACGCGGCCCGTTATGATTGATGGCAACGTACCACCATGGACTGATTTAGATGAGCGAGGCGATTGGTCAGCGATCTTGGAACCGGCGGGATGGTGTTCGCATGACGGCATTCACTGGCGTCGTCCAGGTAAAGACGACGGCGGGTTTTCGGCCAAAGTGAACATCGCGAAAAACGGCCAAGAAGTGCTAACCGTGTTCAGTAGCAACGCCGGTCCTTTGTCGCCAACCAGCGGCGAAAAATCATTCGGCAAGAGCGACGCTTTCGCATTGCTACATCATGCTGGTAATCGTTCGGCATCGGCTCGCGCTCTTCGACAGCTAGGCTACGGAGGGCGGAAGTAATGGTGCGAGTCAATGATCGTCCGCCGGATTATGACGAGGCGGAAGTTGAGCAAGAGGCGCGACAGCAGTTTGAAGAAGAACAAGCCGATTCGTCGAAGCAAACCAAATCCGAAAAGCCAGGCGACTGGGTTTGCGAGGATTTCTTCGATTTGCGGGCTGGTGAATATCCGAATCGTGGAACCGAAATCATTCAAGGCGTTTTGCGAGATGGTGAGGTAGCCCTGCTAGTGGCAGCGAGTAAGGACGGGAAAAGCTGGATGGCAGGGCAGCTAGCTTGGTGCGTCATCACTGGTACGCCGTTTCTCGGATTGGATGTTCGGAAAGGCAAAGTCCTGCTGATCGATAACGAGCTGAAGCGCCGCGAAATTGACTGGCGACATACACGCATAGCCGAGGCAATGCAGGTTCAACCGCAGCCAGGGCAGCTACAGGTAGCTGTGAGGCGGGGCAAATGTTGTGACATCAACTATTTTGCCGGTGAGCTGCGGTCTATGGATCTGGACGGATACTCGCTAATCATCATCGACGCTCTGTACAAAATCATTCCGGAGGGGAAAGCCGAAAACGATAATCCGGCTATGGGGCAGTTGATGAACATCTTGCAGAACATCGCGGACAAAACAAACGTCCCAATTTTGATCGTGCATCACACAACGAAGGGCGATCAGTCGGCAAAAGCTACCCTGGACTTAGCTGCCGGAGCTGGTGCCTTTGGCCGGTCCCTTGATGCGATGATTGCGATTCGCGATCACGAAACCGATGGTCACAGCGTCTGCGAATTCAAGAGTCGCACAAACAAATCAGCAGCGTCTCTCAGTATCCAGTTTGAATGGCCGCTATGGCAAGCAACTTCTCTTGCTCCAAACGTCCGAAAGGCCAGAGGCGGAAGAGACGAAAAATCCAAACAAGACGACGCCGAAGCCGACAAGTTGCTACTTGAGTCTTTGACTAAACGTCCACAATCCGAATCGCAGTTAGTTCGATCAACGGGCATGGGCCCCACTCGCATTAGTCGCGCTATCGGACGGGCAATTGCGGCTGAGAACATCGAGTCAAAAAATGTGGTTCTTCGGGGAATTTAGTGGCTGATCGCTTGAAGCACGTTGATTTTGTATTCTGGGGTGATGAACGATCTCAATACCCATTACCGACAACTTCT
>JBGSKY010000105.1:0-2120 GCA_041740995.1 Pirellulaceae bacterium
GGCATTAATAAATACCTCCGGAGCTGTTGCCCTCCCTCTAATATCCAGCCAAGCCCGCAGCGTAGACGTGGTTACTTTCCAAAGTGGCAGAGTTCGTTCCCGTCGGCCTTTGCCATGGATGACAATGCTCTTGTGGGAAGGTCCCACATCATCGATCTTTAACCCCACTAATTCTGAAACTCGTAAGCCAGCACAGATTGCTACATGTAACATAGCTCGATCACGAATTCCCATGCGAGTTGTGGGATCAGGTGCATCGAGTAGCGCCTGAATCTCCTCTTGATTTAGATAGGGCACAAGGCGAGTATCGGTTTTTTTGAAAGGGATCGCCAAAACACGACGAATCTGTTCGAGCCTCGCGGGCAGGCGGTATTCGAGAAATCGGAAGAAAGATCTAATTGCCGCCAAGCGGATGTTTCGGGTATCCGCCGAGTTTTGTCGTGTCTTTTCCAGGTCTTCGAGAAAATCAGCGATTAGGCTTGAATCGAGATGCTCCAGTATCAGTGCCGTAGGCGCGACCCCGTGTCTTTTCGCTGCAAACTCGAAAAGCAATAGAAAGCTATAAGCATACGATTCACAAGTGTGTGGACTGAGACCCCGTTGTTGAAGGAGATATTCGCAAAGAAATGCCTCAATGTGCGGCGCAATTGGTGTCATGGCTGCTCTCCCTTGAGGAAGAAGCTTTCACTCTCAAAAGCAATGTTGCGTAATAACTCCGGCGCCGCCTCAAGATACCAAAAAGTTGAATAGACATTGATGTGCCCCATGTACGTCGCCAGCGCCAACATGTGTTGACTCACCGAATTGCGATCTGACGAGCAGTGCAGCAGAGACTTCACTGCAAATCGGTGCCGAATATCGTGAATCCTGGGCTGGGTAGTTTCTGAAGGAGACAGGATATTGGCGCGCTTCAATAGCTTTTTAAATGTGTAATGAACCCTACTATAGGATAACGCCTGTCCTTCATCGTCGATAAACACATGCTTACTGATCGACTTCACTGACTGACGGCGTTTCAAATAGCGTTCCAATCCAACTACGGTAGAGTCGTGAAGCGGCACTAAACGGGATTTCCGAAACTTTGTGTTGCGGATCAGAAGCCCATCAGGTGTGATGTCAGAAAACTGTAGACGCATTGCTTCGGAAATTCGGAGTCCAGTTGCTGACAACAGAGCGATTAAGTTCGCATACGTATGTGGATGCAGTGAGTCCGGTGGACCAAGAAGTAAAGCGGTTTTTATCAAGCTGTTGAGTTCCGCATCGGAGTAGATATACGGTAGGCGGCGGGATTTGTGGTAGGCAAAGTGACCTGCCGGTGGTAGCTCGTGACGTTTATCTTCGAGGCAAATGTAGCGGGCAAACCGACACAGTGTTTTTAATCGTACGTCACGTTGAGCCACTGAGACCGATTGGCTGGCCCACTTAATTGCTGTTGATGTGCGGATGAACGTCTCTCTAGACGCATCGGCAAAGCGGGCATAGCTGAGCAACAGATATTCATCGTTATGTAGTTCAAAACCCGCGGCACGTCGAAACGCCAGGTAGGTATTAATGGCCTCTATCATTAGAATTCCTCCGGCCATGACTGAACGACTTGTCTAAGAAGTTCGACATCGATCTTTGCGTAATAGGCAGTGGTATCCAAGCGTCGATGCCTTAGAACCAAGCCGATCTTATCTAGCGGAACACCTTTACGTAACATCTCTGTCGCCGCCGTGTGGCGCAGAACATGGGCACCTTTAGACGGTGTTTTCACACCGGCTCTTTTAAAGGCCCGCTTGACCAATGATGAAACGCCATCTCCTGAAATAAAAGGCCGAAAAGGAGCAATGTCGCTAACAAAGAGTTTGTTGGTCTGAGCGTGCTGGGGTCGGTATTCGAGATAGCGAAGTATCGCGTCCCCAACGTCCTGAGGAAGTGGAAGACGAACTTCGTAACGACTTTTGCCCCTAACCCTCAGGGTGGCACTATCCCATTCGATATCATCGATACACATTCCAGATACATCACCGGCCCTAAGGCCAAGCCTAACCAGTAATAATATGATTGCGTGATCACGAATTCTTTTGGCTGAATTACCCTCGCACCCAGCAATCAACAGGTCTACTTCCTCGGAAGTT
>JBGSKY010000106.1:0-3687 GCA_041740995.1 Pirellulaceae bacterium
TCGCGAAATTGGACGCTGTAGTCCGGTGAACCGTTTTGTTGAGGAAACGGAATTTTCGGCAATTCCGAATTGTCCAATGCAAGACATGCTATGCGAATTGTCGGAGCAAAACTCCATTGTCGGATCACACTTTCGTCCGCGGCGCATAGTGTTAGTCTATTCACCGAGGCTTCAGTTTGCAGTTTGAGATAAACGGTTTGGGATCTTCCGATTTGGCGCGCTAAATGATCGGCGTTGCGCCATTGCTCAACTGCCGTTTCGACGCGTGCATGCTGAAGTGGGCCAGCGAACTGAACCGTGACAATCGAAGCGCTGAGCCCCAGAATGGTCAATACAACCATCAATTCGATGAGCGTTAGGCCGCTTCGTCGCTTATATGATCGATAGAGATCAAAGTAGATCATTGTCGAGCCTGACGCGTTAACTCCATGCTGGTGATATCGCGGTCCGCACCTACTCCGCCTTGGCGTTTATCACCGCCAAAGCAAATGATTTCAAAGGGTTCCGTTGCGCCTGGGCTGCGATACTCGTAGGGCTGCCCCCAGGGGTCCCGCGGCAAGAAGGGTAGTAGACCGTCGGAGAATTCATCTGATGGTGTAGCAAGTATTTCTAAGCCTTCCTCGTTTGTTGGGTAGCGATCATACGATGTATAGAAAGTGTCGAGCGCTTGCGAAAATTTACCTATCTCAATCTTTGCTACACTTTGTTTGCTTTTGGTCAGATAGGTTCGCACACTCACGCCGACGATACCGGTCAAAAGAGCCACAATCGCGATAACAACCATCAGTTCAACCAAAGTAAACGCCATACGGCGGTCACTGAAGCGTGAGAGTCGCTGGCCTGCGATGGAAAAGTTCGACGAGCTATTCGGATAACACATTTCCTGACTCCAGTATAGGAAGAAGCGTTGCAAGCATAATAAAGCCAACAATGACCGAGAGGGCAACGATGAGTACCGGCTCCATAATGGTGGTCAACCGATCGGCTAGCTGATTCACCTGTTGATCATAATCTTCGGCAATACGAAAAAGCAAATCGTCAAGTTGTCCCGTGTGCTGCCCCAACGCGAAGACTTGAATTAATGCAGCTGGCAAAACGCTGTTAGTTCGCAATGCACTTCCTAACTCGGCACCAGAAGCGATCTTCGTACGAGCGGTTGTTACAGTTTCCCGTATCTTCACGTTAGAAATGCCTGTTTCGGCAATTTCTAGTGCGCGGACCAGATCCACGCCCGAACGCAATAGCGTTCCTGTGACTAAACAAAGTCGCGAACAGTTTTGTTTCACCATAAGTGTTCCGAAGATCGGAAGTTTTAAGAGCAAACGGTCCCATAAGGCACGCCCCCTTGGGCGCTTCAATGCGGCCAAGAAAGCAAACATACAGGCGACAAGCATTAGTCCAACGTATGCACCGTATTGAAGCAACAGATCGCTAATGGCTTTCAATATACGAGTAGGCAGTGGAAGCTCTTTATGCAACTCCGCCAAACTACTGATCAATGTTGGAACGACCACCGTCATTAGGAAAATAGTGACCGCAACGCTTAGGAGCAGGACCAAAGCAGGATATAACATTGCGGACAACACTCGGTTCTTTAGTCGATCTCTACGATCTCGAAATTCGGCCGCCTGGGCCAATACGTTTGGCAAAGATCCCGATTGCTCACCGACCGCCACCATCTCACACAACACCGATCCGAATACCGCGTGGTGAGCCCTCAAAGCGCTGCCTAATGATGCACCCTGAGTAATGCGTTCGCGAATGTCTAATAAGAGATTTCTAAAAACTCCTTTTGACTGATCGATCGCCAGTTGAAGTGACTCTACAATCGGCGTTCCAACGCTCAACAGCGTCGCAATCTCGCGTATGAACCAAGAGACATTGGCACCATGTCGTCGTTCGAACATCGATCGACGAACTGGCATAGCAGAGGAGTTTCGTCGCTTGATCGATAGGGGTGCTGCAGACTCATTCGATTGCCCAACTTCGAGCGGCCGAATCGATTCGATCGAAAAGCCGTCGGCTCGCAACTGATCGCGAGCTTGTCGAGCTGAATCTGCTGCAATGGTGCCTAGTTTCGAACGCCCTTTGCGTTGGCGAACGCTATATTCAAAAACGGGCATGTGAGAAAAGCTCCGTGGGAATCCCGCTCGCATATCCAAAATGATGAGTACAATGTTCGCAGCTAATGACGAATGTTGAACCGTAGATAGGTTTCGCGACGTCCTCATCTTAACAGGAATCAGCATGCAACGGCAGATTGCAATCGTTCTCCTTCTATTCATTGCGAGATTAGCGTTTTCCCAGGATTCAATTAATTCTGAGCAATTAAGCGGGCGAACCTTGCAAACAGATGTGCCGAAAATTCATGAAATCGAAACAGATTTTTCTGATCCCAACGCAGTGCAAATATTGGATCTTGGTAACGTCCTATGTGGATCCCATCAGCACGTTGCACTGCGAATCAAAAGCAAATTGCAAGTGCCGACTCACTTACCACGCCGGACTTTTTCTTGTGGATGTATCAAGAATCTACCGCAGTCGCTTTCATTCACCAGCAAGGGAGAAACCTTGCTGGAATTCGATTTAGAAGTGGGTCGCCGCGAAGAAGAAGTATTCCAAAATATCGCATATTGGAATGCCGCAGGTGAACCGCTGCTACAGATCCAAATCAAGTTGTTGGCGATCACTCCGCTAGTACTGTTAGACAAATCAATCGTAGTCGTTTCAGAAGATAGGCAGCAGGTTGAAGTGGCAGTGCGGGCAGGCAAACCAGATGTGGAGATGAACCAATTGATCTTCCAAGCCTTGGCACCTGAAATCGAAAGCGTAAGACTTGAACATGCTAATCAAACATACAAATTAGTGTTCGACATCGATCCTTCGAAGTGTCTAAATCGATCCACCAGTTATACTTGCGAACTGATGGTTTCATCCAAAAACGGCACGAGTTGCACTGCTCCGATCGCAATTCAATTTCCGAACAGAACCGTGATCAGCCCTAATCCCGTTTTGCTTCGTACGCAAGGAAGCGAAACGCTAGGGCGCGTGATGATTTTCAGTAGACCACTTCGCAAATTGCTCGATGAGGACAACTCGAAGGTGCTTCAAGGCAATCTGAAACTAACGAAATCGGATAAACTCGTTGCCATGGATTTCGCGATTGGCGAAATCACTTCGAATGATCACGCGCTAACGATAATTAATTTGAGAACTACTTCAGATTTGATCGCTCAATGTGAACCAATACTCTACATCTCCTACAAGAGTTGGAATGTTGCTGTGCCGTTTGTTAACTCGTTTGACTTGCCTCTTGAATAGTCAGTCGGACCACAAACGTACCACGAGTACTTTGCAAGTGACGATTTGTTGAAAGCACCAAGTTGCCAAGATTTTTATCACCCATAGCAAGTCAGCTTAAGCAGTAGCTATGCTTAATCAAGAACAATCTCGAACCTGAAACTTCGTCAAAAACCTTTACCACTATCGGCCAGCGAAACTGTCGCTTAAAAAACTCGCGAAGTGTTCCATTTCCCGCTGAAACAAATCAGCGGAGTTCTCGAACTCGATTGATCAAAACTCTACTCGTCAAGCTTTGCGGCAGCAATTTTTACGAAACTTCTTCGAGAAATAATCTTTCAAATTTCGAGCGGAACTTCCTTGTCATCTGCTTTCCTAACTGCTTCA
>JBGSKY010000107.1:0-2103 GCA_041740995.1 Pirellulaceae bacterium
ATCTTTATCAACAAGATCAACTTTATAGTCTTTGCGTGCGTCTAAAAGTTTGTTGCGAAATGCATCACCTTTTTCAGAAAAACAGTTTAAATCCAAGTCAGGATCAATCTCAATCGTGATGACAGTGTCAAAAAAACGACTGGCTCGATTCGCGGTATTGCCGAGGTACGTTCCCGTTTCGATGAGAGTCTTGGCTCCCGTTCGTGCCGCGACCGCTTTCAGTTGCCTCAGTTTTGACCAACTGTGAGGATGCTGGGGCTGGAACTTGGCTAATCGCCATAAGTCAACCAAATGACCGCCGATGGGTTGCAGCCATGCGCCTTGTGTATTCAATGCTTACTCGAAAAAATGAAAGGAAGAATAGAAAACATCATTGTGACTCGGATAGCGTTAGTTTTGATTGCTGAGTCCACGTATTCTTAAAATTTTCTTCAGTATTGAAGTCAGCAAATTCTTGGCTTCGTAACGATGGGGTGTGGTCAACACTTTTTTGGAAGGCGAGCGTTAAATCTTTCGAGAATTGCAGGTCGTCGCCTGGGTCAGTGGTGATACCCAGCTCGAAATTTTGGACCGTTTGACCTACCCAGAAAGTATTTGACGAAAGAATCAAGCGACCCATTCTCGCTGCGCGGACCACGTTTCCAGAGGAACCAGGGCGATTACGCTGGACCGCAACAACGATGTCAGAAGCGGCAAAGGCCGAATCAAGTTCCAAATTGGTGAGATGCCGATCGGCCAGTATTAACTGACCGGATGATTGCAGGTCGCAAAAGTTTTCGTCGATCCACTGGCGAGTTTGCGTGTTCATCTTTCCAGCTAGTAAAATTCGGTCGCTAGGATTGAGAAAAGGTTGAGCGCGACAAAATGCACGCAGCAACGAATCGACTCCCTTATCAAATGAAATGGCACCCGCGATCAGGGCAATGCGTCCCTCGCTGGGCAGATTCAGGTTCGCTCGCCCTTCCTGCCGGCAACGAACCAATGGGAACGGTGCTGGATCGGGCATCAAGCGAAAGCGTTCAACGTCTTTGCCTGCCCTGGCCCGTGCATACTCCAGTTGATTGACATCTAGATGAAAGTAGCTGTCAAGTTTTGTGCGGAGTTCGAACGAAAGTTTTACGCGAAAGGAAAGTTGCCGCAACTTCGAGCCTAACGGATAGCCATATCCCGGTCCAAGATGAAGCGACTCGACGGCAAGCTGTGGCCTCGAGCGCTGCCACCTACGGCTGGCGATCCAAATTGCGAAAGAGAACTGGCTTGCCGTTGGAAAAACAACCCGAGTGGCATTAAACGTCGCGACCGCATCCGTCATCCGCCGAGCTTCACTGGAAAACTCAAGTCTTCGGTGTAGAGACTGTAAATGAGGTAATTGCACGATACCGACTGAAGGATCGCAATCATGGAAAAAGGTACAAAATTGCTTTGATTCCAAGGATGACTTTGAGGTCGCGAATCCAACTGCATCACCGCGTTCGCGAAATGCGTCTACTGCTAGCCTGGCAAAGTGTAACCGATGCCCCGCGCAAAACGGTTCGTAAACCAGTACACGTGTCATCGTGCAGCGGGGCAGTTAAACGGATAGGGCTGGCCAGTCAAATTATTCTCAGCCGACTCACTGCAACCAGACAACAAGCGTAGAGTGTCTTTCCAAGTTCTAACAAAGTTATCAACCGATTGATAAGCTAGTAGTTTTTCCGCATCAGGACTTCGCTTCCATTGAGATGCTGTTTGGATAGCATGTAACATTTGGGCGGCGATCGACGCTGGATCGGATGCATTGCAGGGATAGCCAAATCCAAACCGTTTCCCCATTTCCCCGAGCCAAAGGTTGTTTGAAAACAGTACAGGACGATTGCATTGAAGTGAAGTTACGGCGACTGAAGAGGGATGGTTCTGACTGGGATACAAACAGCACGTCGTATTCCCGGCAACGATGATACTTAAAAACTCATGGTTAGAAAGAACGCGATCGAATACGCGAATGCGTCCTTGACGGATCTGTTCGAGCGTCGATTCGGATTCCATCACCGATGTCACACCGGGCCGCATCGTCCCAGCGAATACTAAAACGGTCTCGCAATCTTGCGGCAATTGGCAGAAGGC
>JBGSKY010000108.1:0-1872 GCA_041740995.1 Pirellulaceae bacterium
TACGCAAAACCGCTGACGATCGACGAAGCTCCCGAAGGTTCCAAACCACTCCTGAAGGCCATTGAGGAAAAATTCGGCCAATCGCTCAATTTGTTCAGCACAATGGCGCATCAACCGGACGTGCTGGGCGGTGTTACGCAGATCAACGAAGGACTGCAAAACGATCTGCCTGCCAAGTATCGCGAGTTGGCGTATTACAAAGCGTCACAACTCAACGAGTGTGATTATTGTTCGCACTACCATCGACAGGCGGCGAAAAAAACCGGGTTGACTGAAAAACAACTCGACTCCATGAATGCTAAAGCATCCGAATTGTTCGACGAGAAAGAGCGCTGTGTTCTTCGCTACGCTGAGCAACTGACACAGAAGGCGGACGTTGACCGGGCGATCGTCGACGAACTGAAAACGTTTCTCGACGACAAACAACTTGTCACGCTAGCCGCTTCCGTCGCCCTTGCGAATTTCACCAACCGAATCAATCATGGATTGGGCATCGAACTCCCATGAGTGATCGAGATTTTGATTTGATCGTGTTGGGCACGGGTCCGTCTGGCGGGACGGTAGCAACCAAAGCAGCCGCAGCGGGCCACCAGGTGGCGATCATTGAATCACGGGAATTCGGCGGCGTGTGTGCGTTGCGCGGATGCAACCCGAAGAAGGTTTACGCAAACGCCGCTGAATTGGTCGATCGCGTTCGTCGAGCCACTGGTCAGTTGGTTAGCGATGGAAGCGTGTCCATTGATTGGAATGTGCTGCACGCCTTCAAGAACGAATTCACGGAGCCGGTTGCTCGCGATAGCGAGAACTCGTTCCAAGAGGACGGGATTGCGACGCTTCATGGCCAAGCTCGGTTCGTTGGTCCGGATCAGATAGAACTCAACGATCAAATCCTGAAAGCCAAACGGTTCTGCATTGCCACAGGTGCGAAGCCACTGCCGATGTCCATCGAGGGCGCGGAGTTTGTCATTCAAAGCGACGACTTTTTCGACCTCCAATCCATCCCGAACCGAGTCGTGTTCATTGGCGGTGGATATATCTCGATGGAGTTCGCGCACGTGTTGGCTCGTTGCGATAAAAAGGTGACCGTCGTCCAGCGAAGCGAGCGCGTCTTGACCGGATTTGATCCTAGCCTCGTCGACTTATTGACAAATCATTCTCGTGATCGCGGAATTGATTTTCGACTGGGGCAATCAGTGCAATCCATTCGCAGAGGTGAAGGGTTCACCGTGACGCTCGACGATGAAAGCTCCATCGAATGCGATCTCGTCGTTCACGGAGCGGGGCGAGTTCCCAATGTTGACAACCTCAATCTAAACGCGGCTGGAATCAAGTTCGGTGACAAGGGTGTGCAGGTCAATCAGTTCATGCAAAGCGTTTCCAACAATGCAGTTTTCGCTACCGGCGACTGCGTCGACAGCGGGATGCCTCGGCTGACGCCCGTCGCGAACGAAGAAGCACGCATTGTTGCGAAGAACTTGTTTAGTGACGCACCGGATCGAGCACCCGATTATGGCGTTGTGCCGAAGGTAGCATTCACGACTCCTTCAATCGCCTCGGTCGGCCTGTCCGAATCGGATGTTGAGCATGCCGATCATGAAGTTGACGTTCGTTTCGATGACACGTCCACATGGGGAAGCGTCCGCAAGACCGGACGAACAGTCGCCGGGTACAAGATTCTGGTGGACAAGCAAAACGACGCAATTCTCGGCGCGCATTTGCTCGGTCCCGCAGCCGAAGAAACCATTAACCTGTTTGCTCTGGCGATGAAACACGGTCTAACGGCTACCGATGTGAAGTCGACGCTGTTTGCGTTTCCAACTTTCGCGTCGGATGTTCGCCGGATGCTGTGACAATGTCGCTGATTGCTCCGCC
>JBGSKY010000109.1:0-19827 GCA_041740995.1 Pirellulaceae bacterium
TACCAAGCTGCTGTTGATGGTCGAAGCTAATCGAAGTAATCACCGAGACCGTTGCGGCACAGACATTGGTGCTATCAAGCCTACCACCCAAGCCGACTTCAATGATTGCGGCGTCGACGTTTTCACGAGCGAAAAGCAGAAAACCAATCGCAGTCGTAAACTCAAAAAACGTCGTTTGGCCTTCGCCCTGACGAATCAATTCCTCGGCGATAGGCTGGATCGTATTGACGCAATCGACAAGCTGCTGCTCAGTACATGCCGCACCGTTGATTACAAACCGTTCTTCAAGTTTGAGCAGATGCGGAGAAGTATACAAACCGACTTTCTGTCCGTTAAAGCGCAACGATTCTGCAATCAACCATGCAACAGATCCCTTCCCCTTGGTTCCAGCAATATGCACAATCGGATAGCGACGCTGTGGATTATCCAGTGCGGCCAGCAACCGATGCATCCGCGCCAATCGAAAATTCTTTTGGCTGTAAGATCGCTGGGCGACTTTTTCGTAGTTGATGCGATCAAGCAAGTACTTGATCGCGGACGCGTAATCAGCAACAGGCAATGTTGGAGTTGGTTCCATCGAATCGACCGCTCACGCTTAGACCGCGTTCAACACCACTGAATAAGTCTGCATATGCAAAAATTATGAATCGTGACTATGGCAAGTCCGACTGTCGACGAAATTCTATTGCCTAATGATCAACGATTCCGGTCATCATCAGCACCTGCAATTGCAGCAAGTAAAAAATGACTCCGGAGAAGTATCCAAGCAATGCCCACGGTCCGATTGTCCGCAGATACCACATGAACTCGAGCTTCTCTAGGCCCATAGCCGCGACGCCTGCGGCTGAGCCAATAATTAAACAACTACCGCCGGTTCCAGCACAATAGGCCAACATCATCCAGAAGAAAGCATCTTCGGGAAAGGGATACATCTCAATACCCGCCGCGACCAACGGTACGTTATCAACAATCGCCGACAGCAAGCCAATGGCGATTGCCACGATAGATTGATTTCCGATTGTTTCGGTCAACCAGAGTGCCAGATTTTGTAACAAGCCAATTGAACTAAGGGCGCTAACAGCCAGCAAAATCCCTAAGAAGAACAGAATACTCGACATGTCGACGTTTCGAAGAACATGCAGCACGCCGGTTGAGCTCCGCGTTCGCTCGTCAACGGTATGTGAGATCAGCTCGGAAACGATCCATAAGATTGATAAGACGAGCATCATGCCCATGAATGGCGGCAAATGCGTTGTGGCTTTGAATACTGGCACGCTCAACAGCCCTACAATTCCAAGCACGAGAAAAAGGACTTGATGCCATGGCTTGAGATCCTTGTGCTCGTGATGACGCGTCGATTCGGGAAGTTGCTGCAACGGACCTTTCATCGTTCTTGATATTAGCAACAAGGGAATCAACAAGCAGATCACGCTAGGCAAAAATAGCTCCATCATTACAGTCAATGGCGTGATCTTGTGCTTGATCCATAACATTGTAGTTGTCACGTCACCGATGACCGACCAAGCACCACCGGCATTCGCCGAAACTATAACTAGACCGACAAACACAGCACGAGTCGCTCGATCGTGGACGAGCTTGCGAAGGACCGAAACCATTACGATCGTCGTCGTCAAATTGTCGAGCACTGCCGATAGAAAAAACGTAAGCCATGCGACGACCCATAACAATTGCACCTTGCTGGTTGCTCTGATCCGATTGGTCACAATCGCAAAACCTTCGTTAGCATCAACTAGCTCAACGATCGTCATCGCGCCCATGAGGAAAAACAAGATGCTGGCGATCTCGTAAAGATGATGTGCCAACTCACCTTCAATCAAATATTCGCGACTTAGATTTTCATGAGTCCCTGCATTCGCCGTCAAATCATGGTTACTCGAATCGACACTGGATTCAGCAGTTTTTTCTAAGCCCTCTTCAGTCGTCGGATGGTCGTCACCGTGAGCTGGTATTTCGGAGTTGGCATTGCTTTCGTCCAGCCCCATGATGAACGAGGCAGGAACCTTATCAACGGGCAACAATTCGTTCACGTTTACTGCGCACAAGGTCCAGCACAAAACTCCCGTAAGGATGGCCGACGCAGCCTTATTAATGTGCAACGTGTGTTCTAGCGCTATTGCGATGTAACCGACGATAAAAATTGCAATAATCGTTGTTACCATGTGTGTTCCGTTTCTTTGACGGTGAAAAAACTTTTGAAATCGCGTTTGGTATATGAGCAAATCCGTTGGCCGAAAAGTCAGCGCGGTTTGCGTTAAGAACCATAAGCGACAGCAGGGTTTTTGGCTAGTATGTCCTGCAACCCGGTCCTATTCTGTTCGAAGTAAATCCGATGCGTTATAACGCTGCAAGTGAGCGAATCTTGCCTGCGTCAAATTTTTTGGTCCTGAGGATAAATTCTTGCAAGCGAAAATTGTACTGTTGCCCGGCGATGGGATTGGCCCTGAAGTCACTGCGCAGGCGGTCCGAGTGTTGCATCGTGTTGCCGAAAAATTCGGCCATGTTTTTACAATGCAAGAAGAACTGCTCGGCGGCATCGCAATCGATCAGACTGGCAAACCGTTGCCTGACCGAACAATTGTAGCATGCAAAAATGCGGACGCGATTCTGCTGGGAGCCGTTGGTGGCCCTAAATGGGACGATCCTTCGGCCAAAACGCGGCCAGAGGCGGGATTGCTCCAGATTCGCAAGGAACTGGGGCTCTTTGCAAATCTGCGTCCGATTTTAACCTTTGACGAGCTGATCGATTCTTCACCGTTGAAAAAGGAGATTGTGCAAGGCACTGACATTCTGTTTTTTCGAGAATTAACCGGCGGATTGTATTTTGGAGAGTCCGGTTGTGAAGTGCTGCCTGATGGAAGTGAACGAGCCTTTAGCACCGCTGTATATACCACCCATGAGGTTGAGCGAATTGTGCGCATGGCTGCTGACGCGGCGCGATTGAGACGAAATAAATTGACGATGGTCGACAAAGCTAACGTCCTAGAAGCTAGCCGTTTGTGGCGGCGCGTTTCAGCGCGAATCGTGCAGCAGGATTACAGCGATTTGGAATACGAAGTCGTGCTGGTTGACTCAATGGCAATGCACTTGCTCTCGCGGCCACGAAGCTTTGACGTCGTTGTCACAAGTAACATGTTCGGCGACATTTTGACTGATGAAGCCTCTATGCTGCCTGGTTCACTGGGAATGCTCCCTAGTGCCTCAATCGGTACTAGCGGGCCTGGAATATATGAACCGATCCATGGTTCGGCTCCTGATATCGCAGGCAAGGGTATAGCGAATCCTCTGGCGACAATTCTTGCATCTGCCATGCTGTTGCGACACTCACTGCATTTGGAAACCGAAGCGCAATGTATCGAAGTTGCAGTGCGAAGCGTTCTAGCGGCCGGTCTCCGGACGGCTGACCTGGCACGTGGCAAACCTGGCTCGATTGGTACGATCGAAATGGCCAACGCGGTACTTGACCGAATTGTCTAAAAAGCGAAACATCTGTGACGCATTGTACGTTTTGCCCGTTGTTATGTGCTTTCACTAATGCAAGTGAGTTAGATGATTGCCGTGTGAGGCAGTCGGCCAGCGTAATCGTTCAAGAGAATCAATGCTTCGTCCAAGACATCGCGGTTACGTTCGACCAAGCAATTGATCACGCGGTCAGTTTGCTTTGTAAAGCGACCCATGTTTGTTTAACCGGCCAGCCTCGTTCGATCCAAACCTCGCGATCGTTGCTCAAGTGTGCTCGAGCTTTAAATGGGATGGTCGATCTAAATGGAAGCCAGCCTAGCTTCGACTGGATCCGCACTGTCCAGTCGAGCGGATTTCAATCTTCATCGATTGCCGAAGTGCGATTGCGGAGCGATCTAGTCCTCATCGTTGGTGACGACCGGCTGATCGATCAACAACCGCGACTACTGAACGAAATTTGCAACAGCGCCGACGATACCGACCAAATGCGAACAATCGTTTTGATCGGGGAATTCACTCAATTTTCAAAGAGACTTAAATCGCTACCAAGTTTTGGCCGCATTCGTCATGTGGACGTGCCGGTAGAGTCAATCCCAGCGCTAATGCAAAACGTCGCCAATGCCTTTACGGGCAGTCCTATACGACCAAAGTTTACGGAATCCCCTGATAGTCCGCGCTTCGATGCAACCATAGACGATTCAGCGAACCAGCTTGTCGAGCTGATCCGACAATCGAAATACGCTACCTTTGTTTGGTCAACGGCGACCGCATTCAAAGGCGGCGAACAATTCCATCAAGCGATCGTCAAAGCGATTCAAACCCTATCTGCCGATCAACGTGTAACCGGCATGCCTATTAGCGGAACGAGCAATACATTCGCTCAGGTCTCGACTTGGCAAAGCGGCTTTCCAGGTCGTTTCAGCTATTTCAATAACGAAGCTATTTACGATCCGTTGCTTTTCTCGCTCGATCGATTCATTGATGAAGCATCGCGTTCTGATGGCAAACACGTTCTGTTAAGCGTGCAGGAAAGTGTTGAAGAGCTTGTCGGCCCAACGACTAATCCACCTGAAAGATTACCAACGATTGAGCTTGGTATAAGTCGACGTAAGAACGCGACAAGTGAAGTTTTCATACCAATTGCGTTTCCCGGAGTCGACAGCCCGGCAACTTTTTTTCGAAGCGACAACGCAGTTGCAATTTACATCCAGAAGATCGCGGCAACTTCGAAAAACCCAACCGCCGCCAGCGTGCTTGAGAGATTGATTTCAAAGTTGCAATAAGATTCCAACCTGTATTTGCATATTTTGCGATCGCAAGGCTTACCAAACATTCAGTTGTCCGAATCTAAAACCGATTCTCGTCCGCGATCACTCTGCACCAATCGCCCCAGACCGGCCCGCTGCTGAATATCCGTCAGCTCTGCTGCTGGGAAGTTGATCAAGCCGGAGCACAATGTCAGCAATCGTCATTGTCAAGCTCCTTTGCTTCGTTTAAATCCGGATTGGTACTGAGAATCAATTCTCTGCTATTCGGATCTGCAAACTTGGCTATCCGTGCGAGAGAATCGGCAGCATCTGATTTAACGAGCCACTCTTTAGACCACTCAGGTCGACCGTTACAAATCGGAAGCCTAGCAGTTTTAAATCCGATGCTAATGTTTGCAGATCGACTATTGCGAAAAAGCTTTTTAGCGATTCGGCGGGGATTTCAATTCTGGCCAACTCTGCATCATGCAAGCGCACGCGGACGTTTGTGAACCCGAGATCATGAAGCAGATTTTCACCGCGTTCGACCATCTGCAAACGGGCCTTAGTGACTTCCACACCATACGCGATTCGGCTGCTCAAACAAGGTGCTGCGGGGCGTTCTGCAACGCTAAGATTCCAGAGCTTTGCAATTCCTCGGACCTGATCCTTTCGGATTCCCAACGAGGCCAAGGGAGTGAGAACGCGATGATTTTCACCCGCCAGCAAGCCGGGCCGATAGTCGCCTAGATCATCGAAGTTAGTGCCCGAAACGATTGCGTCAATTTGATACTTCTGCGCAAATATTCGGATTTGATTGTAGAGCTCGTCTTTGCAATAGAAACAGCGCTGCCCATCATTTCGACGATAACTCTCGCTATCGATTTCATTTGTCGGCAAAAATTCGTGCCGCAGCCCAATTGATTTCGCAACCTCAGTGGCAAAGCTTCGATCTAGCTGACTGACCGCCGAACCAAGCCCCGTCACCGCAACGCAATTTTCGCCAACCGCGCGATAGGCTGCCGCGGCGACCACACTACTATCGACACCGCCAGAGAATGCGATAACACAAGGGCCGATGGTCGACAAAGACTGCACCAATCGATCGGCCAACAACTCAGTGGAGACGGTTTGATCGAGTGTGGCTGCGAATGAAATTTCGTTAGTTTCGTTCATGCTTGGGCAGTGCAGTCGGGAGTTGATTTATGCCCCGATTCTACTCTTCTGCTTCAGCATTCGAAACGGCTTCCATGATCTTTGTGTTGCGCTCAACTGCGATTACGATCGTTTGCTCGTTGTTTCCGTCGCGGCCACGAGCAGTAATAGGAATGACCTGTCGAGAGTTTGGCATCGGAACTTTGGCAGAAAAAGTTCCGTCAGCACGGACAGTTGCTGGCTCATCGCCGACTTTCAACTTGGAGAACGGCTGGGTCGAACCGAATATCACCAATTCCACATCGAGTTCAAAATGGAAATCGCGATGCCGTTTCAAGCTGCCATCAGCGCCGCCACCAAATTCAGCCGCCGATGGGCCGCCGATCGGGCGTTTCAAACGTTCTTCGAACATGTCTTGCAAGTCTTCGGATCGATGATCTTCATCAAATCCACCGGACAGGCTGTAGACCCGCTCGGCATCGCGAGCGATGTCGGCCCAATGATCATCGACGGCGTCATTACCGCCTGGAATCGGTGTTCGCACACGATTGCTTCGGCACAGCTCATGAAACCGGTTAGCGCCGGTCATGTAGCCTAACAATGCGATATATGACTGCGGAGCATCGGTAACCGGAATGTACCAGTTGCGCACGCCGCTGTGAATTTCGATATCGCGTACGATGGTCTCAGCGTTATTGGTCGTGCCGGAGTCGTCGATATGAATCAACCGCAAAATTGGTTTCACAGTATGCCAATGACCAGCCAGCGAAGCTTTCGCGCGCTGGACGCTTCTTCGGCTGATGTCCCAACTGGCATGCAACCAAAAAGGATCGCGAACCAAGAGCACCAAACGATCTTTACCTTCTTGTGGCGGTTGTGTTGCTAACGGATCGTTGTGTACCAACGACGGTCGGGCATCGGTTTGCCGTGAGAGGTCTTTATTGCGTTCGCGTTTTTCTTGCAGGTCACGCAGTTGCCCTACCACTTGCGGATCCGTCGGCGGTGCAGTGACACGCGGCGGAGAAGGTGGAGCAGTTTTTTTTGTCGAAGATTTTGCGACAGGTTTCGTGACTTTCGCAACTGACTCCGAAGCCTGCTTTTTCATGGAGGGTGCGATATTGGATTTCGATTCAGGTTTTAGGCGTTCTCGAGACTGCGAAACCTTTTTCGATTCGACCTGCCCGTTCTTTGTTTCAGACGATTTGATTACCGCAGTAGCAGCTTTCTTCGCCTTACTAGCGGGCTTAGCGACCGTTTTTTTAGAAGGCTTGGCAACGGGCGCAGTTGTCCGACTTGCCGTTTTTGTTTTGGGATTGGGGACCGGCTTGGAAACCGTTTTTGGAGTAGCGGTCCGGGACTTAGTCGCTGGCTTTTTGGTCGCTCCCGCCGCTTTTGTTCTGGAATTGCTTGCTTTCGAAGTCGACGAAGCCGCCGACTTGGTTCCGCTCGGTGCTTGTCGACTGGTCGTTTTCGGTCGGCCCTTCAAAACTACATCTCCCCAAGCGGCAACAAATGAATTAAACGTTAGCGGCACAGATTTAGTGAGCGAATTACCAAGGGCCGCAAAATGGGTTTGCGTCGCTCTTCCGCTTGGATTTCTCCGTCAAATTGCTGCCACCCTTGCAGTATGCTTTGATTCCGATGTTTTTCTAGCCATTTATGCGACAAATCAGACCGAAATCTCTAGAGAAAGGATCGGTTAGGTGGATTACGGTCGCACAATTGGCCTATTTCGGCCTACGATTTGCCTGTTAAGTCCAGTTTGTCAATCTTGGCGGCGATTATGAAGTCGTTGTCGCTTAAACCACCGATTGCGTGGGTCGTGAGCACCACTCTGAGTTCACGATAGCCGGTGACGTGCAAGTCGGGGTGATGCTGCTCGTGCTCTGCCAAATCACCAATCAAATTCGCGAGTTTCATTGCCTCGACGAAATTTTTGCATTTCCAACGTTTTTCAATCGATTTCCCATCAGCGGATAGTGCCCAGCCGTCGAGCAATTGAAGATGGCTTGTAATCGTCAGTCGCGGCAACGCCTCAGTTCCCCCCTCGCAAGGAGTACATTTGGCCCGACTAAGCGTTTCAGTTGTATAGGCTGACATCGAAGTATCCCATTTTGAAGATTAGGTGCCATTCCGAACCCAGGTTTTTTGAAGGCTGGTCGGCGAGCGAGGCCTACGATTTGATTTTTCGCTGGCAAACTGAATTACGTCCGTCCAGCAAACATATTATTACTGTACAGTCAAAAAGAAAAAGCTCGACGAGCTGTTGATTATCAGTTGACCGAGCGAAGACAATAATCGAACAGACGCTCTATCGGGTTTTGATACTTTTTGAGTTAAACTAGAGCTCCAGGGTTCTGCTCGCGGAGACCCGAGCATCTTTTCGACGTATTGAAGGTATATGCTTTTCCTGATTTCAATCTTAAATTATTCGACGAAACGTAGAGCGCCGTTAACGTTGTTAATGGTTTTCGTGTTGACGTTCGTTTTTTCTTTGTCCTCGTCACTCGGAACCGATTGGCCTGTCAGGGAATCTGAATTTTCTTCGAAATTTGGACCGCTTCTGACTACAGCTTGCATGGATTGCCACGTCGGCGCTGAGGCTTCGGGAGGTCTCGCGCTTGATCACTTCAAAACTGCAACTTCAATTACTAAAGAACGTGGCACTTTCGAAAAAGTTTTAAAGCGTCTTGAAATAGGCGATATGCCGCCTGATGACGCCGAACCGCTCGATCCGAAAGATCGCGAGGCCTTGATCGCTTGGATGGACAGCCTGCTTCACGATGTTGATTGCGGCAAAGAACCCAATCCTGGCGCTGTGACAATTCGGAGACTGACAAAATACGAATATCGCAATACGCTGCGTGACATTTTAGGTGTTGATTACGCAAAGGCGGAAGAGTTTCCGGGTGATGACGTAGGCTATGGATTTGACAACATAGGCGATGTGCTGAATCTGCCGCCGCTTTTGATGGAAAAATATATCAACGCCGCTGAAGAGATCAGCAGTACAGCGATTAAACTGCCCGAACCAGGACCATCAATCAGTAACAATTACCCGCTCGAACGTTTCAAGCTTGAGCGGGGCGGACGAGTTACAGCGACTGAGATATTGATGTATTCCAACACTTCGATTGAGTTCGAAGAAAATGCGCCGTGGTCGGGCGTGTTTCATCTTGAACTTGTGGCCAGCGGTACGAAAGTTCGAAACATCGGACCAGAAATCGCCGTCGCAGTCGACGACAAAGTGATCGCTCGCAAAATCGTCAACGCTCCCGAAGGCAAAGACGAGACCTTTGATATTCCGCTTCGGATGAAAGCCGGAAAGCATACGATCAAAATTGGTTTCGTGAACGACGAGTCATCCAAAGATGAGAACGGAAAAGGTGAAGATCGAAACCTCAACATTTTTGTGATCAGGCTTTACGGCAGCAAAAGCCAACCGCCGCTTGACCCGACGACTGTTCCCGAATCACACCGTCGGATAGTGATCGCTACGCCAAGCGCTTACGTCAGCAACGAAGAAGCATTGCAAAAGGTCATCTCGCCCCTGATTGTTTATTTGTACCGTCGCCCAGTACCGGCAGCAGAGACGAAACGAATTATTGATTTGGCCGCCAAAGCAATAGACGAAGGGGAATCGTATGAAGGCGGTATCCAGCTGGCCATTCAAGCGATGCTGCTGTCACCAAACTTTTTATTCAAAATCGAAGAGCCGCGTCGAGCAGACGCAAATGACTTCCCGTTTGTTAACGACTTCGAACTTGCCACACGAATCAGCTATTTCCTTTGGAGCAGCAGTCCGGACAAAGAGCTTTTCACACTCGCTTGGTCCAAAAAATTGCGTGACCCTCAAGTCCTTGCTCAACAGATCAAGCGAATGCTTAACGATCCTCGGTCAGCAACCTTTATCGAAAACTTTGCTGGTCAATGGCTTACCCTCCGTAAGCTCGACAACTTTGAACCGAACGCGAATTTATTCCCCACATGGAATTCGGACGTTCGAGAGCTCGCGCGGCAGGAAACCTTGATGTTTGTTTCCGACGTGTTTCGAGGCAATCAAAGTGTGCTGGAATTACTTGACGCCGATTACACCTATCTCAATGATCGGTTAGCCAAGTTTTACGGCGTTCCTGGTGTTCGTGGCAATGACTTTCAAAAAGTCTCGTTGGCATCGCAGCCTCGACGAGGAATTTTGACTCACGCTTCGATTCTGGCTGTCACAAGTAACCCAACGCGAACCAGTCCTGTTAAACGCGGTCGCTTTGTGCTCGACAACATCTTGAATCAGCCGCCACCGCCGCCACCGCCAGGCGTGCCAGAACTTGAGAAAGCAGAACTGACCGGATCTTTGCGGCAGCAAATTGAGCAGCACCGTGCAAATCCAGCATGTGCCGGCTGCCACAAGTTGATGGACCCGCTTGGCCTGGCACTTGAAAACTATGACGCCGTCGGGCTTTGGCGAACAAAGGATCGCGGTGAACCAATCGACGCGACCGGCGTCTTGCCCTCCGGCGAAAATGTTCGTCACGCCGGAGACTTGATTAAGGTCTTAAGGACCGAACATGCGGAAGAATTCACCCGTTGTCTCGTCGAGAAGCTTATGATTTATTCGCTCGGACGCGGCTTAGAATACTATGACAAATGTGCTGTCGACCAGATCATGGCGATGGCAGAAAAAAGTGACTACCGTTTTTACACTTTGCTATACGGCATTATCCAAAGCGACCCGTTTCAACGTAAAGGCTACCGAGAATAAATATTATGACCCATCAACTTTACTCTCGCCATTCGATCAATCGTCGAACTGTTCTCCGAGGTCTCGGAACGATGGTCGCGCTGCCAATGTTGGAAGCTATGTCTCCGGCTGTGGCAAGAGCAGCAACTGAATCAGCGCCGATGCGAATGTTGTTTATGAACACACCCAACGGAGCTCACATGCCCGATTGGACACCGGCAGAGAAGGGGGCGAATTATTCGCTGCCCAAGACGCTAAAAGCACTCGAGCCTTATCGGGAGTACGTCAGCGTGATTAGCGGTTTGACGCTTGACGGTGCTCGAGCCCACGGCGATGGTGGCGGCGACCACGCGCGCAGCGGGGCTTCGTTCTTGACCGGTTCACATCCACGTAAAACAGATGGAACCGATATTCAAAATTCGGTCTCCGTCGATCAAGTTGCTGCGCAGAACAACGGTCATCTCACTCGATTCGCGTCGCTTGAATTGGGGCTGCAGGGTAGTGCCCAAGCTGGTAATTGTGATTCGGGATACTCTTGCTCCTACTCGAGTAACATGTCGTGGCGTAACTCGACCAGCCCACTGGCAAAAGAAGTTAACCCGGCAGCAGTTTTCGATCGGATTTTCGGTTCGGAAAATGTAGCCGATGCGGCTCAAGCGAAAGCGTCGCGGAACTCGCAACGCAAGAGTGTTCTTGATTTTGTCCTTGAAGATGCGAATCGGATTCACAAGGATGTAAGTGCCGCTGATCGCCGAAAGATGGACGAATACCTGTACGCTATTCGCGATGTGGAAAAACGGTTGACACACTCGGACAAGCTCAAGGTTGGCGAAGACGGCGTCCCTAATTTCCCAAGACCAGCGGGCATTCCTCGCGAGTTCAGTGACCATTGCAAGTTGATGATGGATATGACAGCGATCGCGTTACAAACCGATTCGACGCGTATCGCGACATTCATGCTTCTCAATGAGGGAAGCAATCGGCCGTATCCTGAGATTGGAGTTTCTGAAGGCCATCACGATGTTTCGCATCATGGCAAGAGCGAAGATAAACAGGCCAAAGTTCAAAAGATTAATCAGTTCCATGTTGAACATTTGGCATACTTGGTTGGGCTCTTGGCAGGGGTCCAAGAGCAAGGAAAATCGATGCTTGAAAATACGATGTTCGTCTACGGCAGCGGCATCTCCGATGGGGACCGACACAATCATGATGACTTGCCAATCTTGCTGATCGGCAAAGCGGGTGGTCGCATCAAACGCGGCTCACATTTTGGTTTCGACAAAGATACACCGCTGTGCAATCTTTACGTCTGGATGCTTTCGCAAGTTGGCGTCAAGGTCGCAAGTTTCGGCGACAGTAACGGTTCGCTGAAGATCAGTTAACTTATGATCGAAGTCGCTTGCGTTCCGTTCAAACTGATAATCGGTCTAGCTTCAAACATAGGATCGGCTTCCAGCCTGGCTCTCTCCCCTTTGACGGCAAAAAGCTAAGCCAACCTTTTGCAATAGAAGGTCTGTTGTCAAATTTCAGAAAGAAAACGTTGCAGAAAGACCAAGTCCAACCAACGATCGAACTTTCTCGCCACTTGGTTGATCTGGCCGCATTGTTGAAATCCGAATCGACGATGCATGTTGAGGCTAGCAACATTTCCTGAGTCAATACCCGCGACCATACAGTGACGATTCTCCGACTTGGCCCGGTGCATTAGATTCGACAACAACAACGCTCCAACGCCTTGCCTACGATGATCCTCCCGGACGTAGATCGAATGTTCAACCGTCGTCGAGTAAGCCTGAAATGGTCGGAACACGGAATAGCTGCCGAAGCCTAGTAACTGACCGGAGGAGTCAAAAACACCCAGAACGGGCAAGCATTCCTCAATCCTTGCCGTGAGCCATTCCTCGATCGCTTTCAAGGTGCGTGGCGATAGATCGTAGATGTCGCAAGAGTTTGCGATCGCATGATTGACGATTGCAAGAATCTGTGGTGTGGTACCAAACTGACAATCCGCGATTCGCCAATCATTGTTCATCATCAACGCACAAGACGAAACAGAGTGCTCTATTTGATGATTGTAAAAGTCGAAAACGATTTAAGAATTGCGTACTCATCTGGAAAGGTGTGAAAGGCTTGAACTGTTAGTTGCGTTGCGCGTTGATCTACGTGCATGTAACTGACCGCGCCGAGAGTCACGCGGCCGCTCGCGCCAAAGACTTGCAGCAACTCGTGCTCTTTTGTCTTCCCACCAAATTGCTGCTGAATTTCCCAAAACAACTCGCGGGAAGCAATTTCAACTGACGATTCGGTCTCGTATCTGACCAACCCTTTGCTGCAAGTTTCGAAGGTCCGCGTTTCACCCAGTCGACCGCACCTAATTCGCCTACGAAGCGGCATCTCTTGATTTTCTGATGCGATGACCTCACAAAAAGTCACCAAGCCGCTGTTAAAGGTAATGATGTGACCATCGCTAGTGATGTCTAAACGAACGCGATAAGAATTTCGCTTGATGTGATG
This sequence comes from Pirellulaceae bacterium, assembly GCA_041740995.1. GTDB lineage: Bacteria > Planctomycetota > Planctomycetia > Pirellulales > Pirellulaceae > JBGSKY01. The sequence goes on from JBGSKY010000109.1 coordinate 13,135, forward strand.
CGTTCGGTGGATCTGAAAAAGCTCTGGATGTACTGAGCGAGTCAGGACTACCAACGAATGTTCAGCCACATTAGGGCGAATCGACAGCACTATAGGCATCCTTTTGTAACTAAACGGTACGCGTCCAGACGGCAGGCGTATGGTTTAATATCCAAACGCAAATGCCGCTGTTGGTCAAGCGGCCTTTGAAAGACTTCCCTCTCCGGCGGCCGCGGTTGGGCATTATAGCCAAGCTTGTTCGCGCTCTCCAAGATCAACCAACGAGGTAAAAAAGGTTTTCCCAAATTTGGCAAAAAACGAGTTGTAGCGTTAAACCAGTCTTGACTTTTCTTTTTCGACCGCCAGCCTAAACATGACGTAAGTTGCAACATGCTAGCCCGTGACTAGTGATCTTTCGCGACTTAATTTTCAGTTTAAGGGACACTTGCCAATCGTAGGTTAGGACCTATTTCAGCAAGCATATATGTGCCAGAAGAGGTCTCGGCTGACACCAGGCTCAAGCCGCGAGATAACATTATGGAGACAAGTCAAATATTAGACGAGGTCTAGCAACGAACTTAGAACTCGATGGATTCACCTTAAAACATTGATCGGTTCGGTATTCTAGACGGTATACACGGGATAATAATACCTCGTTATTGATGATTGAGATTGACGACACACCTTTGATTCAACGACCTGATTGCTGAGCAGATTGGATAGATAGAGACTAGATGGACAAATTGAACATCGCAATGGTCAGCAGTGAACTTGCACCGCTGGCAAAAACGGGCGGACTGGCTGATGTCCTTTCGGCGTTGCCAAGTCAACTTCTCAAACGCGGGCATCAATGCTGTGTGTTCCTGCCTGCGTATAAATCGGCGATTGCAAAAAGCGAGCAGATTGAGGATTTGCACTTAGGTTTTCCAGTGCCTTTGGGTGACACTCAGATCGCCGCACGAGTGCTCAAGACGCGAATGGCAGACTCAGGTCTGACCGTCTATTTGATCGATCAGCCACGTTACTTTGACCGCGATCAATTATATGGCGACGTTCATGGAGACTTCCAAGACAACTGTGCTCGTTTTACGTTTTTTAATCGAGCGGTCCTTGAAGCGATTCGTCGACTTAGATTGCCGATTAATGTAATTCATTGTCACGACTGGCAAGCCGGTTTAATACCAGCTTATTTGAAGACTGGCACCGAAACATTGGACAACAGCCCAATGGTCGCCACCGTGATGACGATTCACAATTTGGCTTATCAAGGACGCTATTGGGCACCAGACTTTGCGATGACGGGGCTGCCGTACGAAGTTTTCAACGCGGCTGGAATCGAGTTTTATAGCGATCTTTGTTTCTTGAAATCCGGACTGATCTTCGCGGATGAACTGACGACAGTGAGCAGCAATTACGCGAAAGAAATTCAGCGACCTGAGTTTGGTTGCGCGCTTGACGGCGTGCTGCGAAGTCGCAGTGATCAGCTACATGGCATCGTTAACGGAGTCGATTATTCCGCCTGGAATCCAGCGACAGATCAGAATTTGCCAGAAAATTATAGCGTCGATAATTGGGCTGCCGGTAAAGCGAAATGCAAAGCCGCCTTGCAAGAGGAACTTGATCTACCTATTGATCCAAATATCCCCATCATTGGCATGGTGGGGCGGCTGGCCACGCAAAAGGGCTGGGACATCACCATTCCGGTGATGGAACGTTGGTTGTCCCATGCCAACGTACAGTGGGTTGTTTTAGGAAGCGGTGAAGCTCGTTACCAAGATTGGCTTACCAGCCTCCGGGCCCGTTTCAGCGACCGACTTTCACTGCAATTGAAGTTTTCAGAGCCGTTGGCGCATCGGATCGAAGCTGGCAGCGACCTTTTCCTTATGCCCAGCCAATATGAACCGTGTGGATTAAACCAGCTCTACTCCTTGCTCTACGGGACCGTGCCGGTTGTTCACGCCGTAGGGGGGCTGGTCGATACCGTTTCACCGATGAATTTGAATTCTAGTAACGAATTCGCTACCGGTTTCGCGTTCCATGAGTACAATTCGGATGCACTGGACAACTGCTTGACTTGGGCTATGCAAACGCATCAAGAAGAACCTGAGGCATGGACAAGGTTGGTAACCAACGGAATGAAACAGGATTGGTCATGGGATGCAAGCGCGGCGGTATACGAGAATGTTTACCGTTCAGCTATAAGTCGACGCATCAATGAAATTAAATGAAGGTTAGGTTCGGCCGATGAGCGAGACACGCTACGATTGGTTAGCAGATCGATGGGTAATCTTTGCCCCGAAAAGGAATCTGCGTCCCGATGAATATGCTGCCTCATTCCCCATAGAACCAACCAACTCTGAAAATTGTCCATTTTGTGCTGGCCACGAAGCGTCGACACCAGCCGAAGTTTTTTCGCTTCCTTCACGCAATCGTCGAAAAAAACCCTGGCTCGTTCGTGTCGTACCGAATAAGTACCCAGCGCTTCAACGATTACGGAACGTTCAAGGACTTCCGCTAGCGCTCAACGAAGTTTCGATTGAGTCATCCGATGATACAGCGACCGACGACAACGAAACACTGACAAACGAAGATTCTATTCTTTTCTGTCGACGTCAAATCAGCGGTGCGCACGAAGTGATCATTGAGACGCCGGATCATAAATCGTCAATGTCGCAACTGGACAGCTCACATGTTTGTTTGGTCTTTGAGGCCTTTCGCCAACGACTAAATTACTGGCGAGCACACAACGCACTGCATTACGCGGTCATCTTTAAGAACGTCGGCTACGATGCGGGCGCTTCCTTGGTACACACGCACAGCCAGCTCATCGCCGCGAATTTTGTTCCGCCAGATGTGTTGCGCAGCTGTCAACGAATGCAACAGTATCGAGAGACATACAGCCGCGGTTACTTCAATGACCTTATCGATCACGAGCTCGCGTCTGGAGATCGAATTATCACAACGACAAGCAACTTCGTAGTCGTATCTCCATTTGCTTCTCATTTGCCCTACACAGTCTTAATTTTGCCGAAGACGCCGTCTGCTCGGTTCGAGGAAATCAACGACAAAATGGCGGATGAGTTTGCTCTGTTAACTAGACAAGTCATTCGATCGCTTGAGACGATTCTTCCCGGTACTGCTTATAACTTTGTGCTTCACACAAGTCCGTTTCATGACTATTGGGATACCGTTTTCCATTGGCGAATGGAGCTATTTCCGAGACTAACCCGCGTTGCTGGATTTGAATGGGGCTCGGATTGTTTTATTAATCCTATCTTGCCTGAGGATGCCGCTGAGCGAATGCGGCAGGAAATTGGCAAACTTCAGTTCGCCGTCTGAGGCAATTCCATTGCCGCTAGTGGATAGACATCACCGATCCAAAACGGTTTTCAGCGGCAGTCCCTCGTTGTTGGCATCGGCATCCAGCTGGGCTGCATAATCGGCACGATCAGTACACATCGACGAATCAACAAATAGTTCTCAATAAGCAAACTCCTTTCCTCGAGTTCGTTTTGCTTGCCTGACTCTCTGGAGCTATATGCCCCAGGCAGTTTTTCTATCAAGTGCCGTGTTGCTCAAATATCGTGTCGCGACTTTTATGCGATCGTACCAGCAACCTGCGTAGTTGAGTCGCGAATAAGCAAGTAAGAATATGTTTGTAATTGTTGGATGTTTAGTAGTGACCGGTTGTGTGCTGGGTGGCTTCATTTGGGCCGGCGGACATGTTGGCGCTTTGATCCACCCGTCCGAGGTGTTGACCATTGGCGGCGCTTCGCTGGGTGCGTTGATCATGATGAGCCCTGTATCAACAATGATCAACCTCGTCAAAGGAATCTTACAGACGCTCAAGGGCTCACCATACGGTCGAGCCACTTACGATCAGACATTTCAAGCCCTTTATGAGTTATTTCGTCTTGCTCGCCGTGAAGGCATGCTGGCTCTTGAATCGCACATTTCCAATCCACATGAGAGCGAACTTTTCAAACGTTATCCCAAGCTCGCCAACGACCATCATGCGACGGATTTTATCCAGGGCGCATTCGGTCCGCTGATCGATGGATCTTTGAAGCCAGAAGAGATCGGTGCTCTATTGGAAATGGAAATGGCAGCGATGCATGAAGAGCACCATGCGCCTATCGCCGCGCTCAGCAAAACCGCTGACGCATTACCGGGATTCGGGATCGTCGCAGCCGTACTTGGTATCGTTATCACGATGGAAAAGATCGATGGTCCGGTTACTGAAATTGGACACAGTGTTGGTGCGGCACTGGTCGGAACGTTTCTTGGAATTCTAGCCTCTTACGGTTTCTTAGGCCCATTGGCTGCAAAAATGGAATCGATGGGTGAAGAAGAGGGTTGCTACTTCCGAACTGTTTCCGCCATCATGCAAGGCTACTTTGGTGGAATGCAACCGAAGATGGCCGTTGAGAGTGGCCGACGAGGGCTGCCTCGAAATCTTCGTCCAACAAGCGAAGAGATGGAAGCACTTTTCAAACAAGTTGACTCCGCTGGTGCGTAACACAGCGTCACAAATTCATAGCATCATCACATCGACGACAAACCTGACGCTTATCCAAACAAAAGAATGACCCTTTGAAGGAACGGGACGGTCAAAAACCTTTCCAGATAAGCTCGGAACAACTCGTCAGCGAAAACAATATTCTGGAGACTTGAACAATGGCAAAAGGAGGTGGTGCGTGGAAAGTTGCTTACGCCGACTTCGTGACGGCAATGATGGCCTTCTTTATGGTTATGTGGCTTGTCGGTCAAAAGCCAGAAGTTAAAGAGGCGATTGCTGAACACTTTCGTTCCCCAACCGGTCGCCGGATTACAGGCAACCCGAATTCATCTTTACTGCCATCACGACAAGACGGAGCGGGCGGACGCAAGAATCGTCAGCGTGCCGCTGATGACGATACGACACAGACAAAGATGACCGACGAAGGCAAGCGAAGCAATGTAGGAACTATTGTCACGTTCGAGGCCAATCGAGTTGTGCTTGACCAGAACGCTGAGAAACAGCTCTCCAAATTGATACCGGAAATTATTGGCAACCCGAATCGAATTGAAATTCGCGGCCATGCCGCAGAAGACAGTCTTGGCGGTATACAAGCCCACTTGGACGCGTGGCAGATCTCCTACCAACGCTCGATTGAGACAATGCGCTACTTGGTTTCGCATGGCATCGCTCCAGAGCGAATTCGGCTGTCGCAAGCTGGCGGTTCCGAACCGCTTTTTGTAGGCACAAAACCTGATCACCAGCAGGACAGTCGCGTCGAGGTTTTTATGCTTAATGACCTTTATGAAAAATCGGACCAGAAGTCCGAACGTTTGATCTCAATGCAAAACGACGCAATGCATGCAGAACCGCCGCCGCCAACGCCCGAAGAACTTGCTGCCGCTGCCGCCGCTGCAGGTGGCCATGGCGGGCATTGACTTTGAGGTTTTAAAACGGCTTACAAATGTAAGCTTCGTGGTTTTGAAATCGCTGCCGACTAGGAGAGCGATGCAATAGCAACCCGAATGTCTAAGAACGGATCGACGCTAAGCCGCCGGTGCGTTTTACTCGATTTCCCAAAGACGAATCGATCGCGAACGCCAATCTGCTTACATCGGCTCCCTTATCCAACCGGCATTCGAACTCTTGTCACAGGTAAACGCTTTTTGGCAACGACCATGAGGAAAACATAAACTCTTTATGAATTGTTTGTCGGATTGACGCCAACTAATCGGTCGATAAGCTTCGATGATCATGAGTAAATCGACCGAAAACAGAGAGCTTCGACTAGCCCTTGGCTTTATCGCCATTCTGTGGATTATTTATTTCGTTGATTTGTTACTCCCGATACATCTGGTCGCCTGGGGATTAGTCCCACGAACAATCAGCGGCCTAGCGGGCATCGCGACGATGCCATTTTTGCATGGATCGCTTGGGCATTTAATCGGAAACACGATTCCGCTTTTGGTGCTGCTCGGACTATTGATCGGCTCAAGAGCTAATTCGGTACGAAGCGTTATTGCCATAGCTCTATTAAATGGATCATTACTTTGGTTGATCGGTCGCTCTTCAATTCATGTCGGCGCCAGCGGATTGATTTACGGATTGATTGTTTTCCTTATCAGCACTGGCTACTTTGAACGCAGACCCGTGGCCATTATCGTCGCTCTCATTACATTTTTCTTGTACGGCAGCACCGTGTTGTTCGGTGTTCTTCCGACGGCCGGATACGGGGTTTCTTGGGACGGCCATTTAACAGGCGCGATAGCTGGCGGCATTGTTGCATTCGCCCAATCTCAGTCTGTCGCGCGCAAACAAGACTTGGAAAAACTAACGCATTGAAATCCAGTTCGGACTGTCGCAATAACGAACCATGGCAACGAATAACAATTTGCTTAGACTTCTACGATTGATAATTAAGAGTTGCAATGATAGAGGGCACATTCCGACTTTCTTCAAGCTTCTATTCGCTTGATTTGTTCAATGATTAATTGATTAAGTTCATCAGACTTTGATATTTCGATGACTCGTTTCATAGAATCAACGAAGTAACTTCGAACATTTTCATCTTGTTTTGCATAAGGCACTAATTGCCCAAGCATTGAGCCAACAAAGTCGGCCAGACTAACCTTTGAGACGACAATTCGAACAACGCCGTTTGAATTAACGCGATGCTCTTTCGGAATTTTTCGTTGTGACAGTTTAACTAATCCCAC
>JBGSKY010000110.1:0-8262 GCA_041740995.1 Pirellulaceae bacterium
ATGCGCCGCACAATCCAAAGGATGCGAAGATCGTTGGACCAAAACTTTGCAGCGTATGCGCTTCACCAACTGCGCTTGTGCCGACAAACATCGCATACCGCACAATGTATGCAATTGAATTCGCCAGCAGACCAGCCATCACCGCTCGTAAATACATCGGCAATCGACGCGAAGGTGCAACTCGGACTGAGCAATCAAGCATGAATCCAAGCGCGATAGTCCCGCTGAACGCGGCGACTGGGATTGTAGCCAAGCCAGCAAAGGCCATGACTAAAAACGTTGATGCGGCGGCGAGAGACATCAACGAACCGCTAAGCCGGCGAGGTACTATTGCAAGCCCAAGAAGCATCGGTACACCGGCCCGAAAGATCGCGCTTCCAGGGATTTTCCAGCTGGGCGAAATCGCAATGATCGCGATGGCGGCAAGTGTTCCGCACGCTAAGAGCAAAATTAGCTCAATCAAAGCTATTCGATCAGAAGTAAATGCAGTCGAGCGAATTCGAGAGCATTTTGCGGCGGCTGGTTCAACAGCAAAAATTTGCAGCACCTGGGAATCGATTTTCTTACCGATGTTTCTTAAATGTTCGACACCGTGAAAGCATATCAGCTCAGCAGCACTTTTTACAGTTCGATTTTAAGTTCTACTTGCCAAAACACCTCCTTCTCAACCGAGAAAAAAACCGTTTAGCTGGACTCGATCATCGAGCTGTCGTGACTTTTGCGGCGACAATTAGTAGCGGGCGGCGGTTGCTTGCTCCGAAATTTTGTGAGTGAAAAATGGAAGCAGTACGTTCGTCCGCTGCATAAAGCCGCAACGAGATCTCCTGGCCATCGACGATCGCTTCACCCAACTCGCTTTGGACTTCGAAAACGAATTCGCCTTCGCTGGCCTTGCTGACAATTGGGCTGTTCATATCGATCATTTCTTGGACGCTGTTCCAAGTCACGCCCTCGATTTCTGGATGATGAGGATTTCCTTGCCCTTCGTTCCAGTCGTTATGCAGAAGCCATTGAACGTTGATTTCAGACCGTGACCGGAAGCTGTTGAAGAAGTTGTTATGAGCCACGGCTGGATTGAGCCGAAGCTGAACCGATTCCAAGGTCCAGTGATCTTTGCCGTAGGTCGCATCAAAGTGTTCTTTAGCCATCGCCGTGTTGAATCGCAGTAAAGTTTCAAAAGAGCCATTCTCCATCGGTCCGCTAATGGCTAGCGCACCCGCAGCACCAAAGTTTTCGTCCGGGCGCGTTGAGACGACAAAAGCATCGGCAACCGGATGAAGCTCGATTAATCCTGGCTGACCATTGGTCGAGAGCTTGAGCGGTGCATTGAGCACCAGCAATAGTCCTACTAGCACCATGAGTAGACTGAACCAAGTAGCAATTGCAAGCCTCAACGACCATTGATCTTCGTCTGTTTCTTCGATTGTTGAAGCCATGTCAGCAAATAATTAGGATCAAGGGACTACGCATTCTTTCTCGATGACGCCACTGATTGTACCAGCAGTTCAAATCGCTTGAGTAAGTTTGCTCATTAGCGTTTTGGGGGCTTTGCAAGTCGCGGAAAACGGCTGGAGTGACTCGCATGGCGTAGCTAGCGATCGTCAAGCGTTTACGGTTCGGCGAACTTGTCGTTAGGGCGAATCGACGCATAGCGGAACTGATGTTGGTTGCAAAACGCTGAAACTTTCCGGTCATTCCGTTGGCGAGAGGGTGTTTTGGCGTATTCACAGCCGGAAATCTTCGCCAAAATGTCTAATTGTTCCAACCGGCACGATCGATATTATCGGTACGCGGCGTCTTCGTTTTTACGCCCAGCCTACATGTTTCTGAAATCTACGCGAAATGTCCAATAATTCAGCCGTCAAGAAAGTCCAAGTTGTTTCGGGTGTAACCGTTCGGTTGGCTGGCGATTCCGGCGACGGAATGCAGCTACTTGGCACCCAGCTTACTAATACGTCAGCGTTGGCAGGCAATGATGTCGCCACGTTTCCTGACTTTCCCGCCGAAATTCGTGCCCCGCGTGGGACTCGTGGCGGAGTATCAGGATTTCAAGTTCAGTTTGCTTCGCACGAAGTCCATACGCCGGGCGATACGCTTGATACGCTGGTCGCGATGAACCCTGCGGCACTGGTGACAAACTTGCCTGACCTTCGTCCAGGCGGAACGCTAATCGTCAATGAGGACAGCTTTGAGGACAAGGATTTGAAGCTTGCCAAGCTTCGGACCAATCCGTTGGAAGATCCTTCGATGGAAAACTACAACGTCGTAAAAGTTCCTTTGACGCGGCTAACCAAGACAGCGGTCGCACCCTTCGGAATGAGTGTCAAAGAGGCCGATCGCTGCAAGAACTTTTTCGCGATGGGCCTGATTTATTGGCTCTACGGGCGAAGCATGGAAACGACGTTGAAATTCATCAACGGAAAATTCGGTGCTAAAGATCCCAACCTCGCTCGTGCCAACGAAGCGGCTTTGAATGCCGGCTGGGCTTTCGGTGAGACGATTGAAGCGTTGCCGACGAGCTTTGCCGTACAACCGGCTCGGTTAAAGCCAGGTGTCTATCGAAACATCATGGGCAACCAAGCGATGGCGCTCGGGCTGATTGCCGCTTCGAAGCGTTCAAATAAGGAGCTGTTTTACGGTTCGTATCCGATTACTCCAGCGAGCGACATTCTTCACGAGTTGTGCAAGTATAAAAATTTTGGAGTTTGCACATTTCAAGCAGAAGACGAAATTGCGGCTGCTTGCGCGACGATTGGTGCGGCGTACGGTGGCCAAATGGCGGTCACGTGCAGCAGTGGTCCAGGGATCGCTTTAAAAGGCGAAGCGATGGGATTGGCGTTGATGCTCGAGCTGCCAATGATTTTGCTAAACATCCAACGCGGTGGGCCAAGTACTGGGCTGCCAACAAAAACTGAGCAAAGCGACTTGTTGCAAGTGATGTTTGGTCGAAACGGCGAATCACCATTGCCAGTTCTTGCGGCTCAATCGCCAGCGGACTGTTTTAACATTGTCGTTGAGGCTTGGATGTTGGCTGTCAAGTTGATGTCGCCAGTCATTGTTCTTTCGGATGGCTACATTGCTAACGGATCTGAACCATGGATGATTCCAAACGTTGATGAGTTGCCGCATATCCACATTACTCATCCTCAACGCAACGATCACGAAGGCCCATTTTTGCCGTATGGTCGCGACGAATTACTCGCCAGACCATGGGCGATTCCAGGCACGCCGGAACTGATGCATCGCGTCGGAGGCCTAGAAAAAGAGGATGGGACCGGAAACATTTCTTACGATGCCGAGAATCATCAAAAAATGGTTCACATTCGTGCGCAGAAGGTGGCAAACGCCGCTCAATTGTTGCCACCTCAGCATGTCGATGGCCCGGCTAGCGGCGATTTATTGGTTCTCTCTTGGGGAGGAACTTATGGGTCGGTTTACACGGCCGTCCATGAAGCTCGTCGCGAAGGTCGCAGCGTCGCCCACGCGCACATTCGCTATATGAATCCATTTCCAAACAATCTCGGCGAAATCATTTCTCGTTACGATAAAGTCTTGATTCCAGAATTGAATATGGGCCAGCTTCGAATGTTGATTCGAAGCAAATATCTTGTCGATGCTGTTGGATTCAACAAGGTCAAAGGCAAGCCATTCTCGATCAGCGAGTTGGTCGAAGCAATCTGTGACGCAATCGACTGTGAGAAGCATGGAATTGCCGCCCGCGTCGGCTAGACAGTGCTTCGCTTTCAAGTTGACCACAATGCTGGTTAGCTCGGCTCATAAATTTCGATATTGTTCGTTCCCAAATTTTTCCAGATTCCGAAATGACTGCAACACTTCCAGTACTGACTGCTAACGATTTTGCCAGCGATCAAGACATTCGTTGGTGCCCAGGCTGCGGCGATTATTCGATCTTGGCGCAGATGAAAAAGGTTTTGCCGGAGATCGGCGTTGCGCCTGAGAAGACTGTGTTCGTCTCAGGCATTGGTTGTTCCAGCCGTTTTCCCTATTACGTCAACACCTACGGCGTGCATTCGATTCATGGACGTGCTCCGGCGATTGCAACGGGACTGAAAGTTACGCGGCCAGATTTGACTGTTTGGGTAATTACCGGCGATGGCGACGCGTTAAGCATCGGTGGAAATCACTTTATTCATTTGCTGCGACGCAACGTCGATGTAAATATAATCCTTTTCAACAACCGAATTTATGGTTTGACCAAGGGGCAGTACTCACCGACCAGTCAGGAAGGTCAGATCACCAAAAGCACGCCAATGGGCAGCGTTGATCATCCGCTAAATCCTCTGATGATTGCGCTCGGGGCACAGGCCACCTTCGTCGCTCGTTCGATCGATGTGCATATCAAGCATCTTGGCGAGACACTCAAGCGAGCAGCCGCGCACAAAGGTACGTCGTTTGTCGAGGTCTATCAGAACTGTAACGTCTTCAATGATGGTGCTTGGTCCTATGCTCAAGACAAGTCGACACGCGAAGATCACACGATTGAATTGCAACATGGCAAGCCGTTGATCTACGGCAAGAATCGCGACAAAGGCATCCGATTAAACGGCTTGACGCTGGAGATTGTCGATCTTAATTCAAGCGGAGTCAAAGAAGACGATTTGCTGTTCCACGATGAGTCGGCTGATATCACCTATCCGTTCTTGTTAGCCAGAATGCGTCGTCCTGATTTCCCAGAGCCGATCGGCGTTTTCCGTCAAGTTGTTGATTCGACTTTCGAAGACGAAGTTCGGGGTCAGATCAAGCAAGCCGAGGCGAAACGTGGTCCTGGTGACTTGCAAAAATTGCTTACTGGCGGCGACACGTGGACGGTCGCATAGTTGCTCGGCACTCCGACATTCTGGATGCCGTTGGCAGCCGCAATCATCTTCTCGCTTGGGACTTTGCTCATCAAGCGAGCAGCGTCTTACAGGCTGGATATTTGGCGGATCAGTTTTGTTTCTAACTGCGTTAGCTTGCTATTCTTTCTGCCGTTCTTCTTGCAAGCCCAAACTGTCCCACCGATTGCAAACTGGTGGCAAGTTCTGGTGGTCGCGATGCTGTTCGTTGTCGGGCAGGTCTTCACCTTAGTGTCGATGACTGAAGGCGAGATATCAGTGGCAGCGCCAGTATTAGGGCTGAAGCTTCTTTTTGTTCCGCTTTTTCTTTCGGCGATGCGACTTGCCGAGCTTCCACGCCAGATCTGGATTGCCTGCGGTATTGCTAGTCTTGCCATCGCGCTGCTCAATTTTACCGATCGTCGTTCGGCCAGAGGGCGAATTGCTTTTTCTGTCATTTGTGCCAGTCTGGGCGCGGCGGCTTATGCATTGTTCGATGTAAGTGTCCAGAGTTTCGCTCCTCTATGGCCAACCGGCACATTCTTGCCGAGCATGTTTGTCGTTTGCATGGCACTTTCGTTTGCATTTGTGCCATTCTTTAAAGCTCCGCTTTCGGCAATTCCAAAGGCATCTTGGCCCTATTTGTTATCAGGAACAATGCTCTTTTCATTGCAGGCCATTTTTATCATTTGCGCTGTCGCATTTTATGGGAACGCGGCAATTGCGAATGTCGTTTACGGCACGCGTGGACTTTTTGGACTGTTATTCATTTGGATGTTTGGTTCTCTGTTGGGGATTGCTGATCAGAGTCTTAGTAACACCGTCTTTGTGGTTCGCTTGGTCGGTGCGGTTATGCTGATGGCGGCGATTCTCATTTTAGGCCTAACTTAGAGTCTTCTTAGTAAATCAAAACGCATGAGAATTTATCATCATCCTCTGAACGTCGGCGACACACTGGAATTGGCCTCTCAAGAAGCCAAACATGCGACCAAGGTTATGCGTTTGAAGGTTGGCGATTGTTGCGAAGTATTCGATGGTCAGGGCCAAGTTGCAGTGGCTCGTCTCGAAGAAATTGAAAAGTCTTCCGCTTGGGTTGTCATCGAATCGGTGCAGATGTCGCCCAAAGAGCTGCCCGGTTCACTGACGTTAGCCATTGGACTACCCAAAGGCGAGCGACAGCGCAGCGTTGTCGAACGGGCGACCGAGTTGGGGGTACATTTGTTGGTACCGTTAGGTTGTGAATTTGGTGTCGCAGAAGCGACAGAAAACGCAATTGCGAGAGCCGAAAGAACGGTTCAGGAGTCTTGCAAGCAATGCCAGCGAAATCGCTTCATGCAGTTTGCGCCTCGCTCGACTTGCAAAGACTGGTTTACGCGAGCAGTTGGAGATGAAACGATCAGGCTGCTGGCCCATCCAGGCATCGCCGATGCGTTAAAGCTCAATTTTGCGGGGGCGGAGACAATTCGACGAAAATATTCCGCAAGCCCACCGGCGTTTGAAGTTGCGATCGGTCCAGAGGGCGGTTTTAGCGGCTCCGAGGTCAATTGCGCGCTTGAGAATGGCTGGTTGCCGCTCGATTTAGGACCTCGAATTTTGCGTGTAGAAACAGCGTTGGCAGCGGCCGTTAGTTTCGTAAGTCTCTTTCTGAGCAACGATTAAATACCATGCGTGGCGGACTTGTGCGGTATCGCTGAGGCAGATTAAGAGATATAATTGCTCAATCGCACATTGAAGTGTTCATTCATCGGATTGAATCGCTGGGTGGGGTGGGTGAAGAATTCGTTACGAATTGCTTGCTCCGCCATTGTCCATTGCAAAGATAGTCGTTTTTCTTTGGCGAAATTGCATCTGGCTACAACCGCTCACGTTCAGTTTGTCCGCGCTGGCTTTCGCGATTGGCGAAATTTGGACCATTGAAAAGTTGATGAATCGCGGATTTGGAACGAAGAGACTGTAATTTTACTATTTCGCAATGAACATTTCGTTGGTCTGCAATGGCCATTGATTAATTGCCTTTCACGGATCGAGCCCAAAAAAATGTCGAACCAAGAGCATGAAGAACTGCGTGCAACGGTGTGGGATAATATCTATCAAAACGGCCCGCAGTCGATTGATCAGCTAGCAACCGAAATGCAATTGAGTATTCCGACTGTCATCGGCTTAGTAGACCACAGTTGGTTTTCTATCAACGATCAAGTGGTCGAAATAGCTTCCAGCACACCATGATGTAAGTTGGCTCAAAGGTGGCCGGTAGGGTCTTAGTTTTGCTAGCAACTGGTAGTTCATCCTGATTGATTTGAAGGTTAAAAATGTCCGTTCAAGAAAAAACACGTTGGAAAAATTGGGCAGACCGCCTGCGACAAGAAATGATGACTGGGAAGACCCCGGCCGTAACGAAGACCGTCGAATCAATTTGCAGCGAAATTGAAAGCTCTAAAGCAGAGAGCACGTTGCATAGCGTAAGATTTTGGAAAGCCTGCCAAACTGGAAAAAGTCCCAATGATGCCCTTGCAACAGCCGGCTTTGAGATTGATTTTGAGCCCGGTGACGATAAAAAAGTGAAGGAAATCACGCTCCGATTGAATCCAACTTGGATGGCAATATTGCAGCAAGTCTTGGATCGATGATTCTAGTAGCTAAAAGATTTGTAAATTCCGTTGGTTGGATGATAGAAGCCCTAGCGGAAGCATTGACTGGCTGGTATGCTCGCTCTCGCTAATCAATTCATTGTTCTGGTGTGCCTTAACTCGTCGCAGTCGCGACCAGCCGCGGTAACTCTAATGTGGAGTTGATCTCACGGTATTGGTAACGCGGATTCTCTGGAACTCGACGCATCGCATCGCCTCCCAGGTCTCTAAGATCTTCTAAGCTCACTTGCAGAAAGAGCTTTGTCTGATGTTACTTTACCGAGTGCCTTTCTGCATTGAACAAAATGCTCTCAACCCTTTCGTTTGGTCGCAAATAGCGATCTTAAATGAGGGCCTTGGGTGCCAAGAAATAAAAAAAGTTTCAACTGGACGATTCGGTCCCGGTGTCTGGTTGATTCCGATCGATTTTACGGGACATTTTTGGAGTTTGGTGATGGGAAAGAAATTGTATTGCGGTAACCTCAGCTACAACGTGCGATCCGCACAGCTTGAGCAGTTGTTCTCCGAGTTCGGGAATGTAGTTAGCGCTCAAGTTATCGAGGATCGGGAAACCGGACGTAGCAAGGGCTTTGGGTTCGTCGAAATGTCGAGCGAACAAGAAGCAAATGCCGCGATCAATGGCCTCAATGGTCGCGACAACGAAGGTCGTAACTTGCAAGTCAACGAAGCGAAACCACGCGAAGAACGCAGTGGTGGCGGCGGCGGTGGCGGTGGTGGATACCGTGGCGGTCGTGGTGGTGGCGGCGGTGGCGGTGGCGGTGGCGGCGGTGGCCGTGATC
>JBGSKY010000111.1:0-28700 GCA_041740995.1 Pirellulaceae bacterium
CAAACCAAGCGGTTGTGTGGCGTGGACCGATGCTGCATGGTTCGATCACGCAGTTCCTTCGCGACACATTATGGGGTGAACTAGACTACATCATTATCGACATGCCGCCCGGAACCGGAGACGTTGCGTTGACGTTGTCGCAGCTATTGCCACTGGCCGGTGCGACGATCGTTTGCACACCGCAAGAAATCGCGCTGCTGGACGCCGGAAAAGCGATTGCGATGTTTGAAAAGGTCAAGATTCCAATTTTAGGAATGGTCGAAAACATGAGCGGTTTTACCTGTCCGGACACTGGGAAGTGTTACGACATTTTTGGACGCGGCGGCGCACGCGAGCGGGCTGAGTCGCTGGAAATTCCTTTCCTTGGAGCGTTGCCAATCAATATCAGTTTGCGCGAAAAATGTGATATTGGCGAACTGGCAGATGCGCTCTCCAATCCACAAATCGCTGCACCGTTTGAAGATGTCACGCGAGCGATGGTGCGATCGCTTTCGGATCAAATCGGTCGTGGTCAGTCGTCCGTCTCGCCATTGCCAGTGCTCTCTTGATCGCCGATCGGATTGTTCGGCATTGAAATGGAAAAACGAGTTTGCATCATCAACGTCGTTGGGCTGACCAGTCGTTTGGTACAGCACGCGCCCAACGTTGCCGCGCTCGGTTCGCCGATCGCTTGGAAGGGCGTTCTGCCGGCGGTTACCAGCACGGCTCAGGCGACGATGATGACGGGCAAATCGCCACGCGAACATGGGATCGTTGGGAATGGTTGGTATTTCCGCGACACGGCAGAAATTCGATTCTGGCAACAAGCGAACTCGCTGGTCCAAGGTGAGAAATTCTACGAAGGTTTTCGTACGGCCAAAATGTTTTGGTGGTACAACCAAAACGCTCCGGTGCAGTGGAGTGTTACCCCGAAGCCGTACTATGGTTGCGATGGTTCGAAACAGTTCGGCGTGCTCGATCACAGCGGTTGTAATTTGGTCGAGAAGCTCGGCCCGTTCCCGTTTCATGCTTTCTGGGGACCGGCGGCTGGACTGGCAAGTTCGAAGTGGATCGCCGCAGCTTCTGCAGAAGTTATGCGGCAAAACCAACCGCAAATCACGCTCGTTTATCTGCCACATCTGGATTATGACTATCAACGGTACAGCGATCAAGATCCGCAACGGGTTGTTGAGGTCGATCAATGCGTGGCGACGTTAATCAGCGCTGCCAACGAGATTGGTGCCGTGCCGATTATTGTCTCCGAGTATGGATTGCGATCGGTCAACCGCGCGGTTTGCTTGAACCGTGTGCTCCGTGAAAATGGCTGGTTAGCAGTCCGCGATGGACCGTTTGGCGAAAGCATGTTGCCTGGCGAGTCGGATGCGTTTGCGGTCTGCGATCACCAAGTCGCACATCTTTATGTTCGACGACCAGAGCTGCGAAATGAAGTCGCCACTTGCATTCGAAAGTTGGCTGGCGTTGCTAGTGTTGTTGATCCCCAAGAAGTCGGATTGGATCATCCGCGCAGCGGCGAATGGATTGTGCTATCGGAGTCGGACGCTTGGTTCGCTTATCCTTATTGGCTTGATGACGGTCGCGCTCCGGATTTTGCACGGACAGTCGATATTCATCGCAAACCGGGCTACGATCCTTGCGAGCTGTTTATGACTTCGAAACTGCGAGCCGGTGCGAGGTTACTGCAAAAGAAGTTAGGAATGCGGTATAAGATGGATGTGATTCCGCTGGATACAAGACTCGTTCGCGGTTCTCACGGACTGTCGAACGACGGCGTTGATGGTCCGCTAATCATCGGCCCTGACGCTCCCTCGGACATGCAAGATTTTTTCGGATATGTGCGACGATTACTTGGTTCCTCGTGACATAAAACTTTTTTGACTAGATTTCATTGCGTTGGTTCATCCCACCAGCGGCGAAATCTTCCTCGCTCAAGACTGAGATTTAGGACCCAAACCCGACCCCCGTGGGTCAATTTTCAGCGCCGCCCTGGGTCCATTTTCAATGCTTATCTTCATACGAAGGTTCGACGACGAAGATGATGTAAGACGTTAGCTTTGCCGCTGGTGTGACTCCAGGAACGCGGGTCTGGATCGCTGCGGTTTGGTATAACGCGAAAGCCCAAGATGGTCCGATGTCGCAACCGACTTCGGCGCTGATCGGCTACGGCATGTCGGCCGCTGCCTAGTACATAGTGCTAGAACATTTTTATCTTATCTGTAGGCCAGGACCTGTCCTGGCCTACTCGCTGATCATCATTTTCGCAACATCAAGTAAAGCGGAGATTCGGTGATCGGCAGCTGCAAGGTTTCTGAAACTTGTTCTGGCGATGGAGCGGCGGCGGCGGCATCACTGATTGGCATGGCTTCTATGCTCTCGATCCGCCAGCCTTCGAGTGGAAGTGTGACGATCGATTGACGACCTTCTCCCGTTGGACTCCACGCGACCCAAACGCGCCTGTTGGAATCTTCGCCGTGTACGAATTCGTAGACCGCCGACTCATGCGGTTGCTGCGCGACAACACGTGAGAAACGATAATCTCCGAGCATGGCCGACAAATGAGACACGGCGTAGAACGATGGTTTGGGAACAAATTTTCGAGTCAAGCCGGACGATGCATGCAGCTTGGGTTCGTCGTCATCGTTGAAGAAATAGATATAAGCTCGCTGCAAATCCATGGTCGCGAACCGAAAGAACGAACGCACCAACCATTGTGCCTGCTCTAGATCCGAATTGCCCTGCCATTTTGCAAAGTCACCTTCGGCCGCAGGCAATTGGGTCGAGCTGTCGTAGCCGAACTCGGTCAGCCAAACTTCCTTGTCGGCCGCGTTCTCGTTTCGCCAATCGATCAGCCGCTGTATATCGTGATGAAAACCTGGAAAACGGTCATCCTCGGGAAACGATCGCTCCCACGTTGGCCAAGGTTTGAGCATCGCGTAGCTGTGAATGTTCAGCACATCGTATAGCGGTTCGAGGCCTCGCAGGCTATCGATTGATTTGTGATAGTCGCCGCTTTCACCATTCAGAACATTGCAGGTCGCGATCTTAAGTTTTGGGTCGCCACGACGAAGCCCAGCAGCCATATTTTCGAAGATTTCACGATAGGCTGCGTCATCGTATTTGCCCGGCTCGTTGCCAATTTCCACTGCTTCAACCAATGGCGTTTTGGCTGAAGGACCGAAGCTTTTCGCAAACGCTTCGCCATACCGACTCGCATCTTCAACTCGATTGTTCCAGCTGTCTGGCGGGACCTTATCAAACATCAAGCAGGCATCGGTGCGGAAACCCTGCTGCTGCCACGAGCCATAGACCGAATCCCACCGTACACCGTTTTGCGCAGACGGAAATTGTAAGGCGGCATTGGTTTCCTTGCCCCAATCCCAATCGATCGGATGATAATCGCGGACCAGATCGCAGACCGGAGCATAAAGCTCGGGCTTGAAGCTGACCGTATGTCCATTGATGCCGATAAAGTCGCGCATCAACGGCTTGGGCCATTGATCCTCCTGGCCATTGGCGACCATCGGACGAATGGAAAAGCCTAGCAGCAAGACGACGGCCGCAAACGGGAACCGAAATTGACGTGTCATAAGTTGGTTTGATAGTTGGAAGCCTTTAACTGAACAACTTCCAATTATAATCCACGGAACCTTGCCGCGTTGGTGATCGCTGGCGAAAGCGTCTTCGTTCGAACTTCGGTGCAGCCGGTGTCAAACATGCTGACATCCAATGACTGCAGCATGTTCAAGCACGATGTGTCGCACATCTGACAGACGTTACGATCCGCAATTTTCGCGGCAGATTCTATTTGTTTTTGCCCTTACCACCTTTACCCTCAGCCTTGCCTGCTGCAGGGGCAGGTGCCGGAGCTGGTGCGGCTTTCTTCTCTGCTTTCGGGGCAGGTGCCGGAGTCGGCGCGGGTTCGGGGCTCGGTGTAGGCAACGCTTTCTTTTGGGCCGCAGGCGCCGGAGCTGGACTAGGTGCCGCTTTCCTATCCGCTGCAGCAGGCGGTGTCAAATTTTTGGCCTGCTCCCTAACCGCTTGATTGGCACCCTGGTTCAGTTTTGCAGCAGCCTTGCCCGCAGATTCTAATGGGTTCGAAGCCGCTGCCGGGCTGTTCGCCGCCGGTGGTTTCTTCGCATCGTTGCCCGCTGAAGGCGGTGTAGCTCCATTGCCATTTCCCTTGGCGGATGTGTCTGGCTTCACGCCGTTCGGATTGGGAGCGGCGTTGCGATTGGCTCCCCGATCGCGATCCTGCGAAGGATTGGCCGGAGCGCCTGGCAAGTTCAATCCAGGTGCGTTTTGTGCAGGGGCGTTCTGCCGGCTGGGCAGATTCGGACGATCCGATCCGTTTCTGTCGGCTGGCGAACCGTCTGGTTTTTGATTCGCGGCTTTGGGGTTATTCGAGCCTCGACCTCCGAGTCGGCTGCGTAGTTCATCTAAGTCATTGGCAGTCGGTGGAGCTTTGTCATTTGCAGAAGCGTTTGGAGCAATTGCATCGGGCTTGGTCGGCTGTGTTGCTGAATTCAAAGCGTCTGTTTGCTTCTGACGAATCTCGTTTCGTCGTTGGCTAATCTCTTCGCGACTTAGCCGCTGAGGACTCTCTTCATTGCCACGGTTCAAATCACTGCCTCGGTTCGAACTCAAGCCGTTCGAATTGGCTGCATCTAGCAGTGACTGTGCCGAATTGCGTTTCGCATTAGGCTCGCGACCGGTCGCGTTGTCATTGCGTGCACTCTCGGCCCGCTCCGCCTTTGCAGCTTTACGTTTTGCGGCGTCATCTGAACTTTCGGCTCTTAAGCCGGTTGCGATCGCGTTCGAAGTTGCGGACGAATTCGCGTTGAATCGTAGATGTTTGGTATCGATCTTACTCGCGACGTCGTTTGATCTTTCGCGTAAAGATTCGTCGGTTTGCACGGTGGCTCGCAAGCGATCCGCTTCGCTCCCTGCACGCTCCAAGTCCCTTCGCGTGCTGGCGAACTGCCGGACTGGTGCAACCGATTGTGCTAACTGACTTGCCGCCGTTTGTTGGATTCCTTGCAGCGCAAACGGTAGCCCGAAATCTGCTTTTCGATTGGCAAGACTAGCGATGGTTGCAGCTCGTAACGCCACCGATTGCTGTTGAGCGTTGAAGCCTGCGTACTGTGTGCGGCCGGCGGCGTAAGTGTTGGCTGGACGCAGATTTTGATTGGCTTGAAAATATCGTTGCAGCCTTACGATCTGCTGAATCAAACCTGTGCTGCGACCTTGATTGGAGTAGTAGCTGTAGAGCGGATCGAAGCGACGTGTCGTCTGGTAGTAATTGCCCCACGGGTAGATATTGTTTTGACCTGAGTAGCCATAGTAATTGCCATACAGGTAGTGGTTGTATTGCGGGTAGACGAACAGATTTGCATACCATGCAGGATTAGTGTCGATGACATAAGTTGGCCTGTATTGATAAGTCGCGACAGGATTTGTAAACCGGACGGGACAGAAGATGGTGCCGCGATCTGCGATGTTATAATCCCAGTAGCCAGCGCGATAGACGCAACCGCTTGGAGTCCAGACGTAACGAGTTGGAACCCAAACCCAGTTTTCGTTGCTAGGTGCCCAGTATCCAGCTTGCCAGTAATAGTCAGTTTGCTCATAGACCCAACATCCAGGAATCCAAAAGTGATCCTGATCGGGAGCGGCACTGCTCGGTCCATTTTCGATGGATGGCGGTGGCGAAGGGAGGTAAGCGATCTCTTCAGCGCCGGAGCTGAGCCAAAAACCGCTAATCCATTGGTAGCCGCGATCGATGTCCATCCAGTAACCTGGAACCCATTGTTGATCCGGTGGAACCTGTCGCCAAATACCGCTGACCCAGATGAAGTCTTGGAGCTCTGGATCAAAGCCCCAATAACCTGGAATCCAGGTGAT
This sequence comes from Pirellulaceae bacterium, assembly GCA_041740995.1. Classification (GTDB taxonomy): domain Bacteria; phylum Planctomycetota; class Planctomycetia; order Pirellulales; family Pirellulaceae; genus JBGSKY01. Next base: position 5,899 of record JBGSKY010000111.1, read on the forward strand.
ATCTTTTAAGTCTGGTTTGTAACTCGGCGGAAGCTCCTGAATGAGATCTGGCGGACGCTTGGCAACAACAACGCCAGCTTCTGGATCGGACGAATATTGTTCTGCGTACGCTTCATGTAATGGCCCTCGCATGAGTACGGAAAACTCGTCGGTTTCTGTGTCGGCATCAAGCACCTCCGCGTCAGAGCTAGGCGGCTGAGGAATTGCAGGCGGCAAGTTTTCTTGCGCCAGGGCGAAACCCGAATAGCTGCAAGAAATTGCGAGTGATAAGGCCCACACGCCAAGATGGACCGGAGTTTTTGATCTAAGCATTATGTTCACACTAAGGGCACTAAGAGGAGCTGTTTTGGAAACAAGCAATATTTAAAACGCAAACGCCGTACCAGTGTCTTTTGTGTTGAATGCCAGAATGATTTCCGAGCACGATGGGATTTCGATGTGTTAATAGCGGTCGCATTTGAGCTAGTTGAACGAATCTAGACCACAGATTGTCAATAGGCGTCATTGAATAAGAGTCTTTCTGTGAGCGTGGATCATGCGGAAAAGGTCACTTAGGCTTCCGTACTGACTGAGAAATCGATCGACTACGATCTGGTATTTTACAAGCACCGAAGATGATCGATTGTCCGATCCCGTCACTGCGCTAATGGGCTGATTGAAACAGCTTGGGCGAGCGACTCGTCATTGAACTAAACTGTTACCAACAAAATATTTTGGTTTAGCATGACATGTACTTTCGTTGGACGCTGCAAAGTTGATACTCACATTTCCGAGAAATTTTTGTATTAACGCATTCGTTTTCGAATCGTTAAACGAAGTCAATTTTTGAGTGACCATAATGATCATTCAGCAATTTTTGGGGTTTAGAATCAAGCAATGCAACCATGGGTTTTGATCGGAGCCTCCTGTCGAGCGGCGGCGGAATGTCTCAAAGCGATTGGGATCGAAAGTGAATGTTATGATCGGTTCGCCGATCGCGACACTCGGTTGCTTGCCGATTGCAAACGGATCGATCAGGATTTGCAAGCGAGCGATTTGGGGCCAGCTCGACGAATTGTGCTGCCCTGCGGTGGGCTTGAGAATCAGCTCAACTTGTGGCACGAACTGCAACGCCATCATTGCTTGCTTGGACCGACGGTTGAACAAGTCAAGCGGCTTCGCGATCCGTTCTATCTGGCTGATCGATGTCTTCGCTTCGGTCGCCGACTTCGTTTTCCTTCGCTGGCAAACAAGCGACTTGAAACGAAGACTGACGATCAGTGGCTCGTTAAATCACGCGCGTCGGCTGGCGGATTGCGGGTCGCGAGGTTTGTCGATGATGGGTCAGAGCCTCCGACAGATTGCTATTTTCAGCGTCATGTTGTTGGACAAGCGTTCGGCGTAGTCTGCGTTCGTGACTCAGATGCGACTCGGATCGTGCACGTAAGTCAACAGCTTAACGCCGGTACCGAAGATGGTCTGCCAGAATTTCTTTATCGTGGTTCGATTGACTGCAACAGCTTCAATCGGACAATTGAAGATCGGATTGCTGTCTTCGTCGATTTGTTGTGCAGCGAGTTAGGTTATCGAGGAATTCTACAAGCGGACTTCCTTATCGATCCGTCCGGCGAAGTCTACTTGCTGGAATTCAATCCGCGATGGACCTCTGCTATGGAACTGGCGGAGCTCGCGAGCCCCGGTTCGTTGCTTACAAGTTTTGCGGAACTTGCTGGCGAAGAGGTTGGACCAATTCTCAACCGCTTTGACAATCCAACTGAAAGCGCACATTGGTATTTTTCAAAACGGGTGATTTACGCTACGGAGGATTTGCAGATCGATGAAGCGATTTCAGATCGAATGATGAGCCATCGCGGTTGGGAAACGATCGGTACGAGTTTGTATTGGCGATTGGCTGATATTCCGATGTTCGAACAGACAATCGATCGTGGCAGCCCAGTTTGCACGCTGATTGCGAAAAGCGAATCGTTGCAGATTTTAGGTTCCGAAGAACCGGACGGCTTGTGCCGTGCCACTAACAATGCTTCGTATTTCTTTGGCCAATCCTAGCGGAACGGGCGCAAGCCCTTCGGTTCTTCTTGTTGGATGCAAGTTCACATGCGGAAAAACCGGACGGCTTGCGCCGTGCCGCTTACAATGCTTCGCATTTCTTTGACCAACCTTAACGGAACGGGCGCAAGCCCTCCGGTTCTACCTATCCCTCCGGTTCTTCTGACAACGCCAATGTCTACCGGCCCAAAGAACAAGTGAGAAGTTAAGCCTGAAGTTTCGAGAAAAAGTTCTCAGTTTTTTTCCGCGGAAGAGTGTCGATCATTTTCGGCAGTCAGTGACAACGCTGGCGACGCATCAAACTCGGCGTTGAGGCCAACGAATCCCGGTTGATCCGAGCGAACTCTGCTCGCGCAAATTAAGTCCCGAATACTCGCGGGCTTTGATGCGGTCGCTACATCAAAACAATGGAAGAATCTTGACGCTATTGAGCGAGCAATTGCGTTTTGAAACCAGCCCGCTATCTCGACCAATGGTTTTGTAAGTTTGAAAAGGCGGACGATGGAGCGATTGTTTGACTTGGGATTGTTGAACGCAAACTGGTAAGCTGTGACGGCACAAGTCGCTTTCTAATATTTCAAAACAACAAACTTGTCTCGCGCTTCTAAATAGGGTGATGACAAGGCTGGCGAAGCGCATACAATACCAACGAGGACTTTGTGAAAGTTTTCACAAACTTTAATAACTCGCAAGAGCCGTGTCGTGCCAAGTCAGCTACCGATTCTGATTTATTTGCTCGCCGTGATTGGATTCGCAGCGATCTCGCTAATTTTGCCGCATTTGGTGGCTCCTAGCAGACCAAGTCGCGTTAAGGATATGCCCTACGAATCGGGTATGGACCCGGTTGGTGACGCTCGAAAGCCGCTGGACATCAAGTTTTATCTGATGGCGATTTTGTTCTTGGTTTTCGACGTCGAACTGCTGTTTCTCTATCCGTGGGCGGTGGCATTACGCAGCCCCGATGGTGTTCCGGAGGCCTACCATGTTCCAGTCTTCATCGTATTGATGCTACTTCTCGTAACGCTTGTCTTGGCCTATTTGGTCGCAATGCGGAAAGGGGTTTTCGAATGGCGTCGAAAGTAAACAAACAATTGGGAGATAACTTCTTCCTAACTCGGTTGGACGCGGCTGCTTCGTGGGCGCGAGCCAACAGTCTCTGGCCAATGCCATTTGCGACGGCGTGCTGCGGCATCGAATTGATGTCAGCATCGGCGTCGAAGCACGATTTGTCGCGGTTTGGAAGCGAAGTCATGCGGTTTTCGCCGCGGCAGTGCGATTTGTTGATCGTGGCCGGTCGAGTGGTTATGAAAATGTTGCCAGTCATGCAACGTATTTGGTTGCAAATGCCTGAACCGAAGTGGTGCATTTCCATGGGCGCTTGTGCCTGTTCGGGTGGAGTGTTTGATACTTACGCGGTAGTGCAAGGTATCGATCGTTTCATCCCAGTTGACATGTACATCCCTGGCTGTCCTCCACGACCGGAGCAACTGATTCGCGGAATTATCGATTTGCAAGAGAAGATCATGCAATCGGGAACGTACAACGCCAGAGAGTTTCGCAGTCGCGATAATCCGGAGGGGCCAGGTCGCTTTGACGAGGGCGAGCTACTTCGAATTCGGGAGCGAAACACGTTGGATCTTCAGGAGCCGGACTACGATCCAGTTCATTAGTCTTTGTTGCGACTGCGTTTGGTCCATAGTTTTTATAAGTAGTAGCCCAAGAGAGTTTCATGGTTGAGTCGGCGATCGCTGAAAAATTTGCAACGACCAAATTCGCTTGGTCGGAATTTCGTGACCAAAAGCGAGTGGTTGTTCCCGCGGAGCGATTGTGGGACCTCCTGAAATTTTGCTGTACTGAATTAAAATTCAATCAGTTGACTGATTTAACGGCCGTTGACCACTTGGAAACGCCTGATGCGACCGATCGTTTTGAGGTTGTTTATTTTCTGCTCGAAGTCGAATCAGGAAAACGTCTGCAGATCAGTACATTTATCAACGAGCCTGATTTAGTTCTACCGACAGCGACGAACATTTGGTCAGGTGCGGACTGGCTGGAGCGCGAGTGTTACGACATGTTTGGTGTCGTGTTTAAAGGCCATCCGAATTTTAAACGCTTGCTTTTGCCACAGGAGTTTGCATCGTTTCCGCTGCGTAAGGATTATCCGCAGCAAGGTCGCGGCGAGCGTCACAATTTCCCTGTAATTACACGAGCCGAAGGTTAAGCGAATCTCTGCTTGATTGCAGAACGGAATTGAACTTATGGCATTAGAATTAATCGATAGTCCCGACCTGATGGACGCGCAAAAACGTGAAGGTTCGTGGACTTTGAATTTCGGTCCGCAGCATCCGGCAACGCATACGACACTGCGATTGGTTTTGCAGCTCGACGGCGAGACGGTCGTCGACGCAGAGCCAGACATTGGTTTCTTGCACAGCGGCTTTGAGAAGCTTGGCGAATCGCTCGACTTTAATCAGTACGTTACGATTGTCGATCGAATGAACTACATTTCGCCAATGGCTAATGAGATTGCGTGGCATCATGCGGTGGAGAAACTGATCGGGATTGATTTGACGCCGCGCTGTAAATATATCCGAACGATTTTTGCGGAGCTGATGAGAATTCATGATCATTTGCTCTGCTTGGGTGCATGCGTTTTAGATCTTGGTGGCGTGACAGCGTTTATGTACGCGTTCAACGAACGCGAAGCGATCTATGAGATTTGCGAACGAGCGTCTGGCCAGCGATTTCATACTTCTTATACGCGGGTCGGTGGGTTGCTGTACGACGTGACCGACGATTGGGTCGCGATGGTGCGAAAGTTCGTTAAGTCCTTTCCTAGGGCCTATGACGATTTCTCCGGTCTGGTGATGAAGAACCGAATTTTCGTCGAACGTACTCGCGGCGTTGGATTGCTGACTCGTGAACAAGCGATCGCTGGCGGAGCAACGGGGCCGGTGGCGCGAGCGAGCGGAGTCGAGCGCGACCTGCGACGCGACGAACCTTATTTGGCCTACAACGATTTTGATTTCGATATTTGTTGTGCTCGCGGAGGCGATTGTTACGCGAGATTCCAGGTCCGCATGATGGAGATGCAACAGTCGATCAAGATCATCGAACAGGCGATTGAGAATTTGCCGGGCGGGCCAATCTTTGTTGAAGACAATGGCAAGTCGGGGTTGCCGGACAAGACTGAGGTGTATCGCAGCATCGAAGGGCTGATTCACCATTTCGAAAACATCATGCCCAATCGCCAGATGGATGTCCCGAACGAATCAATCTATGCCGCAACGGAATCGCCCAACGGTGAACTGGGATACTACATTGTCGGCAATGGAACTTTTAAAGCTTACCGAGCGCGGACGCGTCCGCCATCTTTGCTTCACTTTGCTCTTTTCCCGTTGATGATGCGGGGTTGTATGTTGAGCGACGTGGTGGCAGTTTTGGGAAGCATCAACATTATTGCTGCGGAGCTGGATCGATGAGCGAGTTAAGCGAAGATACAAAACAAAAGATCCGCGATCACTTCAAAGATTATCCAACCAAACAAGCGGTCACACTGCCAGCGTTGCACATGATCCAAGATCAAAAGCGATGCGTGTCCAACGATGCGATCAAAGAGGTCGCAGAGCTTCTGGAGCTCTCCGCATCACAAGTTCACGACACTCTTTCTTTTTACGGCTATTTTCGAACTGAAGAAAACCCGATTGGTCAAAAACGCATTTGGGTTTGTCGATCGTTGCCGTGCATGTTGCGAGGTGGCGAAGAGCTGTTGGCGGAACTTTGCGAGCGTTGGAATCTTCTGCCCGGCGGGACTACGCCGGACGGCAAAGTGACCTTGGAGCTCGCGGAATGCTTGGGCGCCTGCGATGGTGCTCCTTGTATTTTGGTCGATGACGAATTGTCGCTGAATATGACGGTCGATAAAGTCGAGTCCGATGTAGCGGAGATGTTTCGATAATGGAAAATGGAACTTTCGAACCGGTTTTGCTGAAACGCATCCACCAAAAGGACAGCGATAAGCTAGCGACATACAAAGCTGACGGCGGCTATCAAGCACTAAAAAAAGCGTTGGCGATGAAGCCTGAAGAAGTCATCGATGTGGTGAAGGCGTCGGGTTTGCGCGGGCGTGGCGGAGCTGGATTTCCGACGGGTTTAAAGTGGACGTTCTTGCCAAAGAACGTCGAAGGCCCGATTTACATGTGCATCAACGGTGACGAGAGCGAGCCGGGCACGTTCAACAATCGAATTTTGATCGAAGAAGACCCGCATCAAGTTCTCGAAGGAATCGTTATTGGTTCGTACGCAACCAAGGCGACGCGAGTCTACTTTTATCTACGATATGAATACGGCCGCTGCTATCGAACGCTGAAGAAAGCGGTCGATGAAATGTACGCTAACAATTTGCTTGGCAAGAACATTTTAGGGTCAGGCTATGATCTTGATATCGTCTTGCATCGCGGCGCGTGCGCTTACATTTGCGGTGAAGAAACAGGGCTGATTGAATCATTAGAAGGCAAACGAGCTTGGCCGCGAATTAAGCCGCCGTTTCCAGCTATCGAAGGTGCGTTTCGCCGTCCAACAGTGGTCAACAATGTCGAGACGATGGCTTGTGTGACTCACATTCTGCAGCACGGACCGGAGTGGTTTCAATCGATGGGGATCGCCAAAGATGCGAACAACCCTCGCGATGCGGGATCTTATGGGCCAAAGCTGTATTGCGTTTCGGGGCATGTAAACAAGCCAGGACTTTACGAGTTGCCGCTAGGCGTTACAGCCCGCGAGTTGATTGATGTCCATGCAGGCGGAGTTTGGAAAGGTCGCAAAGCCAAAGCAGTTGTACCTGGCGGGATCAGCATGGGCTTTATGTCCGGTGACGAACTCGATACGAAACTCGATTTTTCTGGTCCGGGAACGGTTGGTTGTTTGGGCCTCGGGACCGCAGCAGTCATTGTCTTGGACGACGAAACATCGATGATTGATGCGCTTTACAACTGCTGTCGTTTTTTTGCGCATGAATCGTGCGGCCAGTGTACTCCGTGCCGCGAAGGAACCGCATGGTCGACAAAGATTCTGGAGCGTATTCGTGCCGGGCATGGCAAGCTGTCGGACTTGGATACACTGCAAGAAATTTCGGCCACGATCGGCACCATTCCTGGTACAACCATTTGCGGACTTGCTGACGGAGCCGCTTGGCCGATCAAAACAGCGCTGAAAAAGTTCCGGCCTGAATTCGAAGAGTATATCAAGTCTGGAAAACGAAGCGAATCCAAAGTATTGGCTGGCGCTCACTGACGTGCAACGACCATTCGATTGCAACCTATTGATCCATTATTTACCACGACCTTTAACCTGAACATCGCTATGCCGACGGTCATCGTCAACGATATAGAAGTCGAAGCGGGCCCGAAAGAGAACCTGATCCAAGCCGCGCGTCGCGCCGGAGTGGAAGTGCCGCATTATTGTTGGCATGAGGAGCTGTCGGTCGTCGCTTCGTGTCGCATGTGCTTGGTCGAGTGCGGAGAACGAAAAGAGGACGGCTCGGTGGTCATGGGTCCCAAGCTGGTGCCGGCTTGCCAAACCCCCGTTCGCGACAACGTCGTTGTAAAAACCGATACAGAAAAGGTCCGTAGCGCTCAGGGCATGACGCTTGAGTATTTGTTGCTTAATCATCCGCTAGATTGTTCGATCTGTGATCAAGCTGGCGAATGCTATCTGCAGGACTACACGTACAAGTTCGGTAAGGCGCACAGTCGTTTAGACGAACCAAAAGTTCAACGATTGGACAAGTACCATATCGGTGATCAGATCGCTTTGTTCACTGATCGCTGCGTAATGTGCACGCGTTGCGTTCGCTTTACCCGAGAAATTAGCGGTACGGCCGAATTGCAAGTGGTCTCGCGTGGCAGTGTCGAAGAAATTGATGTATTTGCAGACCAGCCCTGTAATAACAAGTTAGCTGGAAATGTCGTCGATCTTTGTCCGGTCGGTGCGCTGTGCAGCAAAGACTTTCTCTACAAGAAACGTGTCTGGTGGCTGAAGTCGCAGGAAAGTGTTTGCGCAGGCTGTTCAACCGGTTGCAGTATCGAGGCTGACCAGAACGAGAATAAGGTCTATCGACTGCGACCAAGAGCGAACCCACTGGCTCAAGGACATTTCATGTGCGATGAAGGCCGATTTGGATTCAAGTACATTCACGATGACTCGCGAATCAAACGCCCCATCGTCAAAGATGCAGTTCGCGTCAGCCTAGATGCGGCGAAGAGTCCGTCGAACGGAAACGGCAAACTTGCGTCGGATTTGTCTTATGCTGATCCTTGGATTGAGACTTTGGCGTTAACACGACGCGCGATCGCAAAGGCTATCGGCAAAAACGCGTCCGGCTTTACCGCTCTGCTCTCGCCAATGATGACCGTTGAAGAAGCTTATCTGCTGGCGAACTACCTGAAGTCATTGAACAAGTCGGTTCGATTGGCGATGGGTCCAGTACCTGAAGTGGGTGTTGACGATGTTTATCCTAAGGATCCCAAAGGTAAAGCAGTCGACGCGAAAGACGCGAAGTTCATCATCCGTGCTGAAAAAGCGCCCAATCGTCGCGGCGTCGAAATGGTGCTGAAGCATTTTGAGGGCAAGGTCATATCGTTCAACGAAGTCGTCAATTCTCGAAGCCAAATTGAAGCGATCTATATTGTCGGTGGCTATCCGCCTGGCTGGGTCACTGACAAAATGATGCAGCTTACCGAGTCGATCGGACTGGTGATTGTTCAGGATATTTTAACTTCTGGTTTAACCGAGCGAGCGGATATCGTTTTGGCCGGTGGAAGCTTCCTTGAAAAGGATGGTTGCTTCATCAATTACAAGTCGCTTGTTCAAGCGGTCAAACCGGCAATTAGATCGCCGGGAGACGCTAGGCAGGATGGCCGCGTGTTGATGGAACTGTGTGAACGCAAAGGGCTGTATAACGCTCGAGTTTTGCGACAAGAAATCGCTGCAAAGATTCCGAGCCTGGCGGCGTTAGCGATCGGCGATCTGGGAGAGAATGGTATTTCGTTGGCAACCAAGAGCGCGCCGAGTATGGCGATGACTTAGAGCCTCTTCGAAAAGGGATCGGCCCTTTGATGGAACCCGGAAGCAAAGACGCTTTCGCAGATTTTAAACTTTTAAAACTTACTTGACTGGATTCTCAATCGTATGTGGTCCGAGCTTTGGCCGACTTTAGGAGCGATTGGCGTCATTTTGGCGTTCGTTCCGATACTCGGTTTATACATGACGTTTATCGAGCGGAAACTTTCTGCAGCGGTTCAGGATCGAATCGGCCCAAATCGCGTCGGACCTTTTGGATTGCTGCAAGCAGTTGCTGACGGGATCAAGATCTTCCTTAAAGAGCAAGTCATTCCGGAGCACGTACACAAAGCTCTTTATCTCGTCGCGCCGACGTTCAGTTTGATGACTGCGATGTTCGCCTTGGTAGTCATGCCTTTCGGTCCAGTACCAGTCGATTACGAATCAGGATTCCGTTTCATCGTTGCTCCTGGCGTCGATATTGGCCTGCTGATGATGTTTGCAATCAGCAGCCTTTCAGCCTACGGAATTATTCTCGGCGGCTGGGCGTCGAACAATAAGTATTCACTTTATGGAGCGATTCGATCTTGTGCCCAGTTCATCAGCTATGAAATTCCGATGGGGTTGTCGGTAATCGGCATCGTCGCGGCGGCCGGTTCGCTGAACATCGAGACAATTGTCGCTTCGCAAGGCGACGGAATCATGGGTTGGAACTGCTGGTGGCAACCGCTGGCCTTGTTGCTGTTTTTTACGAGCGCTTTGGCGGAAACCAATCGGTTGCCGTTTGACTTGCCCGAATGCGAACAAGAACTGGTCGGCGGATTTCACACTGAGTACGGCGGAATTAAATTTGTGCTCTTTTTCTTAGCGGAGTACACGCACGTCGTAACAATCAGCTTCATGACGGTGCTCCTGTTTTTTGGTGGTTGGAGCTTTTTAGGGATCGAAGGCGCGGGCGATGGGACGTTGGCGGCAAATCTGTTGCGCGTTTTGATTTTGTTAGTCAAAGTTTCAATGGTCGTCATATTCATCATGCTTCTAAGATGGGCTTTACCGCGTTTCCGATTCGACCAATTGATGGGTCTCGCTTGGAAGGGTTTAATTCCGTTGGGCTTGTTGAATCTGCTTTCGGTCGCGATAGCCCTGAGCTTCAAACTGCCGACTTGGCCGTTGCCAATTTTTGCACTGATCTTTTTGTTGGTCGGCGGCATGATCAACGTCCAACAGTTGCGAAAGAAAATACGCAGTACGCAAAATACTGCCGCCAGTGAGCCAGCGATCGTTTAAGCAAGTCGTTTTTCGCCGAGAGGCACTAAGACTGAGTTAGTCCAATATGAGTAGCGTACCCAATACCGCAAGCCAACCGACGACCGAAATGAAATCGGTCACCAAGTCGAAGAAGGTCGTCTATGCAACCGATCCCGAAATGACATTGGCTGAGGCGCTTTACTTGCCTGCCATCGCTTCGGGCGTTTTAACAGCGCTCAAGCACGCATTTTTTCGTAAGCGATCAACGCGGCAATATCCAGAAGTTGAACCGGAGATTCCGGCGAACTATCGCGGCGTGCATCGGCTCAATCGAGACGACAATGGCCGAGTCAAATGCGTTGCATGTTTTCTGTGCCAGACGGCTTGTCCGGCCCATTGCATTGAGATCGAAGCGGCGGCGGCTCCGAAGGATGATCCAATGTGGTCTGATCGCGACAAGTACCCGGCGACGTTTGTCATTGACGAGCTGAAGTGTATTTATTGCGGCATGTGCGAGGAAGCTTGCCCGGTCGACGCAATTGAGTTAACCAGTATTTACGACCTGACCGGAATGTCGCGTGAACAGATGATGTTTGACAAAGACAAACTGTTAAAGGTTTTTGACGAAACGAAGGGTTCGACAAAGGATCCAGTACGAACGCATCGCGGCCAACTGGGACCGGCTTCTGAGTTCGCCGAGACTGCTAAGAATGCGCCAAGACCGCCGGGACGTGGTCGTAAGGGCTGATTCCGATTTTTGATTTTTCACTTAATCCACCTGAGAAGTTTCATCCGTGTTCGATCTCTTTCCAAAGCTAGTTGCACAGTCGGCGCTTGATAAGCTCGGTGTGGCCGATTATTCACTGATGGGATACTGGTGCATTGCGTTGTGCGGCATTGGCTATGTAGCATTGCAATATGGGATGCTGCGAAACCGCGCGATCGCAGTCGTCGGCGCGGTTTTTTTGGCTGCCGCGGCCTTGCTATCTACATGGCATCAAGTCAGCTCGCTCGATACGTTAGTTTTGGTTCTATTCTTTGGGTTGGCTGGAATGGGTTGCATTAGCTTTGTAACCTTTCGCGAACCGGTCTACGCAGCCTTGGGTTTTGCAACAGCGGTCTTATCGAGCTGTGGCGTACTGTTCATGCAACATGCGTACTTTGTATCGGCGGCAACGATGATTGTTTACGCAGGAGCAACGATCATCATTTTCTTGTTCGTGTTGATGTTCGCTCAGCATGAACGATTGCAGACTTATGACTTGCGTTTAAATGCGCCAGTATTGTCAGCGATTGTTTGCGCTGTTTTATTTGCAGTGATTTACTATGGCATCTTGAATTCAAATTTGGTGGCCGCTGAACTGGAAGCATTGCAATCACGACCGGGCGCAAACCAGAACGATCCAGCAATCATGGGATCGACGTCCGAGTTGGGGCGAGGCCTCTACACTGACTATCTTTTCACCGTTGAGATCGCTGGTACATTACTGCTCGTCGCGACGATTGGTGCGATTGGTGTCGCAGCCAGGTCGAACGAGATGGAGGCCCAATGAACGATCCCGCTACCGTAGTGCTGACCCAAAACCTGTTGGTTTTTGGCGGGCTTTTATTCGTCTTTGGGATGTTGGGTTTTCTGACTCGACGCTCGATGATCTTAATGTTTTTGTCATTGGAACTGATGCTTGCTGGCGTCAGCGTCAACTTTGTCGCGTTTGCTAGATTTCATCACAACTATCAAGGCCAGATTTTTACGATCATGATCTTGACCGTTGCTGCGTGTGAAGCGGCGTTGGCGTTAGCGATGGTGACGTCGCTTTTTCGACGCCGTAACACTCTGGACATTCGCGCTTGGAGTCGTTTAAACGACCTCGTCGCAATGCCTGAGGCCGAAAAACCGGAACCGGTTCAGGAAGTCGATGAGCTTATTTTCCCGCACTTGACGCCTGCAGGTTTAGATCCGTCGTTGCGTCCAATCCCGGCGCGAGGTCAAGAAGGTTGGAATCGCCCATTCTCAGAGGATGCCGCAGTGGAAGAGGTGAATGGTCGTGCTTGATTTTTTTGCTTGGCTCGTTCCGCTCGCTCCGCTAATTGGAGCAGTTGTATGTTTTGTGATGTCGATACGAGGCGATCGCGAACTGGCTCACTTGCCAGCCATCGCGGCGCTTTCACTCTCAGCGTTGGCCTGTATTAGCTTGCTGGTGTTTTACACACCAACGGAGACAGCGCGGCTTTTTGACGGCTATCGATTTTTGCAAGTCGGACAATACTCGATCGACATCTCCTTGCGCATCGATACGTTGACATTGACGTTGCTGACGGTCGTAACATGCGTCAGTGCGTTGGTCTGTATTTATTCCCGCGAGTACATGCTTGGCGATCCGGGCTATGCCAGATTCTTTGCGGTATTTTGTGGATTCGTGTTTGCCATGACGATGCTGGTCATGGCGAGCAACCTTTTGTTGTTGTATGCGTTTTGGGAAGGCGTCGGAACATGCAGCTATTTGCTGATCGGGTTTTGGTTCAAGAAACCATCGGCAGCGGCAGCGGCAACGAAGGCGTTTTTAGTCAACCGACTGGCAGACGTAGCTTTTTTCCTAGGCATTCTTGCGCTGGGTTATGTGGTTTCGCAAACGAGTGTTGCACAAGAAAGCCGCGTCATTGGGCTCTTTGACTTCAATTTAATTTTCCGTGCGGCTGAAGAAATATCGATCAAAGAGCCGGCGATGTTGTATTGGATAGGCCTCGCTTTGATCGTCGGCGCAATTGGCAAGTCAGCTCAATTTCCGTTGCACGTTTGGCTGCCAGACGCGATGGAAGGTCCAACACCGGTCAGTGCGCTGATCCACGCAGCGACAATGGTGACGGCTGGCGTATATCTGGTCGCTAGGATGGCGCCGCTGTTGATCTATGTCCCAGATGCGTTGATTTTAGTCGCTTATCTTGGCGGGATAACTTCGATTATTGGAGCGGTGATTGCGCTTTTCCAAGACGATCTCAAACGCGTTTTGGCCTACTCGACAATCAGCCAGCTTGGCTACCTTTTTATGGCCCTCGGTGCCGGTTCAATTAGGGACTTGATCATGTTAGCCGTTTGGGCGGCAATGTTTCACCTTGTAACTCACGCATTCTTCAAAGCGTTGCTGTTCTTATCGGCTGGTTCAGTCATGCACGCAATGGGTGACGTGATTGATATGCGTGAGTTCTCAGGACTTCGCAAAGCGTTGCCGAGAACGCACTGGATGTTTGGAATCGGCGCTTTGACGCTCGCTGGTTTTCCAGGGCTGGCGGCGTTTTTCAGCAAGGATTCGATTCTCTCTTTGCTGGTAGATGCAAGTCACGATGGTGAGTTCGGAACACACTTTAAGACTTTGGCTGTCATCGGATTCGTGACTGCGTTTTTGACAGCCATTTACACCTCGCGAGCTTACTTTCGAACATTCTGGGGCCCAGAAAAATTCCCAGAGGCTGCAGGCCATCATCCGCACGATGCTGGGTTGGCAATGTTCATACCGATGTGTGTTTTGGCGATTGGTTCGGTTACTGCCGGCTGGATCTTAGGTATGACCGGTTGGTTGTTGCACTATATCGAATTCACGCCGATTCCATCGATGACGGCAGATGTCGAGCATCATGAATCGTTGGTTGTCATGGCATGGTCAGCCGCAATTGCCGTGATTGGCATCGGGATCGGATATGCATGGGTGTTGGTCGCTCAAACCAACAAACGCTCGGCGGCTCAGCCGAATTGGTTTGTAAGTTTTGCGAAAGATCGATTGATGATCGACTGGCTTTATCACAAGCTGATTGTGATTCCGATGGAGCTCTTTTCGGCGGTACTGGCTTGGTTTGACGATGTAATCGTCGATGGACTGGCGACATTTCTCGGGCTTTTGCCTGCTGGGGTCGGCAATCTCCTGAAGAATTTGCAAACTGGTCGCGTGAGTTCGTACGCTAGTTACACCGCGATTGGGATCGTTGCTTTAGCCGTTTACTTAATCGCATTTTAATCTGTCGAGCACATGCAGAACGTTCTACCACTCCTGATTTTGTTGCCTTTGCTAGCTGGACTTTTCCTCAGCGTTTGGGGGGAAAAGCTCGGATCAACGGTCGGTCATTTTGCCGTCGCTTTATTGTTGACTATCACGGCGCTGACCGTCTTGGTCGCATGGCAAACTGGAGCGACCGACAGTTTGCTGACGTCGGGAACAATCCGGCCTCGAATAGTTTTTAGTCCCGAATGGTTTTCGCTTGATCTGCCTCTTCGTGTTCGAACTCATCCAGTGCATTGGCAACTAGCGTTGGGCACTGACGGGATCAGCAGCCTTATGATTTTGCTTACAACGATCATCAGTTCTTGCGTTGGAATCGCAGCGACGCGTCAAGTGACAACTCGTTTAAATGTCTACCTAGGCCTTGTCATGATGACTCAGGCAATGCTGATGGGTGTATTCCTAGCGATGGATATTCTCACGTTTTACATCTTTTTCGAAGCGGTCCTGCTACCAGTTATTTTGATGATTTACCTTTGGGGTGATCGCAAAACTGGCCCCGCGGCTGCTCGCCGATTCTTGATGTTTACTCTGGCTGGTTCGATCCCGATGGTTGTCGGTTTGATTGGGCTAATTTTATACTCAGCCAGTCCAGAACGTGATTCGACCGTACTGCTGCCAGAGCTATCAACAATCATTGCAACCATGGATTCACAAGTTGCATCATCAGCACCGGCTGATGCTGTTTCGAGCCAAAGCTTGCAATGGGTTCTCTACACGCTTTTGCTCGGCTTCGGCATCAAGATGGCGATTGTCCCTCTGCACTCGTGGCTTCCGACGACCTACTTGGCGGCTCATCCCAACACGACCGCGCTGATTGCTGCAGTGGTGGGCAAGCTCGGAGTTTATGGCATTATTCGTTTGGTCCTTCCGTTGATGCCGATGACGATGGCCAGCACTGCTCAGCTTCTTTTCGCAATTGCAGGATCGATAGCCATTGTTTATGGCGCTCTTATCGCTTTGGCTCAGACCGACCCGCGGCGATTGTTCGCCTACAGTAGCATTTCGCATTTGGGTTTCATTACCATCGGTTTGATGTCGTACACAGAGATTGGTTTGCAGGGTGCAATTCTGCAAATGTTTAATCATGGGATCATTGTCGCGGGAGTTTTCCTTCTAATCGCGGCGTTGGAGTTGCGATACGGTCGAGAGCAAGTTTCGGAGGTTTATCAAGGATTGGCGTCTCAGTATCCGATGATCAGCTCTTTCTTTATTTTCTTCTTGCTCGCTGGTGTAGGCCTTCCGGGATTGAACAGCTTCGTTGGCGAGTTCATGACACTAAGTGGATT
The DNA here is from genome assembly GCA_041740995.1 of Pirellulaceae bacterium. Taxonomy (GTDB): domain Bacteria; phylum Planctomycetota; class Planctomycetia; order Pirellulales; family Pirellulaceae; genus JBGSKY01. The sequence continues at coordinate 21,590 of JBGSKY010000111.1, forward strand.
GATGAGCTATTCGATGCCACTAACGATTGTCTCGGCCACTGGCATTCTTTTTGGTGCTTGGTATTCGCTGCATTTCATTCAACAGATGTTTTTCGGCACCAAGCCAATCGTCGGCCGAACTGCGCAGGAAGATTTGCACTGGTCGGAAAAGGCAGCCCTATTACCACTTGTGACGCTATGTATCGTGATTGGCGTTTTGCCGATGCTTGCAATCGATTTGTTTAATAAAGATGCCCTATTAATTGCGTTACCAACGGTGGATACCGTCACATCGCAAGTTGCATCGCTGAAGTAATTTTGAGCCGTTTACCGATTTGAATATTCGCATGGATTCCGTCGCCACATCGCTAACTGATTCGCTCGCATGGCTGGGACCGTCATTGATTTTGGTCCTTGGAGGCTGCTTAATTTTGTGCGGATCATTGGTCACCTCAACTCAATTGCCGCGTGATGTAACGGAGCGAAAGAATGGCTACGCGGTATTCACACTGGCGTTAATCGCCATCGCTTTCATTTGGCACCTGTTGCGAAAAGACGGCGGCGACACGCCGCATTTGTTTGGATTGTTTACTTGGGATGCTACCGCGATGGCCAGCGAACGATTGGCGTTGATCGGCGGCTTGTTGCTCGCACTCATTGGTTGGTCGTCCGCACCGAAAGCTTATTTGGCGGAGTTTTTCGGATGCTTGACAGTAATCTTAGGTGCCGTCTGTTTGGTCGGCGCCTGCAATGATCTGATGGCTATGTTCTTAGCTCTAGAATTGATTAGCATCCCGACTTATGTATTGCTTGGTACGGTAAAAAGCGCGAATGAGGGCTTAGAGTCGTCGATCAAGTATTTCTTGCTCAGTGCTTTTGCATCGGGATTCTTCTTGTTAGGCGGCAGTTATCTTTACGGGGTTGCCGGGACTACGGATTTGACGGTCATCGGTGCCGCCGTCAATGCTGGAGAAACAAACATGCTCGGTTTGGTCGGCATGGTTTTCTTGCTGTGCGGACTGACGTTTCGTATCACTGCTGTACCCTTCCATTTTTATGGCCCCGACGTGTTTGAGGGAACTAGCATCTCTATTGCAGCGATGATGAGTTATATTCCGAAGGTTGCAGGGTTCGTCGCGTTAGTTCGATTCATGGGATTAGTTGAACCCGATTCTTTTGTTGGTTTGAAGCTGGTTCCATTGGTCATGGTGTTAGCAGTTGTGACGTTCACCGTCGGCAACGCACTGGCCGCATCGCAAGATAACTTGCGTCGAATGTTAGGTTATTCAAGTGTCGCTCACAGCGGATATTTGCTCCTTGGATTGGCGGCTTACATGTTAGGCGGTCCCGATCAGGGCGTTATTTTTATCTATCTGCTCGTTTACGCGGCGATGACGTTGGGCGTATTTGCATTCCTGGCTGAAGTGGAAGAGGCAGGCGGATCGAGCCATCTGATTAGCGATATGTCTGGAATGTTCTATCGACGTCCAGCAGCTTCGATTGCGGCGGTTGTTTGCCTAATCTCGCTCATTGGTTTTCCGCCGACCGCGGGCTTATGGGCCAAGTTCCAAATTATGTCAGCGGCCGTTGCTGTCGATCGTACTGATTTCTTAATTTGTGTCTTGCTGATGGCCGTCAACGCTGTAATTGCGGCTGGCTACTACTGGCGAGTTCTCGCGAAGATTTTCGATCGCTCGGCAAATCTTCCGCCGATGCGAGTCTGGCGACCGAGTCTATTTCTGGCGTACAGTATCTGCGCTGTTCTAACGCTCGTTTGGTTCTTTGTGCCGAGCGGAATCTAGGGAACGCTGGAAAACCTGTTTCTGAATCGTGGGCTGGTATCCCCACTCAGCTATAATTTCGTTAGGCCAGGTCCAGTCCTGGATGAACGAATTCTGCTAGCACGAGTACTGGCTTATGAATCAGCAAAATTCCCATTTGAACTCAAGGCTATTTTTTGCTTTCTTGCAGAAAGATCATTCTCAAATAATGCAGCGTTTGTTCTAGCGCGGATGCTTCGTCAGCTGAGAGCTGGCCAGTGGTCTTTTGTTGCAAAACGTCGAGCAGGTCGATGAAGTACTTGGCGTAGTCAAGTCGAACTTCGCCAGCCTCGCTACCGGGAATTTTGCCCATCGACGCCATGGCTTGCGAAGCGAACATTTCGATCATCCCAGAGACTGACGCTTGGGGTGGCGGTGGCAATTCTTCCATTGTTGCTGGATCGTCCATTGGGTTTAGAAACTCGACTTTTAAAGCGAAACGAATTTTCAAGATCGTTAATTTTATCGGTCACTTCAGAGCTGGCTAGGGCTGCGGTCGGGCCATTCGTAGTTTCAAGCTTGCGTTGATGGCCGTTGAGCGTTAGCTCCTGTTCTCGCGTTAAAACCAGGGCATTTGCGCTGTTAGGTGAACCGAAAAATGAGAAGAACCGGAGGGCTTGCGCCCATTCCGCTACGGTTGGCCGGTTCAATGCGTAGCATTGTTAGCGGTACGGCGCGAGCCGTCCGGTTCTTCGGCAAGAAAACTTAGGCGTGTTCAGAAGAACCGGAGGGCTTGCGCCCGTTCCGCTACAGTTGGCCGGTTCAATGCGAAGCATTGTTAGCGGTACGGCGCGAGCCGTCCGGTTCTTCGGCAAGAAAACTTAGACGTGTTCATTCGTTGATTACTTTATTTTGCCCGTTAATTGGATTGTTATTCTGCTGCAATCAAGGCCGTATGACAGTCAAAAATACTGCAAAATAGCTGATCAACCAATTATTTTGCGACCTGTGACCAGACGTGTCACCATCCGATCGGATCATTACTTAGACGATCAACGTTGCCGAGCTTTGGCAATGTGCGGATCGCGAAAGTTTCTTTTCGAATGGGGCACTTTGAAATGCAAAACAGTTACGTTGGACAGATGACTTTTGGTTGGGCCGCTGATTCGCAGGACAACGTAGCGGTCGCTTCTGTTGTTGCTGAGACCAAAACTCCAGTAGCCGACTCAAGAGTCGCGGAAAAGCCGACTCGCATCAGTCGTGCTCCGATTGCCGTGACAGCTAAGCCGATGGACCAATTGCTTGAGCAGCGATCTTCAAAATCTGCCGTGTCACGACGCAATGGGACCGATCATATCAGCGACTTATTGCTGATCGTCTTGGAAAAATATGGGATTGACGCTGACGAATTTCTCTCTGGATTGAACCAATAGCATTATCAATCAAGCGATTGAACGGTCCGACAACGGAAGTTCGAATTGTTGGGCATTCTCACAGGACCTTGTCGCAACCATAATGGAACGTTGACGCGAGGCCACAAAACGAGAACGCTTGAAAGGCGACAGCTTATGCCCACGATGGAACCTGAATTCTTGGGCCCTTATAAAATCGAAGAGACGCTCGGCGAAGGCGGGATGGGAACAGTCTATCGGGCAACTCATGTAAAGAGCAACGAACAAGTCGCAGTCAAAATCATTGCCGAGTCGATCGCGAACCAAGAACGATTCCGCCGACGATTTGATTCCGAAGTTGAAACGCTTAAACGACTCAAGCATAAACATATTGTTCGTCTGATCGGCTATGGCGAAGAAACAGGACGACTGTTTTATTCGATGGAATATGTCGCGGGCGAGACGCTCTACCATCGAATTGCTCGCGAAAAACAGCTCGACTGGCAGACTACTGTTCAACTAGCGATCGAAACTTGTTCGGCGCTAAAGCATGCGCATGACTTTGGCGTCATCCATCGCGATTTGAAGCCAGCGAACTTGCTGCTAGACAAGAGCAACGCGATCAAAGTGACTGACTTTGGCATTGCAAAGCTTTACGGCAACAGCGAAGAGACGGCGCTCGGTTCGGTACTGGGCACCGCCGACTTTATGCCGCCCGAGCAAGCCGAAGGTGGTCGCGTATCCGCTCGCAGCGATCTCTATGCGCTTGGGGCAGTAATGTATGCTTGTTTGTCAGGGCGGTCACCTCATGCGGCCAAAAGCATGCCGGAGATTCTCTACAACGTGCGTTACAAAGAGGCCGATCCGCTGCGAACGCGATTCCCGACGGTTCCCAAAGAACTTGAAATACTGATCCTGGAGCTGCTTCGAAAAGATCCCAAGCAACGCCCGCCAACAGCCCTCGTGGTTTGGAATCGGTTGTCAGCGATGCAAGCCGGACTGAGCAAGCTTGAATCGCAGCGGAGCACCGAACCGAGTGACTTAGGCGATTCGCATATTAATCTCGACGATATCCGAGCGTCCGAATCGACCAAAGTGGGTTCTGAAAAAACGTCGGTCATCAAGTTTCCTTCGGCGGCTCAAAATGTGACTGCCAAAGGGACCGAATTAACGAAGGCCAGTGAAGAGTTGATGGCGGCGTCCCACATGGATAATACGACCGACATCGCAACGCATCTTTCCAAATTGCCGGTCGGTAGCACATCGGATGTCGCCGTTCCGAACAAAACGCATTTTACGATTGTCGATGACCACTCACCGGCACGTCGCCAATCGCGATATGAAGCGACCGATGATCAAGTCTCCTGGTCAAGCTATCTTTCGATTGGCTTGCTGGGCGCTGCGATTTTGGCTTGCTTCGTCGGCATCTATCTTTCGACGCGACGTCCTTCGGCAGATACGCTTTACAACTCAGTTGCCAGCGCGGTGGAACGATCATCGTCGTTGGCGGATGTGGAAGTCGATTTGCTGAGGTTTCAAGCGGCGTATCCGGACGATCAGAGGCTGGCTGAGTTTGAATCGATCCAGCAAGAAATCACGATGCAGCATCGCATTGAAACTCTGAAACGCCGGTTGCAGCGCCGCGGAGACCGATCGCTGGATCCAGTTGAGCTGGCGTTTGTAGAAGCGATGGATCTTCGCGATCAGGACCCCAGTGGAGCGATCGAACGGTTGCAAGACTTTTTAGTGGTCTTCCAAGATCAATCGTTGCTTTCACCCGACCAGCGAGGTCTGGTCAAGTACGCACGAACGGAACTGTCTCGCATGACGGCGGCGATCGATACGCTGGAATCGCCGATGGAGCAATATCTCGCTTCGCAGCTTGATGCGGCAAAATTGATGCCGGTCGATCAGCGAATGGCGATCTGTCGCGGAATAGTGAAACTTTACAAAGACAAACCGATTGCTGCCGCCGCCGTCGCTCGAGCCAATCGAATGCTGGAAGCTGACGCTGAGGCGGCTCAATAGACTTAAAAATGCTTGGCAAATGCAAATTTTGAGGTCATTCGCTGGTTTGATGGATACAAACGCGATAGTATGGAGTTAAATGATTGTTGGCGTTATCGCTCGTCTGATCGCTTGCCGCCTCTCCTCGGACCAGTCGAACAGGTTTTAATCCATGACCAATCGTCGGAATGTAAATATAGCCAATCGCTATCGCCGACGTCGTTTGCGCCCGTTGCAGTTCGATTCGTTGGAAGATCGACGCTTGCTGGCCGGTTTGAACGTGCTTGTTTTCGATGACGTGAATGGTTCGTTGTCGTATGAAGCAAAACAGGACAAAGTCGTCGCCGATCGAGTCGTATTTGTCGACTTGAACTTGGACTCGGTTTTAAACGCCAACGAGCCTTTTGGAATTAGCGGTGCGGATGGTTATGTGCACCTAACTGGCTTAAAACGCGGTTTAGCGCAATTGACCGTTTTGGGTCAGCCAAGCGCGACCGTGCAATTGACGATCGGCAGCGTTGATGAAGAGCTGAGCCATAATCTGGCTGTCGCAACCAAGGCCAGTAATCGAGCTCCTGTTTGGAAGTCGGATAAAATTGGCGTCAATGGGACCGAAGACCAATCGCTGTCGATCTCAACGAATGTCTTGGCCGCAAAACTGACCGACCTCGACAACGATTCGATTTATTATTTCGTGACCAGCCCACCAACTCACGGCTCGCTGAACTGGTCATTGGCTGACGGTGGAACTTACGTTCCTGATAAAGACTACGACGGAAACGATTCGATCACCGTAAGGGCTTACGACGGTAAGGCTTGGTCGGAACCAGCCACCATCACAGTGCGTCTTACAGGCGTCGACGATTTGCCGACCGGCTTGAATGTGCAATGGCTTGCGTCGGTCAACGAGAACGAGCCTGGCGCGTTGCTTGGAACTTACCAGATCGCTGATATCGATGGCGGTGAAGCCTCCTTTTATCTGACTCCGAATTCTCTGGTAGTGGCGTCCAATGGTGAGATTCGATTGGATTCTCGAACTTCGTTAAATTATGAAGAAGGAACTTCGATTTCCGTTAGCATCGCAATGGCTGGTGATTTTGCGAACACCTCCGCGTTCACATCTTCTGGCACGATTTCGGTAAATGATCGCAATGATCTCTCGACGGGCGTCGAGTTTGGTGGCGATTTACGAGTTGAAGAGTTCCGCCGTGGGCATAATTTCGGTTATCTCCGAGTGATTGATGAAGATCGCAATGAGCAATTTGATTGGACGGTGTCCGACAATCGCTTCTTTGTCGATGCCCAAAACAATTTGCGTTTAGCCGATGGCGTGATGTTGCAAACTCGCCTAGCGAAGCAGATCGACATCAAGGTTACGGCGACTTCGCAGTCCGGTGGTGATTCAATCGATACGAATTTACAGATCTCTGTCGAAGTTGCACCGCCGCCATACCAGAATCAATCTTTCCCGCTGGACGTCGACCAAGACGGTGTCGTAACGCAGCTTGACGTGTTGGCGGTTATCAACGCGATCAACGCTCGTGGAGTCGCTGACTTGAGCGGCCCGCCGCCGGAAGGCAGTTTCAATTACATCGATGTTAATGGTGATCGAGTGCTCACGCCGCTCGATGTTTTGGTGCTGATCAATTATCTCAATAACCACCGACGTGGTTCCGGTAATGGAAGCGGCGGAGGTTCTGGAGGAAGTGGTAGCGGCCCAGAAGGCGAGGCCCCTGCAAACAACCAACTGCGAGTCGCGGTCGTACAGCCACAACCGATCGTCTCGGTCTCAAAGCCAACGCAGGTCACAGCTAACGAGCCGACGAAGAAGACCGAGGTGGCATCGACATCTGCGGTCATTCCAACGCTCAACTCATCCGCAGTTGACCTTAGCCTTGCCGACTACCGCAAAAAGCTCCGTCGCACGAAGTAGTGTCGGGCGATGTTGGTTTTTCGAGTATGCCATGTAAATCA
>JBGSKY010000112.1:0-1776 GCA_041740995.1 Pirellulaceae bacterium
GGATTGATGCTCGATTCGCCGATGGCTGCCTTTTCAGTCACTGTCTTCGGTGTCTAACGATTCATCCATATGGGAAATTTGAACATACAACTTTCTCAGGCATGATCTTTAAACGTGCGGCAGGGAAAGTCTTGGCGAAGACAAATTTTTATGAACAAGCGGTCGCGGCAACTTATCAATGCGACGTGACTGGCAAGTCGCACTCGAAATCACTTGTATTTCGAGTTGAATTCGTTTGGATCGAATGGATCCTTTTTCGCTGTCCGTTCTTTCTCGATCGCTTCCATTCTCGCGATTGCAGCAGCGAGCGATTCGATTTCATTTCCACCAAGAATCGGCGGGCTGGAACCGTTGGCGGAAGTGTTCGTGCCAGGTTGCTGGACGCGCGAAACGGGTATACTTGGTGGTGACCACCATTGCGGCGAATCGGGATTTTGTTTTGCAACCAACTCTTGCGAGCTGATTTGTCCACCGCTGTTGACTCGCGCAATCCACAACCGAAGCTGGTCGAGATACTTCTGATGCGTCGGGTTCGTCACGTCAAGTGGTGCAGTCATCTGCAAGCCGTGCGGTGTGATCGATTTGACGAACAAGATGTGCGATTCGGGCGCCGCTTCAGCAGTCCCCTTGTTTCGTTGCAGGCATTCTGTAAACGCTTGCAAGTTCTGTCGATAAGCCGACTTGGAATCCATTCGACGTCCATCAAGCAGCGAGAACGAGGTCGATCCGAACGCGCCGTGGCAAGCGGATCGCGCGCAACTGCTGGCCAGCACCGGTTGGATATCGTGTACAAAAACCTCTTGTTCGGATTGGTTTAGAAAAGCGGTCGAAGGAGTTGCTGTCGTAATTGGTTTAGTCGGCTCAACTTTGGAAGTGTCACTGGCGAGAGTCGCAGCGTTGGATGAGTCAGACGATTCGGTGAAACTTGCATCATTTACCGGCCCGGTGGATAGCCCAGCCGATTTTAATGCTGCTTGCATCGTTTTGTCAGCGAGCATCATGTTGCGAAATTCGACATCGAACTGGCGGAACTCTGTTGTGTTGGGAATTTCTGCTTGCAACTGGTTGTAGTGTGGCATTGCGCGATGAAATAGCCCTTGCTTGGCCGACCAGCGGGCCAGTTGAAGATGATCGCCAAAAGTCCATCGCTTGGGCCGATTGACTTGAACCAAATACAGCTCGTCGAGACTTGACCCCACGAAATCAACTTGGTTGCGATTCATCGTTACCGAAGCAGTATCGTCCAATCGAATTTGTAGAAAACCTTCGAGCGATCGAACGTCACCTTTCAGCACTTCGCCATTCTTAAGGAGAACAAAACCTGGACCGTTGCGAATGATCTGCTGTGAGGAAGTTTCCTGGCCAGAAGTGCTTCCAGCGGCAATCCAAAATGTCATCAAGCAGGCGCAGCATGCAATCCAGTAGCGCTGGGCGGCAATACCGCTGCACGGAATAAGAGGCGTTCGACGACACTTGAATATCACTTCATTTCATCCGTTGAAATCAGTTTGAGGCCGCCCGCTAATAACGGTAATTGCTGTATATGACGCTCTTGTCATGGTTTAGGTTGTTGATCGCGTTGACGTCAAGATAAATCCGCAATTCAGCGATTTTTTGCGAATAGGGTTTCGGGCGAACGGGGTAAGAAAGTTCTGCATTCCAACCGCTCGTTTCAAGTCGCCTGTTTATTAATTTGCAGGCGAAACATACTCTATGTTGTCGGGTTACCAACTAATGCGTCGTTGTGGCCCAGAAGTCGGATGGGGTTCTAGACAG
>JBGSKY010000113.1:0-24161 GCA_041740995.1 Pirellulaceae bacterium
AAGATTGGTGTCTTGCATTTGTGCGCGAAGGTCTGCTGATTTTTGATCCAGAAAACGGCAAACAAGAAGCGTTCTACCGTTGGCGAGCGGCAATCAACGAAAGCGTTAATGCAGCGTGGCCGGTGGTCAGAGGAAACGAAATTTTTATATCGGAGACTTATGAGATTGGGTCAACACTGCTTCGATTTGAGCCTGGCAAGTTGACGCCGATTTGGACCGACTCCGACAATCGACGCGATCAATCGATGCGTGCCCATTGGTCAACGCCGATTCTGATTGATGGCGTCTTATATGGATGCAGCGGCCGAAACGAACCCGACGCCGACATTCGAGCAGTCAACTGGTCCGACGGCAAAGTCTTCTGGGTTCATCGAACGCATGCGCGTGCCAATGTTATCGCGATTGGAAAGCAGCTCATCTTTGCCGATGAATTTGGAGTGGTGCAATTGATCGAACCTAATTCCGAAAAGCTGACCGTTCGCGCCGAAATCAATCTCCTGGAGATGGCGAACGGGTCAGGCAAGCGTGGTTTGATCGGTACTCCTTCATGGGCACCGCCCGCCTTCGCTGATGGTTTGTTGATCCTCCGCGGCGACAACCGAATGGTCGCACTGCAACTGGGGCTCTGACCAATCGCATCGTTTACTAAAGGAGATTGCTGGCGAGAATCTTCTGCCGAGCCAAGACTAGTTCGGCTGCCTCTTTTTCGTGCGCAAAATTCATTCTGAATTAATTTGGAAGTTTCGCGTAATATTCGTTGGCACGTTGTGTGTAATTTACTAGTCGGATTCATGCTGACTAAGCAGTCCCATCCCGACTCCCTCAACGTATTGCAATGGCAGCTCCAGAAACTCGCCAAAGTTTGTTGTTGCGACTTCACGATCCACGCGACCGTGAAGCCTGGGATCAGTTCGTCGATTTATATCAACACGTGGTTTACCAAATGGCAGTCCGACGAGGAATGCAGCCAGCCGACGCGGACGATTTGACGCAGCAAGTCTTGATGAGCGTTAGCGGCGCGATAACGCGGTTCGAGCCCGATAACGCCGCCGCAAGATTTCGCACGTGGCTGCAAAAGATTGCACGCAATGCCATCTTCAACGCGATGACGCGACGGCCTCGGGATTGCGCCGCTGGCGGTTCGGCGACACTGGATTTGCTGAATGAACAAATCGCCCCGGAGTGCCAGTCAGAACAGCTTGAGCTGGAATATCGACGCGAAGTGTTCCTCGTCGCCGCGTCGAAAATTCAATCCGAATTTCAACCGCATACATGGGCCTGTTTTTGGGAGACTGTGGTTTGCAACCGAACGGTCGATGTGGTCGCCCAGGAGTTGGGACGAAATCGTGGCAGCGTTTACACGGCCCGTTGCCGAGTGATCGCTCGACTACGTGAAGTTGTCGAACAACTCGATCAGCGAGGTGAATTATGAATGCCACGCGGGTGACCTGTTCCGAATCGACGATCCAGCGTTTCTTGGAAGGCCGATTACCGGACGCTGAGCAGCTAAGTTTCGAGCAGCATCTTGAGCAGTGCAGTGTATGCGATCGACGCTTGGCAAGTATTTCGGCCAGCCAAGATTTTTGGATCGAAACACATCGTTTTTTAGGCGACACCCGGGAGCTACCCGATCTGCAGAGTAAGACTTTTTCCCTCGACTGGTCGAGCACGGAAGATTGGTCGAATCGCAACGCGTTCTGCGAAATCAAGCTCGATCCAAGCGATGATCCTCGGATGCTTGGGCGAATTGGAGAATATGAAATCAATAGCGTCATCGGTCGCGGAGGAATGGGCGTCGTGCTGAGGGCCTGGGATCCTACGCTCGGTCGTACCATTGCACTTAAGATTCTTAACCCAACCTATGCATATCAGCCTGCCGCCAGACAGCGGTTCGCGAGGGAAGCAAAAGCTGCTGCTGCCGTTGTTCATGATAACGTGATGCCAATTTACGGCGTCGATAGTTTTAATGGCGCGCCTTATTTGGTTATGCCATTCGTTGAAGGTAAATCGTTGCAGCAAAGAATCGATCGGGACGATCCGCTGCAGATCGACGAATTACTAAACATCTCGCTGCAACTAGCTCGCGGATTGCAGGCTGCACATGCACAAGGCGTAATTCATCGGGATATCAAACCTTTGAACATACTATTGCCGCAAAACGGCTCGCGTGTACTCATTACGGATTTCGGCTTAGCTCGTGTCGCCGCTGACGCTACATTGACTCGCAGCGGTGTAATTGCTGGGACGCCAGCCTATATGTCGCCCGAGCAAGCTCGCGGTGCAGGCCTTGATCCGCGCAGTGATTTGTTTTCATTGGGCTGTGTCATGTTTGCAATGGCCACTGGTCGTCCGCCATTTTGCGATGAATCTGCCTATGTCGTCTTGCGCCGCATTGTGGATGAACAGCCGCGACCGCTCAGAGAAATCAACTCACTGATTCCAAAGTGGTTCGAAGCAATAGTTAATAAGCTGCTGGCCAAGAATCGCGAAGATCGCTTCGAGTCTGCGGAACAGCTTGGCGGTCATTTAGAAGCGTGCATCGCTCATCTGCGAGAACCGAACAAAGTTAGCTTACCACAGCTTAAACGAAACAATCGATCAATGTCTCGACTGTGGATCGGCATCATTAGCTTTTGCCTTCTCGTCGTTGCGGTATCGACTTTTATCTACCGAACGCAAAATCTGGAAAGACAGGACTCCAACCAGTCGCACCTATTGTGGCAACCAGATCACACTGATCTGGGCCGTTTAGAACAATTGCTTAACGAGTTGAATGAGGATCTCGAAAAATGATTAGAAATCATGCTACAAAAAGATGGATACATTTCGCATTGTTTGGCTGGATCGCAGCTTTGCTTGTCGCAGGGTTGCATCATGAATCGCACGCTGACGACGCAGAGTCAGACGCTGGCCAAAAGGCAACTGATTTTGACGTACACGTGATTGGTTTATACCAGCCAGAAAACTCAAATGTAGACGATCGCGTCTATGTGAAAATCCAAAACACAGGGCGGCCAATGACCGTGGTTCTATGCAGTTACTTCGGCGCGCAATGGAACATCGATGTTGCAGCGGACGCACAACTTAAAGAAGTCATCATAAGCGGTTGGTTTGACCATTCATGGGTGGGGCTGCCAGAAAAAATTCCCGTTCGCAAAATAATTGGTTCATCGGCCGCAAGCACGCCGTCAAATAAAGATTACTTTTGGTCTTATGCTTGGCATACAGATCGTGGTCGTGATATGCAAAGCAAGATCAAGCGGCTAACTGGAAACTCAATTACAACTTTTCAAGGCGTGTATGAAGGCAAGCAATTTGTCATCGACGGCCAAGCGGGCTCGCTCGATAAAAATGACGATGCATCGGGCAATGATCGCGATGCATTGAATGCTGACCAGCTGCAAGATCGGTCGCTAGTTGAAAAACACGTCCGACAACTATTCGCGATCGATATGCGGGAAACGGAGCGACGTATCAAAACGGCTGAGGAGAATTTGGCGCGCATCAAGAAGAACTATGCAGATCGTCAACGCCAATCGGAAAAGATCATCAACACCCGGATCGCAGCCTTGATGAAAAGCGACGAGCCAAGTGCTGTGCGGCCCAAAAAGATTGCTGATCCAACAGGCGAGGGCTGGAAATTATGGCGCCAACAGGACTGGGACTCAGCGTTAGAAATGTTCAAAATTGCCGTAGAGCAAACGCCTAACGATGACAACGCTTGGAACGGTTTGGGTTGGACAGATCAAGTACTCGGCAAACATGACATGGCGATCAGCGCTTTTGAGCGAGCGCTAGATTTAAACGCAAAGAACGGGGGCGCTCAAAATGGTTTGGGTCGAGCTTATCTTGGGCTCGGTGAGCTGGAGAAGGCTGAGAAAATCTTGAGTGCGGCAACCCAGCAAACGATTGACGAATACGGCGACGCAAAAGCGATCAAGCTTGGCGTAACCGCATCTTGGTTTGGATTGGTCGAGGTTTACTTGGCGCAGAATAATATTGAACAAGCGAAGGTATGGGCCGACCGATACCTTAAATATAAGCCAGACGAATCTCAGATGAAATTGTTGCGTGAGATGGCTGACCGCAAAAATTGACCATTCGATTCACTGGGATGTTATCATTCGATTTCGTTTTGCTTGTTGGCTGTCACTAAAACATCGGTTTTCAAACGCTGCGGTGCAATTGATATTGTTCGGGGATCAAGAATTGATGGACCGATACGAGAATTTCGAGCCAGCGAACATGGGAGGTTTCGAAATCGATACGATGGGGCTTTCAATGAGTCTCTTGCACAAAGCAGCCCATCGCGATGTCTAGTGAATTCGATTCGGATACGGTTTCTACTAAAGACCGTCGACCACTGAAGACACGCTCGTGGCGGGTGTTTCAGTTCCTGGCGACCAAGTTGGCGGCCGCTGGCGTGACTCCCAACGCGATTTCAGTCGCCAGCGTCGCCTTCGCAGTTCTCGGCGCGATTGGATTTGGCATTACAGGTTGCTGGAGCGAAGCATGGATCGTTCGCGGTGGCTGGTTGCTTGCGATCGCGGGCATTCAAATGCGATTGATTGCAAACTTGCTTGATGGAATGGTCGCAGTTGAGGGCGGTAAAGCATCGGCCACGGGTCCGCTTTTTAATGAAGTTCCTGACCGATTGAGCGACCCAATTCTGCTGGTCGCCGCTGGCTACGCTCAGGCAAGCGATCCAGTTGCAGGATGGGCGGCGGCTGTGATGGCACTGTTGGTCGCTTACGTTCGCGCCGTTGCAGCGAGCGTCGGCGCGGGGCAACTTTTTCTTGGACCGATGGCAAAACAGCAGCGCATGGCATTGCTAACTTTCGTTGCCGGATATGGAATGATCGTGCCAAGCCATTGGTTGCACTTTTTTAAGCGGTTTGATCTTTCGATTGGCATAGTTCAGATCGCGTTGTGGGCTATCGTAGGGGGTTGCGCGATTACCGTCTGCCGGCGATTGAGTAGGGCAGCAATCTTTTTGCGAAGTCAAGAACGGCGATCATCATGAGTGAATGGCTTCAGTTCAATCACCTGACCACGCCGGTGCGCCTGGTCTTGCTGGGTGTGTTTGGTGCGTTGTTGATTGCAAGCATCATTTCTATCGTTTTGGTAAAACGTCAACCGCACAAAGATCTGTCGGAATTGCGTGCGAGAATTCGGACTTGGTGGGTAATTGCGGGGCTGGTCGCAGGCAGTTTGTTGCTTTCGCCCAAGACCGCAATTTGGTTTCTTGCATTGGTAAGTTTTCTCGCGCTCAAAGAGTTCTTTTCATTAGTTCCTTCAAGGCGTGCGGATCGGCGCGTGATGATTTGGGCTTATGCTGCGATCCCCGTTCAATATGCATGGATAGCCGCAGGCCAGTACGGAATCTTCGTCGTCTTCATTCCCGTTTTTCTATTTCTATTGTTGCCCGCGAGAATGATTTTTATAGGCGAAACCAAAGGGTTTTTGCAAGCGATCGCTACGGTGCAATGGGGAGTAATGGGAACGATCTTTTTTCTATCACATGCTGCGTACTTGCTAGTTTTAAAGGTCGCGGACGATCCGTTTATTACGCCGGTTTGGTCTAGTGAAAATGCGTCGCTGTTCCCAGGGCCTGGCTTATTTTTATTGTTGTTGGTGCTAACACAAAGCAACGACGTCGCGCAGTATGTTTGGGGCAAGTCGTTCGGACGTCATAAAATCACACCGCGTGTCAGCCCAAACAAGACGTGGGAAGGCTTTCTCGGTGGTTTAGCAACGACGATCGCATTGGCGGCGTTGCTTGGGCCTGCGATCACGATGTTAGATTTGCCTCGCGCGGCGATCGCGGGATTCATCGTCGGGGTCACTGGTTTACTCGGCGACCTAAATATTTCAGCACTGAAACGCGACTTAGGTGTCAAAGATGCCGGGTCGACGTTGCCAGGTCATGGCGGTGTTTTAGATCGGATCGATAGTCTAATTTTTACAGCCCCGGTATTTTTGCATTTCGTGCGATTCTGTTACGGCTGAAAATCAACGGATGACGAACCACAGTGCGTCAAAATACCGAGCCGCATCGATTGTTGCGGTATCTGCTTTTTCGAACGCTCAGTTGATCGCTCGAGGCGTTAGAGATTATTCTGAGACTGTATGAGTTTTTGCCACGAGAAAAGAGAAGCGCGAGAATTCCAGTCAACTCTATTGTTGCTTTCCTTGGCTTCAATTTCGACGCCAGACAACAAAGACGTCCGCGCTGTTCACGTTTCGATACAAGCTAGGTTGCGGGCAGAGATCCAATAGATATTTAATTGGCGAATTTGAGTACTCTTCAGGAACTTCCATGAAAAGACGATCGTTCATCGTACGAACTTCCGCAGGGCTTGCGTTAGCAACATTTCCGGGGCGTAGACTCTTTGCGGCTGAGACGGTCAAGGCGGATGATGTCGCGTCGAGCTTTCAGTTTGGCGCGGTTTATTTTCGTGGCCAGAATAACCCGCCGCGCGAGGATTGGGAACGCGACCATCGCGTTGCTGCAGAAGACGGGCACACGCTGTTTCGACATTGGGTTCCTTGGAATGTTGTTGAGGTCGCGCCAGGTAAATTTGAGTGGGCCGACTATGAGCGAATGCTCGATTTGGCTGCTAAAAATGGGATTCGTGTGGTCCTGGCCGAGATGCTGGTCGATTTTCCAGAATGGCTGATCGCAGCGCATCCTGAGGCGCGGATTGAAACGGCAAGTGGGGTGAAGCGGCAAAGTGAAATGCACGGCAGCAGTTTTAACGGAGGCCATCGATCGTTGTGCTTAAATCACACCGCTGTCTGCGATGCAGCTACGCAGTTCTTGACCGAATTGAGCACAGCATTCCGCGGGCATCCAGCCTTGTTGGGTTACGATATCTGGAACGAGTGTACAGAATACACTTCGGAAAGACTTTGTTTTTGCAGTGAATGCCAGACAGCGTTTGGCGACTGGATGCGCGAGAAAGAAGGTGATATCAAATCAATCGCCCAGCGCTGGCATCGTCCCAGCTTAACGGCCTTTGAACAGATCCAATTGCCACGAGCCCCCGGCCTCTTCCCTGATTTTCTTGACAGTATCCGCTGGCGAAATGATGACGCGCAATATTGGATGCGATGGCGGCAGGAAGTCCTTAAGAGTGTTGATCCACGCTCGCTGATCATAGCGCACGGCAACGCCAGAACACATGTTGACGCGAGTGTGTGCGTGGGCGATGACTTCCGCGCGGCCGTGAACTGCGAAGTTTTTGGATACACGCATTACTTTGGCAATGGACATCCACCTTTATTGTCCGGTGATTTAATTCGCAGCGCTTCACAAGGCAAGCCGTTCTGGCGGGCCGAGGCGGTTGGTGGCCCGCAATGGTCGCGACGTAAGCCGAGTGAACCGCGACCGAACATGAGTGAACTGGATGACCCAGCCGCAATCCGAATTGACGCCTTGATCAGTATGGCTTGCGGCGCAAGTTCTTACATGAATCCACGTTGGCGTTCGTTGCTCGATGGCCCGCTTTTTAACGCCTTCGGTTGGTACGCCGATGACGGCAGTCGAACGGCGAAATCAGAAGAAATCAAGCGACTTGCAGAATGGTGCGCTAGTCCGGACGTCCAACCAATTTGGAAAATGAAACCTTCGATTGGTGATGTTGCGTTGGTACTGATCGATGAATCGCAAGACTGGTGCTATGGGATGCAAGGCGACACAA
The DNA here is from genome assembly GCA_041740995.1 of Pirellulaceae bacterium. Taxonomy (GTDB): domain Bacteria; phylum Planctomycetota; class Planctomycetia; order Pirellulales; family Pirellulaceae; genus JBGSKY01. The sequence goes on from JBGSKY010000113.1 coordinate 7,704, forward strand.
GCGTCTATGCCGGTTGTGTCCGAGGGTTGCACCGCGGCCTAACTTCCGCTGGTTTATCTTGCGATTTTGTCAAGCCAATTTTAGAGCATCTCAGATCTCATCGAGTTGCTTACGTTCCTTTTCCGGTAGCCATGAGTGCGTCGAACCTTAACACGCTTTTGGAATGGGGCAAGCTCGGGGGGCATGTGGTGTTCGAAGCTTGTGCGGGCTACTTCGACGAAATCGCTCATTCTTTTTCAGAGCAGCCCAATCGCGGGCTCGGCGAAATTTTTGGTGACATCGTAACGCAAAGCAGTTTCGCACTCGACCAACATGACCAATTGAAAGTCACAACCGCCCAGGGCGATTTGCCAGGTGGGCTTTATCGTCAGTCCTTCAAGCCAAGCGATAGCATTGAGACGCTTGGGACACACGAAAATTCCGATGTTGCAATTGTGCGTTGCAACCATGGTCAGGGAAGTGTTACTCTCGTTGGCACGAACCCCAGCTATGCCATGCAGAGGTCGATGACTCCGGCAGCAATTGCTTGGCTACGGTCAGTACTTCGATCACAAGTAGACCATCCGGTTGTTGTGCAGGAATACGCCACGCGTTTTTATACTGACGACGATACGACAGTGGCGTGGATAATTAATCCGACGAGGGGGATTCTCGAAGTCGATGTACAAGTATCAGCCGCGCCCGCCATGCTTCGTGGCAAGCTAGTTGCCTACGATAGAAGCGCCAAGATCGCAAAATTGCTTGTCCCGTCTCAGGACGCCGTCGTCCTCAGATGGGAGAAATAACGACAGTTCCGAGATTAGTTGCTTGGCAGCAATTCAAAGGTCGTATACGCGTTGGCCCGGATCGTTACGAAGTTGACTTTATTGCTTCTGCTCTTCCGATGCTTCGTCGATGATTTTGCGGTTGGTTAGCCAGATTCGTGCGAGTTCGGGCCAGCGATTTGCACCTGGGACGTCGCGGCCAAGGCCGATGCCGTGGCGTCCTTGTTGGAAGACATGCAGTTCGCCATCGACGCCGTGTTGATTCATTGCTGCAAAAAACTCAAGACTGTTTCTTACTGGCACCACTGTGTCTTCAAGGGTGTGAAATACAAACGTCGGCGGGGTATCGCTGGTGACCTGTTGATAGTTGTTGTAAAGTGCCAACAGATCCGGCGACGGATCGGGGCCAAAAAGATTCTTCTGGCTGCCTCCGTGCGTGAAATCCACGCCCATTCCAATGACGGGATAACAGAGCAAGCCAAAGTCAGGGCGATTGCTGAAACGATCAATCGGATCACGTGCATCAAGCTGCTGTTCGTCTGTTAAAAATGTCCCGTCTGCTTGAATTGAATTTAGATGAGTCAGTACAGTCGACGCCAGATGCCCGCCGGCTGAAAAACCAATGATGCCGACCTTTGACGGATCAACGTTCCAATGTTCAGCATTGGATCGGACCAGTCTTATTGCCCGTTGCGCATCCAAAAGCGGGGCAGGGTGGCCGTAGCCTTTGCCTCGATGACGATAATCGCAAATCGCGGCGACCATTCCCAGCGAGTTAGCCCATTGTGCCATTTCCACTCCTTCGTGCCCCATTGCCAAATGACCGTAGCCGCCGCCAGGATAAATAATTAATGCAGGCAACGTGGCCGTTGTCGGTGCTGACGAATCGGCGAGAGGCGGCTGTTGTGGGAAACTGACCAAGATTCGAGGAATGTCATTCTCTTGCTTGCCCGCTGCCAGCGGTGCTTCATCGGCCCACAGTGGAAGTTCAATTGAAGTCGTTCGGATCGATTTCGACTCTTCCTGAGCAGTCAAGGTCAGAAGTGGACAGCAGAAAAAAATGGTCGATATCCAAATGATTGGAAAGGCTTTATTGCGAGAGGTTTGACTCATTAATTGACGCGACTTGAAATTTCTAAAGTGTTTATTCCGCCGGTTCGCCGCCCGAACCTGAACCGTTGTCATAATCGATTGGGTATAAGTGCCGAAGCGAATGCTAAGTGTTGATCGGCACTCGCTAGAACCAACATTTTAGCCCGGCTACCCACAGCGGTGTTGATTTTGATTATCATACGCTTTCTCACCCCTAACGTGTTGGAAGCGTACATAGCATGACTAATAAAGACGTAGAATCGGCCTACGAGCCACCCGCGAATTTCACTCCGCCGTTGACACAAATCGACGAATCAAGCCATGCGCAAGGCCCCTGGTGGAAGCATCTAACCAAGTATCACTGGTTTGTATTCGTTATAGCGGCTTGCGCTTGGGGCTTTGATTGCCTGGATCAGCAAATTTTCACTTTGGCTAGAGCAGAGGCTTTATCGAACCTGTTGCCAGGCTCAGTCGAGTACGACAACCTATCCGACGCATCCAAACAATATGGCGGTTACGCGACTTCCATATTCATCATTGGTTGGGCAACTGGTGGACTATTCTTCGGGCCGTTAGGAGATCGTTACGGCCGAGCGCGGATGCTGACCGTTACCGTGTTGCTCTACTCGCTGTGTACAGGACTTTCAGCATTTTCAACCGGCTGGATCGACTTCGCAATCTATCGCTTCATAACTGGACTTGGAGTTGGCGGAGTCTTCGGACTTGCCGTGGCTCTAGTCGCCGATACATTGCCTGAACGATCGCGTTCGGCCGCTCTGGGGGTTTTACAAGCGCTCTCGGCAGTCTTCAATATTGCAGCTGGCGGTGTAAGTATCGCGGCAGGCGCGATGGTAACTAATGGCTTGTTGCCAAAGGAGTGGTTATGGAAGGTCATGTTTCTCGTTGGCGCGATTCCTGCATTCTTGTGCGTAATCATCGCCGTTCGGTTACGCGAGCCTGAAAAGTGGGTCGCGGCCAAAGAAGCCGGTCGACTGAGCGGGGTGAAATTAGGTTCGTATTTTTCGTTGTTCGAAAATTCCGAATTGAGACGCAATGCTATCGCTGGCATGGTCTTGTGCGTTGCAGGTGTTATCGGTGTCTGGGGGATTGGATTTTTCGCGCCCGATTTGGTTGGAGATGTGATCGAAGAGTCACTCAAGAATGACGGTTTGAGTGCCAATGAGTTAGGGGGCGCCAAAGCAAACTGGGTCGGAATCAACGGTATAGTACAAAACACCGGATCATTTTTTGGCATGTTGGGATTCACAATGTTTGCCCAGTGGGTTGGTCGCAGAAAAGCGTTTCTGGTTGGCTTTGTCGCTGCGGCTGCGGCCACGATCTTCTTCTTCCAGAATTTTCAGGGGACGTCTACCATCTGGATGAGCTTCTTTATGGGATTCTTCCAGTTAGCTCTGTTTGCTGGATTTGCGATTTATTTACCAGAATTGTTTCCATTGCGGTTGCGAAGTACTGGGGTCAGCTTTTGCTACAACGTCGGTCGATTTTTGGCGGCATCTGGTCCTTTCATTATTGGTTATCTGCACAACTTTTTTGCTGCCGGTGCGACTACCCAGATCGAAAGAATTGACGCATTTCGAGATGCTGGGAGCTACATGACATTGATCTATGTGCTTGGGATCGTCTCGCTTTTCTTTCTGCCTGAGACCAAAGGTAAACCGTTGCCTGAATAGGAATTATTGGCCCTTAATGCGTTGACGTGATAACTTGGATGAAGATACTGTGGTTTCGATTATGCGAACACTTGGTTGGGCACCCATTGATCGCGTCAGTTTTCCATTTGATTCGCAACTTCGTTGAACGAGACACCTCGATAAAGGAATAAAGCATGGCCTATGATGTAACGTTGATCACTGGTGATGGAACTGGTCCAGAGCTAGCCGAAGCCGCACGAAAATGTGTCGATGCGACTGGCGTAGCAATCAACTGGGACGTACAAGAAGCTGGCGTAGACGTCATGGCCCGACTGGGAACGCCGATTCCCGACAGCACCATTGCTAGCGTGCGTCGAACGCGATGTGCGTTGAAGGCCCCTATCACCACACCAGTCGGCAGCGGATTTCGAAGCATTAACGTTTACTTGCGACAAGAGCTTGGGTTGTTCGCTTGTATCCGACCTTGCAAGGTTTATCCAGGCGTGAGGACCTTCTTCGCCGACGCTGGTGTCGATCTTGTAATCGTTCGCGAAAACACGGAAGACTTGTACGCTGGTGTCGAGTTCGAAGCTGGCACTGAATCCAATGCGAAACTGATCGATTTTATCAACGCTCTGCCCAGCGATAAAAAGATCAAAACCGCCGCTAGCGAAACCGGCATTTCGATCAAGCCGATCAGTGTTTCTGGAACACAACGAATCGTTCGGTGTGCATTTGACTACGCTCGTGAACATGGACGCAAAAAGGTCACTGCGGTTCACAAAGCAAACATTATGAAGTTCAGCGATGGGCTTTACTTGCGAACAGCAGAAGAAGTTGCAAAAGAATATCCAGAGATTCAATTCGAGGAACGAATCGTTGATAACATGTGCATGCAGCTGACTCAAAAACCAGAGCTGTATGACGTATTGGTGCTGCCCAATCTTTACGGTGACATCATTAGCGATCTTGGCGCTGGCTTGATCGGCGGGTTGGGTTTGGCACCAGGTGCGAACCTGGGCCCCGAAGGTGCTGTTTTCGAAGCAACCCATGGCAGCGCGCCAAAGTACAAAGGCTTGAATAAGGTCAATCCAACCGCGCTGATTCTTTCTGGCATGTTGATGTTGCGTCATTTAGGTGAGATGGAAGCCTCCAATAAGCTCGAAGACGCCGTAGCGGCAGTGATCAAAGAAGGAAAAGACGTTACGTACGATCTGAAGGACGATCGCAATGATCCGACGGCGGTCGGAACGCAGGAAATGGCTGCCGCGATCTGTGCGAAAATGAAATAGCCGCTCGCTCAGGCTAGCTCATAACAAAAACCAAGTCGGCCGTTAAGTATGTCAGACATTCTGCGTATCCTAAGGGGCCAAGAAAAGTCGATTCGCGGATCATTGATTCGCGGATTGACATGGTTGGCAAGCAAGCCTTACGCATTGGCAATGTGGGGGCGAAACGTCGCATACGACCGAGGTTGGTTTGAGAAGCATCGGACGATAATTCCGATCATATCTATCGGCAATCTAACGGTTGGTGGCACAGGCAAGACGCCGGCGGTGGCCATGTTGTGCCGTCATTTTCGCGAACACGATTTTCGCGTCGCTATCATCTCGCGTGGCTATCAAGCATCTGAAAGTGGGCAAAACGATGAAGCGATGGAGCTGGAATCACTATTGCCTGACGTCCCGCATTTGCAAAATCCGGATCGGGTCGCTGCTGCCGTAGTCGCTCAGGATGAATTGGAAATGCAAATCATCGTCATGGATGACGGCTTCCAGCATCGACGGCTTGAACGCGACTTGGACATAGTTTTGATCGATGCGACAAATCCATTCGGCTTCGGCCATGTTTTGCCACGGGGCCTTTTGCGTGAATCTGTTTTGTCTCTCGCACGCGCCGCCGCTGTTGTCATTACACGGGTCGATCAAGTGACCAACGACCAAGTGGCCCAGATCCAACAAACCATCGCAAAGTTCGCGCCCGCCGCAATCATTTGTCATGCTAGACATGCACCAAAGTATTTGCAAAATAACGATGGCGAAATGCAGCCGCTGGACTATCTGAAAGATCGAAATTGCGTCTTGATCAGCGCAATTGGCAATCCGCCAGCTTTTCAACGAACCGTCAATCAACTCGGCTGCGTGATCGTCGAGAGCATTGTTTTTCCGGATCATCATCGCTTCACCCTCGACGATATTGAATCGATTCATGCGAAGGTTCGTCAAATTGAATCCAAGCATCAAAACCTGATCGCAATTTGCACTGGCAAAGATATTGCCAAAATCAATCTTGCGCAGATTGGCTGTGTGCCCTTGTATGCGTTGCAGATCGAAATGGAACTTGCATCCGGCGATGCCGATTTTTGGAAAGCAGTCGATGAAGTCGCTCTCGTCGATCCATTATCGGTTGCGCGCCGAATGACGCCCAAGAATTAGCATGCCCAGTCGATTTAATCGTTTTATTCGGCATGTTCGTTCGGATGTCTTCTTCAACTTCAAAAGTTGTCGCTATTGCAGTCTGTACAGCAAGAAGCGCGATCTACCTTTCCGCAGAAATATTCTGCTTTAGACGCGTCAGCAATCTTAATACTTGGCGACAGAAAAAAACCAATGGTCGAGACTCTAACATTTATTGCCGGAGCAATTGTCGTTCTGATGGCTGGATCGTTGCTGATCCCGACACCGCGCAAGGAGGAATCTCGGATTCAACCTCAGCCTGCAAAAAGTGCTTCGAACGATTCCGTTCAAGATCGTGGGTTGTTATTTGATGCGGCGTTCAAGGTTTGGGCACTGACGAATCTTCGCCGTTCATTAGCTGAAGAAAAACTGGCGGCTGACCAATCGATTGGAGTCGTGGAGTTTGCTGCGAATGTTCGCCTCACATTTGACAAGAGTGAGCTTGATACAAGAAGTGCAGCACCTAAGCGATCGATCTGCGAAACAATCTTCGCTGATGCGATAGCCGCAGAAACCGCTTGTCGATGGTACCTGCTTGGATTGCATTGGAAGACCGCTGAGAACGAAACGACGACCAACGAAGTTGCTTTGCAACTGCAGGCTCGCCAAACGGCGATGCAATGGGCTACGCATTTAGATGCTTACGGTTTTGTCGCGGCCCTAGGCCCAACATCGATCGTTTGCGCCATCCCGATCGATCTGCTGACCAATCCGACCCCAGAAGATTTCGCAGTTGACTGTTTGGCACAGGTTTATGCAAAGTGCAAGGAACACAAGGAAATCGACGATTCAATTAAATTCAATTGTGTTGCAAAAATGATTTGCTTCGTCAGTGCTCCGTCACTTGCCGAGGATTTGGAAAAACTTGAAGACAGATTGACGGCATGCGATGCGATAAGCACACCAGAGCACTATTGCAACGATCAATGGAATTTGGTTGACGATGAAGCAGTTGCTTCAAACCGAAGTTCAACAATGCTCGAAGCGGCAACTGTGGTCAGCTCTGATCAGGCCAACGAATTATTCAGCAATCGCAAAAATAAGCCTGCAGCGATGGCCGTGCGCGACGAAGATTCTGCACCCGCCAAATCTGTCGCGTCGAGAACAACTGAAGTCGAGAACAACGAAACGGTTGAAGTCTTCGCTAGAAGCAAAAAGGCGACTGCCGCGATAACATCACCCGTACCATCCAAGCCGACCAAATCAATCGAGTTGGACAACGCCGAAGCGGTGATTCAAGACGATATCGACGATCTCTTCAATACCGTTAAGTCAGGGACCGTTTCGGAGCAAGCGGCATCGGGTGCGGAATCCAAAAAGTCGGAGCCAAACGGAGCGCTTCCAGAAGAAGTCATGACCGATGACGATATATCAAAACTCTTTGAAGCTGCCCGAACTGTAAGCGCTTAAACGCAACCGCAAGCTGCGCGTCAGTGCGCTGCTGAAAGCTCTTGACGCAACTGAATGAGCATCGCATCGTCAGGTGCGGATTCCAAAATACGATCAGCTTCTCGAATCGCTTCTTCAACGCGTCCTAGTTTCTGTAAGATCAAAATGTACGCCAAAGCGTATTCGGTTGAAGCAGGTTCTAATCGCGAAGCAGATGCGATCCGTTCGACGGCTTTCTCTAAATCACCGCTTAGATAGTATGCCAGCCCGAGTCGCTGAGCAATCGAAGCGTTTGTGGGTGCGTATCCAAAATCACGCTCCATCAATGGCAACTCCTCTTGTCGCAACGTTTTAGCGCGGGCTAGCAACGAATCGGCTAGTTTCGCATTCTCACTGCTCGCCTGAGCGAGTGATTCCAGCATCGCTGCGAGGTTCGTCCGTGGACCTGTCATCGATGGTTCGACACGAATAGCATCTTCGTAATGTTTAATGGCCGCTCGATCGTTGCCAAGCTGTTGTTCGAGAATGCCCAGTCCGAAATTTCCGGCTGATCGATCGTTGTTGAATTGCATCGAAGTTTTAAGTTCCGATAATGCCAACTGCGCCGCTGGGTCGCGGAAGGCTTGAACGGCGGGCAGAGTTGTCGCGGCCGTTCTTGCGGCTTCAACGCGGACGTTACGGCTTTGGTCTTCCAGTAGCGGTTTGATAATGCCAAATCGTTTCTGCGGGTCAGGTTCACCCATGGCGGCGGCGGCGGCGGCCGCGCGAACCAACGGCGAAGCATCCTTGCGTTCGGCAATTGCTTGAATTGCAGCTGATTTAGGTGCGATGCGAGACATGTCTTCCAAGCCGGTGGCCCGCGCAATCGCAGGCGCTTCTGGGCCATTCTTCTCAAGCAATTCTCTCAATTTTGAAACCGCATCCGGGTCGCCGTTGCGCGACGCATTTAAAGCCGTGGCAAAATGATACGGCGTTTTTCGTTCTTTGCCGTACCATCGGTTGCAAGCATCGTTGCTCCATTGATCTAGCCGTTGCAGTTCAGCTTGAATTTCCGAATCGCCCGCCCGAGCCGCGTTCATCCAGTCCAAGTACTGAGTCAACGAATCGCGTTTATCCGAAGAAATTGACTCTTTATTGATGTGGCAACCGGTGCAGGCATTGGGGATGCCCAGCGTAACGCTGAGGTCTGGTCTTGGAATGCGAAACGAATGATCACGTCGAGAATCTATTTCCATATAGGTCGTCGCTGGCATGTGACAATCAACACAAAACGCGCCCGCTTGACCAGTCTTATGGAAGTGATGTGACGGCGTGTCGTATTTGTAATTTGGATGTTGATGACAAGATGTACAAACCTCGTTGCCGGTATGTTTCAATTTCGCCGAATGTGGGTCATGACAATCGGAGCAACGAATGCCTTTGTGATACATCTTGCTTTGTATGAACGAGCCGTGAACATAATCTTCGTCAAGCACTTGCCCATCATTAAAGTAAGTGCCTTCGCGGAGCAGACTTTCGACGAAGTGATCGTCGTATCGTTCGCCAGCGTGAAAATTTTCGTCCAACATTCCGCGGCGTGAATGGCAAGGCGCGCAGCTTTGGATTTGGTTCTCAGCGGACTCTTTTAGGTTCGCCAAACCGTGACCAAATTTTGGGTCGCGTCGATAAAACCATCGGTTGGCGATTTCGATGTGCAGGCTGCCTGGTCCATGGCACGATTCGCAACTGACATCGATTTCCGAAAAAGTCGTGTGATAACTTGCAGAATCGACGTCAAAATTTTTCTTCAAGTTGGTACTGTGGCATTCAGCACACATGTTGTTCCAACGCTGGGCCGGTTTCGTCCAATGCAACTCGTCATCGGCTGCGAGTGTTTCCGTCACATCGGGAGGATCGATGTGAAACCATCGCTTTTTTTCGGTGTCCCATGACCATCTTAGTACTTGAACGCGTCCGAGAAATTCAGGCTCTGCGGTTGCGGCGCTGTTTGCATCATTTGGCAACGCGACCATATATTGCTGGATCGGTTGAACTCCAAACGTCCAGTCAATTTTCATGACCGAAAGTTGACCATCATCGCCCTGAGTTTCGACAAAAAAATTGCCGTCACGCTTGAAAAAGCGAGCTGTTTGCCCACTTTCCTCCAGCAATTCATCGTTGAAATCACCCAGCACCGTTTGATCATTGACCTCTTGCATAGCGCAATCGTGATCCGAACCTGCAAACGCCTCTGCCTCTTGTTGATGGCATGAAATGCAAGACTGGCGTCCAACATAGACCGCTGTTCGCTCTGGTGGCAGGCTTGGAAGACTGACCATCGCCGCAACCGAAGAGACGACGGCAATAATAGCGATAATGCCCGCCGCGATCTTTGTAGTTTTTGTGGTTAGCAATCGATACACGAACGTTACTTCAATTGAATGACTCGTTGCAGAGTTCGTAAAACTTGAAACGCTTATTCGTCGTTGGCTGGGAAACTCGAATCATCGATACCGTATTCTTTCATCTTCTTGTGCAAAGTGTTACGGTTGATGCCCAGTCGGCTGGCAGCTTTAGTTTGCACGTTCCCAGTTGCCTTGAGAACTTGAAGGATCAACTCTCGTTCAACACGATTAACGACTCGCGTGTGCAAGTCTTCCGCGTTGTTAGGGCTGGTCCGAATGCCTTCGTTGACCAGTTCTGTCGTCAGCGAGTCGAGATCCATTACGCGTGACGAGGAACTAGCAGGTTTTCGAACAGTGTGGCGGACATACTCGGGCAGCAAGTCAACGGTGAGCTCATCCGAATCAGCCATGACGACCGCACGTTCAACATAGTTCTGCAACTCTCGAACGTTGCCCGGCCAATGATACTCTTGTAGCAGTTGGCGGGCTTCCTCCTGGATGTGTACGACATAACAGTGATTAAGCTGGCTGTAGTACTTTAGGAAGTGGGCAATCAACATTGGAATGTCTTCACGGCGTTTTCGCAGCGGCGGTATTTCGATCGGTACTACGTTTAAACGCCAATACAAGTCTTCACGAAAACGTTCCGCATCAATTTCGACAGTTAGATCGCGATTGCTGGCCGCAATGACGCGCGTGTCCACCGTAATTGTTTCTGTATCGCCCACTCGTTCGAATTGCTTCTGCTGCAAGACCCGGAGCAGCTTGACTTGCAGATGAAGCGATGTGCTGTTGATCTCGTCGAGAAAAATGGTGCCGCTGTGAGCTGCTTCAAAGCGCCCGGCCCGATTGTTTACAGCGCCGGTGAACGCGCCTCGCACATGGCCGAACAATTCACTTTCCAGCAAGCTTTCACTCAACGCGCCGCAATTGACTTTAACAAAAGGTCCACCCGCACAATTGCTCAAGCGATGAATGGCGTTGGCGATCAGTTCCTTACCCGTACCGGTTTCGCCTAGCAGCAAAACGGACGCGTTCGTCTTAGCAACACGTCGAGTGAGCTGATAGATGTCCATCATCGCCGGGCTGGTCCCAATAATCCCAGTGATTGGGCTGCCGATGGGTGAATCGTTATCGGATGAGCCGTTTTTTGGCATCAGCGACCAATAAAGTTTTTACGGTAAAGGACAAGGTATCCGAAAAGGGGTCTGACCCTCTCCGTTCCCCCAAAGGGTCAGACCCCTTTTCGGATAGGTTCTTAAAGTCCACTGAGTATACATTCCTTGCGACCATTCAACAGTCAGAACTCGCAAGTCGCGAGGAAATCGAGACGATAGTGTGGAGCAATGAAAGTCACTCCCCAGCGAAAGCCTCGCGCGATCGAAAACGGGCTTACTAGCGACGACACTCTAGCGAGTTAGTGATTAGTGCCGGCTGGCGTTTGCGAGTCTCGAAACCCTTCGGAGACTCGACTAACGAGGCTTAAGGTTGCGATTCGCTGACGATGCCATTCCAAATCAGGCGGTCGGTCTGGCTGGGAAGTGGAATCCCGCTTCCAAAGTTCATTTCTTCGACGATTTTTTCCATTGTCGAACCGGAATTGGTTAGCGTGCCATAAGAAATGGCTGATGATTCACGCAATATGGTTGCTTCGCCATCGCCGATTTCCGGAACCAGAATGGAAATTGGGATCGATCCAGTTTGCGGGAATGCGTGGACCCGCTGGACCAATTCGCTCAATCGCATGTCATAGAGCCGATCGACGATCAAAACATAATCGATCGGTGCGGAGCGGCCGATCGATCGAATCGTTTCGCGGGCACTGCTCGCTTCGATAGTTGAGATGCCTAATGATCCGAGTTGAGATACTGCTAAAGATCGCAAGTCCGCTGCTCCGCCGACAACCAAAGCAACTGGTTTACCACCCTGACCAACCAGCTTTTCCGAGGCGCTGACCAACGCATGATTAACTCTCGGATCTTGGTTGGCTGTTTGGCTGCGTTGCAAGGTTTCAAGCGCAGCCATCCGAACCGCTGGTGGCGAATTTTTGACGGCTTCCAACATCATCTCAACTGCGTCAGGGCTGTGCGACAATCGTTCCGGCGAAAGTCCAACAATCTGTACCGATCGAAGTTGTGCGGCTGGCAAATCGTTAGCCATCGCAACACGAAACACCTCGATCCAAAAATTTTGGTCAGCGAAACGTTTCCCGAAAAGAGATTCCCGAGCTCGAATGGCTGCGTCATCACGCAAGCTTTGTTTCGAGAGCGCATCGATCGATTGGGTGACTGCGTAATCGCGTTGAAGTAGAACAGCCGCCGCCGCAACAGACGCTCGATCGATGCCATCGCCCATTTGTAAGATTGAAATTGCATCTTTGGCGGCGACAATCAAGGCTCTTAGCGAAGGAGTTGTGTCGACTTGCGATAAAACCTTGCTAGAGCTGTCGACGATCCATGTTGGCGTTAACGACTCCAGATTTGCATCACTGGCAATCGCCTTAGAATTTGCAACTTCCGAGGTCATTAGCGTCAGCAGTTGGGCGCGGATACTAACCTCGCTCGGTTCGGCAAGACCGTTGGCTTGGAACGAGCTGCGTATCGCGGACTTGGTTGCATTTTCAATTTGTGGATCATAAATTGCTGCCGCGTTCTGCAAGGCCAGACCGCGCGGAACAAACGCGCTGGCCGCAATTAACAAACGATTGCGGAGCGCGGCGCCTTCAAAGCCCATCGCAGCTCGCAGTGCGTCGATGCCAGTTGGCCCGAACGAATCGATTAAATCAACGGTCAGCGAATCAGCTCGGACTGTCCCTGCCGCTATTGCTTCGATCAAAGCTTTTAAGCCTAGTGCTCCAGCGCGTTGGATTTCGATGGCTGCTCTCAAGCGATCAACCTGATCTTTCGCAGACAATTGTTTCAAGCTTTCGGAAATCTGCTTGGGCGCTCCAATCGATTGGCTCACATCGCTCAATATTCGCTGCGCGGTGGCTCGTTGGGTTTCGCTAATCTCTTTCTGCAGCGTTATGGAAAGCCACAAATCGGTGCCGAACTCATCGGCCAGCTGAACGGATTGTTCTGGCTTCGTCAGCGCTCCAGACAGTTGATCGAGATAACGGCCAAGCTCGCTCCAGTTCCGAAGCTGGTTCATCAACTTAACAGCTTGCGCGATCTCCAAAAGAGACTTCGGCGGTTCCTCGCGCAACATCCGAACCACGATGTTTGCGTCGCGTGGTAATTCATCACCGGCAGGACTTACTTCGACAACAGGCGTTGCGTCTAAGTCGGGCGTTGGAAAAAGTGTATTGCCACCAAATGGATCGTCTTGAGAAAACGCGACGCTGACCGTCACCAAAAGAATGCAGATTGCACAAATGCAACGAGCTACTCGCCGAATTAAATGGTGTCGGAAAATTCGATCGACGCCAGTTGGGTCTTTGGATGCAGGGTTCAAGGTTGCCATCGAGAACTTCGGATTAGGAGGATTAAGCCAATTCTGCAGTATCGAACGTTGGTATCGCGGTAGGAAACGACCAATTCAACGCTGCGTAATACAATCCTAAGTCGAATTTGGCGTCGCTGCTTTCAAACGTTACGACAAACCTAAATTGTAATCACCCAATTCGCTATCGCTCAGTAATTTCGTCCAACGGATGACCTCTTGGGCTACTTTTGTAGGATTTGAGCTGCCCAGGGAACGATATGCATCCAGAGCACCTTGAATTCCAAGGCATTTTCGAAGTGCAACTGCGTTCAAGCCTGCATCGACGGATTGAAATTCCGCGTCACTGAGATCGGTCAGCCGAACTTTTCGCTCCTTGGCAATCGCGACCAATGATCCAACATGGTGGTGAGCAGTGCGCTGGGGCATTCCGGTTTGGATCAATTGTTCCATCAACGTCGTGGCATCCAGGAAGCCTTCATCGAGTCTGGCGGCAATGGTCTCGGTTTGCAATTGGGAATCATGAACGATTGGAATCGCGAGTTGTAAGGCGGCGATGACCGTATCAAAAGAATCAAATAATGGTGGTTTGTCTTCTTGCAAGTCGCGGTTGTATGCCAGCGGAAGGGCTTTGATCAAAACCAATATCGTTTGCAAATTCCCAATGACACGTGCCGTCTTGCCGCGTGTCAGCTCCAACGTGTCGGGATTTACTTTCTGTGGCATGATTGAACTGCCAGTGCAGAATTGATGCGGCAGTTTTAGAAAGCCGAATTCGACAGTGGACCAGATGATCCACTCCTCGCTCCACGTGCTTAGATGTTCAGCAATCATTGTTAGCACGAATGCTGTTTCGGCAACAAAGTCACGGTCGCTACTGATATCGATACTGTTGGCTGCGATCGCAGAGAACCCCAGCTCGGCAGCCGTTTGTCGTCGATCAATTGGCAAGGAGGTACCGGCCACGGCTGCTCCTCCAAGCGGACTAACATTCATTCGACGACGACAATCGGCCAACCGGCTGCGGTCTCTTGCAAACTTCTCAATGTATGCCAACCAGTAATGTGCGGCGAGCACTGGCTGTGCGCGCTGCATGTGCGTGTAAGCAGGTAGTATAACAGCTTCGTCGACTTTGCAACGATGTAAAAATGCAAGTTGCAATTCACGCAATAGCGAATCAACGATGACTGCATGATCTGCAATCCAAAGTCGAAGGTCCGTGCTCACCTGATCATTGCGACTGCGACCGGTGTGCAGCTTGCGACCGGTATCACCCAAGCGATCGATCAAGGCTTGTTCGATGTGCATGTGGATGTCTTCCAACTCTGCACGCATTGGAAGTTGGCCGCTTTCAATCTCGCTTTCGATCTCTCGCAAGTTGGATTCAATGTCGTCGAATTCTTTGGCTGTGAGAATTCCCGTTTTGACAAGCATCCGCGCATGAGCAATCGAGCCGCGAATGTCTTGTCGAAATAGACGGTGGTCAAAAGAAATGCTTTCGCCATAAGCAACCAAACGTTCGTCGCTTGCTTGTTTAAACACACCGCTTCGAGAAGGACTTGCCACACAGACTCCAAGAAATTTAGATTCGATTAAAATTCCAACAGTCAAAGTTGAGATTACGCTGTCAGCCGACTGCAAACGCATATCGTGTTGATTCAATCCGCATTGTCCAGTCCCAAGACAGACCGCAATGAAGGATTTTTTAGCTGAACGATTGACGGATCGCAGACTCTCGCGATGAACATATTTGCGGAGTCTTGCATGGAAAAGTCAATGACCGACAGAGCCGACTTGCCATCTGAACGGACCGGTGAAAGTGAGGCAAGTTGCTTTCGGATTGAAAGTTTCGTAGCCGTTTCGTTCGAAGGTACCAGGACTAAACGCGACATTTCTCGTTGCATCGGTGGGGTTGTGAGAATCAAACGACCATAAGGATCGACAACAATCGTTAAATTGTATTCGTCCAAAACGTATCGACAGACTTGTTGCAGAGTTCGATTTTTGGTGATTGCAACGGTCGTTGTCATCGGCGTCAGTCCATGTTGCCAACATCGCTGCCAATCGACAATCAAGAACAGGCCTTGTTCGGCCGCGGCGCGTTGCAATACAACCGAGATTGGACGACGCTCCGCTGCATGTGATTGTCCCGCCTGATCGAGCGATCGCACAACAGGCGTAAGTGTCTCGGCGTTGCAAACGGATTGGTCTGCTTGATTGGTAGATCGTGATTGCAACGCTTGGCACAACTGAATCAATTCATAACGAGTCGATCCAGTCAGTTGGTCTGAAAACTTTAGCGTTTGACCGTCGAGCGAAATATTACCAATAAGCTCGCTGTTCAACTGCTCAAGCTTTTTAAGCCAAGCGTTCGCATCATCCTTGGCGTTGCACCAATCTCGAATGTCAAATTCGACAATTGCGTAAGGCTGCAACAACTCGCTGCTTGGCACAATTTTTGGAAGCGAGTCTGGTACGGTCTTGAGCTCTAGCCCATAGGGTCGCAACAGCTTTACAAAAACCTCTTCAACGGTTCCCGCATTGACGTCAATGGATACTCGTTTGTCGAGGTCGAGATCGATCCATCGCAACGTGGCCACGTCCCAGTCCAAGGCAACGCTATAAATCGATTCCAAAACATACAGCACTTCAAGCAAAGACTTATCCGCAAATCTCAATTGCTCAACGCGATTGCCGCCAACGGTATCCCAGATCGGAATCGAAATCGCGTCTGGATGATATAAGGCACCGATCTCGACTCTTTCAGCGATCGCTTCGGCACCATCGACCTCGCCAGGTTTAAGGATTTTTGCGTCTGACATCAGTGTCTGACTACCTAGATCAAAGATGGGCGCGAACTGTCGAAGCTGCTCTGGTACTTTGTCGCTGATCTTCTCTGGAGCGGTGTTAGATGGTGCCGCTGGTGGATCATTTCCCAATCGTAACTCGGGTGCCGTATTGCGAAGGAACTTCATCAGCGGATCTTCAGTGGCAACATCACTACTGGCGATCAAACTATCTGCCGACGAGTCAGATACGACTGGTTCGCCAGGCGTCTTGTTGGCGATTTCGGCACTAGTCTCGGCTGGGTTGGCTGTTTGAGGTGAATCGTCGGTAGTTGGAAACGCAACTTCAACAACTTCTTCGTCTAGAGGCGTTTGATTGCTTTCAACCTTGGTCATCTGTTTGACGCTTGGTTCGATCGGTGGTTCAGCATTCGATGACGGGTCAGGCAGTTGGAGCGCTATCGACTCTGAGCTGTCTTTCGTAGGACCGGTTA
>JBGSKY010000114.1:0-4527 GCA_041740995.1 Pirellulaceae bacterium
CACTTATGCTAACTCGCCAAGCGGCACGATCGCTGATACTGATAGCATGACCTTTGATCGCGTTAGTCGCATGTTGACCGCTGTCAGTGGTCGCTATACCAATACCGTCACCTGCGGTTACGATCTGGTCGGTCGAAAGGCGACTGAGTCGCTGACTACCAATGGCAGGACATACTCGATCAGTGCGGCTTACAATTCGCGAGACGAACTGGTCAAGTATACGTATCCCGATGCGTCGATCCAAGACCGGACGTTTCATCCGACCGGAGCGTTACATCAAGTCAAACTCGACGGCACTACGGTCAGCACCCGCACCTACGACGCCGGCTTTCGCTTGACCAGCGATTCACTTGGCTTGATTAATCGCCCCGTGTCACTGGGCAATAACGTGAGCGAAACACGCGGCTATGCCAACGATAAACCGCTCAACTCGATCGACATTGATGGTACCGGCACCGCAATTGGCGACCTGAGCTTTTAATCATTGATTGACACTCTGCGCATGAATGTCGCGATGTAAACGCAGTCAATCGCCGGAATGGCCATTATTTTCCAGCCCGCTAAGCTCGTTTAAATGTTGCATCTGTCAAACTGGTTCTGGTTAATTTTTTGTGAAACATTGGCATCAATTATTCTTTTTGTTTTTTCCCGAATGCTTGTTGCATTTGCCATTTTGAGTGCTCTAATTTCCCTTTATAGCATCGTTGCGACGGATTGATTCCCAAAAGGGATCAATCCTCGCTGATACTCGACACGAACTGCAAGGCGTCTCATGACTAGGCTTGTCTCGGAGTTGAATCGACAGTGGACCAAGTTTTGGCTTGCCGTCATCTTCATTACGCAAGCTTCGTTGCTTACTTGGTCAGCCTGGGTGCATTCACCAACTTGGGACGAATTGGGGCATCTAGCTGCTGGGATTTCGCACTGGAAAACCGGCAGGTTTGATCTGTACGCGGTAAATCCACCACTGACGCGTGTGATTGCAGCCGCCCCTGTAGTGCTGTTCGATGAGCCACAGATGGACTGGAGTGTTTATCGAAACAATGCAAGCCTGCGAAGCGAGGTGTATCTTGGTCGTCGAATGGTTGAATTGAACGGTCCCAGTATCAATCGACGATTTTTTCTTGCAAGACTGACGCTCATACCGATTGCTCTTTTAGGCACTTGGCTCTGCTTTGCATTTAGCCAACGAATCTTTGGAGCCAGTGCTGGGATACTTGCTGCTTCGCTATGGGCGTTTTCGCCAAGCGTTCTTGCGTATGGTAGTGTTGTAACTCCTGATCTGTCTTCAGCAGTAATTGTCTTTACAGTGGCCTATGGTTTTTTACGATGGCTGGAGCTGCGTAGCTGGTCTTCCACGGGGCTACTATCGGTGTCACTTGGCACAGCAATGCTTGTCAAAAGCGTATGGATCTTTCTACCAGTTGCACTGCTTGTTGCTTGGGCTCTTTACGATCTCTGGAGCAGAGGTTTTCGTCGGCCGAATGGACGCAGCCTGACGGATCTGGTTTCCCTGAAGCCATGGAAGGCTTCGTTTGCGCAGCTCTGCACTGCAAGTGTGTCTGCCATTCTGCTAGTCAACTGTTTCTACGGCTTTCAGGGTTCATTTCGATCGCTTGGAAATTACACCTTTGTTTCAGCAACGCTTTCGGGAGTCGAGCCATGTATTGATTGCGGCGAGCCTGGGATTGGAAACAGGTTTGCTTCAAGCTGGATGGCGTTTGTGCCGGTTCCTCTGCCTGCAGCATACGTCTCGGGAATTGACGTTCAACGGAGTGACTTTGAAAAAGGTCTCACCAGTCCTGCTTGGAAGAGTTATCTGCTGGGTGAGTGGAAGCAGGGTGGATGGTGGTATTTTTATTTGGTGGGCCTATTCTACAAAGAGCCATTAGCCCTTTGGGCTCTGGTTGTGCTTGCAACTTTATCAGCAGTGTGGATGCCGCCAGACAAGCAGCAACGACTATGGCTCTTTGCTTTGGTGGTACCAACTTTAATGTTGTTATTCTTGATCAGTATAAACACTGGCCTGAACCGCTATGTTCGATATGCACTGCCGATTCTACCTTTCATCTTTGTTTGGTCATCGCAGGTGGCTAGGTTTGCTGAGCCCAGCATGCGGTCGATAAATCGATTGTTCAAGCGTGTAGATGCACAGGACGGACAATTGTCAACCGCGTCTCGAACGTTGATCGGCAGGCCGCAGCAAGCGACATCAATCGTCGTCTTACTAACTTGGCTGTGTTTTATTGGCGGCTCATTATGGCAGGGACCGCATTGGCTTAGCTTCTTCAACACAGCCGCTGGAGGACCGTACAGCGGCTATCAGGTGCTGTGCGATAGCAACGTCGACTGGGGGCAGGATCTGCCGGAATTGCAGCAATGGTTAAATGAGCATCCCGAAGCAAAACAGTCGTTGAATCTTGCGTTCTTTGGTTCCTATGATCCGATGCATTTTGGAATTCGGTACAGATTACCACCGTCTATCAAACTATCAGCCGGTGTGACAACCGCTGCCTTGCGACATCTCTATGCCTTAGAGGACGGTTGGTATGTCATCAGTAAAAACTATTTGCTCGGCCATTCTATGCCTGTGCCTGATGGTCGAAACCGGTTGGAGTTTCAGGATATGAAAAGTCCAAGCTTTACATATCTGAACCTATTAGAGCCCGTAGGGTCCATCGGCAATTCGATGTTCGTTTATCACGTTGGCCCAGAACAACGTCAGCAGCTAATGGCAGCACTTAGGAATTCGGAGGCGGGGAAAGGACTCAGTGCAGTCGCATCGACCAAAAACTCCTCAGTTGAAATTCCAATATACACTCCGTCAATTATTCATTCGGTTACTGTTTCGAACGCCAAGCCCTGATTTGTCGGTTATGGTCGACATGTCTGCTAATACGCATTTGCAAACCTTTTCTGAAACGTCAAGTAAATGAGCAAGTTCAAAGAGTTTGTAATCAGTCCTCTTGGGGTTACGGTTATTGGCTGTGCTTGTATCGTAGCTTTCGGTATAGTCATGTCGATGGGTCGAGTGGACCGTCCAAATGCAGATGACGGCGCAGGAGTGCCCGCTGTTTCAAGATCACAAGCTGTCGAAGTTGGAGGCGTTAAACGTCCGCGGAGTGACGTGGCCGGCAGCATTGCTTGGAATATCGATTCGGTCACCGAAACGCGAGAAGAAACAAAATTGAAGATCAAGTTGGGCTGGCCGGACGATCCGAGCAAGTTAAGAGGTCCGTACGGAATTACGCCGCTGTTGGATCAGTACGAAAGCCCGGTAATTCAAGCAACCTATACGGCACTTCGCAGCGACACGCCTGAAGCAGCAAGGTCGTATAGCCCGTTCGCACAGATCCAGCCATTCGATCTGGAGGCTTACCGGCGAGATCCTGCCGTGTATCTTTCAGTCGCAGAACCTGCTCGCGTTTGGCAGTCGGCACAACCGGGCAAAGATGTTCCGCGTTTAAAGTCCATCGGAGATCGACTCCAGACAATAGTGCAAGGTGAATCCGTAAAACTGCAAGTACAAACTTCACCGAACGCCCCTGTCAGTTATTTGTCATTTGACTTGGGCGCGTTCCAGAATCGCTTGGCCGCGATTACGGTGGCGGCAGATGATCAGGGCATCGCCACGGCCGAGTTCACTGGGACGTCCGGAACAGTTAACTCGGTTCGCGTTATCGCGGCGTCGCCTGTAGCAAGTGGTAATCGAGAGTTTTTTATCCATGTGAGTCCGCGTGGTTCGCAGCCGCAAAATCAGTAGCTTTTAGGTTGATCTATCTGACCAAGGATTGCAAGGCTCCAGGAGTATGATGATGAATGCGATGAAGATGACCGTTCGTCGAGTTTCAAACTTCCTTCAAGTGTTTCTCTTGGGAGCATTGCTCTGCGGAGTCGTCCGGTCCCAAACATACATCGGGTCGCCGTTTGATCCGAGCGATCTAGGGCTCGGGCCGGGCGGCGTCTGCGAAAATGAAGTCCCTCACGAGTGTCTCCTTTGCGTTGGAGATGCCCCAAAGCCTGGAGATTCCGGTAGTGGAGGAACGGGTGGACTAGGCGGCGAGGGGCCAGGTGCAAAAGGTGATTCCTGTTCCTCTTGCAAAAGCTCTGGCATGGGCGAACTGGCTTTGCCCATTCCGTTGCGACCACAATCGGAAACCGGGTACGGCAATATGTACGCCACCAAGAATGGCTCATATGTCCATAATCGGAGTTACATTTATGCACACTGGGCCGACGACTATGCGGACCCGTCGGGAGCCAATACGCTTTCCATTCGACGCTATTTTCGTTCTCGCTTTGGTGGGTCGGGGACGGTCAATGGTGCTTTCGGTCCTAACATGACCACGCAGTTCGATCTGCGCCTGGTGCTCGACGCGTTCAACTCTACCAGTTACGCCAATCAGTATGCCGACCCATATCAATCTCACCACACCGCTGGTGAACTTCAAGGAGTTATACGTGAAGGTTGGCAAACTAAACTTTACTTTGCCAATCAATACGCCACCTCGTTTGAGGAGTCGAACT
>JBGSKY010000115.1:0-36619 GCA_041740995.1 Pirellulaceae bacterium
CTTCAATCACGGCGACAATTGCTGGACGAATTAAACAGTGGTCGTAGGCCATTGAGTGGTACAGACACAGCCTCGTTACGCGACCAACAAGACCTCGCGTACGGATTGCTCACATCGGGCAAGATGACCGAAGCGTTCGAGATCAATCGCGAATCGGATGCCACTCGCGAGCGTTACGGGCGCAACAAGTTTGGGCAATCAATGTTGCTGTCGAAACGAATGATTGAAGCCGGAGTACCAGTCGTCCAGGCAACCATGGGTATCGTTCAAACTTGGGATACTCATGTCGACAACTGGGGCAAGCTCAAGAACACGCTGCTGCCTCAATTGGATCAGGGGTTGGCTGCATTGACCGATGACTTGATCGCATCCGGTTTGATGGAAGAAACCTTGTTAATCGTCATGGGCGAATTCGGTCGAACGCCAAAGGTCTCCACTTTGCCGGGCGAAACAATTCCAGGTCGTGATCACTGGGCTCATGCTTATTCCGGTCTGTTTGCTGGTGCGGGAATTCAGGGCGGACAAGTACTCGGACAAACTGATTCTCAAGCTGCCTATCCAGTCACAAACTCTTGGTCACCGGCCGACATCTGCAGCACAATTTTCAACGCACTCGGTGTCGAATCAACTGCAACGATCAATGATCCGCTTAATCGACCGCATCATCTACTGAACGGAAACGTGATTTCGAATCTCTACACGGGAGCACCAGTATGAGCAAACGTTGTCGCGCTAGAAGCAGTGATCTAGGTTGCAAAGATTTTCGCAGATCATATCGCACAACTCGACGTCAAGTGTTGCAAGCGGGTTCGATCGCTGCACTCGGGCTAGGCTTGGGCGACTTTCAAGCGAGACTCGCTATGGCGCAGGAAAGCGGTCTTGGCCTTCCACAAAAGCGAGCAAAGGCGTGCATCTTTTTATTCATGTGGGGCGGACCAAGCCAGTTAGAGACCTTCGATATGAAGCCCGATGCTCCAGCAGAGGTGCGGGGCGATTTCAAGCCAATATCGACTAAGGTTCCAGGGATGCAAATTTGCGAACACTTTACCCAGCTTGCGTCACTAACCGACAAGTTGGCGATTATTCGTTCGCTCACTCACGACGATCCGGCTCACCTTTCCAGCGGGCATGCGACGCTCACTGGCCAACTCGCCCCAGTGCTAAAAAGCGACGCCGATCCGCCCAGCGCGAAGGACTCGCCGCATCTCGGGTCGCTTATCTCGAAGATGCGTCCCAGCAAAGGTGGGCTCCCTTCGTTCGTTGCGATGCCTTGGAAAGCATTTCATCCGGCCGCTCCAGGAGGCGAAGCTCCCGGACAACATGGTGGTTGGTTGGGTTCCGCGTATGACGGCATGCTGCTAGGTGGCGACTTAAATGATCCCAACTGGCAACCGCAAGGTTTGTCTCTTCCAGCAGACATCGGTCTCGAACGCCTAGAATCTCGTATCGAGTTATTGAAGTCGCTTGATGAACAGCGTGCGAATCTCCATCGTTCCCTAGGGGCTTCGTCGTACGCCAACCATCAAGCGCGTGCGATGGAAATGATCGGAGCAGGAAACGTCCGTTCTGCATTTGATCTTTCTCAGGAAAGCGACGCTACGCGTAAACGTTACGGCCGCAACATTCATGGTCAATGTGTGCTAATGGCTCGTCGATTGGTTGAACACGGCGTACCACTCATCTCCGTCAACTGGCATAACGACGGAAAGAATTTTTGGGATACGCACGGGGACAATTTCAATCGACTCAAAAACGATTTGATTCCACCCGCCGACCGCGCGCTGTCTGCATTGTTAACTGACCTGGATGAACGTGGCATGCTCGACGAGACGATCGTTGCTTGGGTTGGTGAGTTCGGACGCAAGCCGCAGATCAGTGCGAATAACGCCGGACGCGAGCACTGGCCGTTCTGTTACAGCGGCATTATGGCTGGAGGCGGCATACGACCTGGAATGATCTACGGTGCCAGCGATAAACACGCTGCCTATCCCACCTCCGATCCTGTCTCACCGCAAGATTTCGCAACCACGATTCTGCATGCGATGGGGCTTCCGACAGACGCCTCCTTGCTAGACCGTGAAAATCGCCCGCACCCGATTACTTCCGGACGAATTTTACATGACTTGTTGATGTAATCTCCCACCAACATCAAACACTTGCCCCAAACCTATCGAACAGCATTTATGCGACGTCTAACGATTGCGTTTTCATTATCGAGTCTGATGTGTTTCATCGGTTCGAGCCAAGTCATAGCGCAGACGATCACTTCTCTTCAAAACCGTACCTGTACGCCGGGTACGACTACGCAAATTACAATTCACGGCACAGACCTCGATGATTCACTGCGACTTTCGTCGCTCGACAATTCAATTGATGCAAAGATTGTTACCGTCGGACCAACGCGGGCGATCCTTGAAGTCACGCTGCCCAAGGATACGTCGTTGGGCCCCCAAAGCCTCTGGTTGACCACGGCAACAGGTGCGATCAAGCAACACATTCTCTTGATCGATGACTTAGAGCCAGTGGTTGATAGCGGAAACAATCACTCAATCGAAACGGCTCAACCTCTAACTACACGTTCGAGCGTGGAAGGAGTGTGCGACGCGTCGACCAGCGATTTTTATCGCGTACACGCCGCAGCCGGCGAACGCATCGCAGTGGAAATCCAAACCCAATCGCTTCGTTCGCTAATGGATCCAGTTGTGCGACTGCTAAATGCAGACGGCGAAGCACTAATCACGATTGACGATAGTTCCGTCGGTCCCGATTGCCGATTTAGTTTTCAATTCACCGATGAGGGCGATTACTGGGTCGAAGTTCATGACAGTCGCAACGCGGCTGCGGGCTCACACTACCAGCTTCGAATCGGCGACTTTCCGATCGTCGATCAGTGCTTTCCGCTCGCTATCCGAGCTGGTGAAAAGTCACGCGTAGAGTTCACCGGGCCAGACGGAAACTTGGTGACGCCACGCGACATCGAACTCCCTGCCGCCTGCGAAGGAAGCGTCTATGTGGAAGCAAAACTATCCGACGGACAATCGTCCACATGGCTTCCGATTCATTGCAGTTCCTATCCGCAATTTATCGAGTCTTCATCAACCGAAACTCTTACATTGCCAGTCGGAATCAGTGGTCGGTTCGAGCAAACTAGCGAAATCGATAGCTATCTCGTTCGTGGTACGAAAGGCCAAACAGTCCGAGTCGCTGCAAAGACCCGCAGTCTCGGCAGCCCAGCCGTCTTGCAGATGCAAATGTTTAATTCTGCTGGAGCCAAGATCGCCGAAACAAAGGTTACTGATGGAGACGAATGGAGCTTCGATACAACGTTTCCTGAAGATGGCGATTATCGACTAGAAGTAAGTGATCTACTTAAACGCGGTGGACCAGGATTTAGCTATTGGATCGAAATCGCACCTGCTGGAAGTTTTGCCGTTGCGTTCAAAGCCGATGCGAAGACCGCTCAAGAATTTAAGATTGAACCAACGCATGGAGCGTGCGAATTGGATGTGGACATCTCGCGGTTCGGTTATGACGGTGCGATCGATCTCTCGCTTTCAAACGCAGAAGCTGGACTGAATATTATCAATCCGAGGATCCCCGCTCAGGCCGTAGCCGCCAGAGTCTACTTAACCGCGGCTCCAAATTGGAATCCATCCAGTTTCACCGTACTACAGCTTCTTGCGACTTCCGTCGACCATCCAGAGCAAAGTGTTCCAGTCAACAATCACGCATTGCGACGCCTCAAAGAACCATTTGTACTTGCCCCAATAAGTGAAGGGGAGCTCGCCATGTCTGCGGTCGCAACAACAGATTTGCCCTTCGCATTGCAACCGTCTTCGGTGGTGCAGTTTGCTCGCCCAGTTCGGTCTCACACAGCTTCACTAACACTGCAACGGCTGAATCCGGAATTCAAAGGTGGCGTTGAAGTACTATCAAGCTCGCTACCAGCAGGTTGGAGTGTCAGTAGTGCAGCAGATAAGGAGACTTACAACGTAACATTGCTTCGAAACGACCAAGTTGCTGACGAACCAGCTCAATTGCCACTCAACATCTTTGGAGAGTTCGCTGGTCACGGGCGCATCGCGATGTTCGACGTTCCAGTACAGTGGATCGATCCGATTCGCGCCAGTATGAATTTTCGTGAACCGCTATTTCGCGGCGGCAGTGCTAAAGTTGAAGTACATATTCAGCGGGAGGGAAATGATCCGCAGACTGCAATGATAACAATGGAAAATTTGCCGTCCGGCATCGCTGGACCAAAATCGCTTGCTATAGCAGCTGATCAAGAACTCATCGAATTCGAGTTGCAAATTGCTGCAGATGCCGCGCTGAATCCTGATACGACGATAGCGCTGAACATATCGAGTAAGTACGCAGGCCAAGACTTTACGGTTAGTTCGAATCAAACGATCCCGGTGTTGCTTGAGAGTCCCAAGCATCTCAGTGTTTATCCAAGCAAAGTTGTTTTGTCTGACCCGCAAGGTAGGCAACAATTGGTTGTTATGGGAAACAGCGAACAAGGTGCGTCGCGAGACTGGACACGCGACGCTCACATCGCATCATCGAATCCAGAAGTTGCCGAAATTCGCAATGGCGTAATTGTTCCGATCAGTAATGGTCAATCAGAGGTTTTCGTCGAAGTGGGAAGTGCACGGGAAGTCGTTCCGATTTCTGTTTCGAATATGGGTACGTCGCGTAAGATCGAATTCGAATCCGAAGTGTTGGTCGCTTTGTCGAAACAGGGTTGCAACTCAGGTGCTTGTCATGGCGCACCCAGTGGGAAAGGAAGTTTTCGATTGTCGCTTCGCGCCTTCGATATGCAACTCGATCAACTGACATTGATTCGCGAAGATTTTGGTCGGCGACTGAACCCGATAGAGCCCGAGCAGAGCCTGCTCTTGCTAAAACCCTTGATGAAAGTTTCGCATGGCGGCGGCAAGCAACTTCACAAGGATGATCCCGCTTACAAAATTCTGTCCGATTGGATTGCCGGTGGTGCGTCCGTCGATCCAGTCGAAACACCGAGAATCACAAAGCTGGAAGTCTATCCTTCCGAGAAGCAAATCCTAGCGGTCGCCGACGGTGGACAGCAGCTAGCAGTTACCGCGTATTTCGCCGATGGAAGAAAACGCGATGTGACGCATCTGGCTGCTTACGAAACGTCCGATACCTCTGTCGCAACAGTTGACGTAAACGGATTCGTGACACCGCACGCGCGAGGTGAAGTCGCGATACTCGTCCGCATGCTAGAACATATCGAAGCGGTTCCACTGATGTTCATCGCGAACCTGAAGGACTTTCGATGGGAATCGCCGACACCTGCGAATTACGTGGATGAGCTGGTGAATGCCAAATTGCAACAGTTGCAGTACTTGCCAGCCGAAGCGTGCTCTGATGAAGAGTTCCTGCGACGCTTGCATTTGGACTTGTTGGGAGTGCTACCCACAGTGGAACAAACGATCTCGTTTTTGGAAGAAACAGGCGACAGCAAACGTTCAAAGTTGATTGATGAACTCTTGCAGCGAGAAGAATATGCCAAGTTCTGGGCATTAAAGTGGGGCGACTTGCTGAAGATGACTAGCAAGCTTGTTGGCGATGAAGGTGTTTATAAATATCACCGCTGGGTCGAAAAATCATTGCACGACAATATGCCGTACGACGAATTTGCAAAACAGCTGCTGACCGGTTCTGGCAGTACTCTTGCGAACCCGCCAGCTAATTTCTATCGCACCTCTACAGACATGAACGAGTGCGTTGAAACAATCTCGCAGGTTTTCCTTGGGGCAAGACTTCAATGCGCTAAATGTCACAATCATCCTTTCGAACGTTGGACGCAAGACAACTACTACGGCCTAGGTGCGTTCTTTAACCGCGTTCAACGCCGCAAGACTGATCGCCCTGGCGAAATGTTCGTATACACCAACTACACTGGTAGCGAAGTGACCCAACCTCGAACTGGCAAAGTGATGGCACCATGGTTGCCGCAGGTTGGCAGTATCGAAGCCACGGATGACGTAGATAGGCGCATCGCTTTCGCCGATTGGTTGATCGACCCGAGTAATCCGTATTTCGCAAGAATTGAAGCAAATCGGATTTGGAGTCATCTTTTCAATCGAGGCATCGTTGATCCTGTCGACGACTTTCGCGATTCTAATCCGCCATCCATTGCACCGCTGCTAGATGCATTGGCGAACGATTTTGCCGAAAGCGGCTACGATCGCAAACAAATGCTTCGTGTAATCTTGAATAGCCGAACGTATCAAGCAAGCTACCAGACTAACGACTTCAACAAAGAAGATTTGAAATACTTTTCGCATCAAGAACCTCGATTGTTGGGAGCAGAGCAACTGTTGGACGCCATTAATCGCACGCTCGGAATCGAACAGCAATATGGAAGCCTGCCCGCTGGCACTCTAGCGACTCAATTGCCAGCACCCGATGTTGCAAAAGTTGAATTCTTAAAGGTCTTCGGTCAGCCAGAACGCAGCACCGTTTGCGCATGCGAACGGGGCGATGATTCCAATCTCGGACTGGCTATCGAATTGTTCAATGGACCGATGGTTCATGAAAAACTGCTTAACGAAAACAATCGTTTCCGAAAAGCACTCGCGGCAGGTAAGAAAGTCGATCAAGTCGTTTGTGACATATATTTGGCGGCCGTTTGTCGATCACCTTCGGACATCGAATTGAAAACGGCGATGGAATATTGCAGTAAGAATGCTGATCCAGTTGTAGGCATCGAAGATCTTTGCTGGGCATTGTTCAACTCTGACGAATTCTTGTTCCAGCACTGATTGCAGGTCACTAATGGCATCGTTGTTGGTTCGGCTTCGCCCTTACCCCTCTCCTGTGCATCTACTTGGCATGATAGCTTTGAAAACGGAACTATGAAAACTTTATTCATGCTGGTTTTTAGTTGGCTGTTGCTTGGCGGTCATGCACGGGGAGAGGAAGCGAACCAAACCGCTGTTAGCTTTTCAAAGGATATTGCTCCAATACTGCTTGACAATTGTTTGGCCTGTCATGGCGCTAAGAAAGCGGAGGGTGGCTACCGTGTAGACACTTACGAAGAACTCGTCAAAGCGGGCGACTCCGGTGAACTTCCGATTGCCGTATCCGATGAGCAGACCAGTGAACTATTGAGACGTCTCGTATGCGATGCATCGGAACGCATGCCTGCCGAGAGTGAACCGCTTCAAACAGAGCAGATAGAGTTATTCAAAAAGTGGATTCTCGGTGGAGGTAAATTTGACGGAAGCAATGCCGGAGAATCTCTTTCGCTTGTTATTCCAGTGACCAACTATGTCGATCCACCTGAAACCTACAAACAACCGATTCCAATCACTGCGACCGCTTTTTCGCCGGACGGAAAACTTTTGGTTACCAGTGGATATCACGAACTAATAATTTGGAACCCGGAAGATGCGAGTCTCGTTCACCGAATCAAGAACTTAGGGCAGCGTGTTTTTTCTATCGCATTGTCGCCGGACGGAAAAACGATAGCGGTGGGGTGTGGCGAACCTGGTCGAAGTGGCGAGGTTCGGCTGGTCGATTTTAACTCTGGTGAGATTAAAGGAGTCGTCGCTCGCACCAATGATATCGTCTTGGATATCGCCTATCGTCCTGGGAGCAATCAATTAGCCGTCGCCTCTGCGGACGGCTCCATTCGCATTATCGATACTCTTACACTCGAAGAAATCCGAACCGTCGCTAGCCACGCAGATTGGGTTATGGATGTTTCTTGGAGTGACGACGGCACACGCTTGGCGTCTGCTAGCCGAGACAAGTCAGCTAAAATCTATGACGAAAACTGCGAACTACTCTCGAGTTACACGGGACACGGTACAGCGGTGCGTGGCATCTCAATCCTTGCCGATAACAAGCAAGCCGTTTCAGTCGGCGGTGACAACAAGTTGCATCGCTGGGAAATTGATGGAGCAAAGAAAGTCAGCGAAGTTGGCATTGGTAGCGAAGGATTCAAGATCGTCCGCAACGAAAACAACCTATTCATTCCGTGTGCTGACGCGCGAGTGCTCCGAATCGACTTGACCACCAACACTATCGCACAACAATACCAGGGACACAGCGACTGGGTATTAACCGCATGCTACTTGCCAATCTCAGCCGCAAATGTCAACACAAACATGCTCGCCAGTGGCTCCTACAACGGAGAAATTCGCATCTGGAATGTTGCTGATGCATCCTTAATACAGAGTTGGTTCGCCAAGCCTTAAGCAATTGAACACGACCGTCGAGAATAACTTTTTACATCGGTAATAAGATTCGGATGGCGGCACTCCAGCGAAAGATGAGCGACGAGACTTCCCGTACAAACCCTGAAATTCAACCTTTTCTGAGAGGGCGGTTTGGACTCCGTGTGTTGAATCGGTTTCGTAGCAACACACGGTTGACCACGCCTTTCATGAAATTCGTAAATCACTGCTAAATCAAATTTTCCAAAGAAGAGAGTTCGCTCCGATGTTCCCATAACAGGGTCAGCGCGGGGAGGATGCAATCTCTGCTTGAAGTTTTCAGTCCGCAAGAAAAATAGTGAAAAACCGAGTGAACCAAGCGATGCAACGAAGTCGTTGAGCGTGTTCATGATTCAAACGCCGCTAACAGGTCAGAGGTACTTCCAATCGATAGCCAACGATCAACAATCGCAGTCTGCCAAATAATATCTGTGCGAACCTTTCGTGTTAACTCGATCGTTCGACGATTTAAATTAGCTTGTAAGCGGAACGAGTTCGAGAAAAGGTTTCGAACTCATCTAAGTTCTTTTTCTTCTATGTTATACAGTGAGTCGCAAAAGAGAGTATGGTTTCGACGTGGGTTGACGCCAGCCAGATTCGAATCTTAGGATCCTCATTCCCACAGCAAGGCAATGCAATGCCAGCTACAATCTTGCTAAACGAGTTGCGTCTCAGGCTAATAGCTAACGCATCGTCCCTCCCCTTATGGCACTGTTAAATTAAATGCGCAGCTTCTTCCTTATCACACCGATTCTTATTCTGGCTGTGTTCGCATCAACGGTGCAAAGCGCTGATACGGCCGTATCAGAATTTCCCGAGGATAACATTTTTCAAAAAGAGGTTGTCCCTTTCCTGGCCAAGAATTGTTTGAGCTGCCACAGCGATGAAGACCGAATGGCGGATCTAAGTCTTGCAAAATATAAAGACGATTTGTCGTTGCAAAAGGACCGCAGGGTTTGGGAAAACGTCATCTCATTGCTTCGAAAGCACGAGATGCCTCCGATCGATGAACCACAGCCAAACATTGATGAACGGACGGCTGTCATTGAAAGCATCGAGGACATTTTGGCGAGTCTCGATTGTGGAAAACCAGGCCATGTTCCAAACGCTGGTCGTGTAACGATTCGAAGACTCAATCGGACCGAGTACAACAATACAATTCGCGATCTTGTAGGCATAGATTTTAAACCGGCGGCTGACTTTCCCGCAGATGATGTCGGTTATGGGTTTGATAACATCGGTGATGTGCTCAGCTTCTCGCCTCTGCTGGCGGAGCGCTATCTAATTGCTGCCGAATCGATTCTCGAAGAAGCGATCGTAGTCATGGACCCGCCGCAGGAAACGTCGTCGCGCGTCGGCCAGCTTCGACCAACGTCCGCCACGGCCAGCGTCGAACAATCGGGTTTTATCACACTCGAAGAAGGTGATTATGTCATTACCGCCAAGGTTTACGCAGAACAAGCGGGCAGCGATCCGGCGAAAGCTAAAATGCGAATTCTCTTTCAAGCCAATGATCAACTCATTGAATCCGATGAAGTTGAAATTCGCGGCTTCAAGAATGACCCAAACGAAATCGAAATGGCTTTTCGAGCTCAGAAAGGCAGCTACCGCATCGGAGTCCTTTTTCTGAATCCCCATGACGAGTTTCCGCCAGATGCCGAAGCAGCGACTAACGACGAAATCGCAAAACTGATCGAGATCAAACAGAAAGCAGAAGTTGCCGCGATCTTTCGCGGCGATCAGGGCGAGCTGAACGAGCAGGAGCGGCAACGCGTGCGCGACGCGAGACGCGCAGCCCGCGACACGGCCGAATCAACTGCGGAATCACTCCGCGCGCTCGGAGTGAAGACTCGCGCGCTGTACGTAGCGAACATCAACACGGTTGGTCCGACGAATCCACCCGAACCTACTCGACCGGAAAGTCATGTTCGATTGATGAAACACGCTCTGGGAGTTGACGCTAGATCCGCGGCAACTGAGATCATTACTCGCTTTGCCTCGAAAGCATTTCGTCGTCCCGCCAAGCCGAATGAAATCGCTGATTGCCTAATGCTTTATGATCGAGCCACGCAGCGTGGCGATCGCTTTGAGCTGGCGATTCGATCGGCATTACTGCGAGTTCTCGTATCACCTCATTTTCTCTATCGAATCGAATACGATCCTGCTGATATCAAGCCAGGCGAAATTTATGCAATCGCAGAGTATGAGCTTGCAAGCCGTCTGTCCTACTTCTTGTGGAATAGCATGCCTGATGATGAGTTGCTTAGCCTGGCAGCCGAAAACCGTCTGCGAAGCGAGCTTGATGAGCAAGTCAAGCGAATGCTTCGTGACGAGAAAGCGAACTCATTTGTAATGAATTTTGCAGAGCAATGGCTGGCTCTAAGAAAGCTTGATATTTCATCGCCGGATCCAACTCTCTTTCCAGCCTTCACGCCCGAGCTGCGCGAATCGATGATGCAGGAAAGTTTATTATTTTTCGCGGAAATCGTTCGCGATGATCACAGCATTTTAGACTTGATTACAGCCGATTTCACTTACGTAAACGAACCATTGGCGAAACTGTACGGCGTGCCAAATGTAAAGGGTGATCGGTTCGTTCGCATCGCAGCACCGGCACATCGCGGCGGCGTGCTTACTCAAGCGAGCATTCTCACCCTGACATCAAATGCCACACGGACCGCACCGGTAAAACGCGGTAAGTTTGTGCTAGATCAGATTCTGAATACGCCGCCGCCGCCGCCACCGGCAGACGTTCCGCCATTG
The DNA here is from genome assembly GCA_041740995.1 of Pirellulaceae bacterium. Lineage (GTDB taxonomy): Bacteria > Planctomycetota > Planctomycetia > Pirellulales > Pirellulaceae > JBGSKY01. Next base: position 11,016 of record JBGSKY010000115.1, read on the forward strand.
GAAGAAGAAAAGATCTTGACTGGTAGTTTGCGACAGGTCATGGAGCAGCACCGCGACAACGCCATGTGCGCTTCTTGCCATTCGAAGATGGACCCGCTCGGCTTTGCTTTTGAGAATTTTGATGCGATTGGTCAGTGGCGAGACAAAGACGGCGATTTTGTAGTTGATGCGTCTGGCGTGTTGCCGAGTGGGCAGAACTTTAACGGTCCTGATGAGTTAAAGGAAATCATGCGAACTGAGAAGGATCTTTTCGTTCGTTGCGTAACCGAAAAGATGCTAACGTATGCTCTTGGTCGCGGATTAGAATATTATGACAAATGCTGTATCGACAATTTGATCGTTGCGATGGAGCAAAATGATTTCAAATTCTCAACGCTGTTGACGGAAATCATCAAGAGCGAACCCTTCCAAATGCGGACTGCTTCCGCCCCATCCGAACCCTCCCGCCTGCCCGAAAATGGAGATCTATAATGAAAAATCGATTGTCACGACGAACACTTTTGCGTGGATTTGGTGCCAGCGTGGCTTTGCCGCTGTTGGATGTTATGCAACCAGTTTCGGCGGCTGAAATTTCTAGCGGTGTCGGTGGGGCGGCGGCCTTGGGTGTCGCGGAATTGCCAAAGCGAATGGCTTGGGTTTACATCCCGCAAGGTGCATTCATGGAGCACTGGATGCCAACGACTGAAGGCGAGAACTTTGAGCTGACACCCAGTCTCCAACCAATGGCTGAACATCGCAAAGACATGATCGTCTTTGGTGGTTTGACGTGTGACAAAGGTCGGGCAAACGGCGATGGTGGTGGCGACCACGCGCGAGCTGGCGGAGCGTTTCTGACTGGTGCTCAGCCAAAGAAAACGGCAGGCGTCAATTTTCAAGCTGGTCAATCGGCAGATCAATATGCCGCGCGTCGACTAGGAGACAAAACTCGGCTCCCATCGTTGGAGCTAGCGATCGAAGCGTACCGCGGAGCGGGTGATTGCGACAGCGGCTATTCTTGCGTTTACGAACACACGCTGGCTTGGCGAAATGCAACGTCACCGCTGCCGACCGAAGTTAATCCCAAGCAAGTGTTTGATCGCCTGTTTTCCAATCAAGGAAACGATGCAGTGACTCAATCGCGACGTGAGCTTCGAGCGAGTGTATTGGATCTGGTGCTTGAGGACGCCAAAGATTTACAGCGAAATCTCGGAGGTTCAGACAAGCAAAAGATGGATCAATATCTGACCGGGGTTCGTGAAGTTGAGCAACGCATTGTTCGCGCTGATAAGCTATCACCAATCGTCCTACCCGATGACGTGTCGCGGCCCGAAGGCGTGCCCGCAGATCTGACGGAGCACATCCGGCTTATGTGTGACTTGATGGTTCTCGCCTTCCAGACCGACGTCACACGCATTTCAACTTTCATGTTCGCCCGAGAAGGTAGCGAACAGAAGTACCGGATGGTTGGTGTCAACGAAGGGCATCACTCGATTTCGCATCATCAAAATAAACAAGACAACATCGACAAGCTCAAAGCAATTAGCGTCTATCACATGACGCAGTTCGCTTACTTGATCAGCCGTCTTAAAGAGGTCAAAGAAGGCGAAGGCACGCTGCTGGACAATTGCATGATCGCTTATGGAAGTGCAATCTCCGATCCAAACCGCCACAACCACCATGACTTGCCGATCATCATGGCGGGCGGCGGTGGTGGAACGATCAAGACCGGACGATTTATCCGATACCCCGATGAAACTCCGCTCAATAATTTGTGGTTGGCGATGTTAGAGCGATTCGGCTCGCCTTCGCAAAAGCTCGGAGACAGCACGGGCATTTTGTCTGGTCTCGCTTAGTCGTGTCGAAACCTTGCAGCGTGCATTGATACCTTCCAACACAACCTCAAACCGAAAATTGCTCAATGCGAAAGTGTTCGAATTTTCTTGTGATCTGTCTAGTTGTTCAGATCTTCACAATAGCGTTTTGCATTGCTCAAGAGCAAACAAGCTCACAGAATCAAATCTCCCAGAACCAAAGCTCACACGCTGATCACGACGCACATCCGCGACTGGAGTTTCGCAAGTGGAGCGGAACGATCAATGTGCCCGACCCAGTGGCTGTCAGTGTTGATCCGCAGGGCGTTGTCTATGCCACGCAAACGAAACGACGTGGTATTCAGGATCTCGACATCCGATCGCACAGCGAATGGATTCCTGACGATGTTGGCTTGCAATCCATCGCCCAGAAAAGCGAGTTCTTCAAACGCGTGCTGGCCATCGGCGGGGACGACAACGAACAATCAAATCAGATTCACCTGAGCTGCAAATACGCTCATTGGAATTACTCGGCAAGTTTTTCCCAACGTCTAGCGTCGAATTGCTTGAAAATGTGATTGCGAATGATTCGCAGATCGCAGTAAATCAATCCGCGATTGCGACGCTGGGAAGTATGCACAATTCGATAGGCTTAAAATCGATTGAGTCGTTGGCTGCGAAAGTAGTTGCTGGAAGTTTGGATTCAAGTCTCGCGCTTGACGTGCGGGATGCTATTGAGAAGATCCCCGACCTGAGCGATTCACCGTTATTAAAGACCCAAAAGTACACATATTCACGCGACGGCGGTGATATTGATGTCGGGAAAGAATTATTTGCGACCCACATGGCAGCCCAGTGCACGCGATGCCCTAAAGTCGGTCGACAAGGCAGCGAAATTGGTCCAGAGCTGACAACCATATCAAAGACTCGCGATCCCGATCATTTGTTGCGATCAACTATTCAACCGAGCGCTAATATTGATGCAAAATATAGATTGCAAATGTACCTGACTTCCTCGTGCGAAGTCTTCAGGGGCATTCCACTTAAGCAAGACGACAACACAACAACGATCGCTGACAGTAATGGTAAGACTTTAACTTTGGACAACGACGAGATTGAAGAAACCAAAGATCAAACGGTCGCTCCAATGCCGGATTTTACAGAATTCCCGTCCGCGACCGACGTGCGAAATCTGGTTGCGTACCTACGGTCACTTCAATAGTCAATTCCTAGCAGCGTCAGCTTTGCTTGTTATGCGTTACAATGCGCTCTGTAAAGAGTCGTTATTTGAAACACCTTTATTTTCATCTACTGTTTTATCCGACACGATTGGAACTCGAGAATACTCATGAACATAAAACAATTTGCGGTTGCAGTATCTTTTTCGATGATACTTACATTGTCTCCGCGACTATCTATTGCCCAGGATGATGATCATAGCAAAGGAATGCCATTGGTCTTCAGCGAAGATTTTGAAACCGGTCATGAACGATGGGAAACGACTGACGAAGACTCCTGGACAATGGCGGAAACAAACGGGAACCATTCGTTTGGATTGAATAAGCGAGTCAGTAACTACGAACCTAAGGTTCGCAGTCCGCACAACATCGCCTTGATTAAAGACGTAGAACTTTCTGACTTCGTTTTTATCTTCAGTGTTCGAAGCACGAAAGACACTGGGGGACATCGCGACTGTTGCGCATTCTTTTGCCATCGTGACCCCGAGCATTTTTATTATGTCCATCTTGGCGCAAAACCAGATCCTGCAAGCGGCCAGATCATGATCGTTAACGCGGAACCGCGTCGACCATTAACGGAGAACAAGACCGAGGTTCCCTGGGACAACGAATGGCACACCGTAAAAGTTGTTCGCGAAAGCAAAACTGGGAGGATAGATGTTTACTTTGATGACATGACCAAGCCACATTTAAGTGTCACCGACAAAACATTTGAAACTGGGCGGATTGGACTTGGTTCATTCGATGATATGAATGATTTCGACGATATCAAACTCTACGGCAAATGATTCGTTTTTCTTACTGTGAAAAGTGCGAAGTCGTTCCGGATTTTTCTTATGAGCTTGCGGCAGGAAGTTAAATTTTCTGCCATCTAATATTCGAGGATGCTTTGACCGACCGAAATTATTGTCTTTGATGTGGTTCGATTAAGTTTGTCTCGGGTTGAAGTATTTCAAATGCTCGCTCGTATAAAGATGACGCGGGCTTTTAGTAGAATGCGAGTCGGTCAAATCAAGCTTTGCATTCATCCACTGGGATGTGTTGTTTCGACATGAGTCGATTCAATGGAAGCGGCGACTATTCAGAATTCATTGATCTCAACGCTGAGACAAGCTAGAATTCGAGCGGTGTTTATCACACTTCGGCCGCTGTTAATTTATTGCATCGGAATTTCGAAGAGCACATCCAGAAAACTATCAAACAGGTTTCGAAATAGCTAATTACTCTGCCTGAAAAGGTTTAGGTGTTGGCAGGAAAGAAAGTGTTTTTACGAAGAGGTTTGCGCACGGGGAGATCAGCAACTCTCGAAAATCGTCTTACTATGGCCAAGAAAAAGACTAACGCGAATGTCGCTTCATCTGCGATCGCTTCACCAGACGGAAAACCCGTGGTCGCATTTGCAACGCCTGCACTTTTTGATTGCTGGCTGGGAGTGAATCACGCCGAACATGGCGGTCTATGGCTGCAACTCTTCAAAATCGCCAGTCGGCGTTCGAGTGTAACCTATGCACAAGCGCTTGACGTAGCGCTGTGCTATGGGTGGATTGACGGCCCCGTGCGGAAAGGGGACGAACTCTCTTGGATTCAAAAATTTACGCCGCGCGGTAAACGGAGTGTCTGGTCGCAAGTAAATAAAAATCATATCGAACGCCTCACGTCCGAGGGCCTGATGAAGCCAGCAGGGCATGCGGTCGTTGAACTAGCCAAGGCTGATGGGCGTTGGGATGCCGCATACGCATCGAGTTCAACGTTTAAAGAATCCGCCGAATTTCTTTCCGCCTTGCAGAAGTCAAAGCAGGCGAGCAAGTTCTATGCGACGCTCACGAAAGTCAATCGTTACGCCTTCTATTACCGAATTCACAACGCGAAAAAACCCGAGACGAAAGCGCGGAAAATCGTTGAGTTTATCGCAATGCTAGAGCGAGGCGAGACATTTCACTGAGAACTGTATTGTCGTAGTCATACTCTGCGTTCAAGTCACGTTTACCGTTTCGCTTCGATATCAATGAAGATCTCCTGACCGGATCTGCCTTCTGTTGCGTTGCATCACACTGAGCCGCAATAATCGTGACGACGTTATTCATTGGCAGGCAAGAATCTGCGAGCGGCAATAGAGTACACAGCGAACGCGCTAACGAGCGGGTTTTGCTAACGGAAGACTTCATTACATTTTTGGAAAGACGGGTGAAGGCCGAAATATGAATGCCTCGATCAATGAGTTTTTTATCCGCAGGTTCAAAGCCGAGGATGCTGAACGCTGTTGGCATCTTTTTCATGACACAGTACGCCGAATCAACTCTCGTGACTACACGCCGAGTCAAGTCAACGCCTGGGCAGATGCGAGCATCGATACGCAGGCTTGGTTCCATCGGTTCGATGCCAACTTCGGTTTTGTTGCTGAACTCCAAAACAGACTTGTTGGATTTGCAGACGTATCGGGTGAAGGCTATCTAGATCGTCTATTCGTTCACGCAGATCATCTACGAAAGGGCATTGCAACGATGTTGATGAACGCAATTGAAATGGTTGCGGTAGAGCATGGGTGCGCTCGCATTTACACGCACGCTAGCATCACTGCCAAACCGTTTTTCCTCTCCTGCGGTTTTGTGGTCGTGAGAGAACAAACAGTCGAGTGTCGCGGCGCTCAGTTGAACAATTTCGTGATGCAACGAACACTCGCTGAAAAATAGAAACCAGCGACAGCGGAAAAGCCGCCATTTTTGGCAGTTCAACCTTGGGCAATAATTCCACGCAATTTCCCCGATCCGTGCTAAGTGTTCAGCCTGGGATTGAGTTAAGACAAAAGCTGAATGATCGAGTTTCTTGGAATTGGCGGGTGTTGAGTTTTTGTTCGCAACGCCAAGCGTTGATGTCCCTCGACGAGTCAATCGTACTAATCCAGCCGACCAGTTTCGACATCACACGCGACAAGAACAGATGCCGAGACTTCGCACGTTTCCGAATAGTTTCAGAGGATTTTTCTGGGATTCAAGGTAACACAGATTCACGAACGTCTGAGATTCAAGGGATGTGTTGCATTCGCCAGCCAATGCATTGAAATCGATTGACTCGGAGACTGATCCATATCAACAGACCGTTTGACCAGTGGGCATCGGTAGTTTCGTGAGCCTCGAATAAGTGAGCATTCGAAAAAAATCGCCGACGGTTTCAACCGTTAGTCGGCATTCTGCAGACTCGCGTTTCCAGGCGACTGGTGGAGCTGCTCGTTTCGATCCCGAAACCAGTAAGCTGGGGGGAAACATCTCACGACCAGACCTAAACCGTGATATACAACAGTCTTGGCCTATGGCCAGCAAATACAACAATCATCTTGCGAATGTGATAGGGCAAGTGACCGAAACAGCGCTTCAACAAAGCCAATTTATAGTGTTTCTTGATTGGCACGATGTTTGCAATTCATTCTTTCGGTCGAGAATTATTTGAGCGGGTCTCTCGTTTCGAGGCTTCGCAGCCAGAATTGATTATAGGAATAGGGTTTGTATGAAGAGGCAAATATTTTTACTTAACGTGAAGTCTCGTCGAGCATTCACGCTTGTTGAGCTGCTAGTTGTCATTTCCATTATTGGAATTTTGGCAGGCTTGCTCCTGCCAGCGGTGCAAATGGCGCGTGAGTCTGCACGAAAATCATCGTGCACGAGTAACATGCGGCAAGTTGGGCTCGCCATTCAAGGCTTCCATACCGCCCAGAATTATCTACCAAGTAGCGGTCGTCCGACTGCCGCTTCCACCGTACGCAAGGGAGTCTACATCCACCTTTTGCCCTACATGGAGCTCTCTGCTTACGCCGAGCAATACGATTCTTCGGTAAGTTGGGGGCACTATCGCAACGTGATCGGACCCGCGAGCGTAAATCCAACTTTCAATAATTCGACTGCGCCCGCCGACTGGACCGAGACGCGTAGCCGCATGCTAATCAATCCTGGCGTAACACCGACTCGGTTGCCAGTGCTGCAATGCGCTTCCGCTCCTCGGCACAATAATGTTCTGGACCATAATCCGGACGGCTTCCTTGGAAGCGTGAATGAGTGGCGCGGCGTTTCCGCAGTTGGGGACTACTCTCCTTCGCTGGGCAATTCGCCAGCCTTAGAATATTTTGCCGCGAATTTGCCAACGCCAATTGTAATTCGCGCGAGCAGCAAGACCACATCGGCGGAAGCTCAGATAACCAATGGCTTCTTTCCGAAAAACTCAAAATTGTCGTTTAGCGATATCACCGATGGGTTGTCCAATACAATCGCAATCTGGGAATCGGCCGGACGTCCATTTATCTATCGCGGACGCGCTCAGCTCAACGACAATCTTGTCGCTCACCATACAAACGGTGGTGGTTGGGCGAGGCCGGCATCGGATATTTTGTTCGAAGGTTCCAACTCGGATGGAACACAGCTACCAGGTGTCTTTATCAACCGCACCAATGGATTTGATCACGCCAATGACCCCTATGGCGCAACGGGCTACACTGCTGCACCTCCTAATCGCGTTGCCAGCATCAATGGTGCATCTCCAGCCCCGATTCCGTATGGCACTGAGGGGTCAAGTCAGCCCTATTCATTTCATCCCGGCGGTGTGAATATCTTGCTTGGTGACGGAGCTGTCAAATTTTTGAGCGACGACGTGGATATCGGTGTTGTTGGCGCATTGGTGACTCGCAACACCGGAGGAATGGAACCAAAAACCGGCGACGCACTTTAAGAAGCGTTCGGCACCCGCAGCCATTGGATCGAATGCCTCAGCCCGTCGACAAACGGGCTGATGCTATTTCTACGTGTAGGCACGAAAAGACGCCCATTTGATCTTGAGCTTTCGCATACGTGCCCGGAGCGTGTGGGGGTTGATATTCAGTAGGCCAGCCGCACCTCCTGGTCCCTCAATCTTACCTCTCGTTTTGTCCAGCACCAATTCAATGTGGCGCCGCATCGCATTGTCAATTGAATAATCGTTGGATGGGACGGCAAGCGGCAAGTCTGCAGCACGCTCATGCTGGATGTCTGCAGCAGCGATCATGTTCGTGTGCTCAGTCTTCGAGACTGTTTCCGGAGATCGCATCTGCTGATTGCCTAAGCCAAGTGCTGCCGCCATTTCGAGCGATTTGCCGTCGCCAAGGATGGCAGCACGATCGATGACGGCCCCCAGTTCCCTAATATTTCCAGGCCAATCATAGCTTTGCAATAATTCAATATCCTTTGCAGTTGGTTTGACGGGGCTAATGCCAAATCGATTTGCAGCCCGCTCAGCGAAGTGAAAAGCTAGTTCAGGTATATCGCCGCGCCGCTCACGTAGCGGCGGAAGCAAGACGGGAAACACTGCAACGCGATACCAGAGGTCTTCTCGGAACTTGCCGTTGGCAACCATCGAAGCAAGATCGCGGTGCGTGGCGGCTACCACACGCACATCGACGTGCACTGGATTGTCAGAACCAACACGCTCGATGAAACCGTCTTGCAAAACGCGCAGAAATCGAACTTGCGCTTCCAGCGGCAGCTCGCCGATTTCGTCCAGGAACAACGTTCCACCATCCGCCCGTTCGAACCAGCCTTGCCGCGACTGATCGGCTCCTGTGAATGCACCTTTCTCATGGCCGAACACTTGCGAGTCAATCAATTCAGAAGGAATCGCTCCGCAGTTTACGCGAATAAAAGGTCCATCGCGACGAGTCCCCCTGGTATGTAGCGCGCGGGCGATCAATTCTTTACCTGATCCGGTTTCGCCCAGCACCATCACTGGGGCATCCGAAGCGGCAACCAGCTGGACGCGTTCCATTACTTTTTGCAGTCCAGTGGATTCACCAATAATATGATCGCCAAGGTCTGTTCGCCCAAGCCGCCGCAGGAGTGCTCCTTTGTCGGCTTCGGCTGCCTCACGCAAGCTCGCCATCTCGTGGATTCGATGATGGTTGGCGACCGCAACTGCGATTGGTTCGCTCAGTCGTTGAGCCAACTCGACATGTTCCTCGTCGTACTCGTATCCTTCGGCTGCAAGCAAAATCAACGCAGCATGAGAGGACTCTTCATGCAAAGGGATCGCGATAACATCTCCCGATAATACCTCCGGCAGTAGCAACCCCAGCACGCCGGTCTGCCGCTTACCGCGTTTGAGCGCCCGGTCACTGCGGCACCATCGACGCAATTGGTCATGTTCGGCTACCGCCAGCGACCGTACATGATTATTGGCTGGCGAGCGTGAAGGTTCCTCCGAAACGGTAACAAGATGACGCAGCTTGTTATCCAGAACTCGAATCATCAGTCGCTCAAACGGTATCACACTTCGGAGAGCTCGCGCAATGGCAGGCGAAGACTCCTCCAGTTGAATATGACGGCACGACTCTTTCCATAGCTGCAGCAGAGCTGCTTCGGCGCGCTTTCGTTCCAACATAATCTGCTCCTATGGCTGACGCCGTTAAATAATCTAGCATTAGCACAGGATGCCCTGAGCCTATCATATGTGATAGCATGTATCACGTCAATCGTCAATACTCATGGAAATTTCTCGTTGGCACGGTTATTGCATAGTATTGGACGAATCCTCATTTTTACGGAGCGGCATTGATGGCAGTTGGTACGACTTACCCGAATATTCTTTCTACTATCGGCAACACGCCGCTTGTCTCGCTTGATCGATTCCTGAAAACCCACTGCGCAGATTTGACGCCATCGCCGCAGGCCTCGGTTCTTTTAAAGTGTGAGTTCTTTAATCCTCTGTCCAGTGTCAAGGATCGTATCGGTCGCGCTATGCTGGAAGAAGCAGAACGGTCTGGGCTGATTTCGCCGGGCCATACGCACATTATCGAGCCAACTAGCGGGAACACCGGCATAGCCCTAGCCTTTGTCGCCGCCAATCGGGGTTACAAGCTGACTGTTGTCCTGCCCGACTCGATGAGTCAGGAGCGTCGAGGGTTATTACTTGCATTGGGTGCTGAATACGAACTGACACCGGCGAAGTTTGGCATGAAAGCAGCCGTTGAGCGGGCAAATCAACTTTTGAGTGAGTTTTCTAACGCCTGGACACCTTCGCAGTTTACAAACGCAGCAAACCCAAGAATGCATGAACAAACGACCGGCCCAGAAATCTGGCTCGACTCGCATGGCGCCGTTGACATACTGGTTGCGGGTGTTGGAACCGGCGGGACAATTACGGGATGTGCCCGATATCTACGGAAAAAGAATCCTTCGATGCGGGCTATCGCGGTAGAGCCGTCCGAATCGCCGGTCATCTCTGGGGGGAAAGCGGGCAAACATCAGATTCAAGGGATTGGTGCCGGGTTTGTTCCAGAGAACCTGGATGTCAATATTCTCAATGGGGTAGAGTCGATTAGTAGTGAAGAGGCTTTTTCGTGGGCTCGTCGGCTTGCCGAGAAAGATGGATTGCTTGTCGGAATAAGTACCGGGGCCAATGTGGCCGTTGCAGCCAGATTAGCTTCTCGTCCCGAAAACCGGGGGAAAACGATCGTCACCTTTGCCTGCAGTTCCGGCGAACGTTATCTCTCGACACCTTTGTATCAGCTGATAGGGATGCGTCCGGTTTTATCAGACGCCATAGCCATCTGAGATTTCTCTGGTCTGCGCGACCAAGTCAACTTGCTGTCGATCGACAGCGCTTCCGCTTAATTTTCACAGTCTAACAATCCTAAGTACATGATGTCACTTCGCATAAATTTCAATAAGCTGTTAGGTCTCTCAATTGTTTGCATTACCGGCTGTTTCTCGATAGCCGCAATGCTGACTTGCGTCTTGGTCGTTATCGGAGGTTGCAGCAGCCAATCAGCGGCTTCGAATGCGTCAACTGGCAACAGGAAGGCGGACGTGACTTTGCTCAACGTCTCCTATGACCCAACTCGCGAGTTTTATACTGAATTCAATGGCGAGTTCAGTAAGTATTGGAAAGAGAAGGAAGATCAGAACGTAACGATTGAACAATCACATGGCGGCGGAGGCAAGCAAGCCAGAGCAGTGATTGATGGACTCAAAGCCGATGTGGTGACACTCGCGTTATCGTACGACATTGATCAGATCGCAGAGAAGACCAAGCTCTTTCCCGCCGATTGGCAAACACGATTGCCAAACAATAGTTCGCCTTACACCTCGACAATCGTCTTCCTAGTTCGCAAGGGTAACCCAAAGAAAATCCAAAGTTGGAGTGACTTAGCTAAGCCTGGAATTGAAGTCATCACGCCCAACCCGAAAACTTCCGGTGGTGCTCGCTACAACTATCTCGCCGCTTGGGGTTATGCGCTGAGGCAGCCCGGCGGTGATGAGGCGTCTGCGAAAGCGCTGGTAACAGCGATTCTCAAAAATGTTCCAGTGCTGGATTCCGGGGCACGTGGTTCGACAACTACTTTTGTGCAGCGTGAGATTGGCGATGTCCTGCTGACTTGGGAGAACGAAGCGTTCTTGGCAGTGAACGAACTTGGACCGGACAAGTTGGAGATCGTCGTGCCCTCGATCAGTATTTTGGCAGAGCCACCCGTGACGGTGGTCGATGGAAACGCTAAAGCTCACGCGGCACTTGAAGTCACTCAGGCGTATCTCGAATACCTCTACTCACCGATTGGTCAGAAACTTGCTGCCAAACATTTTTATCGGCCCTCGATTCCCGAACATGCTGATCCTGCAGATTTAGCACGCTTCTCAAAACTTGAGCTGTTTTCAATTGATGAACTCTTTGGAGGTTGGCCGAGTGCACAGGCCAAACACTTCGATGACGGTGGAGTCTTCGATCAAATCTACAGTCCAGGAAATTAGGCAATGGTTCAAACAACTTTGACTTACGCAGCAGGAGGCTTCGTATGAAGAACGCATTTCGCAAACACAGTGTGTTACCCGGATTCAATATCACACTTGGATACACGGTTTTGTACCTGAGCCTGATTGTACTAGTGCCGCTATCAGCCCTCTTTATCAAGTCGGCAGGTATGGGTTTCGAGCAGTTTTGGCGAACGATTTCCAATCCTCGCGTTGTCGCGTCTTACCGACTCACCTTTGGTGCGTCGTTGCTGGCCGCTTCAATCAATGCCGTATTTGGATTCATCGTTGCATGGTCATTGGTTCGATATCGATTTCCAGGTAAGAGGTTCATTGATGCGATGGTGGATCTGCCTTTCGCATTGCCAACGGCTGTATCTGGAATCGCGCTGACAGCGATTTATTCACAGAACGGATGGATTGGGCAGTTCCTAGCGCCGCTCGGAATCAAGGCTGCATTCTCGCCGCTGGGGATCGTGATCGCACTGACCTTTATCGGCCTGCCGTTTGTCGTGCGTACGCTTCAACCTGCGATCGAAGATCTGCACAAAGAAAATGAGGAGGCATCGGCCAGCCTTGGTGCGAACCGTTTGCAGACGTTGCGTTACGTAATTCTGCCAGCGGTGCTTCCGGCACTGTTAACGGGATTCTCGATGGCCTTTGCACGAGCGCTGGGCGAGTATGGATCAGTCGTCTTCATCTCGGGGAACATGCCAATGAAAACGGAAATCACTTCGCTTCTGATCATTACCAAACTTGAACAATATGACACCGCTGGCGCAACCGCGATTGCACTGGTGATGTTAGTCGCTTCGTTCTTAATGATGTTTGCAATCAACATGCTGCAGTGGTGGAGCGGCCAGCGTCATCGAGGTGTCTCATGAGCCAAGCATTGATTGTAAATGAGGTTGTCACGCCGGTATTAGATAAGCGAACTCCCGCTGCGTTCATTCGTGGTGCGACGGAAGAGCCGCTCTGGGTAAAATACTTGCTCATATCAACGACGGTTGGCTTCCTGACTTTGTTCCTTTTCGTGCCTTTGTTAGCTGTATTTACCGAAGCATTTCGTAAGGGGATTGGCGCTTACCTCAATAGCTTTACAGATCCGTCTGCCATCGCAGCTATCAAGTTGACGCTGATTACGGCCGGCATCTCTGTTCCTTTGAATCTGGTTTTCGGTTTAGCAGCCGCTTGGGCGATTGCCAAGTTTGAGTTCTGGGGCAAGAGCATTTTGCTCACATTGATCGATTTACCATTTGCGGTATCTCCGGTCATTTCCGGGCTCATCTTCGTTCTATTGTTTGGTATGCAAGGCTGGCTTGGCCCATGGCTTGATTCGCAAGGCCTTCAAATTATTTTTGCAGTCCCTGGAATTGTCTTGGCGACGATCTTTATCACGTTTCCTTTCGTCGCACGCGAAATCATTCCGTTGATGCAAGAACAGGGGACGGAGGAAGAGCAAGCAGCGATCACGCTCGGGGCGAGCGGTTGGCAAACCTTTTGGTACGTTACGCTGCCTAATATTCGCTGGGCGCTTTTATACGGAGTCATTCTGTGTAACGCACGAGCCATGGGTGAGTTCGGAGCAGTCTCGGTGGTTTCAGGGCACGTTCGTGGCAAAACCAATACGATCCCGCTGCATGTAGAGATTCTTTACAACGAATACAACTTTGTGGCCGCCTTCGCAGTGGCTTCTCTCTTAGCTCTATTGGCATTAGTCACCCTAGCGGCCAAAAGCATTGTTGAGTCACGCATCTATCAGTCCGTTCCGAAATCGCTTGAGCCGACATCGGCAGAGGTTGCAAGATCATGAGTATCGAAGTCAAGCATCTAACAAAAACATTCGGGAATTTTACGGCGCTTCGCGATGTGAGTTTGCGAATCAACGACGGCGAGCTGGTTGCGTTACTTGGACCGTCCGGTTCAGGCAAGACGACTCTGCTGCGAATCATAGCGGGATTGGAAACCGCTGATGCAAATCCCAATAGTGAAATCAATTTCCATGACACAAGCGTAACCGGAGAGCCCGTCGGAAAACGTGGTGTGGGTTTCGTCTTTCAGCACTATGCTTTGTTTCGACACATGTCGGTTTTCGACAACATTGCCTTTGGGCTGAAGGTTCGTCCGCGCAGAGATCGTCCCACGAAAAATGATATTCGCGATCGCGTGCACCAACTCCTCAAACTAATACAGCTCGAGGGCTTTGCCGATCGCTTTCCTTCGCAACTGTCAGGCGGACAGCGTCAACGAGTTGCCCTAGCTCGTGCCATCGCAGTTGAACCGCAAGTGCTTCTGCTAGACGAACCATTTGGTGCATTGGATGCGCAGGTACGAAAAGGACTTCGCGATTGGTTGCGTCGATTGCATGATGAGATTCATTTGACGAGCGTCCTGGTGACTCACGATCAAGAGGAAGCACTTGAGGTCGCAGATCGCGTGGTTGTGATGAACCAGTCGAAGATCGAACAAGTTGGTACACCGGAGGAAGTGTTCCATCACCCTGCCAGTCAGTTTGTGATGGAGTTCCTGGGTCAAGTGAACGTCTTTCATGGACGAGTCAGCAATGGTCAGGCACATTTGGGCGATATGGCGATCGACTATCCACATTACATAGCCCAACAAGAACGAGCCGCGAAGGTTTACATGCGACCTCATGAATTGGATATCAAGCGAGTACAAAACGGCGTTCCTGGCCTGCCGGCTACGGTTGTCCGCGTGAATCCTGCCGGTTCGGTAGCCAAGGTAAGTCTTCGAACTAGAGACGGCGTGGATATCCAAGTCGACGTTCCCTTTGAACACCTGAGTGAACTTGGGCTTACGCAAGGCGATAATGTATTTATTTATCCCAAAAAAGCGCGTGTTTTTATTCCGGACTTCGCAATTTAGAGCAAACTTTTTGGTTACTTGATATTCAGTCCAACTAAACGATGTAGGGAGTTTTTATTGTGGACAATTCACGACAATTCGAGATTGCGACTTCCAAAAAGAAGTGCCGAGTCTCAGCCCAAGATTTCGAACAGATAAAGGAATCCTTGAGTGATTTGCAGTTCGGTTCGATACAAATCACAGTTCAGGATGGCTTCATTGTACAAATCGATCGGACGGAAAAGCGTCGCTTACGAATGCGCGCATCGAATCTCAACGAATCGTAATGGAAACTACTGATCTCGCGTTTTTACAATGCCAATTACCAACGACAATTGTACAGAACAAGCAGCTAACAATAAGCCGCTGAACTCCGTGCGCGTTTCACATCGAAAAACTTGTCATGATAATTCGATTCGCGAAACTTCCGAAATGAGTTAAATAAGTCTCCGGTGAAGACGGCTAAGACTTGCAAATTTTGTAAATTGCTGACCAGACTACGGGAGGCTTTAAAAAAAGCGGGAACCGCAGGAGTGACTCGATTTTCGTTTCACTTTTCGTTTCACTTTGTCCTGCACGATTCATCAGATCCAAGAAACCAAACAGAGACAGGCATTGAACCGAGTTGTCTAAAATTAAGATATTCAAAAGCCTACCCGAATGTGTGGGAGGCACGCCGCTAATCCGTCTGAATCGGGTTGCCAGCGGTTCACGGGCATCAATTATCGCCAAGCTCGAAAATTTTTACCCTCTGTGGAGTGTGAAGGATCGTATTGGCCGAGCCATGATCGAGGCGGGCGAGCGAGAGGAGAAAATTGGTCTCGACACGATTGTAATTGAGCGCCCAAAGAGAGGGGAATTTTTGACTTTAGGTTCCGTCGAAGGCTTGAGAAAGGCTGTTATTAAAGGGCGTTACCATAGTGAACTTTCTGATCTGCAAAATCAATTTGACGTCGCAATCGAACCGCAAATCATCACGCACGACAAAGAGTACCGAGACGCGATAGTCAAAAATTGGGGCAATTTTGCTCACACGAATTCAGTTGCCATTCATGCGGAAGACCAAGCAAGATTAGTTTACTCGAATGCCGATTTCGCGGTCTGGTACGCGCTCCAAACCGAGCAGTGGTTAACCTAGGATCCGATAGGGTAACGCCCCAAAGGGAGCCATGACCGGTGGCATCCATCGAGTTGATGGTGGCGACTTCGCAGACCTGAACAATGCAGGTGGCGCAAAATGCCTCGACTAACCAACATCCAAAACCGTGGCAAATAGATATTTTAAAAGCCCCAGTAGAGAGTGACTTTCTGACAGGAAGCTTCACCTGCAAATCATCAACTTCCCACGGTCAACCGTTCATGGGAATTCCTGTCGACTCTACTCTTATTCGAAGACAGTCAAGTTTGGGCGTCTTTAGAATCTGTGTGATAAATCACAGACGTCTCGGCGATGAGTTTTCACACTTAGCGAGATTGATCGTAGATATGTTTCGCGATCGAAGTTCAATTTCCTAATCGAAAGTATGCGACATGCTCATTTCTCGTATTCGCTGCGCCGTTGCTGGCGTCGCTCTCATGGTCTTCGGCTTGAATTCGTCACCTACTACGGCAGCAATCGTCGATCTGACAATCACAATCGAAAACTTGGCACCCACCAACAGCGTCTCTTTTGCGCCCACTCGAATCGGACTTCACAATGGTTCCTTTGATCCGTTCAACATAAACCAATCTGCTGGCGCTGCGATTGTGTCGATCGCCGAAGGTGGTTCCGGTAGCGATTGGTTCCCTGCTCTATCGGCTGCCGATCCCAATTCCGTAAGCGGCACGATCGCCAACGGCGGCCCAGCGATCCCAGCGGGTAACCCAAGCGGACCGGGCAACACCGCGACGGCTACATTTCGGATCGACACGGGCACCCAAGGTTTCTTTTCGTTCGCCAACATGGTTGTCCCCAGCAACGACCTGTTCTTAGGCAACGATACTCCGCTGCAATTATTCGATAGTAACGGTAACTTGCAAGTTCTCACC
Source organism: Pirellulaceae bacterium (assembly GCA_041740995.1). Lineage (GTDB taxonomy): Bacteria > Planctomycetota > Planctomycetia > Pirellulales > Pirellulaceae > JBGSKY01. The sequence goes on from JBGSKY010000115.1 coordinate 27,696, forward strand.
ATTTCTCAGTTTGGTCGCGACATTTGGGATGCAAATTCTGAGGTCGCGATTCCAGAAAACGGTGCCTTCCTGGTTGGCAGTGTCAACGGCCAACGTGTCGCAGAAAACGGCTTGGTGGCTTTCGACTTCAGCGAGCTGAGCGCCTACGATGGACTTACCACAGCCGCTGGGTACGAGTTCGACAGTTCTTCCATCACTGCCAATACCGAACTATTTCGAATCACGCTAAGCAGCGTGTCCGCAGTTCCCGAACCATCGAGTTTCTTCGCTTGTTCGTTGGTTATCGGTGCAATCATTGTTCGACGCTTCAGCAAACGAAAGCCATCTGCGGAAGCTTGCTAGTGCACCTTCGCAACTCACGTCGCATTGGAGTCTACCGGCTTCGATGCGACTGGTTCGAGCGAGTCGGCATTGCAATTCCGACAGCGTTAACGATGTTTGTCAATCTTCGTTTTAAGCGGATCGTCGATCGTACCTCGAGCGTATCCCACGAAGCGCTCGCGCACGTCTCTTCACAAGATTCCGGCGTACTCGCGATCGCCCGAAAATTTGGGGTTGGCGTTTGGCACAAGTGAGACGACTTGAATTGCTGCGAGCTTCATTTGCAGGACAGCGAATTCAGCCACGATGATCAATGCACGCTTTCGCTTGGCCGACTCTGTTGATATAGACTTTTCGCTCAGCCTGCCGGGCGGGCAGCTTGTCGACGAATCTGCTTGATCGTCAGGAGTACAACTCGACAGATCCTTTTAAAATTTCAAACGATCGGATCTCCTCATAGATCATCGCGACGCCTGCATTCAACCAATGCCAGATCGCCAAGAAATCACCTGGCTCGATAAACCCCAGAACTGCTAGTTTTTTTAGGATTAGCGTAGGCCATGGACCTGTTCTGGCAACTCTTTGCACTGATCATCTTTGCGCTGATCACGCCAGGACAGGGGCGGGGATACGGATCTATGCAAATTCTATAAAACTTTTGCGTCACAAAATTTTTTCACTTGTCAAAACGGCGACGCGTCTACAATTCACGGACGACCCGTTAGCCGCGTTTTCTTAACGCAATTCGCTCAACCTCTTAACGGTATTCTCAAACAAATCTGGCAAAACATGCGTCGCTGGATTTCAGCACGCAAACACTTTCTCAAAAGGACTGATGATGAGACTGCAAAATAATCTTTGGGCGACAATTTGTGCTACGGTTTTACTGGGCGGTATACCTGGGACGCTCTTGGCACAGATTTCGTACGGTGTATCAACGTTCGACTCATACGGTTACGCGGTTACCGACGCCGGCAGTCAATACGCGTATCAAATTGACAACTCGGATGAAGTTATAGGACCCGATACATATTCATTCCAAGAGTTTGGACAAGCTCCCGGATACAGTTCCAGTGCGTCGGTTGGCGCGGAACATGAAGCGACGCTTGCGACCAATTCGATCACTCTATTTGGCAAAGCTTCGACGTACGTGTCGGATGACTATGGCTACGCGGCGTGCAGCTCTGAAGCGGAAGTCGGCGACACGATTCGATTTACGTTGACGAAAAAACGTACCAAGGTCGTTTTAAAAGGATCGCTTTTCTACGGCGGCAATTCTACTCCGGACTACGCGTTCCAGTACTTCGTGCTGAAGAATTCCGCCGGTGCGACGATCGCAACGAGCAACGGCGGCGATTTCACTTACCAAGGTCAACTGCCTGCTGGTGGCTACACGCTTTCAATTTCGACATACGTTGCTAAGTCAATCGATTTCAGCGGCGGCGATGTCTACGACAGCAGCACCAGCACGTACCAAATCCACATGACCGCCCAGTAGGCCGCGGCCCCTTCCTGGTTAACTCTCTACACAGTCGGCCACAGACCTATCCTGGCAACGAATTGCTTCGTAAATGCCAGCGCGGGTCCTGGCCTACTGGGTTTTTAGCTTGGGGAGGAAGGCTGCGATGATGCCCATCAGGGGGATGAAGGCGCAGATTTGAAAGACGTACTCGAGGCTTGTGCGGTCGGCTAATGCGCCGAGCAAAGCGGCAGCAATGGCGCTGACTCCAAATGCAAATCCGAAAAAAAGCCCTGCTACCGCTCCGACGCGGCCCGGCAATAGTTCTTGAGCGAAGACTAAGATTGCAGAAAAGGCCGATGCCAAGATCGCTCCGATGCAGACTGTTAACACAATGGTGCCGACCAGCCCAGCGTGCGGTAGCACAAGTGCAAATGGAGCGACGCCCAGAATCGAAAACCAGATGACGATTTTGCGGCCAAAGCGATCTCCTAGCGGACCTCCGGCAAACGTGCCGATGGAAACGGCGAATAGAAATGCGAACGAACAAAGCTGGGCTTGTTGCTCGGTGAGCGCGAACTTCTTTTCCATGTACAACGCGTAGTAACTGGTGAAACTGACCAAGTAGATGTACTTGGATAACACGAGCGCTACTAGCACGCCGATCGCCGCTCCGACTTGACGACGCGTCAGATGCGCGTAGCGCAATGGCTTGGTAGATTTGCCTTTGATCGCGCGACTGGCGAGCCGCTTGTGATACCAGGCGCCGACTTTGGTCAAAACAATAATGCCGACAAACGCGATCAACGCGAACCAAGCGATGGAGCCTTGGCCGTAAGGAAAAATGATCGCCGCTGCCAGAAGTGGACCAAGCGACGTGCCAAAGTTCCCCCCGACTTGGAATAATGACTGGGCAAAACCGTGCCGCCCGCCTGCGGCCATGTATGCCATCCGCGATGCCTCGGGATGAAAAATGCTCGACCCGGTTCCGATCAAGGCTGCTGAACCCATCAACGCGGCCAACGATCTTGATTGGGAAAAACACAACAACCCGATCAGCGTCATGCCCATTCCGATCGCCAACGAGAATGGCTTCGGTTTGCGATCGGTATACATGCCGACAACTGGCTGCAACAGCGATGCAGTCAGTTGAAAGGCGAAGGTGATCAGACCAATATCGCCGTAGGTCAGCTGTAGCGAATCGTGCAACAGTGGGTAGGTCGCGGGAATCAGCGACTGGATGATGTCGTTGAGCATATGAGCAAAACTCAGCGACGCCAAAATCAGGATGGCGGTTTGCTCGACTGCAGGTTGCGAGGGAAGGGATTCGATGCTGACTGCGGACTCGTCCGAAAGACTCATATACTTTTCTTATGTTAAGTATGCCAGGACTGTTCCTAGGCTACGCCGAATTTCACATGTCGCGCCATCGTGACTTTGGCGAAAACTTGAGCAGGGCACGCGCCTTGTCGATTGAGTAGAGCGTTTCGAATTCGCCAAGTTCACGTTTTTGAAGAACGTCGGAATAAAATTCTGCAATGACATTTGCGCTCGTCGCTCCCACAGAAGAATCTGGATTGGCGACGTTGAAAACCTGGTAGCCAAGTCCACTAGTTGCCAACCCGCAGTCGACAAAATGACTCAGGTCTCGGGTGTCGATGTACGCGAAGATGTTCCGTCGACGACAGGCAGGTTCAGTCCGCCATTGAGGCGCTAGCTCATCATATTCATGTGGCTCGATGACATTGTTGATTCGAAGGGCGTAAATATCCAGACCGGATCGAGCTTGAAACGAACGACCACAAATCTCATTGCAGACCTTGGACATCGCATAGGCATCATGCGGAACAGTCGGATGTTCTTCATCGACTGGAATATAATGCGGCTTCACTACCCCATTCGCAAAGCAAACTCCATAAGTCGTTTCGGATGATGCGAAGAGTATCTTCGGAACGCCAATTTTGACTGCTGCCTCCAGCACATTGTATGTTGAGGCCGTGTTGATGCGAAAACACTCAGGGTCCGGTCGCAGTTGAATCCTGGCTATAGCGGCAAAATGAATTACCGCGTCAAACTTCGGGACTCCTTGCTTATCGTCGAGATCTTCAAAGCCAATGATGCCCGTCAAAGCTGAAAAGACTTGTCCCGCATCGGTAAGATCTGCAATTAAGTCAACCACGCCATCAATCTTCGACGGAACCAAGTCAAGATTGAGCACGCGATGACCTTGAGCCACAAGATGCTTGACGATATGGCGACCGGCCTTTCCTGACCCACCTGTAAATAAGATTCGCATTCCAATTATTCTTTTCATCAGTGTAAGCCAGATTCAACTGACGCAATACATACGGCAGTCGGTGGCGTAAATCAGGACGAGTCATGGCCTTGGGTATTAACCGGTTCGAAATGCGATGGTTTTCATCTCTTCAAACTGGGACAACCCAAAAGAGTCGCAAGAAATCAGACGAAATAAGAATAACAGGATTTATCCGGCTTGGGACCTGTCGTACGAAGTGCGAGCACTGGAAACACATGTGCTGGTAAAAGGGGGCCCGCTTTTGGACAAGACGAAGTACTCGGCCACAAGATCATTATTTACCTTGCTTACGCGCACTCCTGAATTCATTATGCCGGAGGGGTACCGCCAGTTTCACTCTAGACGCTTACTCTATTTATAAAAGATTGTTCAAATGATTCGCCTAACAGCCTATCTTTTCCGGCTTTCTTTTTTGGCAATATTGCTCATTGCTCCTGGCGTTAGCGCAGAAATCATCATTGACATCAATCAAATTGGGACTGACGCAATAGTGTTCGCCACAAAAGTTGCCAATGTCCGCCGCCAATTATTTTGTAATAAATGACAGTAACAGAACAGCGTTTGGCACGGTTTATGCGCATTGTTATTGACAACTTTTACTCCTGCCAAGTTGTCATTTACACTTCATCGCCGTGCCCAGCAACTCACCCAATCGAAAGTCCCCGCCTAAGAGATGCAAGTCTATTGCGAAGCAGGACCCCAATCGCATTGACACGAACGAACCCGACGATGAAGACGATACCTCAACTGCCAAAGGCAAGCCGAAATTCAAAAGCAAGGACATCCAGGGGCTGAAGTACCTCGACATGATCGCGCCTTTGCTCGAACGATTGCACAATGACATGTGCGATCGCGACAAAGCCGGAAACAGAGATCTGCATTATAATCAGTATTGCATGTTGATCCTGCTCTACATGTTCAACCCAACCGTATCTGCCCTCCGGTCGATCCCACAGGCAAGCAAATTAGCCAAGGTGAAAAAGAGACTTGGTGTCTCACGAACTTCGCTGACTTCTCTGAGCGAGGCTTCGCGCGTCTTCGATGCCGGTCGGCTCAAAAAAATCATTGCTGAACTAGGCAAACAAGCGGCACAGGTTGCCTGTGATGCCAGACTCAGCCAGATCAATCAGACCATCACTCTGGTTGATGGCACACTCGTTTCGGCACTACCAAGCCTGATCCAGGCTTCAATCTTGAAGCAAACCGAGGGCAGCGGACTGGTCAAATGGCGGCTGCATACGTACTTTGAAGTCGATCGCTATGTACCGACACGAATCGATGTCACACCGGATGGCGGTGGAGAGTACGACGAACGTGCCGTGGCCCAGCGGACGATCGAGAAAGATCGCTTGTATGTGATGGATCGTGGCTATGCCAAGTTCGCGTTGTTTAATGACATTGTTCACAAACAAAGCAGCTACGTTTGCAGGTTACGCGACAATAGCGCTTATGAGACCATCGAGCAGCGAGAGCTTTCGCAAGCGTCGTACGAAGCTGGCGTTCTAACTGACCAAGTAATTTCGATCGGAAAATCCAGCAAAGCTGGCAGTCGCCCTGACCACAAGATCCGTCTGGTATGTGTCAAATGTACGCCTCACACCAGTCGCGGCAAGTCAAAACTTGGTTCGACAGGAGTCCAGAGCGATGGCATCCTACGAATCGCCACGAACCTACTGGACGTCCCGGCAGAGATCATCTCGCTGATCTATTCTCAAAGGTGGATCATTGAGATTTTCTTTAGGATCTTCAAACAGTTTTTGGGCTGTTCGCATTTAATCAGCCAGAATCAAAACGGAATCGAGATCCAAACGTACTGCGCGATCATCGCATGCATGTTGATCAATCTGTGGACCGGTCGCAAGCCGACCAAACGTACGTTCGAGATGATCAGTTATTACTTCATGGGCTTAGCGAGCGAAGAAGAATTAATCGCTCACGTTGAAAAGCTCAAGCGGCACGACGAGGCCAAGGCAACCAACAAGTAAAAATCGCCCTGGGAGCATTGGATTCAATGTTCTTCTGCCTTCAACGCTGCGCGCTCGTCAAATTGAATCGCATCGCTATCTCTCGGCTGCCATTGAATCAGTCATGCCAATGACGCCACCCCGCGCCGCTCACACCCCTAACCAAGTCAAGTGCCGAACACTATTGCCCCCGTTCCCCTTTCCATTCCCCGTAACAAAACGTTGCCGCAGACATCCCCGTCTATTTTATGGCAAAATCCACGATGGTTTAATGAACTTAGTTTTCTCTGAATGATGGAATCGCCGAAGCGACATCGAAGCCGGCAAGCAACTCGGGGACTTCATTAATGCAACAAGCGTCGCAACCGAAATTGCGACGCTTACAATGCCTGCGGCGACAGGGCTTTCTAGCGGGAATGTTTGCTTTGACTTGACGCAAACCTTCAACACCACCAGTCCCCTGAACGGTTATTGTTTCACTCCTTCACCCAAAGCTGATCCTTGTTACCCTGGTTTCTTGTCAATTTTAGCGCGCCTGGAATATGGGTTAGTGCGTTTGCCCCATTGTCCGCGTGCGTGAAGCTCCATCCACTCTTATTTTCGATTAAAGTCCATTTTGTTTTTGCGCTTTTGCCATTAGTGATGACTGGCGCGTCGGCATCTGAACTCTCGGCCGTCAAATAGCCCCACTTTCCATCTTCTCTGAATCCTTGAGACCCGCCCTCAACTAGCTTGACGTAGTAAACGCCTTTTTTCATATCGTCCTCTCGTTCAAAAACGACTTGAATGTTTGCCCCCATATTGGTGAAAGCGGTTTTTTTTCCCAATTCAAGGTCAGCCGCAGTTGCACTGCCCTCAAACATTGCAAACATTGCAGCGAATGCAAAAAGTCCCGTAGCGATTTTTGTAATCATCGTATACTCCAGTGGTTCAAGGTGATTGAATCGAAAGCCGACGTGGCTTGTTGCAGGCCGACTGAACCAATCCGCCCACACAGTCCTAATGTGCAACTGGGCCGAAAGTCCGACAGGCCGCCAAACAAATTTTTGCTCTTTCACCTCGATACTTAGATTAAAGTGTAGCTTTCACTTGGAAGTCGCCAGTTAGTGCTCCCGATGTTGGTACAAAGGGGGGGGTGCGATTAACCTTCGTGTCTATGGGCAACACTCCCGAGTCATCGAACATGGACAACGAATCAGTTACCGGCTGGATTGACCAGCTTTCGGATGGGAATCAACAGGCCGCTGAACAACTGTGGCAGCACATTTCCCAACGACTGCACGATTTTGCGCAGCAGAAACTCGACCGGCAGATCCGTCGGCACTACGACGAGCATGACGCCGCGAATAGTGCGTTCAATAGTCTTTGCCATGGCCTAGCCGATGGTCGACTTGAAGCCGAAAATCGCGACGCATTATGGGGTCTGCTGGCAGTCATCACGTCCCGAAAAATCTCCGCTCAACGTCGGTACTTGAAACGTAAAAAACGAGGCGGCGGCAATGTCCGTGGGGAATCCGGATTTGCTGAATTCGGTGACGCTGGGATCAACGCGATCGTTGGAAACCAGCAAACGTCCGCTGTGCTGGCCGAAGTCGCGGAAAGCTGCGCTCTGCTACTCGATGCTGTTGCTGACGAGACGATGAAGCAGATTGTGTTGCTCAAGTTTCAGGGGGCCACGAACGCCGAAATTGCCAGCGAACTGCATTGCACAGAACGGACCATCGAACGAAAACTCGAACGAATTCGACGTATCTGGATCGAGGCGGGACTGCATGATGGCGAGCAGTGATGAGACCGGCAAAAATATGGATGGGCGAAAAATAAGATAAGATGAAATACGTTCCTACCCGACGACTAATTTTTTGCCTAGTTTCCGTTACCTTGTCGGTGTTTTCCGTTGTTTGACCATTGGAAGATAGTGACCACTCCATTCTATCCATCCATCTTTTTACCCTTTGGACGCCCCTTTAATCAGAAACCCTGCCTACTTCGCACTGACGGATCAGCAACTCTCTGAAATCGACGCTCTTTGCGACAGTTTCGACCAGGAGTTAGAAAATGGGGACGCTCCGCGCATCGAGACATTCCTGGTAAAGGCTCCCGATGCCGCTCGCGAAGGACTGCTGGCAGAACTGTTGGCCATGGAAGTAGAACATCGCACGAAGCAAGGTGATGTACCTAAGCAAGAGGAGTACCTCCAGCGATTCCCGCAACAAGAACGTGTAGTCGCCGCCTTGTTTGCTTGCGATGCAAAAGCGGTGTTTCCAGACGATCAAGGCACAATATCACTACCCGTCAACGTGCCGCCTGTCCTAGCCAATTTTCGCTTGATTAAAGAACTCGGCCGCGGCGGGATGGGCGTCGTCTGGCTGGCCGAACAGGACAAGCCGGTTAAGCGTCGGGTCGCCCTGAAACTGATCAAATCGGAATTGAACTCGAATGAAGTCATTGCCCGGTTTGACGCCGAGAAACAAGCTCTGGCGATGATGGATCATCCCAACATCGCCCGCGTGCTTGATGCCGGCACGACGGATGACCGTCGTCCTTACTTCGTGATGGAACTGGTCGATGGAATTTCGATCACTCAATACTGCGACGAAAACAAGCTGAGTGTCGACGAGCGACTGAAGCTGTTCGTTCAGGTATGCAAAGCCGTTCAGCACGCTCATCAAAAGGGAGTTATTCATCGCGATCTGAAGCCGTCGAACGTTATGGTTACGGTCATTGACGGCGAAGCGGTTCCCAAGGTCATCGACTTCGGCTTGGCGAAAGCAGTCGAACTGGACAGGCTGTTGACCGACATGACCATGCAGACGGAGTTTGGCAAGATTGTCGGCACGGTTCAATACATGTCGCCCGAGCA
>JBGSKY010000116.1:0-66464 GCA_041740995.1 Pirellulaceae bacterium
TACAAACCCAAGGGTATTCCCGATTTGTTCCCACTCACAGAGGAGTAGACATCAGGAAATGAGAGCCTAGGTACAGAAAACCTGGCGAAGAAACAGTTTTGGAGCACAGCTCCGAAATTACCCTGCTAGGACTCGAACCTAGAATGAGGGAATCAAAATCCCTAGTGTTGCCATTACACCACAGGGCAGTGGTTTGGTCTGAGGATATTACCGCAGAAACGTTTTGACGACAACATCTGTTTGTACGTTAAATCCAGCGGAAAAGCCTAAAATTTTCTCTACGCAGCGGTTAGATTTTGGCCGTTATGCTGGCATCAATTCCTTGCAAATTCGCTAGAAAACCGTCGGTTTTCGATGGCCCAGTCGGAAGCGAAAGAACTGGATTGGGAGAGCAACGAAGCACGCGAGGCTGATCCATCGGATCGGACCGCTTGCAAAGACGACCGCTCCGTTGAAGACAATAAAAATCATGAATGCATGCAGCAATCGATCAATCCAATCATTTCTTAGGGCGTACTGTATCGGTGCCAGCCACCACCAAACGACATCAATACCCCAGAGCAACGTAAAGAAATACGAGACATAAATTCCTTCGCCAGTCCCGCTCGCTTGCCGAGTGTGGTCGAACGCTCGCTGATGCGACCAGCCGTGATAGTAGTGAAAGGCCATCGCCACATGAGCTAAGAATACGATCAGGCCCCATGTCCAGGCCCATCGTGCTACCCAGAACGCGGTCGCTGCGTCGATCCGCTGATTTTGATTCGCAGCCAACATCGCAAATAGGGCAACGAAATACCAGGCCAACGCCAGTCGGACGGTATATCTGGTAAACGCTTCGCCAGTAGGCCAGGTGCCGATAAATGACAACCCGGCAGCGATCGCTAGAAGCAGCAAACCGGCCACCCCCACGAGCACATTGGCCTTGCTCGAGCCTAGAATGGCATAGCAATCTGCTGACGTCATGAGCCAACTCGATTCAAAACAAAAGCCCGTCATTCGTCGGCTCACTGGCGGCCTTTTGTTGGTGTGCCTTTCGCTTGCGAGCCATTTTCGCTTGCTCGGAATTGGTGGCCGGAGCGCTAACGGTCGGCTCAGCTGCGCCTTCCAAGCGATCGCCTTCTGAAACTGCCATCAATCGAGCTGTCCCACGTTCCACATAATCGCTCGAGAGCTCGAAGCTGAAGTGACGGCGACCGAGCTTCTTGGCCACGATCACTGTCGTCGATGAGCCGCTGAAGGGGTCCATCACCACATCCCCTGCGTTCGAACAGCCGCGAATAATCCGGCCCAGCAACTGTTCGGGCATTTGGCAACCGTGAAAGCCAGCTCGCTCTTTGAACGTACCGGCAACGCGGGGGAAGTACCACGTATCTTCGTCGCTGCTGAAACTCTCGGGGATGTCTTGTGGTCGCAAGATCCAAGTGTCGTCAGGCAAACGACCTTTAGGGTTGGCACGTTTGTCGCCATAGACTAACTGTCTTGCCGACGGGACCGAAAGGGCGGGGACGTTGAAAGTAAAGTCTTCTTCGCTTTTTGTAAAGTAAAACAGATGCGCGTGAGATCGAGTGAACTTGTTCTTGCAGTGAACGCCAAAAGTGTAATACCAAACGACCCAGTTGCGACAATTGAAGCCGACCTTTTGAGCCGCGATCTTTAGCTCCGCAGCATACTCATCGCCTATCGCAAGCCAAAACGTTCCGTTGGGTTTGAGCACGCGATAGACTTGATCCATCCATTGGCTTGACCAATCGACGTAGCGTTCGGATTCCATTCGGTCGTCGTACTGATCATATTTGTAACCGATGTTAAATGGCGGGTCGGCAAATGCCAAATCGACACAGCTGTCAGGCAAACTCTTCATCCCGGCAACACAATCGCCTTGGTTGATCTTGCCAAGATAATCTTCGAGCATTTCCGTCTCAGTCGTGTTATTTGCGTTTCGCCCATCAGTGACCGAGTCATGGGGAGACTCGGTCATACCGTGATGTCAGTCGATCGAGCAATGGACCTACTCTTTTTTCGCTTCGCCGTCGGCGAACTTGAAAATGATGCCACCGCTGGTGGTTGTCGTAAAATAGACTTCGCCGCTGGCGTCCTCGCCGAAGGTTACGATTGGAAGATGTTGTGCCCAAGGAATAACACGGTTTTCAACGACTTTGCCGCTGCTCGGGTCAGTTTTCAAAGCCCACAAACGGCCGGAAACGTAGTCGCCATAAATGTAGTAACCCTCGAGCTTGGCCAGCTTGTTGCCTCGATAGACCGCTCCGCCGGTGATTGATTTACCAATCGTATCTTCGTGTGGATATTCCCAAATTGGCTCGGTCGGTTGCGTTGTCGTATTCAGCTTGTCGCTCTTGGCTTCATGCAGTCCTTCTCGAACACTCCATCCGTAATTACCGCCTCGCTCGACCAAATTGATCTCTTCCCATTTGTCTTGACCAACATCGGCAGCGTACAAGTCGCCAGTCTTCGAATCAAAGTTCATCCGCCAGATATTTCGAAAGCCGTAAGCAAAAATTTCTGGCCGCGAGCCAGGTATTTTGATGAATGGGTTATCGGTCGGGATTCCATAGGCCAGTCCTGGTGATTTGCTGTCGACATCGATCCGCAAAATTTTGCCAAGCACCGTAGTCAGGTCTTGAGCCGAGAGCAACGGGTCATCACGTAGACCGCCATCACCCATCGCGATGTAAAGATAGCCGTCAGGCCCAAACGCGAGCGTACCACCGTTGTGATTCCAATACGGTTGCTTAATTTTCATCAGCAACTCTTCGCTGGCCGATGTCGCTTTGTTCGGATCATCGCTGGAAACCTTAAATCGCGAGATGTGGCTCATCTGCGGTTCCTGCGAAGTGGTGTAGTACAGAAAAAATTCGCCGTTGTCTTTGAACTGAGGATGGAATGCAAGGCCGAGCAAACCTTCTTCATTTTGGCGATCGTTGTAAACCACTTTGTCGCTTACATCGAGAAACAATTCTGGTTCTTCATCGGTTGCGGCGTCAGGCAGTACAAAGATCTTGCCTTTTTGGGAGCCAATAAACAGACGATTGGTTCCATCGCCGGCATGTGTGATAAAGATCGGCCGGTCGACTTGGAAGTTCTCGTAGGCTTTTTCGACGTGAACAGCCAATGGCGACTCGTCCACCGCAGCAAGATCGGCGGCGGTGGCGATCGAAAATCCAATCGTAGAAAAAGCTGCCAAGCAGCAGAAACATTGTCGGTAAAAATTCAGTGTCATAGTTTGGTTCAGTTGTTGAAATGCTATTGAGTCAGACGGCAGAACTTTGCCGGCAGCATTGTAACGCAATCGACAACTGATGTCCTCTCTGCAAAGCGGTTTTCGGATCGAGCCGAAAAAATTTTGGATTTCGTACGCCGGATCGACATCCCGCCTTGCTGTTATGCTTAGGAATTGAACTGAAATAAGTTCCGTATTTCGCAATTTGATTGTAGATCAAAAGTGCGACGTTTTTACGCCCCAAAAGCCCCCCAGTGGGCTCGTCCCATTTGGTCAATCAGCTTTGTGATCCAACAACACGACGGACCAAAAGACGCCATCGGTTTTATCCCGTCAGGTGAATCAGTTCGCTTGAAACTTCAAAGAACTTTCGCTCCGGTGGGGTGAACCCACAACGGGGGCGGGAAAGAGCCGACGGCGGGAGCAGGACTCGCGCTTTCGGGCGAACTGGTTTACCCATGAAACGAGCTTACAGAGGGACAAAAGCGAAATAGGACAAAGCGATGATGCTTGGGTTTTAAATGAAGTGCCGTTCAGATCGGTTCGCTATTTGGTGACAGTTTTTAGCTCGTCAGTCGCTACCTTGGCCAATCCAAAAAGGTGGGTAAAGACAAGGTTGCCTGCGTTTTAGTTTTGGCGACAGGTTGGAAGCTTATCCTACCGATTTACGACTGGATCATTAGAAAAAAAAGCCTACGAGAGAAGTGCATTTTAGGCCGGAGGCGGCAACTTTCCGAGAGTGCGTCGCTAACGAATCAGGACTAACCGAGATGAATCATCCGCCCGCGAATTTCGCGACGGTCGGTGAGGCGGAACCAATTCATCTCTAGTGTCGGGCCCCCAAAGGTAAGCTTTATCCTTATCAACTTCGAAACCAAAGCGATATTTGCCAACAGCTGTCCAATCTTCTGGGCCCAATCCAACGACTTTTAATTCTTCCAAGTTGGTTGGCCATCGCACCTCTTGCAACTTGAATTTCTTGATGCCAATTGCGGTTCGGGTGAGTTGGCGTTCGATTTCGTGCCGAATATAAATTCCAGCGATCTGTTCGCCGCTGCTCACGTTTCGTTGTAATAGCGCTTTTGCGAAGTCTTCACTTTTCTGGCTGTAATATTTCGGCCAATTGTTTTTTGTATTTAATATGGCTTGTGAATAATCTTCGTCAAACAGCGAAAGAACTGCAAAACGAATGGAAGGCGTTAATGGTATGGCCGTTTGTTTTTCCAGGTTGGTCCGCATTTGTTTCGCGTCTTGCTTGGCTTCGTTGGTTATTGTTGACAGGCTATAAAACTCTGGACCAATACGAAGCAGTATTTCGTGCAAGTTTTCTGCCGTCCACAAGTCGGCGCTCATCGAAGAGTTAACAGCCCGAAGTAGATCTTGTCGAATCGATATTTCATACCAACTGTAAACGACCCCCTCGCGATCGCTGTATGCAGCAATGACTCTTTCAATCAGACGTAAATCCTTCAAGGCTCGTTCGCGCTGTGCCTCAAAGACAGCGTACTCAAAGTCAAGTGCTAACAGGCGGACTAGGTCTCTCGCGTCTTGCAAGTGGGGTAAGAGCAGATAGAGATCTGTTGAAACGAAAGGTTGCCAAACGGGAGTCGGAAACTGAGCTGCAGCTTCAATCGCTTGAATTGCTGGTTGCAGACGTTCAAGATAAGTTCCCGCTGCTGCGGCCATTTCAGACTCGAAGGAGGGCGGATTTTTGTTCGACAGATCATAGGGAATCGGTCCATTGCCAACGAACGGTAGCTTTTCGAAAGTACTGCTTGGATACATCACATTTGCCATGTCAGCCGCTCTCGTCCAAGCGATCGTTCCTTCTCTTGACCGCGGGTTTTCATAGCGCGCTTGCAATTCTTCACTCGTTGCCAAAACCCCTTCAGCGGTCAGTCGCTTCGTGATTGCTGCGACGCGAAACCAACTGTAGATCTCTGTTGCTGCCAAATAAGCGATCACGAGAATAAGGCCAAGCAGTGGTAGGCCGATTAAAAGAAACGGTTTTTGAAACAAGCTTTTGTCTTGCTCGATCGTCACGTTACTCATTGCTGTCTCCTGTCGTCTTCAGAGCGGCCGCTTGGTCTTCCCAACCGGCGAACCATTGCCGAGCATAAAACTTTCGAATATATCCGCCGGACATAACTCGATCGGCAGACACAATCCCATCGGCATACTGATCGATGTCGTCAACTCGGAAGAATTGACCTTCACCTTCGAGGCCGTAAAGCATTTTCGGAGCATTGAACAATTCCGCAATCATTCCCAATCGCTGCGGCGTCGCGGCGGACTTGCCACCGTTCGCTAAAATCCAAAGCTCTTCGTAAAGGCGATCGTAGCGACTTCTGAGGACAGCAATTGACCGCCAGGAAATACCGTCTTCGCCAGCTCGATAAATTTTATTGAGCTCCTCAATTTTCCATTTTGATTTGCCATACTCCAAAGCGACCGCGCGAATTCGGGCCTGCTGCCTCGATTTTTTATCAGCCAATCTTTCGACCAGCGATCGATGTAAGTCACTTTCGAGGACGCTCGATACGTCGGGCTGACTTAATTCATAGAGCAAGAACAACTCGAAGCGATCTGCGTCCTCTTGATCGATCAATCGAGATGATTGCCGCATCCGATAGACAAGATCAGAAATAATCGACATCCGGTCCTTATATTTTTGGCGTTTCTCCAAGTCATCAGGCGACGCTTGGCTTGCAAATCGAGCCAACGTCGCTTCGGGCATTAAGTGATATGTTGCCGCTACAACGAGACCCGCTCCGCGATGGATCGACAATTGCTGTTTCAATCCTTCTACAGCTTGCTGTGAAACTTCATCCAATGGGGTGAAACGATAGTTTGTAGGTGCATTTTGACCTCCCCAACCAATCCGATAGGGCGAAAACTCGAATATGAAATTCGAATTCGCTGACGTCGTTTGAGAATACGATCGGTAAGCCAAATTCAGTTCCGATGCGTGCTTACTCGACATCCTCGGAACACTGGCTTTTGTAATCAGCAGCGGTAGGAACGAAGCACCGACTAACAAAGCTGCCACACCGACGTGAATCAGCCACAACGATCGATCAATCCGACGATCCATCCATCGCCCCATTGCCAAATAAGTTGCGATCATCGGAAAAACACAAAGCAGCGCGACCAGCCATATTGGACAGCCTAGAACAGTGACTGCAAACGAGATGTACGCTAGCGCCGCAATCGCGATTCCTGGGGCGGCGATCGCGCCTAAGAATGGGCTGCTGGTCAGTTGACCGGCCCACTGTGCAAATGCGTAGATCATCAAGATCGGTGGCAACAACAAAATCAATCCGCGACAGAGCCAGAGGCTGTTGTTATACGTTTCGCCAAAGCTGACGAGCAACAAGAAACCCGTTGCCAAAAAGACCGCTGCGATAACGGCCAACGGCGGGGCATGACGTGTCCACCAAGCGGTTTTTGCTTCCACTCCTCGATCGGCCAAAAAACGGATGCGATTATGCAAGCCGTCAGTGATAAAGGTTGAAGCGCCAAGCCAAGAAACGGCAAGAAACGCGAATGGGATTATGACGAACAACCACCCACGTTCGAAGTTCATGTCGTCGCCGTAAGCAATGTATCGCGAATTGGATACGATATCGGCCACGAAAAACTTGGTAAATCGAATCAAATAACAACCGGCTGCCAGCAACAATAAACCGTTGCCGATCAAAAACGCTTTGTTCTGCTGGATCGCTTGCCAAAGCAGAGCTGCCGTTGGCGAGTGCGGTACGATAGCAACCGTTCGATCGCGATTGGCCGCCAACGTCAGACGTGAACTTTTCGCTGCGAGCTTGGTCGGTGCCGCGGTCAGAAATCGAGTCCCCGCTCGCCAGCTTAAAACGCCTGCGACGACGAGAAGCATTACCAGTGCCACCACGCGACAATAGAGTTCACTCCAGAGACCGAAGCCCAAAAGATCCGAAGAAATTACAGTCAGTAAAAAACCCAATAGGCCGGGCAGAATGGAAAGCGGAAGCAATGCGACCAGACCACTAAATACCGAATCCCATCGCCAAGCCATCCAGACGCTGCATAGAATCAAGAAGATTGAGTGCAGATTCCACGTCAGCAGCAAACCATCCTCCTGAATGATGTCTCCTCTGGCAAAAAAACTAGACGAACTTGTACCCATGCCAACGACAAATCGCCAATTGTAAAACCCTGCCAAAGTGAAACTGAGCAGCCACGCGGCGAGCAGACCGATAAAAATCACAACGAGCTTGGTCACGACAATTGTTCGCGGTTCGATCGGTAGGGTTTGCAGCCACAGAATCGTTCGCTGTTCTTTTTCCTGGCCGATCAACATCGCGCCAGCGCCGACAGCGTAGAGCGCTGGCAGGCCGATGAATGCAAAGAAATGAATCTGGGCCGCTTGATCAGGCCGGACGTGGATTATCGCAGCGGTGAAGTGCAGCAGAAACGCGACGGCGCCAAGCAGCAACAGCAGCGGCAACAACTGACGTGCTTCTTTC
Source organism: Pirellulaceae bacterium (assembly GCA_041740995.1). Lineage (GTDB taxonomy): Bacteria > Planctomycetota > Planctomycetia > Pirellulales > Pirellulaceae > JBGSKY01. The sequence goes on from JBGSKY010000116.1 coordinate 7,741, forward strand.
CAATACAAATTACGAATTGCAGGGCTGATATTCATGATCGTAGGCTTTAAACATTTTGAGGCGTTGATTGCGTCCGCTGGCTGGTTGGCTGCGAAGGTTTCATGTTGCCGCCGCGAATACAAGCGGTAAACAATTCATCCAAGCTGGCTGGTCGAACGCGGACGGATGTCACGCCAATCGCGTTCTCCAGTGCATCACGTTGTTCTTCAGTCAATCCGCGAACGATCAAACGCCGCTGACGACCGTCATTGGTTTCGCTAAATAGTTCGGCGGGCGCTTCAATGAGTGGCAATTCAATTAGTGGATCATCCATCGAAATCGTGACCTCGCTCAACTCCTCGCGGATGACGGCCAGCGAATCGACGATGCGGAATCGGCCTTGATGCAGGATGGCGATCTCGTCGGCCACCCGTTCAACTTCGGACATTTGATGGCTGGAGAGCAGCACCGTTCGACCGGTTGCAACGCGGTCCAACATGCTTTCCAAAAATTCGCGCCGGACCAACGGATCCAGCCCGCTAGTCGGTTCGTCCATGATCAACAACTCAGGATCGTGAGCCAGCGCGAGCGCCAATGCGACCTTGGCTCGCTGGCCTTTACTGAGATGCTTAATTTTGCGACCGTAAGGTAATTCGAATTTTGCCAGAGCGTCGTTGAATCGTTCGATGAATCCGGCTGGATAGAACGAAGCGGCAAACCAGCCGATCTCATTGACTTGCATCCAATCATACATTGCCGGTGCGTCAGAGACGTATCCAACACGGCGTCGGATCTCGACTGCATCAGTCGCAGGGTCCATGCCTAAAACGCTGCACGTGCCCTTGGTTGGCTTCAGAAAACCAGTCAGGATTTTGATTAACGTCGTTTTGCCTGCGCCGTTTTCGCCAAGCAATGCAAAGACCGTCCCTTGCTTGACATTCAAGTCAACGCCACGCAGGGCGTCGCAGCCAGGGAAGTGAACTTCGATCGATTTGGCTTCAATTACATTTGTCATGATGGTTGCATTGGTTGGAGAAATCAGTTCCCAAGAAGAGGGATTTGGAATTCGATCTAAGCCTTCGAATCGTCGGTTGCCGCAACGGTGGCAATGGTTCCAGATAGGTCACGAATCTCAGCGTTGACGATCTTCAAAATCTGTTGATCGCTCAGTCCCGCATGCATCGCTTCGGACAAGACCGATCGCAATCGAACGGCGATCAGTTCGCGGCGCGCCTCGACGCAATTTTTCTTTGCATCAGCTTGCACCGTCAGCCCTCGGCCGCGCAACGTCTCCACGACGCCATCGGATTGCAATTGCTGAAATGCTCTGGCAATCGTATTCGGATTAATCGCCAACTCTTGGCTCAGCGCGCGAACGCTGGGCAGCAGTTGTCCAGGTCGCAACGTCCCTTCGGCGACCGCAAATTTGACTTGTCGCACGATCTGCTCGTAGATCGCGACACCATTGTTTGTGTCGATCGAGAAAAACATAACCACCTCCGCAGGCGACAAAATTGCCTTGTGTACTAGTGTGATAGTACGGTGATTATGTTTGCGAGTCAAGTAAAGTAAAAAGAATTTTGCAAAACAAAAGTAGCGTAGGCTTCCAGCCTGTGTTTTTGCAAATCACGGACTGGAAGCCTACGCTACTTTCGAGCAAACGAACGTCGCGTGTTCTATCTGGTGGCTGCGGTTGTGATGAGACGTTTCATTTCCGAAACCGCGTCACGCATGCCGACTAAAACCGCTCGCGAAATAATGCTATGACCGATGTTTAATTCTCGCATGTTCGGTATTGCAGCGATTGGGCCGACGTTGTGGTACGTCAAACCGTGACCGGCGTGCAATTGCATTTTGTGCGCGACGATTGCAGCGGATGCTTCTTGCAATCGTTTCAGCTGATAATCACGTTCCGATTTTTGAGTTGCCAATGCATATTGCCCCGTATGCAACTCGATTGCGTAGACGCCCAGCGCCGCCGCGGCATCAATCTGCTGAGTGTCTGGATCGAGGAAAAGGCAAACATCGACGCCGATCGCGGTTAGACGCTCGATCGCTTCGACAACGCGTGGCGGATTGTTGGTAACGTCCAGTCCGCCTTCGGTCGTGACTTCTTCGCGGCGTTCTGGGACCAGAGTTGCTTGTTGCGGTTTGCAGTCGACTGCGATAGATACGATCTCGGCAGCGCAGGAGAGTTCGAAGTTATATTTGACCGTTACCGTTTCACGCAGCACGCGGATGTCGCGGTCTTGGATGTGCCGTCGGTCTTCGCGAAGGTGAACCGTGATACCGTCGGCGCCGCCCAATTGAGCCAGCATCGCAGCGGCCACCGGATCGGGTTCGTTGGTCCGCCGAGCTTGGCGAATGGTGGCGATGTGGTCAATATTCACGCCTAGTTCGATCATTGGAACAGTCCCGAAATTCTGATGTAAAAATAACTCGTTCGTCGATTGGCCGTAACATCTAACTGAAGGGATGTTCTGGGCCGCGCAAAGCGTCGATGACGCGTTTCGCCTGATTGAGGGAGAATTCCCGTAGCTTTTGTCGCAATTGTAACGCTTCTTTCAAATTTCGGAGTGTTTCGAAGCGTTAAAGTTTCGTGTTGCAACTATCTACCGCGTCGGATTCCTTCTAAAATGGAGGACGGCCACTGGCTTGCCATTTGTCTCATTAGATTACTTGTGAAATTGCGGTCTTATGTCGTCCAACGAAGAGAAAAATCCACAATCGGACCCAACGCTCGGGTATGAAAAATACAAGCAGACGTTAGGTGATCGGCTGCGCGTTGACCCGACCAAGACCATGCAAGGTTTCTTGTTCTTGTTCGACGAATGGCGTGGCACGCGTGCTTGGGGCCAGGTCGCTTTGGCGATTTTTCCTTTGCTTCTTCTGCTGACCGTTTTCGGTTTTGTCGCTTGGGGCAAGAGCATTTCGTCCAATCGACTTTTGCAGTCCTATATCGAAGCTGCTGAGAAAGCGGCGCCGGTGAAAGAAGATGGTACGGGGGCCAATTCCGAGGGTGAAGCGGATGAAAGTTTCGCTGGAAATGGCGTCCTAGGAGCCGCCAGCAACACAGCCGACGATCCGATTACAGCCAAAGAAAGAGCGGAGCTGACGCGTTACGCGACGTTGCTTTATCGACGGGTTTTGAAAGTCGAATCGAATAATAAACGGGCCAGTTATTATGTCGCAGCTCAGATGGGGGCACAAAATAATATGGAAGGTGCGCGCAGCATTATGTCTTCGTTAGCGCCTGACAAAGATAATGGTTATGCCGCCGCTCATGCCTGGCGAGCGGCTGACTTGATCAACCGAGCGACCAATAATGGGGAGCAGGTCGATGGCGAAGTGCTCAAGCATCATTTGGAGATTGCCAGCAAGTGGGGCGGAACCAATCCGTTGCTACTGTTGCGATATGGTGCGATGCTGGAGAAAGAGGGGAAGCTCAATCAAGCGCTCTCGCTTTACCAAACCGCATCGGAGCGCGATCGTCGTCAGTTGCTTGTGCTGGCAGACGCATTTCGCCGCACCGGCCAGCCGTCACGAACCCAACGAGCGGTGCAAAGTGCGGTCAACTATTTTTCACGAAACTTGAATAAAGCCGAAGAAGCTGAAGAGGATCGCATTCAGGTCGCGCGAGCTCATCTGTTGGTCAATGATCAGACGAAAGCATTAGAGGTCCTGACCGAAGGACTGCAAACTCGACCTAACAAGGACGACTATCGGCGGGCAATTTCAGAAGTTTATCGGCTCAGCTACCTCTCGTCGGCCGTTCTGAAAGAAAAGCAGTTTTCAGCTAACTTGCTCTATCTTGACCGAGCCATCGAAGCCGATCCGGTCAATCCGCAGCTTGCTAATGAAATCGCGCGACTGACCGGTTTGTTGACGACGGATGATTCTTCCGATGTTTTGTCGACGGTCAGCCTGCAACTCGCAAGCGGACAATCGCCGTTGGTGTCGCATATGCTTTACGCGAACCTTTCGTATCAAAAACAAAATTTGGCTGCTGCAATGCTGCATTGGGAGTTGCTGCTGGAAATCAACCCGAGTGTGATTCCCGCGCTGCGAAGTTTAGCGCTTGCTAATCTTGAGACAGAGAAACCCGATTTTGATAAGTCGATTGAGTTGATTGAGAGAGCGGAAAAATTAACCGAGAAGTCGCCATCCATTCTAGATGCCAAAGGCGATATCTATCAGCGAATGAATCGATTGCCCGAAGCAGCCGAATGCTATAAGGAGTTGCTCATCAAGGCCCCGCTGGTACTTCCGACGCGGCGAAAATTGGCGACAGTTTATGAGTTAATGAATGAACCGGAAAAGGCGGAACGTGAGCTTGAGACGATGGACGCTTTGAAGGCACGAATCGACCAATTCAACGCGAGGCGAGCCGCACAAATTGGCGCTGAGCAGAAAAATGATACGTTGAATCAACCGATAGAACAATCGCCGACGACGGCCAATGTGCAAGACAATAATTCGGTTGATGTCGCGCCCGGTTCAACCACAAAAGCACTGAACGAGTTGATCGAAGACCTTCGCGTCGACGAGGAACCGCAGCCGGCAACCGATCCGAACTGAACCAATAACTAGCCAGCGAAGTGGTGATTTTGAATAATCGCTGACAGCGTCCAAGGAAACTGCTACATTACGCTGCGACTTGCAATTTCGGCCGCGTTTTTTCAAACAAGATGGTACCTGACCAACCGCTCTTTTTCGCTCCTGTTTTTCGTTCCTACCTGTGGGGCGGCGATCGCCTGCGAAGCCGTTTGAACAAGGCGGTGCCCGATGGTGGACGCTGGGCCGAAAGCTGGGAAGTGGTCGACCACGGCGATGACCAGAGTGTTGTTCGGCATGGAACATGGCAAGGCTGGTCGTTGCGACAATTGATCGAATCTTTTCCGCAAGAAATCTTGGGGATCAACACGGCAGAAAAGTTTCCTAGCTTTCCGTTATTGCTTAAATATTTGGACTGCAACAACGTCCTGTCGGTGCAAGTTCATCCCGATGACACCTATGCCAAAGCGATGATTCCGCCGGACCTTGGCAAGACCGAAGCGTGGTTTATTGTCGACGCTGACGATGATGCAATCCTGTACGCTGGCTTGCGACCGGGCGTCGATCATCAAGCTTTAGCGGCTGCGATTCGTTCCGGTCGAACTGAAGAATGCCTACATGTCATTCAGCCCTCAGCTGGCGATTGTGTCTTCATTCCCGCTGGAACAGTTCATGCATTGGGCAGCGGGTTAATTGTGGCCGAAATTCAACAGGCTTCGGATACAACGTTTCGACTTTTTGACTGGAATCGAACAGACGCTGAAGGTAACTCGCGGCCACTGCACATCGAACAGGCGTTGGAAGTGATTGATTTTTCCAGCGGGCCAATCGTAATGCAACCGCGAGCGGATTTAGCGTCGATGGACCAAACATCCAGCGGCTTTAATCGGTCGTGTTTAGTCGACTGCGAAAAATTCCAGCTATTTCAATACGGATCCGGTGAATTACAAATCGCTGGTGACGACGCGTTCCACATTTTGACTGTCCCCAAAGGCGGTGCAACGTTGCGTTTTCAAAACGTGGAGATCGATTTGCCATTAGGGGAATCAGTGCTCTTGCCCGCCGCATCAACGCGTTGCTCGGTAACGGTCGGCGAAGGATCGATTTTGCTCTCCGCCAGCTTGCCAGTTCAGATCGCCAGTTCAGATCGCCAACATTGAGCATAGATGTCGAATCGTCGAAGCGTTACCAGCCTGCAAAACCCACTTGTCAAAACGATTCAATCGCTAAGGCAGTCCAAGCACCGCCGTCGCAATGAGCAAATCCTCATCGACGGCGCGCGAAATATCTTGCAAGCGATCCATGCCAAGTGGCAGATTGAGTGCGTTGTTTTCAGCAGCGAGATTGCAAACAGCGATTCGCACGATTCAACTCTGCTAGACGTGGCCGAAATTTCGGCCGCTCCAATCGACTGGGTCGATGTCCCAAAAGCGATTCTCTCGAAAATCGCTTATGGGCAATCATCGCATTCGGTTGCAATCGCCAACCCGCCGCTGGACGATTTAAGTTTGCTTGAGGCAGTTGCAGGCAAGCCGAGTTCCTTGATCTTGGTGCTTGATAGCGTTGAAAAGCCAGGCAATGTCGGCGCAGTCCTACGGAGCGGCGATGCGTTTGGAATCGACGCAATGATCTTGAGCGATCCAATTTGCGATGTGTGGAATCCGAATTCAATTCGCGCCAGCGCTGGTGCAATTTTTTCAGTGCCCTTGGCGACCGGCACGATGGAGCAAACATTTCAGTGGCTCGCCACGCGGGGTTATTCGATCTACGCAACACGAGTGGATAATGCCGCCGATTATGCAGCGGTTCCATGGCCTGCGAAGGTCGCTATTGTGCTTGGTAATGAAGCTGAAGGGCTGGCGAAGCGTTGGTCAATGCCAGCGACGCAAGCGATCACGATTCCAACCGTTGGAAGCGTCGATAGCTTAAACGTCTCGATCACAGCTGCCGTCATTGCCGCCGAGATATATCGCTTGCGGCGTCGCAATTCTAATCAGTCCTAGGTCACTATCATGCGGTTAACGAGCGAGAAGCGGACCTAAGGTGTTCAGGCTGCTCAAGTGAGCCGTAAGTCGGCGCTGAAGTGTCTCAGTGGGCGGGCGCTATGCAGAAAAAAAGTCTGAAAAAACTTCGCGTGGTAAGCCCTGCGGTTTTTGCTGGCTGTACGCTGACAGGCGTCGATTACTGTCCCCTTGGAAGCGATATTTAGGTCTCTTAACAATTGACGCTCAAGTCGCGAATGCTATCATTGAGTCCTCGCAACAACTACATGTAGTTGGATTGCAACCGGACGACACAACTGGTAGATATATGGATATCCTCTTGTTTGTGTGAAATGGTTCCCTTTTTTCGGAATGGAAAGGACCAGACTTGTCCGCAGAGCTTTTAGGCTGGGCGTCTTAAACCGTGCAGTCGGAAGCGTTTTACGTTCGCTCGGAGAGCCAGACTTAGACGCTGTTTCAATGCTCTAAATTTGGTTCGACAAATTCTTATTTGCGTTCTTCAGGAGTCTTAGGGAAATATGGCAACAGTCGAAATGGGTCGGGAAAGTCGTGGACGGAGCATCAGCCCCAAGGAGTTTCGCGGCGAGCGGGAAGGACTGAAGATTGATTCGCAGTTCTGCCCAGAAAACGTGAATGATCCGTTTGACACAGTGCAGTGGGAGCTGCGGAGTGCGACGATCAAGGACGAGAATGGTAAAGCACTCTTTGAGCAAAAGGATTGCGAAATCCCGGCCTCATGGTCACAGTTGGCAACTAATGTCGTAGTCAGCAAATATTTCTACGGCGATCCTCAGAAGGGCGACGAACGCGAACGCAGCGTTCGGCAATTAATCCATCGGGTGACCCGCACGATCGCCGATTGGGGCATGGCCGACGGCTACTTTGACACCGCTGAAGATGGCGAGCGTTTCTATCGAGATCTGACTTGGTTGTGCCTGCATCAACATGGTGCATTCAATTCGCCGGTTTGGTTCAATGTTGGTCTGTTCAATCAATACGGCGTTGAAGGCGCGAAATGCAACTGGCATTATAACGTCGCCAAAGGTTGCACCGAGCAGCCCGAGAACCCATACGAGTATCCACAAGGTTCGGCCTGCTTTATTCAAAGCGTCGATGACAACATGGAAGACATAATGCGGCTGGCGACCAGCGAAGCGATGTTGTTCAAGTTCGGCAGCGGCACCGGGACTGACCTATCGACGATTCGTTCCAGCCGCGAACGATTGACCGGCGGTGGCAACCCAAGTGGCCCGCTGTCGTTCATGCGAGTTTACGACCAGATCGCGGCGGTTGTGAAATCTGGTGGCAAGACGCGTCGCGCGGCCAAGATGCAATCCTTGAAGGTCTGGCATCCAGACATCATGGAATTTATTGAGTGCAAGTGGAAAGAAGAGCAGAAGGCACATGCGCTGATTCGCGAAGGCTACGAGTCGAACTTCAACGGTGAAGCTTACTCGTCGGTCATGTTCCAAAACGCGAATTTGTCGGTTCGCGTTACTGACGAATTTATGAACGCTGTTTCCAAGAAGCAAACTTGGCGAACGCGTTGGATCAGCACCAAATCGCACGACGAAGCACCGACTTACGAAGCGGCCAAGATCCTTGAGCGGATGGCTGATTGTGCATGGCACTGCGGCGATCCAGGTGTTCAGTACGATACGACAATCAACGCTTGGCACACCTGCCCCAACAGCGGACGTATCAACGCCAGCAACCCTTGTTCAGAATATATGTTCCTGGATAACACGGCTTGCAATTTGTCATCGATCAATTTGATGAAGTTCCGCAACGCTGATGGCAGTTTCGATGTCGCACGTTTTGTTTCGGCATCGCGGCTGTTCTATATCGCCCAAGAAATCTTGGTCGATCATGCTAGTTATCCTACTGAGCGAATCGCGCACAACAGCCATTTGTTCCGACCGCTGGGATTGGGTTACAGCAACCTTGGTTCGCTGATTATGACCAGCGGTGCGGCGTACGATTCAGACGAAGCGCGCGGCATGTGCGGTTCGATCACGGCGTTGCTGCACGGTTCGGCGAACTTGACCAGCGCAGAAATCGCTGGCGTTGTTGGCCCGTTCGCGGAATATTCGCTGAACCGAGAACCGATGTTGCAAGTGATGCAGAAACATCGCAACGCGGTCGAACGAATTCCTGACAAGGGTCCGAAGTACTTGCAAGATTCGGCTCGCGAGTTGTGGGACAAAGTGCTTGAAAGCGGCAAGAAGCACGGCTTCCGAAACGCTCAAGCGACCGTTTTGGCTCCGACCGGTACGATCAGCTTCATGATGGACTGCGACACGACCGGTATCGAGCCGGACATCGCGTTGGTCAAATACAAGCAGCTCGCCGGCGGCGGAATGTTGAAGATCCTCAACCGATCGCTCAGCATGGGTCTAAAGAACTTGGGTTACGACGAAGCACAAGTCGAAGCGATCGAAGCTTATATTAATGAGAACGATACGATCGAAGGTGCACCGCATCTGGCTGACGAACATTTGTCGGTCTTTGATTGTGCGTTCAAGCCAGCGAAGGGAACGCGAAGCATTGGTTGGCGGGCTCACGTGCAAATGATGGCCGCCGCGCAGCCGTTTTTGTCTGGCGCAATCAGCAAGACGGTCAACATGCCTAACGATGTGACTGTGCAAGACATCGCTGACGCCTATTTCTGGGGTTGGGAACTGGGACTCAAAGCGATCGCAATTTACCGCGACGGTTCAAAGCAATCGCAACCGCTCTCGACAAAGACGGAGGCTCAGAAAGAAAAAGACAAAGCGATCGAAAAGATCGTTTACCAACCACGGCGTGAACGACTGCAGGACACTCGCAATTCAGTAACACACAAGTTCAGCATCGCTGGGCACGAAGGTTACTTGAATGTCGGGTTGTATTCCGATGGTCGTCCGGGTGAACTGTTCATCACGATGGCGAAAGAGGGCAGTACGATCGGCGGATTGATGGACAGCTTCGGCACGGCCATCTCGCTTGCTTTACAGTACGGCGTTCCACTGGAAGTGTTGGTCAACAAGTTCAGTCACACTCGATTTGAGCCAATGGGTTACACGACTAATCCGGAAGTCCGAATTGCCAAGAGCGTGATCGACTATATTTTCCGTTGGATGGGCATTACCTTCCTCGGAAAAGACCATGAGCATCCAATTCCGGCAACGACCAAAGACGTTGCTAGCAAATCGGCGACCAGCGGAAAGCTGTCTAATGCTCCGGTTGATGGGAATGGTTCAGCCGTGACTGCGGCGACGAAGCCGACGACTGACGTCTTCACGCAAGCTCGATTTCAAGGGCTGAACGGGAATTCGGAAGCGGGCCAAAACGCCGCAATTCGATTGCCTATGGGTGAAGTCAATCGCGACGGCCAGTTTGCAAGATTCCAGAGCGACGCGCCGAGCTGCGATAATTGCGGTTCGATCACGGTTCGCAACGGCAATTGCTATCTTTGCCACAATTGCGGCAATTCACTCGGCTGCTCGTAAAGAGCCAGCTTTCATTGATGCCCGCGTTCTGAGAAAGACGCGGCTATCGATCTTGCGGAGCCAAAATTTAGGCATTCCGTTGACGTCTTGGGATTTGCTACTCTGCGACTAAATTTGTCGTCAGATTTCAAAGCTAGCAAGACCTCGCGTTCATGTTTTTTCGAGAATACATTCGAATGTTGACCATCATCGCTTCGGCGATGGTGGTCTATTTTTTCACGGTCAATCCGTGGATCGAATGGCACGCGAATGAACGACGAACGATTCTTAAGGACTGGATGCCAGCCGCTTCGACCGCCATGCCGTGGCAGACGCTGTTTCCAGAAGGCGATTGGCGACGAGACAATTCAAAGCGTCTGCAAACGCTGCGGGCCGAAATGCTTTTTCAGACGTTCAAGAACGTCGGGCCGGGTCGATATCGTGCCGCTCCGCTGACTATTCTTATCCCGCAAGCTTCGCACGGCAACGAATCCCAGAAAAATGCAGCGCCTAGCTCGATGGTGATCATCGACAATCCTGACGGAGCGGAGATCCAGTTCGAAGGCGATATCGACTGGACCAACGAGCGACGTCCACCATTGAAGAGTGTTCATCTGCACGGTGACGTTAATATAAAATCGATGTCGCTTGATCCTGAACAACATGGTGCGACGACGTTCGACGCGCATTCGAGCCATTTGCGAATCGATGGCAATCGTATCTCTAGCGTTCAAGATATTGATATTCGGATTGGAGATTCCATAATTCAGGGGCGTGACTTTTCGATCACGATGAGCCACGACATGCTCGCCTCGCAGCAAGAGCAAGCGGCGAACGATGGACCGTTCACAGGACTTGATCGAATGGAAGTCATCTACGTTAACCGCGTTGATATCGCAATGCCGGACGGTGGGTTATTAAAACAGGAGCTAGCCAAGAAGGATCCGATGGCCAATCTTCCCCCGGCCAACTTGAAAATTCGCTGCAAGAAGTCGTTCAATTTCGATTTCCAACAGCTAGTCGGATCATTGCATGATAGCGTGGTCATGGAACATCATTTAATGGGTTATCCAATCGATCGATTCACGGCTAACCAAATTGACTTGCAGTTTGAGTATCAGGCCCGAACGGATGTGTCGACGGTTGTATCGGCAATTGATGACGATTCCAGCGGCACTGCCTTGGAGCTAGATGATGGTTCGTTAGTTCTCAAGCGCTTTGAAGCATATGGAACGCAAAGCTTTGATTTGACTGATGGGAGTCGTTGGTTAAATGTGGAAGCTCCGAACTTTGATGCCAGTTGCAAAGCTCGTTGGATGCAATTCCTGATCGACGAGAACGCAATCGCGTTGGCCAATCGACTGCCGACAGAAACGACAATAGAAACATCGCCAGTTTTTCTCCGCCGGGAACAGCTCGAAGTCTGGGCCCCGAAGCTGGAATACAAATTCACACCGCGCTCCGATGAAACCGCTGCGGCCAACGCGGATCATCTCGGATTGCTGTGGGCACAGGGGCCAGGCGAAGCGGCGATGCGGACTAGTTCTAATGAGACGTGGAATGTTTCTTGGGCAAATACACTTACGCTGCGCCCCTTCGAGGATGAAGACTTGCTGACGGTCGACGGCGCCGCTCAAGTGCGGAGCAGCCTTCAGGGAAGATTCTCCGCCGAGACGATCGAAGTCTGGTTGTCACGACTGGCTCGTAATACTGCGCCGCAAAACTCTGCTACTGCACCGATGGGAAATCTCGCTGGCGATGGGATGTCCGACGTCGTACCGTCTCGATTGAATGCACGCAAGGAAGTCATTGTTAACTCCAAAACTCTGCGCGCTCAGGTAGCATCGCTGACCGTTTGGTTCGCCTACCCCCCGCCAATCGCAAGTTTTAACGATGCAATGGTCATGCAACCATTGCAGACCGGCCCGCTTGGCAGCGATCCTTCGTCGCCTCGCAATGTCGCCGATGCCAATCAACCGCCACGGATGATTGCAGCGGCAGCAAGCGATGGCACCGCACCCCTTGCCAATGGAATATCACCGTCGGTCGCTGTGCCGATTCGCAACGCCAACACACCATTTGTGGAACCGTTGACAGTCACCGGTTCGACGTTGGAAGCGCATCTCCTGTGCAAATCCGATCAAGACCCAGAGTTGGTCGATTTGAAGCTGCACGGTGACGTGACGATGACCAAGGAGCGATTGTCCGAAACATTCCCTTGGCCAGTTACGATGCTGGGAACCTCTGTCAATATTCAAGGTGGTACTAACGATGATGCAATTATCGACATTCGCGGGTTACCTGCCCGCGTGTTAATCGGAACTGGCAATGTGATCGGGAATCGAATTCAATTCGACCAGCGAAATCAGCTGCTCTGGATGGATCAGCCCGGAGAGATGACGATTCCACCAGAAATTATCGTCAAGCCCGCGTCGGTAAAGTCGGTTGAGCCACGCTATGTAAGTTCGTCGATTCAAGCGCCGCCATTGATGAATCCAAGCAATCCAAACGTGGAAAACGTCAGCGGGCAATTTATCCAACCGCCGCACGTTCGATGGAATGGACAAATGACCTTTGACGGTTTGCTTGTCACAATGAACCAAGGGGTGCAGATCGATGCGAAATGGCAAAGCGATCCAGAGACAATCTGGCACATGGCTTCGCAAAGCGACGAATTGCGGGTCGAGATGACCACTTCGACGTTTGCCAATCAGAGCAACGCAGCATCGAAAGTTCAAACGGTTCAATTGTCGGGCAACGTCGACATTAAAGCTGCGCAAACGAATGTCGCTGGCGAACGTCGATCGCTTGAGCATCTGACGCTGCCACAGCTCACCATTTTTACTCAGACACAACAGGTGCTTGGAACCGGTCCAGGTTCGCTGCGTTCGCGTCGATTTAATCGGCGTCAGTCGCCAGAGGGGCCAGACGCTCAAGCGACTACCGGAATTCAAGATCAATTGCAGTGCATACACATGACTTACTATGGCCAGCTTGATGGCTCGTACAGCGATAGTCGACTTAGTTTTCGTCGCAACGTGGCTGCGATCATGGGACCGATTCAAAATTGGGACGACTCGCTGGACGTTGATCGCATCAACACGCCTGGCTTTGGTCAAACAAAATTGGAAACTGAAGTCTTGTCGATCTACAGCACGCGCGAACTGCCATGGGTTCAAGAGATGGAACGAAGATTTCCCAACAGCACCAAGTCGGCTTGGGAGTTAGTTGCCAACGGGAATGTGATTGTAAATTCTAACACCGAACGAGGCGTACTAACGATGTTGGCTGACGAAGGACGTTACAACGCTTTGAATGAAGTGCTAAAGATTGCTGGAACGCCCAATAAACCGGCGAGCTTGCGGAAAGTGGCTAGTGCAGCCGACCCCGATGGAATGCAAACCGAATTGAACGACGGTCTATTTAATCTTCGGACCGGTGAGATGCAATTCCAGCCGTTGTACATTCGCGGCAATGTCCCACAGCGTTATCAATCCAATCCAAATCCAAATCCAAATCCAAATCCAAATCCAAATCCAAATCCAGCCAACGCCAACGCCAACGCGGGTCAGCCGCAAGCACCCGTCCTGCAATCGCCTCGGGATTTCAACCCGTTCAACCAAGGACGTTAAATCTCAGCACGCGTTATTTCGCAAAATTTGCTGTGTCCGATCTACAACTTCGATTGTAGCCAAGTGACGACTTTGAGCAGCTGCAAGTCTTCGGCGATCGATGGATCATTAGAAATGATTGTGGCAGTCAAGTCTGCACGGTTCACTGGGGGCGAATCTTGCGATGCAGGTTCAGCGTCTTGGTCAGTAGCGTTTTCAGTCGCTGTTAAATCGCCGCCGTCGCGACGGAAAAGTCGTTTGAACGCGGCGCTGTGTTGCTCCGGCGTAAGCACTTGTTCTAGCTCTGGATCGGGATCAACGCCCCATTCGGCGTCCGGATTTGCTTCATCGGGGCGATTGATATTTCGCTTACTTGGCGAATACCAATACGCTGTTGTAAGTCGCAATGCGGCCCGACCGCCGTCCATCTCGATTACATTTTGTACTGAACCTTTACCATAAGAGCGCTGACCAGCCACGACGGCGCGTTTAGCGTCCTGCAAGCAAGCCGCAGTGACTTCTGACGCACTGGCCGACCCTTCGTCGATCAATATGACCAGCGGAACGTCGGACCCAATAAGCGTTCCGGCTGTGGCTTTGATTACAGAGTCCATACCTTTAACGCGTCCTTCTGTCGTCACGATGACACCGGATTCGAGAAACATGTCGCAGATGTCGCGGGCGGTATCAAGCAAGCCACCAGCGTTGTCACGCAAGTCAATTATAACTGCATTTGCATCGGCGGCTTCTTTTTTGAGAAAACGTTTCATTTCCGCAGCACTTTGCTCGCCAAAGATTGCCATGTGGATGTAGGCAATGCGTGGATCGGCTTGCATCTTATAAACTGTATTGCCCGCTTCATCGCGATGGTCGCCTACGACCGACGGGGTTTCAATAATTTCACGCGTCAACGAAACATCGAACAACGCTGTTTGTTCGGGACGGCGGATCGTCAAAAGGACTTGCGTTTTCGGCTTGCCTCTTAAAAGTGCGCTGGCTTGATCGATCGCCATATTCTCTGCAGACGTACCGTCGATCTTGACAATCGTGTCTTCAGCCAAAAGACCAGCCCGCGCGGCCGGTGCGTCGCGAATGGTTCGAACGACTCGCAATTCTCCTTCATCGGACTTACTGATCACAACGCCCAAGCCAGCAAAACTTTGTTCGATCTGGGAGCGAAAGGATGAAAGATCGGTAGGTGGAATGTAGCTGCTATAGGGATCAAGTTTCTCCATCATGCCGCTGATTGCTTGCTGGCCCAACGTTGTTCGATCGATCGGTTTGATATACATCCGCTCGATATAGTCAATTGCCAAAGCGACGTCATTAACGGCCTGCATTCGTTGAGCTTGGACAGCACAAACGATGCAACCGATGATTATCAAGACCAACAAGCGAAGGTTACGACCTGTCATTAATTCATTCGTCCAATCAAGAAAATTCGAGTTCAATTGCCAATCGGCTCACGCATGCTTCTCTGTTGAATCATCACTAATTGTAAAGAGCCTATCCGAAAAGGGGTCTGACCCTTTGGAGGAACGGAGAGGGGCAGACCCTTTTCGGATAGTTTCTAAGTCTTGCTAAGCGTTTCGTCATTGAGCAAGCCGTCAAAGTGCCGATTTTAACGATCGAGAGACTTGTAGCAGGATCGTTTAGCAACAAATTGGCCGCTTTAAGTCTACACCCTCTCGTCGATTCTACCGAGAGCTACGTTTCCAAACCGAGATTCTATCGACCTTGGAATCGCTTCTCGTCGATGCACACAAGTTGGAACGCTCATGACTCAAAAAACTTTATTCGCTGAAATCCCAGCCGTTAAGGCGATCTTGCGATCGTTGATCGTATGGTCCCCGCTGTGGATCGGTGCGACCATTGTTTTCGGTGTCTTGGGAGGAGTTTATGCGTTTCTGCTCAAAGACGATGTTTACCTCGCCTCACAAGCCGTTTTGGTCCGTGACGAAGCCAACGCGACCATGATGCGATTGGGTCGCTTCGAATCGCAAACGCAAATGAAGGCCGCTCAAGAAACGATTATGGAGATGGCAAAGAACCATCAAGTCGTTCACGATGCACTTAAAGCTGTTGGGCCGGCCGGAAGCTCTTGGTGGCCATTCGCAAGCTCCGAAGCGTATCCTGATGATCGGCTGGTTCGCAACTTCGCTGACGACTGCATCGCGATTCATGCGCCCAAAGGCGTGGAGTTTGGAAACACGGAAGTCATCTACATCGACGTCAAAGCGGAAACACCAGAGCGAGCTTTAAAACTCGTCAGCGCTTTATCCGAATCGTTAGATCATCGTATGCGTCAAGTCCGGCAAACTCGAGCTGAGAGCGTGCTGGCTGAATTAGCCACCGCGAAAACAGCCGCGCAAGGCGAGTTGCAAACGATCTCGGCAAAGATGCAGGACGTGGAACAGAAAGCTGGTCCGCAATTGTCAGAGCTTCGAAGCTTGACGGATTCGGCTTCCAGTGGCTCTGGTTCACGCGCGCAGATTGATCAGATTGAAAACGAACTTCGTACTGCCGCTCGTGAGAATGCTCAACTGCTGGCCGACCTAGAACTTCTCACCGCAGCATTGTCCGATCCAGCGTCCTACGTTCTCGCGCCAGGGTCGCTATTGAATGCGCAGCCGGGGCTGAAGAAGTTGCGTGAAGGCTTGGCTGATGCGCAGCTCAGCACCTCGCAATTGATCGGCCGCTTTACCGACGCTCATCCATTGGTTGCTGCGGCCCGTGACGCTCAGAGCTCGATTGAAAATCGGCTGATCGATCAATTGAACTCGTCCAAGATCGCGTTGGAAGCGGACATTCAAACCAGCGAGCAACGCATCAAACAATTGAACTATCAGAAAGAACTCGCAGAACAACGACTGGACGATCTGGCAGGTATTCGTACCGAGTATTCCAATTTGGTTTCGGAACTAAAAACCCGAACGAACATATTACAAGAAATCGAACGTCAGTTGGCAGAAGCTCATGCGTCCAAGCAAGCTGCGCTTTCGATTAGCCTTTTGACGCGAATGGACAGCCCAATGGTTGGCGATAAACCAATCGGCCCAGGTCGCATTACGTTGACAGCAATCTTTGCAATTTCAGGCATGTTACTGTCGCTAGGATTTGTTTTTGCGGTTACGCCAATCGATGGAAATCCTCGGTTCGGTCGGCGCTGGGGCGATTACATGGCGGCCGATCAACGCAGTAACACAGAGACCGCCGACGAAGAAAAGGTCGCTCAACGATTGGTTGCCGAAGGCAAACCAAAAGGTAAGACTTCGCCGAAGGCCTCTCCGAGTTTCGACCGTTTGGCGATTTTGCAGGCCGATACGGCGCTAGAGAGCTCGTCGCTAGATTTCGGCGAAGTGAAATTGGACATTGATAAGTTGCTTGCCGAAGACTCGGACTATGGCGGTGGAGCAAAGGCGAAAGAAGAATTTGCAGACTGCGAGTTCAGTCGCGTCAGCACGCGTTCGGATGTGCTTGAAAAACTTATGCAAGTCAAAGAAGCCTTTGAAGATGGCAGTCCAGCGACCGCTGAAGCGTTTGAAGAACCACACAGCCGACTGTCCGATCCGCTTTGTCGGCCCGCACCTAGGGCAACCAAAAAAGCAAGCTTGGCCGTCTCGTCGGCGTCCAAAGAGGATGCAAGCGAACGTCGCAACAATCCGCGAACTGAAGCTGCGCCGAACAAGCCTGTCCGAGTTGCTGTTCGCAAGAAATCCGGCAGCTAACAATGCCCGCGAAAACTTTTTTGACGCCACAGATTGAAATCGGTCTAACGAAACACTACGCCAACTTCGCTACGGGGCTTGGCTGGATTCAGCCAATTCCGCGTAGTTCTCAAACGTCAGCATCGTTCCGGCAGCTAGTCTAGCGCGAGCGATGGCAATCATGTAAGTGCTTTGGGCCAACGCCCAATTATTCTCAGTTTGGATCAATCGCGATTGTGCGTCCAAGATTTCGTCAAGTAGCAACGCGGGATTCGAATTTTCGAGATCTGGATTTGACTCCCAACGATCAACCAAATATTGCAGCTCGTCAGCAGTCGCCAGCGTCGCAGTGACCGACGAAGAAAACTCGGCGTATGTTGCATCGAGCTCTGCGGCAGCCGAACGAATCTCAGCGCCAACATTCAAAAGTTGCTGGTCGAGATCGAACAGCAATTGTCGCATTTGCAAATTGCGTTGCCGCATAATCGCTTTCGCGGCCGTATTAGAATTGGGCCGTTGATACGACAGACCCGCCGAGTAACTTGGCCGACCGCGGGCGAACTGATCTGCAAATGAATCCGCAAATGCATAGTCACCATTGAGTCCTCGGATGTAAGTTTCGGTCACTAGGTTCAGCGTTGATCGCAAGTCGTTGGCTGCAACTTGGATTTGAACTTGGCTTGCGCGAATTTGATCGCGGATGCGAATCACTTCTGGGCGACCTTCCAATGCGACCGCCAACTCGTAAGAAACATCACTTTCGATTCGATCGTTCAATGGTATGGAAACGGGCAACAGTTCAGCCTCTGCATCAGCAACTAATTCGGGCGAGTTGACCAACATGCGAAGCTGAGCCGCCATCTTGGCTTGATCGGCAAAGGCACGTTGGATGCGTGCTTGTTGGCCAACGACGGCCGCCCTGGCACGACTTGCCTGGCTTCGTGTTCCGTCGATATCGGCGCGAGCCTCGATGTTTTCTGAAATCTGTCGCAGCCTCACCAACGCTCGCTGGCCCTGCAACAATGTTGCTCGGTGATAAAACAACAACCAGTAAGCTTGCGAAACGTCGAACACATGTTTCTGCATCGAAAGGTTCGCATCGGTCGTGCTGATGTTGGCCGCGATTTGAGCAATGGCGATCGACGAGCGATTGTAAAAAGTACCCGCACCGCGTTTCAATGGTTGTGTGTATCGTAGAACCATTCGGCTGTCGGCTTGTTGTGCCGGAACAAAAAATTGTGAGTTATTGTTTCGCAGCCCGAGGTCCTGATACAGCTCTGTCTTGCCGCCGTATTGATTCAATCCTCGAACACCCAAATTATTTTGCAAGTAGTGTTCGTTCAGCCGCGGTGCGCCGCCGGTCGTAAGCAAGTTTCCTACCGGATCGCTCGTGTCATGAAACATCGATTCAACGAATCGCGTGGGATCAAAAATGCCACTCGCCTCGCTGACCTCAGCTTGTCGGATCTGCGGGGTGGTCAGTATCGATTGGATCTGTGGCGAGTTAGCGAGCGACTGCCAAACTAACGATTCCAAATCGATCATCAGTTTGGGCACTTCAACCGCGAGGATCGGTTGTTGGACTTCATCATTCCACCATGGCTGTAGCGTTACGGCTGGCAGATCAATTTGAACGCTTTGCAAATGGGAATCTCGGATTTCGCCACGCGGTAATCTTTGTGCAGCATCAGTGGAAACATAGCGTTGCCCAGCGACGGATGATTCGACGTCAGGAAAATCGCTTGGCGATTCCGATTGTGGAAACGGATCGCGCGGTTGATCATAGATCTGGCTTTCGCTGGCCACTTCAGCCAAGTTCGCTTCAACCGTGGAAACGACCGGAAATGTTGAACTAGTATCGCTGGGCAACGATGCTGGTGGTTCTGGCATCGAAGGTTGCTCAGTCAAGCTTTCATCAAACTCGAAGCTCGTAGCCGGCGCTTCGATCGACGGCGATTTTTCTCGCCGAAAACTCGAGATCAAACGCATAATACCGTTGGGCTGGACGGGCGGCGCTGTGCTGTTGAGCGGCGATGGGTCAGTCGAACCAGTGTTGAGGGCTGGTGCCGCTTTGCGAGGCTGCTGCTGCTGCTGCGCCAGTTGCGGAATCACTTTCCGACTGGGTTCGTCGTATACAAAGTCTGCAGACCGGCTGCTGCTGCAAAAGAAGCCGATTGCGATTGCTATAGCAGCTATTTTGGCGCATGCAGAAGCGGTTTCGGTGCCGCAGCATCGAAAAACACCAATCTCAGGCAATCGCCTGCAAGAAGGGTATTCGGGGCGCTTCAAACCGGTGCCTCAGCTACAAATGCAAGCAAAACGCAGGTAAATACGAGCGAAAACAGACTTTCACTTCTCTTTTCGATCGGATCAGAGATGAGTTGCGCTGAAGAGATTAGCTGACGCGCGGAAGCCGCATACAAATAACAAGCGGCTCGCCTTGCCGACATCGTATGGACTGTTTTCAAGGCAATCTTGCGTTATTCAGCAACGTTATGCCAACCGTTAGATCTTGCCATATTCGACGGGTGCTGCGAAAGCGCCGCAGCGGCAAACCGCGGCTGATGATCCGACCACATTTCAAGTTCGGGTAACTCGTAGCCGAAGTCACCAGACTTCGGAGTTTTTTCGTTGGGCAATCCGATCGCTGCCGAGATCGGCGACCCTAAGACTGAATGTGGTTGAAAACTAGTGATCGATCGCCCAGCGCTTGATGAGCGAATGCTCGATCTCAAAATGATCAAGAATTCTTGCGACGATGAAGTCGACTAAATCCAGCAAATCAGTGACGCCATGATACCAACCTGGCATCGCAGGCAAGATCGTTGCACCGGCTTGGGAAACGCGGTGCATATTCTCAAGTTGAAAAGTCGATAGTGGCGTCTCGCGAGGGACGAGCAGCAACTTGCGACGTTCCTTCAAATGCACATCGGCCGCTCGCTGGATCAAATTGTCGCCGCTTGCATGCGCGACGCCAGCCATCGTGGCGCCCGAACATGGGCAAATGATCATGCCTTGAGTTTTGGCCGACCCACTGGCGATCGAGCAAAAATAATCACCATGTTGGTACAGCCGAATTTGCGCCGATTGCTCGTTCGTCGGTAACTGCCCCCAACGTGCTTGGGCTAATGGCCAAACGTAGCCTAACAAAAGTTTGACGGTCGCTTCGGCATCAGGCATCGGTCCGCGAAACTTGCCTTCCAATTCTTGTCCCAAAACTGACCAGCCGGAAGGACTGATCACCAGTTCAACACGCTGGTCGGCGTGTGCCAGTTGCTGCAAGAGGCGGACGGCATAGATCGCTCCGCTGGCTCCCGTAATCGCGACAACAATTGGTTTCATAGAGGCTTGTTGCCCAGGTACAAAGTGACAACGCCAAAAGTCATCGGTTGCTGAGTCACCGAATCATAACCCGCTTGACGCATCAGTTCCATGAACGCTTCGCCGCAAGGGAACTCCGACACGCTCTGTGGTAAATACTCATAGGCCGAAGATTCGTTGCGTGCAAATGTCTGTCCGATCTTGGGCAGCACGTATCGGAAATAGCCGCTGTAAAATTGTTTCAGTACTGGCCACGAGGGCTTGGAGAATTCCAGTACACCAATTCGTCCGCCGGGCTTGCAAACGCGAAGCATTTCTTTTAACCCGAGCAACGTATCGGCGACGTTTCGAATTCCAAACGCAACCGTTACCGCTTCGAAAGAGTTGTCATCAAACGGCAACTCTTGCGCGTCCGCTTCAAGATAGCTCAATCGGGAAGCGGCGATTGAATCGCGAACTTGCTTCTTGCGAGCGATCTCAAGCATCGGCGCACAAAAATCAGTTGCGACAATTTTTTCGCAATTGGTCTGTGTTGCAAAGGCGGCCGCCAAGTCGCCTGTCCCAGTACAAACGTCCAACAAGGAATGCTTCGCAGCCGAACGCATCGCCTGAACGGTTTTATTCCGCCAGCTTTTGTCGATGTTGAGCGACAGAAGATGGTTTAGTCGATCGTATTGAGGCGCGATTTGGGCAAACATCTGCCGCACCCGATCGCCAGACTTTTCAACAGTTAAACTCAAATCGGATAGCTCGGCTTTGCAAGTAAAAGGGGCATGTTAGCGAGTCGGATTCAAATGGTCATCAATCTCTTGGCGACGCGGCGAGTACGCAGGACAGTCAGACCAACTGTCCAAAACGTTCAAACAACGTCGCGCGATTTTATCAACCGACCGCAACTGGATCGACCGTCACTCGCTCACTTTGACGACTCAAAGTAGCGAGAATGGATCATTGACCCATCGTCGTCAGTACCGCTTTGTACTGTCACAAGTTCACCGAACTTCTCAAACGCACCGTACAAATCGAGTAAATCTTGCCGGCGAACTTCCGGAAAACCTTCCATTGACGGCAAGACTACATCTCGACGATTAAGGAAAATTCCGTACTTGGCCCACGGTCGAAGCTGCTCGAACACTCGGGCGTAATCGAAATACGCCAAGCCCTCGATCGAATCATGCTGCTTGATGAAATTCGCCCGGTTTTTCAGCGGCGTAGATTTCGTGATCGCGTCCGCCTGTGGCTGAGAGTACGAGAAGTAGGCGAAGTTCTCGCCGAAGACCGCCTGAGGTGCCATCGTTTCGGGAACCGGGCAATCGTCTGGGATTTCGTAATAATACTTGGTTCCCGCAGTTGTCTCGTCGGAGAGCGGCCTTGGGATTTCATAGCCTTCAGGAATTTTAGCTTCGTCATCCATCAACCGAGCGAGCTCAAGGGCCTGGTCGGCGAGGCTGTAAAGTCGATCGAAACCGCTGATCAATTGTTCTCGATCGTTCACACCGACGATTTTCGCCAGCTCGATCAGCGGCAATGCTTCATCACTGGCCGGCATTTCTTTTAACCATTGCTTGGCCGAGATTTTGGATTCATTCCACACAAACGCGAACTGACCATCTTCGGTTGCTGGAATAAAGTCTTGCTCAATCACATCCGCAAACTCAACTAGGAGTGGCCAGCAACTGTCGAGCACGAAGTCAAATTTCGGCGTATCTTCTTCGCTGATGGCCCCCGAGTCAGCCGCTTCCTCGAGATACTGATGGACCTTGCGAACAATCAATCGGGCCGTTTCAAAATATTCCGGATGAAATTCACGCCGTCCAGCGATAAAAGCCACAGGATTGCCTCCTAATTGTTCGAGGATAGGCAAACTTGAATCGCTTTCCAACAATTCGCTGCTCGTTCTGTTGTGCGACCAAGATTCGATTCCGTTGGCTTTGGCAACAGTAACGACCGTTTGCCCTTTGAACTCTGGAACTAGTTCAGCAATCTGATCATCGATCCACTCGAGGTCTTCTGGAATACGGGAGAGCAAATCAAGTTGGGCCTCGATCATATCCGGATCGTCATCGTCGCTGTCAAGCTTTTGTTCCAACTCAATTTCGGCGGCGGTGATCAGTGGACCGAGGTTGCGGCTGAAATAATCGCTGAGATTCAACTCGAAACTTATTTCCGACATCGCGTCTGATACATAGGCAACTCCAAGGATGGGCGATTTGTTCTTCGACGCTGCAACTGCAAATTCGTCTCTGCCAAACAAGCTGGCCGAACCACCGAGGTTCAAAATGTCCGTCGACGATTCGCTGATTGCAAAAATTAAATAGTCATCTAACATCCCGATAACGATCGAAATTTGTCGATCTTCAAGCAGCTCTTGGGCCTTATCAATCATGTCTTCGACAAGGGGATTGCCTCGCGTCTGAATTTCTTCCCAAGGGACCATCGCTGAATCGAGCGTTATGCTCAGACGAGTGCCGCGATCGTCTTCCTCGCGGTTCAAACCATCAAGAATTCGTGAAACGTTTGGAACGTTTTGCAGACCGATGGTCATAATCGCTTCGAGTTCGTCGATCTTTTGGAGAGCCGCTTGCTTGTCCTTAATTTTGCCACCCATCACAATTGTTGGAACATCGATCGCGTCGATATCCTCTTTTGGAATGCCCATTAAGTACTCGCGAATTTGTTCTGGATCTTGCTGAGCCTCAATGCCCAAAACTTGGATTTCGCGGGCCAGTTGAGTGATCGACAGCAACGTTTCAGGCAATGCTGCATCGGCGTAAAAGAAAACTTCGTCGCTCGAGAAATCGCTCAGCAAGCTGATCAGCGATTGAATGTTTGGATTATCCCAAGTCGCCCGAACCTGACCTAGGCGACCTGTTCGATTTTTCCATTGTGTATTGAACACCACAAGCGATTTCTGGACGATCGGTGTCTGGCGCAGATGAGTAAAAAATGGGCTCGCAAGTAGTGAAGCGCATTGTTGTTCGAGTTGAAACGAAGCCTGATAAACCGACGCATCAGCATCAACAAGTTTGAGACTCGTCGTCTCAAGATCGATATCTTTGTACCCGGTTACTTCGCGAGCTGTCGCGCCCGATTTGTCTTGGCCGAAGACTGGCGCTTTGGACGTTGCAATGAACAACAACCCGCAGACCAGCAAACAAGAGGGCCAAAAGAGACGAATTAACATAGTAGACCTCGATATCCTTACAAACTCGGTTATTGTGTTCAGCGTTCTCCCCTACAGTTTAGCGTTATCGAAGCGTTCTGTTCAACACCGCATCGCTTAAATCCAATACCATCGTGTTAATTGAACAAAGCAAATACAAGTGGTTGCAATTAGATGCGATTGCCCTACCCCTTCCTATCCAATAGTTGTCTCCTGAACTGATGAACGATCGAAATCGAGTATTTTGGGCGACAAGTTGGTTCTTCTTTATCCTGCTGAGCTATTCAATCGTCCGACCAGTTCGTGAAACGATGGGCGCAATTGCTGGGACTCGGCAGCTGCAAAACTTGATGCTGATGACCTTCATTGCCATGTTGATCGCAGTTCCCGCCTACGCAGCCCTGATTGACCGTCTGCCACGACGATGGGTTGTCCGCATTGTCTTTCACTTTTTTACTGCTAGCCTCGTCGGATTCTCGATTGCCTTGCAATTTGGATCGACAGAAATCCAAGTTACAACGGCGAGACTTTTTTTCTTGTGGGTCAATATATTTGGCGTGTTCGCGACGAGCGTTTTTTGGTCAGTGCTTGCGGACATCTATAACAGCGATCAAGGTAAACGCTTGTTCGGAACAATTGCTGCAGGGGGAACCTCCGGTGCAATTCTTGGTTCTTTTCTAACTAGCCAACTAGCGATCTACTGTTCGACTTCGGTGCTACTAATTTTACCCGCCTTGGCAATTCAAATTGGTTTAATCTGCGCATGGCGATTGGAGTCCGCTAGCGAGCGTTCAGCTCAGTTCAACGAACTGTCGAACAATCTAGATCAAAAAACGATCGTTGCAGAGCCAAGACGCACCAGCGCTAGCTTGATGGCTGGTATCACTCGCTTGTTTCAGTCGCCTTACTTGGCGTCGATCTGCTTATTCTTGTTCTTCGCCCAAGCAGCCGGCACGATGCTCTATTTTCAACAAGCAGAAATCGTGGCCGCCAATGTTGCTGATAAAACCGCCAAGATACAGTTGTTTGCTTATCTGGACCTCGGCACGCAATTGCTTACGCTTGTCGCACAAACACTCATCTCCTCAAGGCTGCTGCGACTCATTGGAATCAGTTGGACCTTGGTGCTGCTGCCGATCGTCTACCTAATCAGCTTCACCACACTTGCATGTTCGCCCAGTCTGTCCGTCTTAATTGTTGCCGTCCTCGCTTCGCGCGCTTCGGCTTATGGTATTACTGTTCCGGCCCGTGAAGTGCTCTTTACAGTTGTCGATCGAGAAGACAAATACAAATCGAAAAGCTTTATCGATACCGTCGTGCTGCGCGGCGGCGATGCGATATCGAGCCAGCTATTTGGCTCGCTGCGAAGCGTCGCGCAAGTCGGCACTGCAACACTTAACTGGTGGTCATTGCCCTGGATCGCGGTGTGGGGATTCGCCGCTTGGCGTCTGGGCAAACGCCAACAGAAATTGGCCGCGTCGTTGCCTCAAAGATCGGAGTAGTTATTGCACTTCCTGAGAGTCGCGTCGCCAGTTGGTTGTGCAGTATCCGATGGATGCCACGATTCCAATCACAAAAGCCAATGATTGGAATTTGAGAATCGAGTAGTGTATCCAACCGTTAAAGGTAAATGAAGCGTCAGTCGCTTCACGCTTTTTAATCTCAGCGTAGATCATTGATGTCTCAATCGCATGTCCGACTGTGGCGATACATCCCAAGACGCTTGCAACGACAAACATCATGGAAATCCAATCCCGATTCTTTCGAAACGATACTATTGAAACGGCAAGCAATGAGACAATCAATGCCGCGAACAGGTAAGCTTGCAGATGAAACAAGGTTACCTGGTACAACTCAATCATAATGAAGTTTTCAGTTCGATCGCGGTTGAAGCGTGCCGCTAGCGTTGCACTCGGGCCGAACCGCCTTTGGCTAACGCTTCGACTTCTGGCAAGCGGGCCATCGTCACGTCGCCAGGGAACGTCGTCAGCAATGCGCCGTGCGCCCAACCCAGACGCAACGCTTGCTCAGGTTCCTTGCCGGACAACATTCCGTAAATCAGACCAGCCGCAAAACCATCGCCGCCGCCGATTCGATCGACCACGTCGAGCTGCATTGTTGGGCTGACATATCGCTTGCCGTCGTACCACAGAACTGCCGCCCATTCGTGACGATTTGTTGATTTGACTTCTCGCAACGTCGTGGCGACCATTTTCACGTTCGGAAACTTTGTTACCGCCCGCTCGATCATTTTAAAGAACGAGTCAGGATCGAGGCCAGACGCTTTTTCAACGTCTTGACCTTCGATGCCCAGCCCTTTTTGTAGGTCCTCTTCATTGCCGACAAGCATATCGACGTTCTCGACGATCTTGCTGATCATCTCTTGGCCCTTGGCCGCTCCGCCGATCGCTGACCACAATTTGGCACGATAGTTCAAGTCAAACGAAGTGACCGCGCCCGACGCCTTGGCCGCTTTCATACCTTCGACAATCAGGTCCGAAGTGGTTGGCGATAGCGCCGCAAAGATTCCACCGCTGTGGAACCATCGGCTTCCGGCAGCGAAAATTTTCTTCCAATCGAAATCGCCGACTTTTAGCATTCCGCCCGCTTCGTTGGCACGATTGTAAAATACCACCGGCGGTCGAACTCCCAGCCCTCGGTCGCTGTAAACGGTTGCGATGTTCGGTCCATTGACGCCGTTGTGTTCAAACATTTTGTAGAACGTCTTGACGCCCATCTGCTTGATCCGCCCCTGAACCAACTCGCCGATTGGGTAATCGACCATGGCCGTGCAAACACCGGTCTTCAGACCAAAACAATCGGACAAGTTCGCCGCGACATTGTATTCGCCACCGGAGACGTGAATGTCGAGTTGTTGGGCCTTTCGGAACGGCAAAATGCCAGGGTCCAAACGATGCACTACGGCACCAAGCGACAAGAAATCTAATTCACAATTGTCTTTGCGGATGCTCAACTGAGCCATTTCGAGTTTGCCTTTATTTTAGCGATGTTCGTAAGCGTATTTTCTGGATCAGGCTACCAATTTAACGCCTTAGCGGTACCGTCCTAGTGGGGGTCGCCCTGCAAAAATCGCTTCCCTCAGCCGCAGATGGGCTAGAATGCGGATGTGGTTTGATTGGCCCGAGCAATGTTGATGGAGAATCGATTCGTGGCGTGCTGTAAATTTGCGACTTTGGAAGTTCGCTGGATGACCTTGATTGCCGCCGCTTTTCTGGCGGTCATACCAAAATTGTTGCTGGCCGGTGCGACGTCAGCTAGTTGGGTAGTGGTCGTCAACGGAGCGTCCCAAAACTCGCGGACGATTGCCAATCATTGGATCCATTTGCGAAACTTGCCAGCTCGCAATGTGATCGTGCTGCAAAATATTCCAGCCACCGAAACCATCGATCGAAAACAGTTTGTCGAGCTGATTCTGCAGCCGCTGTTCGAACAATTGAAAGTCCGAGGGCTCGAGTCGCACGTCCAGGGAGTGGCTTATAGCTGCGACTTTCCGACCAAAATTGTATTTCCAAATGTCGACGCGACAGTGACACCCAACGCTCAATATTTGACTTCGGTGGCCAGTCTAAATGGAGCAACCTACCTCTATCAAATTGTTCAGTCGCCCAATGTGACGCCAATCGCCTTTTATAACAATCATTACTCAAGAATCCCTGTCTCTCAAGCGACCCAGCTTCCAATTCCAGCGGACATGCAAGCGGAATTGCAACAGCAAGCTGCCGCAGCGAAGCTGGCTGCCGAACAAGCTGAAGCCGCGAAGGCCGAAGCTGAAAACCCACCAAGCGAAGTCGCCCGCTCCGGCAACGAACCAAGCGATGCACCGGAGCCTTCGAACAACCCTGCCGCGCCCAAAGCCATCGCTCCAACCGATGCCGTTCCCGCTGTCGCCGATATTACCAATAGCCCCGCAACGCCTTTCGACGAAAGTGCTTTTCTGGCAAACTACCTTCAGCGGTTCCCGTATCAAACCGTCGCCTGGGTTCGATTGGCCGAAATTGCGATCCAAGCCGGAGACGAAAAACGAGCCTTGGAGATGCTTGGGAAGGCCGCTGAGTTCGGTTGGTCATACGCCTCGCTACTTCGAAAGAATCCGGCTTTCGAATCACTTCGCAACTCCGCGAAGTTTCAAACCATTTTGGTCGCAATGGAAGACGCGCCAATCGACTGGACCGAACCTCGTGGCTTCGATGCGCGTAACTTTTACACGGTCAACGGCATCGAGACGCGCGATCAACGCTCCGGCATTCGATATATGCTCTCGACAGTCCTAGCGGCGACACAGCCGTTGGGCAATACGATGGACCAAGCGATCGATTGCTTGCATCGTGCCGCTGCCGCCGATTTTACCCAGCCAAAAGGAACCTTCTTTTTCACCCTGACCGACGACGTTCGTACGACCTGTCGAGCAAGCTTGTTTCCAGTCGCGATCGCGAAGCTGAAACAACATGGCTTTGAAGCTGTGCAAATCAAACGTGAGTTTCCGATCCGCGAAAAACGTGTTGCGGGAATAACGATGGGCAGCGCAGGATTCTCCTGGGCAGCCTCTGGTTCTACGCTTCTGCCTGGTGCGATCGGCGACAACTTGACAAGCGTCGGTGGTGACTTTGAGAACGCTGGGCAAACGAAGCTCAGCGAATACCTTGCTAATGGCGCCGCCGGTGCCAGCGGGGCCGTGTATGAACCGTACTCGCTGCAACAAAAATTCCCGCTGCCGATGATCCATGAGACGTATGCCCGCGGTGCGACGCTTGCCGAAGCGTTTTATCAAAGCTTGCTGGGGCCATATCAATTGCTAATTGTCGGTGACCCATTATGTCAGCCTTGGGTCGTCCGCCCTGAATTCACCTTGACTGGCGTGACCGATAAACAATTGGTCGATCAAGCAATTCAGATTACGGCCGCTGGTGAGAAGACAAACGCCTTGGGCGATAGCGACCTGTCGTTCATTTTCCTAATCGATGGTGTTGCCAAAGGAGTTGGCAATTCGAAGATCAATTTAAATATTGATCCAAAGGCTGGCAGTATGCTTGGGGCTTTTAATTTGCGAATCATTGCCCAAGACAAACGTCCCAATCGACCGCGGCATGAGAAGTCCATTTGGATTCAGTTCGGCGATCTATCGAAACAAGCGACACTATCGGCACCAACCCCGTTTACGATCACAACCGAAACGTCGATCCCACTGAGCTTGGACAAACCGCTGGCCGAAGATTTATCGATTCGCCATGAGTTTGAAGAGGTCGCTGTAATCCCAAGTGGTCAGACCAAATTCGAACTGCCTGTCGAATCTTTAGGCCGAGGCCCAATTCGATTGCACGGCGTGTCAACAGTCAACGGCCAGCCAGTCTCAACCATGCCGCTGACCATCGAGTTGCTCTGAAAAACATCGATGACTGATTTTCGAAACCGACGTCGGCCTTATCAGCCAAACGGCTCGATTTGTTTCTAGATTATTAAACGTTGCGACAGAAATAGGCCAGGACCAGTCCTGGTATAGTAGTCAAAATCACTAGAATACATCCGATCCTATTCAACACCATCCTCTGCGATGCATTACTAGCCTGTCCAAGTTAAGAAGACCGACGGGTGTCCTACATCACATACTCAAATGACGTTCAAAAGTACGCAGCTATAAAACTAGCTTTGATGCGTTTGATTGACGCGGAGTCGCTTGTTGATGTCGGTTTCCAACACGCCGAAGACTGCTTCGTGGCGTTGGATCGACATCTGTAGTGCGGCCAACAATCGCTTGGCAGTAAAGAAGTTCAATATGATACGTTGCTTGACGTAGATCGGATCCTTCGGCACGCCAACTGGCTGTGGATTCAAACCGAAATCGATGATCAATTCTTCGGGCGAACCAGTCACTCGGCAGAAGTTCGCATACAACGCCAACGCATCTTCATCTTTAACCTGAACTTGAACGGTCTGCTGGCCAGTTCGTGGTGCTTCGGTTGCTTCTTCTTCGGTATTGCTCGCCTGATCGGTCGCCATTACGGTACTCCTTGCCAAACATGATTATCTTCGCCGGTCGTCAAACAATCGCGGACCAGCTCACCCATGGTTGTAACATGAATACAGCTACTGTCCCAGGCAGCTTTTAAAAACTTCGTCGTTCAATTCGAAACGCCAGCGTTAGATCCGAACTAAAAGTCAAAGTTGAATGTACGTTGCAGGAATCTCGCCAACCGCCAGCCCAACGACTTCCACTCTAAATGAATCTTGGCCCGACCGCGATAGCCGACTCGCAGCGGCACATGCGAATTCTCGATCGGCACGCGTGCTTGATACGAAGTGCTGATCGGTCGCAAACGCCCGTTCGCGTCGGCGATTGCTTCGAGTGATCCGCCGGCTTGCGAAGCGAGTGATTGTGGAGCTTCTTTGATCTCGGTCTGTGAAACACTTTCGATTTTGCCGTGAATGCTGCTCAACCGCGCCGATTCAAGCATCATCTCGACTTCGTCACCAAGCTTAAGTAGGTTGAGGTCTGTTTGATCGATAATCATAACAGCTTCCATTGCATCGGGATCGGCGACATAACACAGCAGGTCCGCTTCGGCAAAGTAAGCATTTGCATTGTTGGGCGCAAATGGCGACCCATACCAACCCGGCAATTGATCTTCGCCCGCTTTGGCCGATTCGTCTGGTTTGGTCGGTGGTTCAATGATCACGCCATCTCGATGCGCGATGATCGCCAGCTCGACTTGTCGTCGTTGAGAAATCGCCAGCCGCTCTTGGCTAGAAATTAGCAGCTCTCGCTGGCTGTTGATCAAGCTTGATTTCGTATCGTCGCTATTGGATTGCTTTTCGAGCTGTTCCAAACGCACGCTGGCCAACGCTCGGTCGCTTTCGTTTTTGGATTCGTCAATGGCCAACTGTATGTTCTGTAACTGAGCGATTTTTTCGCCAGCTTGAACGCGATCGCCGGGCCGTTTGTTGAAGCTGACCAAGACACCAGGCTCAATCACACGGACCTGATACGCGTCCCTGGGTTGGACTTCGAAAGCGCAATCGACGTGAAACGGAAGCGGCACAAAACCAACAAAACCAATGATCGCCGCCGCTACCGCCAACGACGCCACCACGCGTTTAGGCTTCATTTTTGCTGCCTTTCCAGGAGTCTTTAAGAACTTATAAGTTTGAAAAATCGGTTGGGCAACCAGACCAATCAAGCCCGCGACGGCGATTACGCGACCGACCGCTTCCAAATCGTAAGGCTTGAGCACTTGATTCAAAAACCAAATGATCCCAAATACGACGACCCAGCGATAAATGGCCGCTGCAATCGTAAACATTCCGAACCAAAACTTGTGTCGATGCGGCAGAAACGGGTTGTCTTGCAATTCCAGTCCGAGGCATGTTTTCTGGAACCATCGCTTTAGAACTTCGGTGCTCTTCTGACGCAAGTTGGGAATCTCGATGATGTCCATCAAGATGTAATAGCCGTCGAATCGCAGTAGCGGATTGCCGTTAAAGACAACGGTCGAAACCGAACAAATGAACATGACCGAGAGGCTGAGGAAGTTCAGCACGCCCGGTTCGCTGAACCACCATAAATAAGTCGCAATCGACGCCAGAATCAATTCGACATACATTCCACCGGCGCCGATGAAAACGCGTTGCCACTTGTTGGGGAGCATCCAGGAATCGGAAACATTGCAATACAAACATGGCGTAAAGACCAGCAGCATCACGCCCATCTCGTGGCACTCGCCTCCGAATTTTTTGCATGACAGTCCGTGACCGAACTCGTGCAAAATCTTGACGCACGCCATCGTCACACCGAGGAACAGCCAATTCTCAGCCGCAAAGAACTGCTCAAACGACGGCAGCTTGGCTTGGAACTTCGTCCACTGCACAAAGACTAACAGCAACGCCGAAAGACCAAATACCATCGCACCAATTAACGCTCCTGGCGTGAACAGCCAACCGAAGATCGGCAACAAACGATTGAGGATGCGTTCGGGATCAATCCCGCGAAAGCGAAGCGCGAAAACGTTGGCCAACTTGCCCAGCCGCTCCTTGCGTTTCTTCTTATCACCGCGTCGTCGCAGTTGGCGACCTTGGCCGCTGCCATTGCTGATCACCAATCCGCTGCGGTGCAACATTCCGACGAATTGTTGCAGCTCTTGCAGCGAGATTCGTTGCGGTGCAAATTTCGCTTGAAATAACTCGCGTATCGACTGCAACGACCGATGACCGTCAAGCCAATTGAGGATCGCGAACTCTTCCTCATGAAAGCGAAAATAGTTCAGCCCAACCGGTTCTTTGATAACCCAATACGCTCGTCCATGATACTGATGTTTACGAACATGCAGATCGGGCCGCTTGCGAAGCTGCAAGGTCCGTTGAGCGCTGTTTACAAACGATTCAGCTAACGAAGTCATAAATTGCAAATACTCTTATCATGTGCGGGAGCTTAAGGCCGCGTGTCGATCGCGATCGTGGCTGACATGCCTTCACGGAACAGCCACTGATCCTGAGCTTTTTGATTGGGAATTTCCAACCAAACTTTATAGCTACCTGACGACTGCATGACTGGCGACACGAAACCAACAGTGGCTTGCAGCGTTTCTCTCGCGCCGGGGTACAATTCGACTTCGACTTTCGCTGGTGCACCCAACAACAAATGTGGAGCGGCTTCCAACTGTTCGGTTCGAACTTGTCCGACCACTCGCAGTTTGTCCATCGAAACCAAACGCATGATCACGTCGCCGGCTCGGACCCAATCGTGAATGTCTTTTGTTTTTTCAGCCACCATGCCATCGAACGGTGCTTTGATCGACCGCAATTCAACTTGAACTTGGGCCATTCGCTTCTTTGCTTCCGAAACGCCTGCGGCAGCAACGTCTTGGCTATTCTTTAACTGGGCAACTTTGATTGCCAACGATGCGCGCCGTGCTTCAAGCCACTTCTTGCGATACTCTTGACCCGTCTCGCCACCACGCGCGACCAACTCTTTCGACGTTTCGACTTCTTGTTTGGCAACGTTATCAGCCGCCATCGAGTACTCGATTTCAGAATCGTCTTTGCTCTTCTCAATCGCCGCATCAAGCTCTTTAATCGCTACGTCGAGCTCGGCAATTGCCATTCGCGAGTCGAGTTGCAGCAATTCCATGCCGGCCTTGATTTGATCGCCTTCGTCAGCGTCCAAAACCATGATCAAGCCGTCTGCTTGAGCCGAGATTTCCAAGTCGTCAACGAACTTAAGATTTGCATTTCGGATTACGATCACGCCATCGTTGCGGTCTTCAGATGGGTCCGTGTTATAGCTCGGCGCGCTTACCATTCGCCTATCACCTGGCGGCAAATCAATCTGTGCGTAATTCTGACCCGGCATCGAAGCTTCGTTGAAACCAGAGATTGAATCATCAATCGGCTGACCGTCTTGCTCAAAGACCACCATCTCGGCTCGCGGACCGATGTTCGCACCACGAATTATTGGCGAACCAGAACGTCGATTTTCGGCTGCGAAACTGTTTACCAGCGCGTCACCACTCATCGGCGGCATTTGCATTGAGACTTCTGCCATCGGCTCGCCAGTTCGCGATCCGCTAGGTCCAACGGCTTGGATCGTTGGTGTGTTAGGCGCCTTGTTGCCAGTGATAGCTTCGGGCAATCGATCGCAGCCATTGAGCGCTAGCAGCAAGGCGAGCGTCGAAGTTGTTGCAACCGTTTGAAGAGAAGAGTTTTTCATTGTCCTTACGTGCCTTTAGAATATGACGTTTGCACGAATCCATTCGGGAATTTCATGGAACCAAGCGTAGCCCGCCGCAGCCTTGCCACATTTGACATCGACTGTCACCTCGGCATTGGGCAGCGGTTTAATGCCAACCATTGAATCGGGAACGATTCGCAGCTTGACTGTCGTGCCTTCGTCGCCGTTAAGCTCGGTTTGCTGGTGAACGCCGGTCCGGTAAAGTTTGCCTGTGTAATTGGTCGCGGAAGGGTCCGACCGCAAAATAAAATCGCACACCAAATAATCTTGATTGGTCGATGCGAAAGCTTGATCGAGATGCTTCATCCGCTTCTCAGGCATCATCACTTCAAGATCCCATTCTTGATCAAAATCAGCCACATTCAGCAGGACTTGACCAGTCACGACAGGTCGCGACCGAAGCGTCTTTTCAACTTCCCAAGTCGTCACCGTGCCATCGATCGGGCTGGTCCTAACCAGTTGCTGCGCCCGAGACTGTAAGATCTGGTATTGTGCCTTGAGGCTCTGTTGTTGTTGGCGATTTTCCGCCAGCTCGGCATCTAAGCGACGCTTTTCAGCAGCTGGTAGACCGGCGATATTTTGAGAGTATTCAATTGAACGCTGTTGCCCCAACGCTTGTTGATATTGGCCGCGAAGGTCTTCTAAACGTACTTCAAGTTCAGGGTTTTTCAGCAACACAACTGGCTGGTCGGCTTTGACCTTATCGCCGTGGGAAACATAAACCTCTTTCACTTCGCCATCGACGTGAGCGAATATGTTGCGTTGTTGCCTCGGAACTAGCTTGCCCTTGGCTTCCAGATCAAAATCGATTTTGATCAAACACAACGCTGCCGTCACCAGTGCAGCGACGAACAAAGCCAGCATCGTTTTCGGAAACGCCGAACCACGAAAAAGCCACGTCAAACGGTCGAGCAATCTCCAAAGTGGCATCAAGAAAATACTGCTGTGCGTTTGCGAATTAGCAATCGCGCGACACGCGTGTTCGTAGACCAAGTCGACACGGCCTTCAAGTTCGTTGCGGGCAAGTTGAGTTTCAATTTGCTCGACGATCAAAGCGCCGATAATTTTGCGAGCTCGACCACGCGAATCAATCGCTTCTCTTTCAGAGAGCACGTCGCCAGCAATCGTCTGTTCGGGCTGAAAAATCGGCAGCACCGAGACCGTTCGACCATGTGATAAGTCGACATAATCTTCGATCGCGGTTTCGATTTGGGGCGGCAGTTCTTCGGTCGCGCCGTCGTACCACAACGATTCACCGGAGCGAACCACGCGAGTGGCGAGTTTGTTCAATGCTTGAACCTCGTTGGACCGATTCTCGATCGAATCCTGGCCGCTCATCGCGATCACTCGGGCCTTTCGACCGCGCATTGTCGCAACGCTGACGCGATCGCATTCGATCAGCCGACGGCCTTCGTTGGCAATGGTGAAGGCGGTGTCGCGAATGTCCAAACTGTTATGCACTAGCCGAGCGAATTCATCCGCTTGCTGCCACATCGCTTGGCGACTCGTGACCGCTTGAAAGGCGTGGGCCTTAAGCCAATCCGCGATCAGTTTTGAAATGTGTTCGATGAACCGAAGATAGCCGCGCTGCGCCTCGAACTGGGTATCCGGCCGTTGAAAGACTTCGATAATTCCGACCGCTTGCGTTCCGGTGACCAGCGGTGCAAGAACGAGCAGAAAAGGCGTCGGATTGCTGAGCTCGTTTTTCTCCCCAAACTCAGAATTTGGCGGCACCAGCTCGGGCTGGTTCTGCTGCATAACGTGACCAAGAAGTCGCGCGTGTCGATTGGCATTTTCGCTGGCATCGGTAATCCCTTCCGGCTGGGTCAGGATCTTGTAAGCCATTCGAAGCGTGTTGTTCTCAACCAACCAGACCGCGCCGCCCTGAGCCGCCAACGCCGCGATAATCCGCTGCAAAACCGCCGGATAATATTCGTTGGGCGACGTGCCGGCCTTGGAAAGCTCAGCAATTTCGTTGACCAAGGTACGGATCTGGCGTTTGGTCTCTTCGACTCCGTCGTCAGTTATCGTGCTAGACATCGGTGTTTGGATCTTCGCTGGATCAGATGAGCGGAAAAAATCGGAACATAAAGCGTAAGCAATCGGCTGGTTGCAAAAAAGCGATTTCGCAGCCACGAACGCTGTTTTGCCAGTCCAACGTGCCAAGCGTAACGAATAGTCGAGTTAATTCGACAGACCAGTCTGCACGTGTCGCCTGAGTATATCCGTTTATACCGAGCGTATAAACGGGTTTATTGGCGAGTTTTTGAAGAAATTAGCCGCTATGAGCTAGAACCGGCCAGGTGTATGACTCTGTCTAAGACTTCGACTTGCTGGTTGACGAACCGATCAAGCCGGCACCTTGGGTCGCTTCAAAACCCCAAATCAAGAAAATTAGATAGGCGGCCGTCATCCCCAAAAACGCCACATTCAAAGCGATTCCATTGACCAACAGGATGATTGTCCCAACAACGAACCCAAACGCTGAAATGCCCAGCTTGCCGCTGTTGCTGCGAGGCGAAAGCGTCTTGGCCGAGCTTTTGGCCAACGCCGAACGAGCCGTTTCGTTGGCCAGAGCTCGCATCGCTGCCAGATTTAGGTTGTTTTCAGGTGCCGAACTTCGAGGGATGTAATCTTCAACTGCCAAGCTCTCTTCCTCGTTCACTTCCGGCACGACACGCTTGACTGGTTCGGTATGTGCGGCCTTCTGAATCGGAACAGTGGCTGGACTGGTCGTCTTTGGAGGGGCTGCAAAACTTGCTCCGGACGCTTCGCCCTTGACACGTTGCAGTAATCGTTGCATGTAATCTTCGACTGATTCGCCGTCCTCTTCGTCAACGACGCTCTCACCAGTCTTTGGAAAATGATCTGAATCGGCGCCTGATTTGCCAGCAGTCAAACTAGCCGGCTCATCTTCCTCGTCTTCGACGTAAGTCTCGCTCTCATAGGACACGCTTTCATCTATCGAACTGATCGCATCATCAGAGTACATTCCGACAAGTTCATCGCCATTCTCGAATGCGGATTCGTCTTCCACATCGTCCGTGGCGTCGTTTGACCAATGGGCCGACGTTGCTTCGTAAGTCGACGTCAGCGGTTCGGCGCGCGATGCTTGGTGATCGTCGAAACCTTCAAGTTTGTCTTCTTCGTCCGCCGTAAACCACGACGGCAGCGCCGCTCGTTCGCCAGGACGATCATCCTCATAGGTTGGTTGCAACGATTCGAAATCGCGACCTTCTTCCGATACCTGATTCAATTCGTCAGCGGGCGTGCCGCGATACTCGTCGGTGTCCGGATCGGCTTCAACGTCGATAGCGAGATTCGGTTTCGCAGCATCGTACTTGGCGGAAAACACTTCCGAAAGCGAACCTGTATTGACATATCCTGCCGCTGAATCTTCTTCGACTTCAGCAGCTACATCGTTGGCTTCAGACGCCGAATAATGATGTTCGTCATCATAACCAGTGTCCCACGAACGTAGGGGCGCAGCAGCTTGCAGACCGACATCAATATTGCTATTTAAGTTGAGATCGCTTTCACCTTGATCATCGAAACGATTGGCTTGGTAATCGATTTGCAAATCAGCATCGTTCACATCGGAGCGATAGTTGTGAGTGTACGCGTCATACGGGGCGCCTTCTTGCGAGTTGCTTTCGATATCTTCGACTGTGCTATCCACTTCGGACTGCAAATCTGCGGCGGCAAATCCGATGTAGTCGACCGTATCGGCAAGTCCACGCGGGGCCTCGCTTGATGCGTTTGCGTCGCTTCTTAAGTAGTCGGCATCGTCAAACGAGTCTTCTGCTTCCACTGGTACGTAACGACCTGAAAGCTCTTCGGCGGCGGCATACGGTTCGGCAAAATACTGCGGCTGATACGAATCGCTTGCATCAGTCTGCTCGTATTCCGATTCCTGTTCGGATGGCTCGTCAGCATAATCCGTTTCGTTGCTGTACTGACCAACATAAGATTGGTCAGTCACCCAATCCGAGGTTGCTGCGTCGTCCTGTTGGCTTTGATAGAGGTCTTCGTCGTATTCGGCTACTTCCGATTCGGTTGCAGCATAGCTATCGTGTTGGACGTGCCCATTTTGTTGCGGATAGTTATCTTGCGGATCGTAATTTTGCTCGACGTCGGATTTGACTTCGTTAGTTTGCCAGCTTCTGGAAGTCTGGTAGTCGGCCACTTCGGGTTCAAGCTCCGTAGCCGACGAGCCAGCCCCGTCGATCAACTGCGGCGGACGCTCGGCTAATTGAGTTTGTACGGCAAGAATTTGTGTATGCAAGGCAACCAGCATTTCTTCGATCGCTGGTTGCGTCGGTGCTGGCAAGCTGGAGATTCGAGCGTCGATCTGCGAGAACTGTTCGCGGATCTGGCTGCTCAGCGATTCGAACGCTTGATCAGTCCGCGAGTTGACTTGCGATATCCGCTCGTCCAGTACTTCGATCGCGGCATTGATGGCCGGCAACTTGCTTTGCAACTCAAACGGATCGACCGGCAATGGCGCAGCGACCGGCGTTTCGACTTCGCGTGCGATCAACTCCGCGACTTGGCTTGCCAGTTGCGCAATCGACTCGTGAATCGGCGAGACTGTCCGAGTGATAACCGATGTCGTCTCGTACAAGATGGCTGCTTTCAACGCTTCGGCATCGACGCGACTTTCTTGGCTAGGTTCCAGCGTCGGTGCAGCGTTAGATTCGTTGGCTAGCCGCGAAGTCGCATCGCGGAGCGTTCCGGCGGGAACTTCGAAACCGCTCGATTGGGCCCTGACGTAAGCGGTCGGATAGACCACAAAGCGCAGATTCCCCAATCCGATTGTGGCTGGTTCGTCGATTAACCATTCACGGACCTTTTTCGCCCCAACACGCAATTCGCCTTCGGCCGATTTGATAAGCGTGTGCCGACGGCCAAAAACGATCGTCGCGTGGTGGTCAGAAAGCTGGCCTTTCGCGATTCGAATTGTTGCTCTGGAGTTTGTCCCGATCGAGCAACGCTGGGTGTCAACCAGCCAATTTTCCACCGATTGACCATGCTCGTCGAGCAACTCGACGCGTCCGAAGACGGTAGTCGAGCGTCCGGAGTGCCCGGTGTTGGTCTTTTCGGTGCCAGTGGTTGACGAATTGCTCATTATCTCTGTTTACCAAATGGAAATGCTGGCTTTCAGTCCGTGCGCGATAACCGCGCAGCCGAGGTGTCGCGACACACCAGATGTTCTATCGACCAGTTTTTCCGACAATTCCGTCGTAGCTAAAAATTTTTGCCGGAAATCTTCTGCGAGCACCACAAAAATCCAAAAGTTACAATTTAAGTCGCACTTTAGGTCAGCAAATTGCTTCAGCTTGCAAATCTGGAAGCGTGGACTTACGCGAACTGCGGAAAACCACAAGTTCGCAGCGTGAGTAAATTTCCGAACTTTGGCAAATAAAAGCGATCTCGCGAACGTTAAATCAGCACAAGTTGTCGATTTAGCGGATTGCGCGGCACCAATTTCGCTTTAAATTTAGCGGGCCTCAAGATTTTTGAACTCAATTGAGATGCCACCGTAATATAGTACCGTTACCGCGGCTGAAATTCTGACTGGAACGAGTTGAAACGTAGCTTCCAGCCAGTTGCGAGCTGACATCCTGCCTAGAATGCGAGGTTTCCGAAATGTCTCGTCAAACTGCACTTGCCAAGCTGCGAGATGTGTTACTGCGCCGAAGAGAGGCGATACGTAATGCGTTGGCCGGCGACTTAACTCTATTGCAACAGCTCGCCAAAGACGGTGGCGATTCCGCTGATTACGCGATGGATTCAACGCAAGAAGAGCTCAGCAGCCAGCTTGCCGAAGTTGAAAGCCGCGAATTAGGCTCCATCGATGACGCCCTGATCAGAATCCGCGAAGGCAAGTTCGGCAATTGCGAATCCTGCGAGAAAGCAATCCCGCTAGCAAGGTTGCAAGCGATCCCGCACGTGACAATGTGCATCGCTTGCGCACGAGCTGAAGAATCCCGTCCGAAATCGTCTTACGACTCGTACGGTTCCAACGCCGAATCCGCATCGTGGTCGTAGCGAGATTACCTAAATTTCAAGCGGCAGGGCGCGAGCCCTCCGGTTCTTCAGCGAGTAGTCGTTGTCTCTCAAGAGCTACCAACGAGCATACATTGTCTCGCTGGATTCGCGTTGAATCTCGGCTAGCCGCCGATCCATCGGTCGACTAGTTTTCTAGCAACCGAAGGATCTTCGGTCCCAGAAACGATCATCCTTCCGTCAGCGAAGATCGTAATTTCGTGCTCGGCGAATGCCAGTCGAGCAAAAAACGGATTAACCGTCACATTGCCGTCCACAAACTGGTCCGCGATTTTTTTCAGATTCACCCCTGTCGCTCGTGGACTGCTCAACTGAACTGCATTGCGACCGCAGAGGACTTTGGATTCGCGAGCCAGCGTTCCATCCAAAAAGTCACGGCGACCATTGCCACAGGCTGGACATAACGGACGCAACTTGATTGGGTCCGCCTGAAAGTTTCGAGTCGATGGATTCCACGTTTCGATCGTCGTCCATTGGCTCGGCATCGACTCTTTCGGTTCCACCAACAACCGAATCGCCAACAGCGCCTGCCAAGCTGCCACAATGGCCACCGACGGACCAAGAATGCCAGCCGAATTGCAAGTCTCCAACGCGTCCGGAGGCGGTGGTTCGGGCAAAATGCATCGCAAGCAACATGTTTGATGTGGGACAATCGCCATCACTTGACCGCTGCTGCCAAGCACGCCGCCGTGGACCCAGGCGATATTGGTTTCCAGGGAAACATCGTTGATCAAATAACGTGTTTCGAAATTATCCGTTCCATCGAGAATCAAATCGCATCGATCGACAAGCTGCCGAGCGTTCGTGAAAGAGAATTCAACAACTTCGGTTTCGATACGCAATCCAGGATTGATCTCGACCAGTTTGGCTGCTGCGGCGATCGCTTTCGGACGTCGCTCTATTGCATCAGCATGTGTGAACAACGTCTGACGCGGTAGATTGTCTTCCTCAACCCAGTCGCGATCGATCAACCGCAACGCTCCAACGCCCGCCCGCGTCAATCGTTCAGCAATCATCGAACCCAGAGCTCCAACGCCGACCACGGCGACTTTCGCGTCCGCAATCTTTTGCTGTCCAGATTGCTGGATTTTCGGAAAGGCGATCTGGCGACGATACCGCAAGTTGTTTACCGCGCCGTTTGAATCGGACATTCGTCGACGCTCTTGCTAGATTCTCTTTAGAAGCTCAGATTTCTTGGCGTCGAATTCATCATTGGTCAGCACGCCAGCGTCGCGAAGCTTACCCAGTTTTTCCAGCATCTCAAACGCGTCGCCCGCTGAAACCTGCGGCTTGTTCGACTCGCTCGTGTTGAGCGGGACAGACGAAGAAGGCTGAATCGTGGGTGCAGTGTTGCTGTTAGAGTTTGACTGATTATTGTTCAACTGGTTATTGGTTGGTGCCGGATTGTTCTGCACAGGATTGTTGTACGAACCGCTTTGCGATTGGCTTTGGCCGGAATTGTAATTCTGATTCGAATTCGAAGATTGCTGAGAACCGTTCGCGTCCACGTAGACACTTGGTTCGTCGTATTGCGGTTGAGCGGTCGAAGATGAATTCGAGCCGTTGGAAATTTTGATCTGAGGCAGATCGTATAACCGCACCGTTCCGAACTGGCTGGTGAATCGTAAAGATTGATCACCCGATTGCTGCTGTGAAACGCCGCCGATCTGGTGATTGAGAGTATCGTACAGCGTCACCACGCCGTTGATGTTCAGCGCCAATCGATGTGCGTTTGCAAAGTAAGCATACTGCGTGGAGTTCTGAGCCCCGCTGGAATTTGGCGATCCCAAATCCTCTGGCCACCACGGACCGTTGGCGTAGAGATCCGGTTGCGAGCCGCTCGGACCGCTGTATTGCGATTGAAACGATCCCGACGAATTGGTCGACGTCACGGCCGCTTGTCGCGCCGCGTCAGCCAATGCATAACAGATTCCGTCGACTCGCATTTTTGCGTTGTGGTTGAACATGTCGCCAACCATGGTCATTCCACCGGACATCCACTGTCCCGAACCGCCCAGCTCGGGATGACTGAATTGTGCCATGCTGCCGTGCCCATTTTTGAGAGCGGTCCAAAGGCAGCGGACTGCGTCGACGCTGACGCCAAATTGTTGCGCCGTGTTTTGCAGCAGTTGCTCATTCTGCTGTTGAGCTTGGGAATTAGAGGCGAGCGTATTGCGGGACATGGTCTTTGCCGTTCAAGATTGAAATTGAGTTCTGAGTAAGCTTGAAGTTTCCGTCGATTAACTCCCCTCGTCAACCTAAAAACGTTCACGACGGGTCCGAATGTGAATCGTTTCAAGAAAACCCTACACGCCAGCCTAAAATGCAACTTCTTTGCCCGCGCCAGAACCGCCATAGTGACACCTTGCTTTGATGCGTCAGCATCGAGCTGAATCCAAATTCTTCGTTCCAGTCCTTGCTTCAGCGCGATCCTTCTCAAATTTTCGCGAAATCGGTTGCATACAGTCAACGATACGCGTTAAATCGCAAATCGAGTTTGTGGCGCACATAATCACGCCATCTGACGGTTTTAAGCATCTTTTAGTGTTTTCAACTTCTGAAGCTGCTGTTGAAAAACCGCACGCTGAACGATGCAATAAAATTCTGAGTAATCCCATCACGGACGCAACGATCGGTCGAACCGCTTTATCTCCGTTCCCCGAACTTCCAAACGCAAAATTGTCGACTCCAAAATCCATCCCTGACTTCGGATGCTTGGACCTTTCCAAGCTAGCTGGTCTTTTTTGATTTTGATCGAACTGGTGCGCTTAGCTCGTCCTATGATTCATCGAACTGTTTTTCCTCTTTGGATATACGCGTTTGAAAACTCAGTTAATCGATCGTTTGCTTGAATGCGTTCGCAAACCTAACTGAATCTCGCAGGTAGCAGAAACGACATCGTAGGTAAGCCACGTTTTTCCCCGGTAGCTGTTCGTGAAATTCCACCGGAGCTCACAGCTTCGTTACAATCGCAATGTGGATTTTGCTTCGAGTGCATGCCTCTTTATTCGCTTCACAAGGTTGTCGTAAACGGCGACGCAATAAATGTTTTGGCATAGCCGTCTGCTACATGGCTTTGATTGAGTTCATCCAGCCAAGATCGCAAAGGTCGAGTTCTTTCGCCTTTCGCGCGTTAATTGCATTAGGATCGTATTCCCAAGCTGCGGTTAAGCCCAACGAT
This sequence comes from Pirellulaceae bacterium, assembly GCA_041740995.1. Taxonomy (GTDB): domain Bacteria; phylum Planctomycetota; class Planctomycetia; order Pirellulales; family Pirellulaceae; genus JBGSKY01. Next base: position 50,538 of record JBGSKY010000116.1, read on the forward strand.
CTTTGCCCAGCAATTGGACCGGAATGCACTGCAGAAATTACAAGAACACGATTTACGACAAGTGCCGTATATTCCTCTGCTGCGATGAAGAATGCCAAGCAGTTGGCGAACGTGCGCAAATTGTCATCTCCAAGTTTCGATCCAGAACATTACGTTGAACATTGGGCAGCACTTAAGTAACAACTGTGAATATGGTCAATCACAGACGCTGGCTGTATCGAGTTGAACCCATGCATTCAAATCGGTCAGAATCTTTCGTAATTACTAAGCTCCCTAAATTCTTCCGGACCGTTAAAGTCAATTCGGATTTGGTTGGTGCGATCGTCTGCGAGCGGACGCACGATCGAAAATTTGCTGGAAGCCAAGTCGAACTCGCGCAGCTCGGAAACTGAACCAACTCGTAAAATCGGCATTGAAAAATCAGCTCCGTTACGACGGATAACCGTCGCCTTCATCCCATTGTCTAACTCGACAAGCGAATTGTCGATCCCGAACGCATAATCGAGCTGCATATTGATAGCTCCAGAAGGTTTCGTAACTTTGGAAGCACGCGAATTAGCAATTGAAATGACGAGTAGCAAGTGAGACTAAAGCAAGATCGAGCGCTATATGCAAATTAAGCAGAGAATTGCGCATTGGTTGCGCGTTGCTAACGAAATTTCGAAGCAGGAATCGCAATTGACGAGTTAAAATTTTTCGAGGCCATCTGCTTCGAAGAATTGCATGCTCAGTCAATCAGGGTTGCGATTCGAATGGACAGATAACTTCTGGCATTGCATGGGATGTCCCAGCGAGCGAGCAGGAGCCAGGTCGATTAGAAATTGCGCTGAGCCGACTGCGTCCGCCGAACGTTAGGTAAGTCGATGAAGGCTTAACTATGGGAGCTGGACTGGTGGCTGTTGGCCGTTGTTAGAAGCTGGAATCGCTTGAGTCTGGGCACGCTCGCCAGCGTATTGAGAAGCTTTTTCTGGACGTTCACCGCGCTGAAAAACATATTCCGAACGATGGTCCAAGCCGTTGATAGGATCGACAATCACCGGCTCAGGTTCGACTTTACGAGGCCCTCCAAGCACGTTCATTAATCGGCGGCCAGCAAATCTCGGAGACGCGTAAATCGTTCCGCTTTGAAATGGTCCAATGCCTAATAGCCATGAGTCGCGAGCGTTCGAACCTGCTTGAGCAATTCCCGATTGCCAATAAGGTTCCATCGTGACTCGGTCATAGGCAAAGAGCGCGACTTTAGCGGCCGACGTCTTTTGCTCCTTCTTTGCAATCGCCAATTCCGGGATCGTCGGAACCGACGGTGCTCCGGCAATCAATCCAGTCGCGGAGCCGATATTTGTGGCTGGAATTCCGTAGATGATGCTGTGCGCATCGCTGCCCAGTGCCCCAAGTCGCATTTCAACGACCAAATCCGCATCGTCGCGTTTTTCGACGAGCAAACAGCCGGCCGCTACCAGTTGTTGCCGGATAGCGCTGATAACATAGTCAGCGTTGACCAACATGCTATTCGTTGCGCCGGACTGCTTCGACTTGCCACCCTCTTCGGCATAGTGTGCGTCGAGATACACACGATTTCCGCTGAGCGGACGGAAGTCGATTTTCGTAATCGTGGAATCCACTGCATCGGAAAGCAAAAGTTGCTCAGTCGCGGTGTAAGTCTTCGTTGTACCGCAACCAACAATCGCCATCCATGCAGCACCGATCAGCATGGCCAACGTACGATTCCGCAAGGCTTGCGCTGCTGGGCAGTTGCTGCATTGTCGATGCAACGGTGTTGCGGACGTCGTTGATTTTCGACCGACGACACGTTTAAGAAAGTGTGCGAAATTTGACAAAAATTCCATGCTTCCTGCTGTTTAGGCAAACTCTAACGATTATTCCTGCCGATAGCTTAGTTGGTCCGTCCGCCTGAACGAAAGATCGAATTGGATCCATTTGGAGATTTGATTGTCGATCGATCTAGCGTCACCGGTATCAAAGTTCTAGCATCCTTAGTCATTGAACCGGAAGTTCAGTGATTTCCGTCAACACTGCGTTGGCGGCGCGTGGTATTCCTGGAGGAGTTCGTTGTGCAAACCATAAAAACGGCCGTCGTTGTTGTCCTGCTCATGGTCATTTTGTACGGTGCATTCGTTGCAATGAATGGCCCCGAAACCGAATTGCCGCCAGATCTAGAAGATATGATTGCGATGGGACCAGATTTTGGTCTCGAGCCGCCAAGTTCCGGGCCCATGACGGCCTCGCCGACGAGTTCGAGCAACACCAGCGTCGCACCGACGGCCCCGGCTTCGGATTCACCTTTTGCGATGTGGCCAGGCGCGACCAATGGCAGCAGTGCTCCCGCTATCACCAGCCCATCAAGCACGGCAACGGTAACGAAGATCACAGACAAAACCGCGACCACCAAGCCTGAAACGGCTTCGATCGCTGCGCCATCACCGTCGCTGCTTCTTCCGCCAAGCGGGTCAACAACCGAGCCGGCCAAGCTGACGAGCGCACCGAAGGCACCAGAAATTCCTCCGATGCCCGACAAGCCTGCCGCCGACCCTTGGATTACAACGCTACAGAACACCGTTGGCGGTCCGCAGACCGAAGCCAATAAAACTCTCGCGACGTCAGCGATACCGAAGTCAGATTCGCCAGTCATGACATCGTTGTCTGACACCAAGCCCGCAACGACAAGCTCGGCAATCAAGCCGACTGGTTCAAGTGAATTTTCGCTGACCAGCCAGTCGTACGAGAACGCAAAGAAAGTCGCCTTGGAGCAATCGGAGAAAGGCAAGCTGAAGGATGCGCTGCAAACATTGAGCGTCTTTTATAACTCGCCAGAATTGACGAGCGGCCAGAGCAGCGACTTGCTGGACATCTTGGACGCACTGGCTTTCGAAGTGATCTATTCGCGACGACACTTGATCGAGCCACCATACGTTCTGGCTCCCAATGAAAAGCTGCAAGACGTTGCGAAGTCGCTTGAAGTTCCACTCGAACTGTTGGCCAAGATTAACGGCATCAACGATTCGCAAAATGTAATGCCTGGGACAAAGTTGAAGGTCTTCAAAGGACCGTTTCGCTCCGAAGTCGATGTCAGCGACCGAGAGCTGACGTTGTTCCTTGGTGAGATGTATGCCGGTCGTTTCCCGATCAGCACCGGCAAGGATCCAGAACCGCGCGAAGGCGTCTTCCAGGTTGTCGATAAGCAAACCGATCGTAACTATTACGGACCTGGCGGAATTCAAATCGATGGCAAGGATCCACGCAATCCTTACGGCGGTTTGTGGCTCGACCTCGGCCAACAATTGAGTATCCACGGAACGCCAGCCAATCCAGCCGGCGACACCAATACTCTCGGTTGCATCAGTCTTTCGCCGATCGATGCCCGGGACGTCTTTACGATGCTCAGCCGTGGTTCGCAAGTCACGATCAAACGCTAGAATATCGGCATCATGCCGAATTCAAACTACGACCAAGATCATTTGACCACGCTGGTTCGCCAACATGCTTTGCAGTTCGGCGACTTTACTCTTGCCAGCGGCAAGAAGGCCAGCTTCTATCTCGACTGCCGATTGGTAACGTTGCATCCGCAGGGTGCCAATCAAATCGCCCTGGGAATGTTACAAAGATTGAGCGAAGGCGTCTTCGGCGACTTCCCTGACGCGATCGGCGGCATGTCGATCGGCGCCGACCCCGTCACTGCCGCCTGCGTTATGCTTGCTGGCCAGCGCGATATCGATCTACGCGGGTTCATGGTCCGTAAAGAATCCAAGCAGCACGGAATGGGCAAGCAAGTCGAAGGTCCAGTCGCTGCTGGAATGCGATGCGTTGTGGTGGAAGATGTCGTAACAACCGGCGGCAGCGCGATACAAGCAATCGATGCTGTTGAAAAAATGGGGATGCAAGTCATCGGCGTCATGGCCGTCCTTGATCGACTCGACGGCGGTCGTGATGCGATCGCCGCGCGTGGTTTCGAACTTGTTTCGCTGCTCTCGCTGGCCGATCTTGACCTTGCATAACTCCGCCCGGTAAACCAGAGTGACTTTGTTTGCTTGGATTACCGCGAAGGAATGGTTGCTTGGAAAGTTCGCTGCATCGCCAGATCAAATCGCTCGTGGCTCGTGATCCACAATCAATCGAAGTTCCGCTCGACGGCTATCGTATCGACGCAATTGATGCAGAAGGTCGATTTGTGGAAGTCCAATTCGCGTCGCTGGGCGCTTTGCGAAACAAAGTCTTGCAACTGCGAGGCGCGCACTCTCTGCGTATCATCAAACCGATTGTGGTTGGTAAACGCATTGTTAATCTGAATCCAATTGATCACTCCGTTATAAGCAGTCGTAAGAGCCCGAAGAAATTCGATCGTCTGACGATTTTTTCAGAATTGATGCACTTTACAAAGTGCTTTCCGCATTCAAATGTTTGCATCGACGTGTGGCAAGTGCACGTTCTTGAAAAACGTCTAGCGAAAAAGAAGCATCGTTTTCGGCGCAAAAACTACACCCTTCACGACCAAGAACTAGTGTCGGTGGAAAACCAAACCGAGCTTCGAACGCCGTCGGACTTGGCGAATCTATTGCAGCTACCAAACATTGACGATTCGACGTTTTGTACAAAGCTTCTTGCAGAGCAATTGGGGATTCAACGCTGGCTAGCGCAACAAATTGCGTATGTCTTGGATCGATGCCAGGCCGTTGAACGCGTCGGCAAGAGCGGCAACGCTCATCTTTACCGTTGGACCGAAAATGTCTTGCATCCGTGTCGCCCACAGATAAAACGTCGCCGGGCAAAAAGAGCTGCGTAATATAGGTGGTTCGACCCCAATAAACATTCAGCTAATCGACCTCGCCACAACTCGCAGATTTCATTCAGAGCGAAGCCAGATCAAACTGCTCAAACTTGCACACTCACGACAGTTCTCCCAAAGCATTCATGTCCCGCAGCTTCTCGCGGCATTGAGGACAACTGGAGATGTGTTGGCGAATTTGATTTTTTGTCGGCCCGTCCAGCTCGCCAGCCAGCAATTTGCCGCTCAGAGACGCGACTTGCGAACAGGTGATTCCGCCGTAATCCATTTCAGTCATCGAGCGTAAAAACCAAAGCGCCCCAATCGCAGCACCGCCGCCACAGGCTGTAGTTGTCGCGATAGCGGTTAAGAAACGTCGCCGATTCTGACGGGCTTTCAGTTGCTGGACTAAATCGATGACCTCACGGTCTGCAGACTTCCAACGATATACGGCGTCAGTTGGTTTCTTGGATTGTTCGATCATAATACGAGATCAGTTTAGTTGATGACTTGTCGTGTTCGAATTGGTGCCGCCTGGGTCGGCGGAATGTTCATGGAAGAATTTGCAAGCTGGCCAGCGGCTCGCAGGGCCGGCAAATCTGGGACGCTAACGCGCTGGCGTTGTATGTTGACTAAGCCTTCGTTTTGCAATTGTCCTAGTGTTGCTGTAACAGTCTCGCGGCTCAGTCCAATCAGATTGGCGAGTTCTTGGTGCGACAGCGGAAATCGAATAGCGAACTGCGTGCCGTTTTGTTGTCCGTGCATATCAATCAACTCTGCTAGGATGAAAATCAATCGTTCTCGGCTCGATAAAAACAAAATCTGTCGCAGGCGTGCTTCAATCCGTTGGCGTCGCAAACCGATCAGCTTGGTAATCGACAAGGACAAGTCCGAACGCCCGGCAAGTAATTGCATGAATTCTTCTCGCGGGATGGCAAGTAACGTCGTATCTTCAACCGCTTCAGCGAATTCCTGACGCCGTTCACCTGACAGCGCCGATAACTCACCGAACAGCTCGCCGGATTCGATAAACGTCAGGATCGTTTCACGACCATCATGATTTACGTCAAAGATCTTTACGCGGCCGGCCGCCAGAACCAACACATAATCGCCGCTATCGGAAGGCGAATAGACGAGCGTTTTCTTCTTGAACTTTCGTGTCAGCGCAACGCGGTTCAGCTTGTTCGCTTCGAAATCGGACAGCCGCTCGAAGAGTTTGCACTTTTTGATATACCAAATGTTCGCCGACATAAGAACCGCGCCGTTTCATTGATGCGTCACCCTCTGATCAAGTTTAATTTACCGTTACACGACCATCATGTCTTGACCAAATACCTTAGCCCGTTGCGTTTTCAACATCCGAGGTGTTTAAAAGCGGCAACTAAATTCTGATACAGCTGCGGCAGCGTTTTTGATTGCATAAGCGGCAAACAGAGCGATGACGACGATGCAGTGATTGTCCGCGAAAATCCGTCCTGACGACGTACGGATTAAAGATTCAAAATTTCATCGAAAATTCCTCTATGTGACGGTGGAAAAAAATGTTCTCAGACAGTAAATCAATGTCTCTGAACCACCACTGTACAAGTCCGCGGTCGCCGAATCTGTGAGGTGTGCTACACTATTCCAAATAGGATTTGGTTCCTGTTTTTGCTTTTTCGCTCCAGTCAGACAATCCGTTTGACGATCGCCGATGCATAGCGAAATTGAACTTAGTCGACCTGCACTTTTACTAATACTAAATAAAACTTATGGCCAACGAAAACGATATCTATGTTCCGCAATCAAAACTCGCGAACAATACCTATCCAATTCCAGCCGAGATGCAGAACCGCTGGAGCCCATACGTCTTTGACTCCAAACCTGTTGCTACGGATTTGATCGCGCAATGCTTTGACGCCGCGCGCTGGACCGCCTCAAGCTACAACGAACAACCATGGTTCTTTCTCGTTGCCTTCCGCGAACAAACTGCTGAGTTTCAAAAGATGATCGACTGTTTGGTTGAACCCAATCAAGCATGGGCGAAGTTCGCAAGTGTGTTGATCTTGTCGGCGACTAGTCCTACGTTCGCTCGAAATGGCAAGCCAAATGCAGTGCATCAACACGACCTGGGGCAAGCCGCAGCGCACTTCGCAATGCAGGCGACTGTTCTCGGATTGTCGGTCCATCAAATGAGCGGCATCGTGCCAGAAAAAGTCATCGAAACCTTCAAGATACCTGATGGCTTCGTACCGCAAACGGCTATCGCTGTCGGATATGCAACGCCGACGCCACAACCCGGTCAAGAGTCGCTGATTGAACGCGACGAAGCGCCACGCTCACGCAAAGCCATCGCTGATTTTGTCTTCCAGGGAACGTGGGACAACTCTTGGAAGGCGTGAGAATACACGTTGGTTTTGCTTTGTTGCAAAGGCTGACAGCCTGTGATGCCAAAGTGACCAGTTTCAACCATTCAACGATGAAGCGTTTGCCATCCGAAAAACGAAAGTACTGCTTATGAAACCGTTGGGAATGTTTTCATTAATGGTCATTATGACAGCGAACTTGGCCAGTGGACAAGTCATTGTTGGTCACCGTGGCGCTTCGTATGATGCACCCGAAAATACTTTGGCCGCTTTTCGCGAAGCGTTCGTCCAAGGCGCAGACGGCATCGAGGCAGACTTCTATTTCACGACCGACGACCAAATTGTTTGCATCCATGATGCCGACACGCTGCGAACAGGCGGTCAGAAGAAAGTGGTCGGACAATCTTCGTTAGCTGAACTGCAAAGCTTGGAATATGGCAGTTGGCTAGACAGCAAATTTGCTGGCGAACCGCTGCCAACATTTAAGCAAGTGATGCAATGCGTGCCCGATGGAAAACTTTTTGTAATCGAATTGAAAACGGGACCTGAAATCGTCCCGCTTCTCAAAAGCGAACTCGATGCGATAACGATTGGTAAGCGAAAATTGTTGATCATCGCCTTTGATGCCGCGACCGTCGCCGCTTGCAAAACGGCGTTGCCAAATGTCCGTGTCCACTGGCTAACAAGCTTTAAAGAGAAAGCTGGCGAGTGGTCGCCGTCACTTGAACAGGTTGTAAAGACTGTGCGAGATTGCGGGGCAGATGGTGTCGGCCTGAATGGAAGTCTTGACGTTGTCGACGCGGACTTTGTGGCCGGTTTACAAACCGCTGGCATCACCGAGTTTCACGTATGGACAATCGACGACGCTGAACGCGCGAAAAAATTCGCTGGTCTTGGCGCCTTTGGCATCACCACCAACAGGCCAGAATTCATACGTCAGCAACTTGCTAATGACGCGGACCGATAAGCGACTTGTCCAGCACTATCAAGTGTGGCAAATCACTGCGACCGCCATGCATCGTTCGGCGTCCGTTGACGCGATGATCAAAAACAAAAGAACCAGTTGCACAATTGCCCGCTTTCAAGCAGCGAAGAATGGCTGGTCGAAAACAAGTTGGACACTCAACGCGAAGCCCGTTTTCGTCAAGCAATCGGTGAATCGATTGAGCCAAACTTTGGTTGCCCGCTAAACTGTCGTGCCGCGTCCCCTGAAGTACGGCCAATCGTTGGCTAATCCGCTCGCGGATCTGCCGACGCTGCTGCATAAGTTCCATTGCAATCGCGTCGACCAGCCGTTGAGAACCGGTTGGATTGGCCGCTTCGATCGACAGCAGCGAACTGCCAAAGCGATTAAGCAATTCCAGGCTATGCTCAAAACCTACGAGGACTGCGTCTCGATGCACTACGCCGGCAGAGACGTTTGCGGAATCAAAACGCAACTCAATTACAATCTGCTCCCCAAACGATGTTGATAAAGCACCAAGTGCACGTTCAACATTCACCATAAATGGATCGCGAACCCAAAGAATTTGCTGTTTCTGGGCGGCAATTTCTAGGAGTCGTAAATCGCAATCGTCGGCTACGCTTTGCAGATCCACGGTATTCGCTCCATGATCTGGCCAGCGATAAAAGTGCGGACGATCGACGCTGAGATATGTCAAGCGAACATCGGTTGGCGACCAAGCCAGATGCAACAATTCCGCGACCTTCGCGTATCGATTGCCGCTTGGCAAATCGCCGCCGCAAAGCAAATCCCGAAGTCCGTTTTCAAAGATTTCTAAGCGAACAGTGGGTGATGGCGTGGTAGTCGTAAAAGATTCGTTGTCATGATCGTCATGCAGCGCAACGGGAATTTCGAGGGCCTCCACGCCTTTTGTTTTTGTCATCTGGAAAGACCGTCGAACTACAAATTTCTTCGCCCGTCCAGGCGCATCGTTAACCGATGAAGATTCCTTGAATCGAATCGCGAGACTTAGCGCTTATCCGAAAAGGGGTCTGATCCTTTGGAGGAACGGAGAGGATCAGACCCCTTTTCGGATAGCTTCTTAAAGTTTAGTCGCCAGCATATCGACTGCAAAGCGGAAACTGATATGAAAGTTGTCGTTGGCTCGAAAGCTTGACAAGATTATGGAAGCCGCAAGCAAGAATGCTGCGATGATAAGCGACCGCAAATTAAATGTGCATTGCGATCCGTCGTGGTATCGACCATGCAGAACTGAGTTCAATTCAAATTCGTAACGTAGAATTGAGGAAGCGAGACAAGCGAGACAGACAACCAGACAGAACCATCGGTGCACACACTTCTTTATGACAAGCCAACGCATCATGAGAGATTCAAAAATCGATGATCGGCAGCGATTTTCGAAATACGATGTGCTCCTGTCAGACGAAGATGCATCGATATGCAAGCGGGCAATTGAAGTCGCGGAACAATTGCTTCAATCGGCGTTGCAGCAGCAATCCCGCGCCGAACTTGCCGAATCGGCAAAGCTAGGGCGAATGATGAACGACTCAAAAGGCAAAGCATTTACCTTCGCGATGGTCGATCAAGTATTTCGCAGTAAGAACGCTGCGGCTTCAGCGCGACGTTGGCGCGGTCTATTGCGAAACTTTGGCATTCCGACGTATTTCAGTTTGGCCGATCGATTGATGATCAGGCTTGGCGCGATCGCAAGTCGCTTGCTGCCTGCTTTGGTCATGCCGGCCATTGCTTCGAAGATGCGGGCAGATAGTTCGCACGTAATTTTATCGGGCGAACCAAGCTCGTTAAGCAACTATCTTGTTGAGCGAAAGCACGGTGGCTTTCGTGTCAATGTGAACCATCTAGGCGAGGCTGTTTTAGGCGAGGAAGAAGCCGCTCGACGGCTGCAAAACGTATTATCGCATTTGGCCGATCCGCAAGTTGATTACGTTTCGATCAAGATTTCGGCAATCTTTAGCCAAATCAATTTGATCGCTTGGGACGAGACATTGGCCGCAATAAAATCTCGGTTGAGAACACTCTATCGGGTTGCTGCAAAGGGTGCGAAATTCGTCAATCTCGATATGGAGGAGTATCGCGACCTTGCGATGACAATTGCCGCGTTTCGCGAAGTTTTAGATGAACCAGAATTCTTCGCGTTGACGGCTGGAATTGTATTGCAAGCGTACCTGCCAGATTCTGCGGCCGCGCAACGTGAGCTGACTGATTGGGCTAGGCAGCGAGTAAATGCGGGAGGTGCGGCAATCAAAATCCGACTCGTGAAGGGAGCAAATCTAGCCATGGAAGCAGTCGAAGCGGAAATGCATGGCTGGAAGTCAGCGACGTATGAGTCTAAACATGAGACGGACGCGAACTTTCGCCGTATGTTGGAGTTCGGTTGCCAACCGGAAAACGCAGCGGCCGTTCGCTTGGGAGTAGCTAGCCACAATTTGTTCGACGTGGCTCTTGCAATCACATTGCGAGATAAGTGCGGCGTTCATGAACGCATCGAATTTGAGATGCTCGAAGGCATGGCTAATCATCAAGCTCGAGCCACGCGGGAGTTGGCAGGCAACTTGCTGTTCTATGCGCCGATTGTGCAACGCGACGATTTTCTTAGCGCGATGGCTTACTTGATTCGTCGATTGGACGAGAACACCGCGCCTGAAAATTTTCTTCGCGATATGTTCGCTATGCGTCCGGGCTCTCCACAATTCGAAACCCAAAAGAAACGCTTTGTACAGGGTTGGGCTGATCGCAAAACGGTAGCTGATTTGTCGCGACGAGCGGAGCCAGCAATTGAGCCAGCGAAGATGCAAAAATTTGCAAACGAGCCCGACTCCGATTGGACAAGGCAAGCGATTCGAAAGACTTTGAACGATGCAATTTCCGCTTGGAAGCCAGAACCGCTACCCAGCTTGCCTGAGCTCGATTCAATGCTTCGAGATGCTGAACAGGCTCATGCCCAATGGAGTTCGTTGCCAACATCGCAACGCGCTTTATTGCTAAATCGAGCGGCTGATCTGATGTCCGATCAGCGATACGTTGCCATTGCTTGCCTGCAAAGCGACGGAAGTAAATCCATCGCCGACGCGGATGGCGAAGTCTCCGAAGCGATCGATTTCGCACGCTACTATGCGCGAACGGCAGACGTTCCGCCTGGAGTACAATCCGATGCGCTGGGGACTATTGCGGTCGTCTCGCCTTGGAATTTCCCCTACGCAATTCCAGCCGGCGGTGTGTTCGCTGCATTGATGGCGGGTAACTGTGTGGTTCTCAAGCCCGCACCGGCGACAGCACAAACGGCGTGGTTGCTGGTTCAGCAATTGTGGGCCGCCGGTATACCGAAAGATGTTTTGCAATTCTTCCCATGTCCTGATGGCGATATTGGTCAGTCGCTCATCACCGACGAAAGAATTGCCTCCGTCGTACTGACTGGCAGTTACGAAACCGCTCGCATGTTTCAAAGCTGGCGACCAAATGTCAGATTGCTTGCCGAGACGAGCGGAAAAAACGCGTTGATCGTGACCGCGCAAGCCGACCGCGAGTTGGCGATTAAAGACCTTGTGCGTTCGGCGTTTGGACATTCAGGTCAGAAATGCAGTGCGGCCAGTCTGGCGATTCTGGAGGCGGAAGTGTACGACGATCCGATATTCCGACGCCAGCTTTGCGATGCGGCGGCGAGTTTGCATGCAGGGCCGTCGACGGACCCTCGAAGCGTTGTGACACCATTGGTGATTGAGCCCTCAAGCGACTTACGACGTGCGCTGACAACGCTCGACGATGGCGAGCAATGGTTGCTGCAACCACGACGTCTAGAATCTTATGGAGCGCTTTGGACGCCTGGCATCAAACTGGGTGTTCGCGCGGGTTCATGGTTTCATCGCACTGAATGTTTCGGTCCAGTGCTTGGGCTGATGCGAGCGCAATCGTTGGCAGAAGCAACGCAGTGGCAGAACGCAACCGACTACGGCTTGACCGCTGGCTTGCACTCGCTGGACATGGAAGAAGTTGCATGGTGGCGAGATCGCGTCGATGCGGGAAACCTATATGTCAATCGTCCGATTACCGGCGCGATCGTGCAGCGGCAGCCGTTTGGTGGTTGGAAACGTTCTTGCATCGGACCGGGTGCGAAAGCGGGCGGTCCGAACTATATGATGAACTTCCGCCGCCTGAGCGACGCTGTCGCGTACGAAATCGATTATTGCGGCGACTACAAAGCCGCTTGGCAACAACACTTCGCAATTGAGCATGATCCGTCAGGTTTGCGTTGCGAGTCGAACCGCTTTCGATATCGTCCATCGCGAGGCGTGATTTTGCGGCTCAATCGTCGAAACGAATTCGACATCAATCGTGCGAAGAAAGCTTCGGAGTTATGTGGCGTCCCATTGCTTCTGAGCATCCGCGACGATGAAAGCGATGCTGATTTTATTCATCGATTGCCCGAACTGGTCGCCAACGCTGAATTCTTTCGAACGGTTGAGTTACCCAGCGACGACGTCTTGCGAGTTGTTCATGCAGCTGGTCTAAACTGGATCAACTCGCCGATCGTTTCAGTTGGCCGAATTGAGCTGACACGTTGGCTCCGCGAACAAAGCGTCAGCGAGACACTGCACCGCTATGGTCAGATTCAAGCATCAGATTTGGAAATTTCAAAAAAGTGAATCCCACTTCTAATCGATCGTTTCGAATCGGAATGTTTACGTAGGTCATCGGACCGCAGCGCGACAAACTTCCGGCAGTTGCGATGCATCTTGCAACATATACGCTGCCACGCGTTGCGACATCATTAGGCCGGCGAGGTCGGCAGCGACTAGCGGATCGGGCTGGTTTACGATTACTGATACCGCGTAACCCGATTGAACCAGCAGTCCGAGCGCGATTGCTGTTCGTTCGTCTGCATCTTGTAAGATGATCAGCAAGGAAGCGTCTCGTGGCAATTGGCTTCGCGATTCCATTAGTAGGTCCGCCAGCAACATGCCATCAGTTCGTTCTAGACGGGCGAGTGTTCGATGCAGTTCGTCAAAATGCTCAGGGCCACGACCAGCCGATATGATGATTGGTCGCAAGCGATCCGATTGCATTCGCATTTCGGAAGCGTCGAGGATAGCTTGACGATCTTCTGTTGATGCTGGTACAGAACTTGATCGCGCGATCCGATCTGCAGCATCACGACCGTTGCTGACCAAGCCGAACTGTTGGTTTTCGAGATATAGTTTGTGGGCGATACTGGCGGCCGCGGTTACTGCGAGATCCGTTCGCTGGGGTTCGTGATGTTCAGGATTGCTGCTTCGATGCATGTCAATTATCAACATCGCGCCGGCCACACAAGTTGGCTCAAAGATCTTCGTATGCAGTTTGCCGGTTCGCGCGGTGGCTGGCCAGTGGATTCGGTTGATGGCGTCACCCGATTGATATTCGCGGATGCCAACTAGCAATGTAGGATCTTCGATGCTGCGATAGGCGACGCGAATCTCACCGACAGGGCGACGAGACGACACATTGTACGTTAGCAGCGGTACGATCGTCGGTCGCACGAGGACATATTGCGGTGCTTGCAACATTCGATACTGACGATGCAAGCCCATCAGGTCACCGGTCTCGCAAATCGTCGGACCGATTTGAAAATAGCCACGACGGTTAGCGACGATTTGGTAGTTCAAAAAGGTACGTCGATCGCGTCCGATCGTCTCAAGTTTCGCAGCTTTTCCGATGAGTTTCAAAGACTTTGGTGGTAGGTAAAGATCTCGCCGAGGCAGAATATCTTCAACGATTGTCCAAGGCACATACCAACGTCCAGCGTTGTGGATTTCGACCGCAACACGGATCGTTCCACCGACTTCGATATCGCTGCTGTCCAGTGTTCGTCGAGCGGTCAAGCTGGTAGTCCATTGTTCAGAGAAGAACCGTGCCAGTTGAAACACGAGTAGTAATATGCATGCACCAAATGCAAAGAAATTCGCGCCGGTGAGCATGCCTATCAACAGGATTGCAGCGATGAGAACTAAAATCGGCATAGCGTGCGCAAGGTTAAGGCGTTGATCAATTCAATGACAGCGTGCCTTAGCTCACTGCGGTTGCATTGGCCACCAGCGGGACAGCGATCTCGGCAACGATCTCATCGACCAACGCTTCGGCGGTTACCTTACGGAGGCGACTCTCCGGACGCAGGATCAGTCGGTGCGACAAAACCGGTCCGACGACTCGCTTGATATCGTCGGGCTGAACAAACTCTCGACCACGAATCGCGGCCATTGCTTGCGAAGTTCGATAGAGTGCAATGGACGCGCGAGGTCCGGCACCTAACGCGAGGTCTTCGTGCTTTCGCGTGGCATGAATGATTTCGACGATATATTTTGCAACTTTCGGATCGACATAGATTTCGCGAATGGCCGCCTGACATTTCGCCAAGTCCTCGGCCGTCACAACGCTTTGCAAATCATTGGTTGGATCGCCGCGTTGGACAACTTCGAGCATCCGGAGCTCTTCGTCGAAGCTGGGGTAACCTAAGCTGAAACGCATCATGAAGCGATCGAGTTGTGCCTCGGGCAGTGGAAATGTCCCTTCATGATCGATCGGATTTTGAGTTGCTATCACAAGAAAGGGTTTCACCAAAACATGCGACACGCCATCGACACTGACGCGAGCTTCGGCCATCGCTTCGAGAAAGGCCGATTGAGTTCGAGGCGTTGCGCGATTGATTTCGTCAGCTAGCAAGATATTGGAAAAGACTGGCCCCGGACGGAACACGAACTCAACGGTTTTGGGATCAAAGATCGAAGCGCCAGTGATATCCGTTGGCAGCAAATCCGGAGTGCATTGGACGCGTTTGAACTGGCATCCGACACTCTTGGCAAGGGCCCGTGCCAACATCGTTTTCGCCACGCCGGGAACGTCTTCCAAAAGGATGTGCCCTTCGGAGAACCAAGCGATCAAGGCCAGGATCGTCTGCCGCCGCTTACCGACAATTGCTTTCTCGACATTGGCGATAATACGCTTTGAAACTTCGTTAACCACAGCGCTCATTCAATTGGCTCCATCGACAATATTCGGAAACTGGACCTATCATACTCGCCAAGCGATCGACTGGGTTGGCGTTTCTTTGCCTTAAGATTTAAAGAAGTTCTTGCAATTGAAAGGAGCGAGCCGTCTTTTGCTATTGGCACTCGTCATAATGTAAAGAATCGCGGATAATGAAGGCAGTGATGCTTCGGAAGAGTTCGCGGCCCACAAACGATTTCGAATTGAGGAACCAGAGATGAACGCCAGCACCGCTTCTGAATCTTTTGCTTTTGCTCCCTACCGGTCGCTTTCCGATGCGGAATTGAACCAGCGAATTTCCGCTGTCCGCCAACGGATGGGCAGCAAGCTGGTAATTTTGGGACATCATTATCAACAGGACGGCGTGATTGCTCATGCAGATCTCTCAGGCGATTCTTACCAACTGAGCAAATCGGCGGCCGAGCGTTTGGAATGCCGCTATATCGTGTTTTGCGGTGTTCACTTTATGGCCGAAACGGCTGACATCTTGTGTAACCGTCCAGAGAAAATTGCGGCTCGAGGCGGCGACCGAATCGACGTGGTGTTGCCGGACATGGCGGCCGGTTGCTCGATGGCTGACATGGCAGCAATCAATCAAGTCGAAGACGCATGGGAACAGCTTGGCGAGCTGATCGACACATCAGACATTACACCTGTTACCTACATCAATTCAGCCGCATCGCTGAAGGCATTTTGCGGGCGACATGGCGGAATCGTTTGTACAAGCAGCAATGCGAAAGCGGTCCTTGAATGGGCCTTTGCTCGAACCAAGCGTGTCTTCTTTTTTCCAGACCAACATC
>JBGSKY010000117.1:0-7641 GCA_041740995.1 Pirellulaceae bacterium
GGGTATGCCACGATCACGGTATGACCGTACACCAAGGCACCAAAGTACACGAAACCGTACGTTATGGTACGCCCGACTACAGGTGTGCCGGTACCCATGTAAACACGAACGAAACCGGAGGGCTTCTGAAAACAATCGCACTCGTTTCCCAAAAAGGCGGCGCAGGTAAGTCAACGCTGGCGATGAATCTCGCGGTAGCAGCCTTCCGCGCCAAACAGCGCACGCTGCTAATTGACCTGGATCCTCAACATACATCCGAAGCTTGGTACCAAGACCGCGACGAATTGGAACCGTCACTGATTACGATCCCCGCCAATCAGCTATCGGACACGCTCAAGCGAGCAGAGACCTCCGGTATCCAATTCGCGATGATCGACACAGCAGGTCGCGATGAACCGGCCACAGCGGTAGCCATTAAACATGCGGACTTTTGCCTAGTCCCGTGCCGTCCTACGCCTGCTGATATGAAAGCAGTACCTCCGACCGTGGCGACACTCGAACGCTTGCAGAAACCCTTTGCGTTTGTGTTGACTCAAACTCCGGCGCGCGGACCGAGAATTCGAGAAGCACAAGTCGGTCTCGGGATGCTGGGTACAGTGTCGCCGGTCACAATCACTTCACGTGCAGCCTTCCAAGATGCCCAGGGGGTAGGGCAAGGAGTTTTGGAATTCGCCCCAAATAGTAAAGCCGCACTTGAGATTAAGCAGCTTTGGGATTGGATTAACCGTCGTTTTAAGAAGTTCGATCATGGCTAAGAAAAGGACGACGCTCGACGCGGTATTTCCTAGTAGATCGATTGCACCATCCATTGAGCCGGAAGAATCTTCTTTGCCGCCAAGAAAGAAGGATGCGGTGGCGAATCATCTTGGAAAGCGTCCGCACGTAAAGCAGCAAGCTCTTTATCTCAAGCATCCAGTCCATCGCCAACTGAGAGTGCTGGCCTTCGAAGAGGAGAAGAAAATGCACGAACTGTGCATGGAAGCACTCGATCTGCTTTTTGCCGATCGAGGCTTACCTTCACTTGCAGAGCTCGAAGAGCATCAATGAAAACCGTCTTCCATGACGGATTTGAATCAGTCCGTTCGGCCACATTGTAGGCGCTGCTGCGTGTCACGCCAAATGCTTCTTCGATAGATCCTAAACTCACGTCAGATTTTAAGTTCAATTTTGAGCCTGTTATTGAGGTCTGTCGTGGGGATTTTAGCAAAGCTTTTTCTGCAAAAAGACTCCGAACCAGATGCGATCCTGCGTCGATTGGGACTGACGGAACATGATCTAAGTCGCCATTTTTTCTTTTGCGGCGAAACTGGTTCTGGCAAGACAACCGTGATGCGAATTTTGCTGGAAGCCTATTTATGGTTGGTCTGCCCAGGCGCTGTGCACAGTTGCGTGAAGGTCGATGAAGCCGAGTGGATCTGCGCTTTGGTGCGATCGACGCCAATGCGAAATCGACTGATGCATCTAATCCCGGGACAATTCACTTTTAACGTTGCTGGCTTTGAGATGGGACGGGAAGGCGGCAGTCCCGAATCACTAACCAGACTGCTTCAACGACTCAACGAACAACGTAATCGATCTTCTGGGGACGATTCGGAAAAGGGTTTTTGGAAGAACCTGTTCTTCGATTTCATGCACTTTGCGGCCACGATCGCATGGCTGGCGCATCGCCGGGGAGCGACCCTGGAACATATTCATCAAGTCATCGTTAGTTGTCCGTCCGTTGCTGGTCAGGAGGCAACGGCTCAATTTAAGCAAACCGAATGCTGGAAGATGATGGAGTTGGCTGATGCAAATGTCACCAATGCTGCTGAGGAACGCTCGCTCAATCGCGCGACAGAGTTTTTCTTGAAAATCCAAATTGCGCTCGGCGCAAAAGCTCGTATTGCCGGTGTCCAGCAATGTAGCAGCATCCTAACACCCTTCTTGTTATCGCCCTTCTACGAAACATTCTGTTCGCCAACGTCGAGCTTCACGCCCGATATGCCGCTTGATCAGTACTATGCAATCATCGACATGCCCGTTTTGATCTTTGGTCCACAGGCACAACTGGCGCAGAGCCTTATTACTTCCATGACTGTGGAAGCCGCTCTGCGACAACGATCGCCAAAGTATCACCTGATCGTCGTTCGCGACGAAGTCCACATGCTAGCAGGTGACCCTCTTTACGAAACTCTAGCGCATAGCGTTGCCCGGAGCCATGGTCTTTCTTTTTGGTCGGCTGTTCAGAACCTTCCTTTGCTTACCTCTAGTTTTGGAGGCGATGCAAAAGCCGAGATGTTGATGAAATCCTTACTAGCCAACTACGGAACGAAATTTGTTTTAGCCAATTCGTGCATGGACGTCACCAACAAATTCTTCAGCACCATGTTTGGGCAACATAAAGAGCAGTTTCAAAACTTTAGCGAGCAGAAGCAGCCTCCGTCGGATTCTTCAACGTTGATGGATTCTGTCTTCGGCACCAAAGGCTTCCAATTTGGCGCTTCGACGTCGTACGCCGATCGCATTCCACCAGACAAGTTCTTACACCTTCGACGTGGTGGGCCGCCGCATTTTGAAGTCGATGCTTACATGGCAGGCCGCGTCTTTCCGGAAACGTTGTTGCCTTACAAACTCGTAACTTTTTCACAAAGGTAGATAGATGGAAAACCAAAAACAAGAATCGCTCGTCGATTTTAGTACGGGGATGACCCTCGCATTGACAGTCGTGTTTAGTGTGAGTCGGAGTGTGCAGATTTGGTCGCGGGTTCCAGGCTCAACGGGCAGCTGGTTCTACGGTTGGATGTTTGTGGTCGGGCTTGGGATAAATGTTTGGTACTACCAAGCAAATGTCCAAGCTTGTCAGGCAAGGGACTTTATAGGCTTGGCATATGTAGCGGAAGCAAGTATCGCCTGGTTCGGAGTTCATGGAATCGTTCGGCTTTTCAATAATCGGGGCACAGTACCGTCTCACTCATATGAGCCTGGCGTAGGAATTCTTTTTTGGCTTATGCCAGCGCTTAGTGCCAGCACGGTCGCTATCGTGTCCGATCTGTGCGTAGCCTTGCTGCTCGGATGCGTTTTGTCGCTGCTTGGGAGCCCGATTCAAGCAGGCTGGTATTTCGCCATGTGTTTTTGGCTATCACTTGGCCACCTCTGGATCAAATCGCGTGATGCGCGGAATTGCCGAGTATGGAGAGACACTCAATACGAAGCAGAGTACATGTCCCAAAAAATTAACCGGAGATAAATATGGCGACCGAACCGACAAAAGCAGAAACTGACAATTCAAAATCGCTCGTGAGCAGGGGAGTTGGAACGGCCTTAAAGGCTTTGAAGGCCGCGGTCGGCGCTGCCTACGACGGTGACGTTGGTAACTATCTAGGACATGGAGCTAGCGAGCTCGCCAACGTGATTGTGCATGGCCATGCCGCGCCCATGTATTCACGCTCGACCAATCCCGTCGAACCTTCACCCGAGGAAGCGCCGGAACAGCCGCAGGTGACCATTCATGGAGCGCCAGAGCAACAAACGTCGCTAGTTGTATCTCTGGCGTCGCACGCAACAACGACGAACGCAAGTGTATCCAATGAACAAAGTCAGGCGTCGGTAAGCAATCCAGCGGAATCGACTTTTGTTCGGTCCGAAAGCAAACTTCACCATTATGTCGAGGAGATGTCGGCAATGTCCGATCCACCGATGCCTGAGAATGAATTAAGTCGTTAAATCACTATCTCAATCCAGAGGTTAACCATGAAAATCGAACAGTTCCTTGAATCAGAAAAAAGTCGCGAAGATGACTCGCGTCCCGTATCTCTAAATAGTCGCCGAAAGCAGGGCCGTACTGTCGGAGACGGCATGGTTGGAGCTGCGAAAGTTGCCGCTTACACCACCATTGGAAGCCTACTCGTAAGTATGGCTCCGGCTTTCCTAACAGTATTTGCGGGAAGCCTGTTTATTTTTCGAAGCTGTGATCGGCCCTCACCCATACCCTTGGCGTCGAAATCGTACGTGATTCCTCAACAGCCGGGTGCGTCGACATCGGTATCGGCCATGCCTATGCCAATGTTGGGCAATACAAGTCAAGGAATATCGGCAGGAGTCAATACATTTTCAAACCTTGAAAGGTCGCGAGGAGAGCTTGTTGCTCCGAAATTTGAATCGCGGTCTTTGGAACTAGCAACCTCCGCAATTTCCGAATTGCCCCGGTTCGGATCTAACCAAGCTGATGACGAATTGATGGGAGTGATACGTGAGTCATCATCCAATAACGCCGCAGTGCAGTTTGAAGGCTCTCCGCTGTTCAATTTTCAACGCGGTAAGACCTTCATAGGCACTTGCCAAATGCCAAGTGGGCCATCCAAGCGAGTTTCACTAACTATTGATTCGATCCAGGAAAACGGTAGCCGTATTTCAGCCAAGCTTTCGCTCTTGCAAGGCGAGATAAAAACGCGGGCATACGAAGGTTTTATCGAAAAGAACCCACCACGCCTTGTTCTCAAGCCGGTCTCCAATCCAACTAGTTTCGGAATGTTCCTCACTTACATGCCTTGGTACAGCGATTCGCCGACCAACATTGCGCTGCAAATTTCTGATGATGGGAAAACACTCGCTGGAACCAGCGCTAGCAGCGAAATGTTTGAGCTACTCCCCAAGCCTGAGCAGATTCGATCCACAGCAAGTCACTTCGAAGATACCGTCAACCTTCTTGAGTTCGATAGCGAAGGTCCTGGTAGCACGGCGTGGAATCTTCAAAAGATTACTGGCGCGTCGATGAACGCAAACTCATCTCAACAATGGATCTTTACCAGTGTTCGAGCAGGAGTTGGAGGTTTCAGATGGGTCCAGGACGAGGACACAATCGCCTTGGGAACTTATCAAGAGGATTTCGAAAAGAATCAGCTTGACATTACATGGATTAACAACGGCGTTACATCGAAATTTTGCGGTCGAATTGAAATCATCAGTGAACCTGCGTTAAGGGTTCGAGTTTGTCTTCCGAAAGATGCGAGGCAACAGCGACCTGAAACGATTTCGGTCCGGTGCGGAAAAATTTACGAGCTAATTCGAGCTGAAGAAGAAGGAGGTGAATCATGAGCCAAAGTGAAATCACATTCGAGACTCTATCGAAGCTAACTCGTAAGAAGCGTCTTCCGTTATGGTTGAAACAATGGCTGCAATTGAGCTCACTTCAGAAGCAACAATTTAAGGGAATGTATTGGGCGTTCAGCTTGAACCTATCGTTTATGTTTATCTTGGCGGCACTGACACTGACATCGAAAAAAGATGTTGGGATTACGATTGACTTAGGTGACGGAGAACCGGAAGCCGAGGCGTTATTCAGCCTTCCTTCGGAACTCGAAACAGCAGCACTCGCTGATTTGGAGGTCGTAGAGAATCTAGATATTTCCGTGCCAGAGATTCTGATTGACATACCTTCGCCGAACCTACCTTCGATAGAGCTCCTTGACGTCGGCAAAGCTGATGAGGCAGTCAGTTCTGGAGAAACTGACCAGAGTGAATCCATTTTGGATGGCAGTGGAATGAGCGTCAATGAAAGCAAGCTAGTGGCGGAGACAGATCGTCGAGTCGCAGCAGCCGGTGGCCAGCTAAATGGTCCGATACGAGTTTCACTATCGTTCAGTGGCGATGATGATCTCGACTTGCACGTAATTTACCAATCCATGACTCGAACTCCCGCGAAAGTTCGTGCAAACGCAAGAAGTAAGGGTCTTGTACTACCGATGCAATCCGCTTCAAATTATCACATTTTTTACGCTTCTAGACGAAGCGATCATGCCGCCTTGGATGTGGATGCGAATGCGAGCTCAATCATGTCTGCCCCTTGCGAAAACGTGATTTTTGAAACAGTCCCCAAATCCGCAAAATACGCAATTTATCTGGACAACTTTGCTGAGCGAGGAGCGTTCGATGCCACTCCTTATGTCATCGTGGTCAAATATGGAAAGCGAACCAAGGTTTTTGAAGGAAAGTTAAAGCCCACCGATCGTATGAAAGAGATTTGGACGTTCAATTTTTCTGAATAGCCGTTTTTCCGATTTTAGTCAGTTATCCACAGGGTTACCCAATTGCACGCTTGTGTTAAATATGTGTTATGAATGTGTTACGTTGTGGATAGCGGTTTCTAACTTCTTGAAATCAAAGCCTAATTCGAAATGGCCAGTGTGTAAAAGCACGAAAGTCGGTGGGTAAATACACGAAAGAAGGTGTGTAAAAACACGAAAGTGCGTTGGCGGTGTGTGATAACACAAAGTGCTTGACTTTGGTGTGTGAAAGCACGATAAGTCGACGTATGGTGGGTGAAAACACAAAACTCAAGACGCCGCTTTTGCCGGATCGCTATCCAATCGACGATTTCTTTATCTGCGATGTGACCGATGCTATCCCAAAGGATGATCTCGGATCGATGGAGCATCCAATCTTTAGCCTGTCGACCAAACCGGATACCCGTATACGGGAGTACCAGCATAACAACGTAACTATCACCGTCGCGCCAAGCGCACAAGGCTTGGCTACAATTCATGACAAAGACATCTTGATCTACTGCATCAGCCAACTGATTGCCAAGATGAACGCAGGCGGTGAACCCAAAAGAACGCTACATCTCAAAGCCTACGATCTACTGATTGCTACCAATCGGAAGACCGACGGTCGAGGTTACGAGCAACTGGTAGCGGCCTTTGATCGGCTAAGCGGTACACGCATTAAGACAAATCTTAAAACTGGTGGTGATCAAATCACGGAAGGCTTCGGATTAATTGATAGTTGGCGAATCATACGACACAGCGACTCGGGCCGTATGTTAGAGCTGAAGATCAATTTGTCCGATTGGGTCTTCAACGCAGTGTTAGGCTCCGAGGTACTCACGCTACATCGCAACTACTTCCGCCTTCGTAAACCGCTCGAACGTCGAATCTACGAGGTAGCGCGCAAGCATTGCGGGCAAAAGAACGAATGGTGCATCTCGCTCGAAACGTTGCAAAAGAAATGCGGTTCAGCCTCAACATTGAAAGAGTTTCGACGCTTGGTATCAGCGATTGCAGACGAGGACATCGCTCATGCGCACATGCCAGATTATTCAGTCATTTTGGACGATTCAGATATGTTGCATTTTCGTAACCGAGGCACGATGCACGAAAGCAGTTCTGAGCCGGCATGTTTCGTACTTCCCCTAGCACCGAGAACATTTGACGCTGCTCGCGCAGTGGCACCGGGTATGGATGTTTACTCGCTAGAACGCGAATGGCGTAGCTGGATTACCGAGCCCCCCCGAGATCCTGACGCCGCATTTATTGGGTTCTGCAGAAAATGGAGTGAGAAACGGACGATCGACACGTTCTAAGCTGGAAGAGCTGAAAACCCCACTGCATTGACTCGCTAAAATGAAGAAGTGTTTCGGCGTCAGACTTTTGCTTTAAGCGATGATTCAAGCGATTGCGCTTTTAATTTGATAGACGGTAATATCGGTGCCAAATCAATCCCAAGTTGTTGCGGCGCTTGACAGAATTGATGATTTCAGTGTCGAGCGTGACGTTCTGCCGAACCGGTTGAAAGTTTGTGATTTAAGCCATGAAAGTGAGCCTGCGCGATGCTGCTGGCTGGGATCGTGAAACCGTAGTTGCTCATCGTGCCCGCGATCGACTC
>JBGSKY010000118.1:0-2928 GCA_041740995.1 Pirellulaceae bacterium
GGCATTGCAATTGATGAAATGATCTTTATTGGCGACGCGATTTTTCCAGGCGGCAATGACTATCCAGCCAAGCAAGCCGGTGTCGTATCAATCCGCGTTCGTGACCCCAACGACACGAAGCCGGTGATCAAAGCGATCATCGCTTGTTTGAGCGGGTCGGGTGAGCCTTATGCAAACAGCCGGAACGCGTTCGAGTCCGGTCCTTGTATTGACCTTGTTCTAACCCACAACGGCTGATCTGAAAAAACTAATGTCAAGTTTTCAATTGCAACGACTTGGAGTGTTAATGGAGCCGGAGCCTGGCAATCCGATGGAAGTCGAAGGAGTTCTGAACCCAGCCGCTGCGCGCGGCCCAGATGGAAAGCTGTATCTGTTTCCAAGACTCGTGGCCAAAGGCAACTACTCTCGCATCGGCATCGCTCGTGTGAAGTTCAACGATGATGGCGATCCATGTGGCGTTGAACGACTGGGCATCGCACTCGAACCGCAAGCGGACTACGAACTTCGAGCAGATGGCAGTGGCGGGTGTGAGGACGCGCGAGTTACCTTCGTTGAACCGCTTCAGCACTACATCATGACTTACACAGCGCATTCTCCGAGCGGCCCGCGAATCGCCCTCGCCATCTCTGAAGATTTACTCCATTGGGAGCGGGTTGGGTTAGCGACTTTTGAACCCTTTGAATGCATTGATTTCGTCCACGTCGATAACAAGGACGCCTCCATCTTTCCCGTTGCGATTCCCAATCACGCCGGAAAGATGCAACTAGCACTCATCCACCGTCCGCTTTTTCCCGGTACCCGCCCCGAAGAAACGGCTTGCGATTCCGAGTATCGAATGGTGGATCGCGAGCATGAGAGTATTTGGATTTCTTACTGTCCGATGCCAGCAAAGGGCATGGCCCCGCATCGACCTGGACTGTTCAATTCGCATCACCGACTGGCAACTCCTGTATCACCGTGGGACAATCTAAAAATCGGCGGCGGGGCTCCTCCCATACTCACGCGCCACGGTTGGTTGATCGTTTACCACGGCGTCAGCAAGATCGATGACCCGACCAACGATGGAAGCCAACTTTGTTATTCGGCCGGTGTGATGGTGCTTTCTAAAAAGCATCCGCAAAACATCCTCTATCGCTCAGAACAGCCCGTTTTAACGCCGGAACGGTATGAGGAACGCCACGGAACAGTTGCCAATGTCGTGTTTCCGACGGGCATCGACCGCCGCGACGATCTTGGTACTCCTGATCGCTTCGATGTTTATTACGGAATGGCCGACAGCCGCATCGGCGTCGCTCGACTTGATCTACCAAAGCATCTGCCCAACAGTCCGCTCGTTCTAACAACAGATCAGCTTGCGGACTGTTGATTTACAAACATCAATCAGCCGACGTACGTTATCACGCGGTTACAAAACCAAGGGACCCGCGAGTTAAGGCTCATCGGCTAATTGTTTAACTGCAAAAACTGACTTGCCCTGGCATTAAATCTCTGTTTCCACCCTTACCTCCTGTTCAGAGCATCACAAGTAAGAATCAGCAAATTGCTGGTCAAAGTTATTCAATTGACGCTCCAAGAGGTGTTTTTACAGAAGGCAACAGAGGAAACGGAGGGCGTGGATGGCGGAAATCTTTAACGCACGAAATCTAACCTCCGTTTCCTCTGTTGCCTTCTGTTCAAATAATCGCTCTGCCTGGTGGAATCCGCCATCACAAGATTGGTTTCTTACCTGATGTCGATGCAAGGTCGTTAGGTCTAAAATCGACGGCAAATTCCCGTCTAAGAGCGATTCGACGAAGCGACAAGTCGTGTGCAGGCTTCTTTGCGGCGAACTGTAAAATAGAAGACAACGAATGACAGCAGAGACCTGCTCCAGCGATACAGCAATCAGTAGCGACGCGGCATCGGTGTCAAATCATGGCAAGGTGGTCGCCGTGCGCGGTAGCGTTGTGGATGTTTGCTTTACGCAACGGTTGCCGCCGATCCATACAATGCTACGAGCTGGGAAAGACCAAGAGATTGCGATTGAAGTGCTCTCACAACTGGATGCTGGTCTCGTGCGCGGGATTGCAATGACGCCTACGCAGGGACTCGCGCGAGGGATGCAAGTGACGGACACAGGGAGTCCATTGTTGGCTCCCGTCGGCAAATCGATTTTGTCGCGGATGTTGGACGTTTTTGGCAACGCGATCGATCGAGGCCCGCCGCTGGAAGACGTGCAGTGGCGAAGCGTACACAATGCGCCACCTCCACTCGTTCGCCGATCGACCAAATCGGAAGTGTTCGAGACCGGCATCAAAGCGATCGACGGCCTCTTGCCCCTAGAACGCGGTGGCAAAGCGGGTCTGTTCGGTGGCGCTGGGGTCGGTAAGACGGTCCTGTTGGCTGAGCTGATTCACAACATGGTTGGCCACGAAGAAGGAACGAGTATCTTTTGCGGCATCGGCGAGCGTTGTCGCGAAGGCGAAGAATTGTACCGTGAAATGAAATCTGCCGGCGTGCTTGACAACATGGTGATGATTTTCGGCCAGATGAACGAACCGCCGGGCAGTCGGTTTCGTGTTGGCCACGCAGCCCTGACAATGGCCGAGTACTTCCGCGACGATGAACACCGCGACGTGTTGTTGTTGATCGACAACATCTTTCGCTTCATCCAGGCTGGCATGGAGGTCTCTGGTTTGATGGGGCAAATGCCGTCGCGTTTGGGTTATCAACCGACGATGGGAACCGAGCTTTCCAGTTTGGAAGAGCGGATTGCCAACACGGACGCGGGCGCGATCACGTCGATTCAAGCGGTCTACGTCCCAGCCGACGACTTTACCGACCCCGCCGCAGTCCATACGTTCTCACGCCTGTCGGCTTCGATTGTTCTGTCGCGCAAACGAGCAAGCGAAGGTTTGTTTCCAGCGATCGATCCCCTGCAATCGAACT
>JBGSKY010000119.1:0-3342 GCA_041740995.1 Pirellulaceae bacterium
GATGATTTTCGGCCAGATGAACGAACCGCCGGGCAGCCGGTTTCGTGTTGGCCATGCAGCATTGACAATGGCCGAGTACTTCCGTGACGATGAACACCGCGACGTGTTGTTGTTGATCGACAACATCTTTCGCTTCATCCAAGCTGGCATGGAAGTCTCTGGTTTGATGGGGCAAATGCCGTCACGTTTGGGTTATCAACCGACGATGGGAACTGAGCTCTCCGGTTTAGAAGAGCGCATCGCGAACACGGACTCGGGCGCGATCACGTCGATTCAAGCGGTGTACGTCCCGGCCGACGACTTTACCGACCCCGCCGCGGTCCACACGTTTTCGCACTTGTCTGCTTCAATTGTTCTATCGCGCAAACGAGCGAGCGAGGGTTTATTTCCGGCGATCGATCCCCTGCAATCGAACTCCAAAATGGCCACGCCGGGCATCGTTGGCACGCAGCACTATGAATTGGCTCAAGAGATTCGCAGCACGCTTGCCCAGTACGACGGCTTGAAAGACATCATCGCGATGCTGGGGCTCGAACAACTATCGCCCGATGATCGAAACATTGTCGCGCGCGCGCGGCGGTTGGAACGTTTTTTAACTCAACCGTTCTTCACCACCGAACAGTTCACCGGCTTGAAAGGCAGGTCGGTCAGCTTAGAAGATTCACTCGACGGATGCCAGCGGATTCTGAACGATGAGTTCATGGATTTTCCAGAAAAGGCTCTGTACATGATCGGGAAGATCGACGAAGCGGAAATGCCCAACGAATCAAAATCGGATAGCGACAAGGAGACGGAACATGCCCATGCCAGCACGCATGACGCTTAAGATCCTGTTGCCGTTTCAGGTACTCCTCGATCGCAGCGATGTTTTGCGCGTGGTAGCGGAAACACAGTTGGGTTCCTTTGGGCTATTGCCGCACCGGCTCGACTGCGTGGCCGCGATCACGCCTGGAATTCTTGTTTACGAAACAGAAGAAGCAGGCGAGTCATTTGTGGCCGTCGATGAGGGCGCGGTCGTGAAAACCGGCATGGACGTGCTGGTATCGGTGCGCAATGCGATCGAGGGTGCGGACTTGAGCGAACTGCGTGAAGCAGTACAGAAAGAATTCTTGACATTGAATGAGCAAGAGCAAAACGTTCACGCCGTACTGGCGAGAATGGAATCCGATTTTGTTCGTCGGATCGCGCAGTTGCAACATGAATGAACGACCCGAACCGAACGAAACGCAATCGAATAGTCAATTAGGTCAATCGTCTGAGTTTGCTCGCCAAGTGGAAACAAAAGCCATACGAAAAATAAAGGCTAGGCAGCATAGCGACACCGGCGTTTGGTTTGGGCTTGGCATGATGGGTCTGATCGGTTGGTCGGTCGTGGTACCGACGCTTGCGGGAGCGGCGGTTGGCATGTGGCTTGACCATCGCTTTCCAGGTGGTCAGTCGTGGACGCTGATGTTGTTGGTGGCCGGTTTGCTGATCGGCTGTTTCAATGCCTGGATGTGGGTTTCCAAAGAAGACAAAGCGATGCACCAAACAAAGGAAGATGAAAATGAATGAGCTCGTCAACGCCGGAGTGCCCCTTGTCGCAGGCTTGGCCCTGGGCACAATTTTCTTCGGAGGTTTATGGTGGACGGTTCGCCAAGGACTCACGTCGGACCGTCCAGCGACTTGGTTTCTAGTCAGCCAAGTGTCGCGAATGGCTGCGACTCTGTTTGGCTTTTACTTCGTCGCAGACGGACAGTGGCAGCGACTGCTCTTTTGCCTCGCGGGCTTCTTGGTCGCCAGAGTGATCGTGACACGACTATCGCGAATCGCTGAATCGGCGCGATCACCTGCCGCGAAGGAGTCCGACTATGCGTCTGAGTCCCGATGAATTGATCTTTTGGCAATCAGGTTTCGTCAAACTCAACGCTACGATTGTCTTTACGTGGGCCATTATGCTCGCGCTGACCATCGGCTCGCTGTTGATAACCCGGAAATTGTCGACGGAGCACAATCGCAGTCGCTGGCAAAACCTGCTGGAAATCATCGTTACCGGAATTGTGGATCAAATCAAAAGCATCGGGCTTCGCAAGCCTGAGAAGTACCTCGGTTTCATTGGGACACTGTTTTTGTTTGTGGCCACGGCGAGTCTCTGCACGATCCTTCCGTTCTATGAACCACCCACTGGATCGCTTTCGACGACCTGTGCGCTAGCGCTATGCGTGTTTGTCGCCGTTCCGATGTTTGGAATTGAAGATCAGGGAGTGGGCGGTTACTTGAAATCCTATATCAAACCGACGTTCATTATGCTGCCGTTCAACCTCATCAGCGAAGTCTCACGAACGCTCGCGCTAGCCATTCGCCTGTTCGGCAACATGATGAGTGGGGCCATGATTGTTGGCATTTTACTCTCAATCACTCCGTTCCTCTTTCCCATCGTGATGACACTGCTGGGACTGCTTACTGGGATGGTGCAGGCGTACATCTTCAGCATTTTGGCCGCGGTTTATATTGCCGCGGCGACGCGCGTGCGCCAGCCTGTCACGGAAGATGCCGGGAATTTAACCGGAGAGAACGGAGGAAACAGAGAAAGACAATGAAGATCTATTACTCACAGTTCTATCATCACAACCTCCGTTCTCGCCTGTTCAAACTTACAACCGACTAGCATCAGACACAGCAAACCGTTTCAAAGGAAACAACATGGATAGCATGACCTGGATCGCAGTGATATCGATTATCATTGCCGGAATCACGACCGGTTTTGGCACGATGGGGCCTGCTCTGGCCGAAGGCAGGGCGGTCGCCAGCGCGCTCACGTCGATTGCGCAGCAACCCGATGCCTCGCCGACGATTACTCGAACACTCTTTGTTGGCTTGGCAATGATCGAGTCCACAGCAATCTATTGCTTCGTTGTGTCGATGATTCTGATCTTTGCCAACCCGTTTTGGAATCACGCCATCTCCCAAGCGACAGGGAAGTAAACAATGCTCATCGATTGGTTCACCGTCGGTGCGCAGACCATCAACTTTCTGATCTTGGCCTGGCTTCTAAAGCGTTTTCTCTACAAGCCGATTTTGGATGCGATTGACAAGCGTGAAAAGCGTATCGCGGACGAAATTGCCGACGCGAACAAGAAGAAGCAGGAAGCCAAGCAGGAGCGGGACGAATTCACAAAGAAGAACGAAGAGTTTGACCAGCAGAAGAGCGACTTGCTGAACAAGGCAACCGAAGAGGTAAAAGCTAAACGACAGCAGATGCTTGATGAGGCGCGGAGTGATGCTGGCGCCTTGCGAACGAAACGCCAGGAATCTTTGAAACGTGAGCTCACGAGTTTACAAGCGGAGATCACCAGACGGACT
>JBGSKY010000120.1:0-1711 GCA_041740995.1 Pirellulaceae bacterium
GTTCCGCGATTTCGGCCATTTTTTTGGGCTTGCTGAAAAAATCGATTTGCAAAACATCGACCGAAATGACGAGGCACTTGTTTTTAGTAAGAACATATACTCGGCGTTAGGCAACACAGAAGATTTTGCTACAAAGATCGCAGAGACAATTGCCCACGAGACAGCTCACCTTTTGGGCTATGCGCATGAAATTGAAACATTTACTTCGTCCCCTCTTGGGCATGTAGCAAGCGTTTCACCGACAGTTGCGTTTGATACCGCCTGGTCCCAGCTTGCTCCATCACTTGGCCAACAGGATGGCTTTTTCTCAATCATCGTCGACCAATACAACGCCAACGTGCCGGGAGGAAACGCATCTGCCAATTCTATTCGCACACAGTTAGAGATGCAGAAGGACGCGGCTCGAAGTCAAGCGGCAGCGGGTGCTGTGACAAATCTCAACACCATCGTTTTTGGTATCGGTCTGGAAGGAGAAATCAATGTAGGCTTGGCAACCAAAGGTAAGGGACTGCCTGCCGGAATTGATGCTACCGCCGGATCCGCGTTTTCGACAGGCTACAACTTTTCCTATCTGGTTGAAGAGGAGAAGTGGGAGATATCGCGACTGCGAGAATGGTCGGTTGCTGCCGGTGTCGAAGCGGAAATCGGCGGTTCGTTCACTGCGAGTGCGGGAGCGGCCGGCAAGCTTTCTATTCCCGTTGAATACTATGTTAAGGTAGATTCACTCATCAACCTGAACACGCTAAGTTTTGTCGATGTCGGGGTTCGCCTTGGTATTCAGGGGTCAGTTGGTATTACCAAAGAATACGCGACGAGCTTTGCGGAGTTCTTGAATTTTAGCAATCCGTCGGAGTTTCAATTTGGTACTGATGTAACGTTGGAAGCGTCCACCAAGATCACCGCAGATAAATTTAAATCATTGACCGATCAGCCTTCGGTCGCCCTGGGTATCGCCGACAACTTTGTCCCATTCTTTGGCGACACGAATGACTTCTACCAACTTAGTCTCGAGACGGTCTCGCAAGTTCTTCCCGTTCCATTCGCTGAGCTTGCCAGTGTAGCGCGACCGGATACGCCGCTCGGTATTTTAGCAAGGAGCGAGGTTGTCAATCTTAAAGCAACCGGTAACGCATCTGCGACCCTGAATGTTGGAGCGTGGCTCGGTCTCGGAGGAAATGCAAATGTAACTCCGCTCATTTCGATCGGTGCACAAGTCAAGGCGGGAGTCACCTACGTCAATAAAACGAACGTAGAACTGTTTGAATTTTACAATGAAAACGTCGAAGGTGCTCTATGGAAGCCGGCAGGCTACACGTCGAGTGACGTGTCATCTTATTTAGCCTCCGGCGAAATCACAGGGGTAACGATTATTACCCACGGCTTCCAGCCAGGAGACGGTGATGGAGATTCCCTATTACCACTTGCCGACTCCATCCGGAATTACGCTGCCAATCAGGTCGTCCTGGACAACCTCAGCTCCGAGTTTAATGGAACCAAGAAATCCTTTGCGCTAACTTCCACCACTCCGCCGTCAACTCCCCAGGCTTTCGATACCAGCCAAGCGGAAATGCTTCACATTGTCTTGAACGGCAAAAAGCTAAAGCCGTTTATCGACTTCCAGTGGAGCGGTTCGAACATTACCTTTCGCGAAGCCCCAAAGGCTAACGATGTAGCGACGATTGCGGCTGATCTAACATCGGCTTGGCTTTTA
>JBGSKY010000121.1:0-1534 GCA_041740995.1 Pirellulaceae bacterium
CATTCTCGCTTTTATAATGACAGGATCAGATAATTGCTCCTGTGAGCATTGCTGTTCGGCGTGATCAATAAGTTGACGTGCAAACTCAGGCTGAATGTCGGAATCTAATAACTCAGTGAAAACCTCAAACAAGGCTCCGGCAAGCTTTCTAGGTCGCTGATCAACGCCAGATTGCTGCCGCACCAATTGATCGACCACGCTAGTCAGTTGCGACAATTGCGATTGAACGTCGCCAGAAGCACCACTTCTTTTCGCATGGTTAGCATCATCTGCTTTTCTTCTGTTGGATAACTCCACAGCCGGGTTCGAGCCACGGAATGAGCTGTGATCGCGAAACGCACTTTGAGACATCGACGCAGGCGCTGGCTGTTCTTCCATTTGAGCGGCGACTTTCGCAGTCACCTTGTCCAGCCTCCGCGATTCTAGATTAGGTTTGACTGCGGGCTGATCGAGTAATTCCTGGTCATAATACTTTTGCCTCGACTGGTTATCACCATGCGATTCATTTTTCACTGGATGGTAAGAGCGGGTTGTATTGGATCGTAGCCCCGCAGTCGACTCTGACGCTTTGTCTGGATAAGAAGCCTCATCACGCCAGTCACTATTGACGGCATCGAACTCAGACGAGCTGGCTCGATTGGCCAACCGCGACGCGACTTCCATATTTTTCGTAGCGGTGACTTCAATCTGACTTCCACGCCACCAGCTCAACATACTTCCTGGCAACTCTTTCGTTTGCAGTATGGCTGCATCTGGCCCCAGTTGTCGCCGCACTTCATGGATCGCTTCTTGAATCGTCCTGGCGCGAAAGGTCTTGATTTCCATAAAACTAAGTCAATATTTTTGAAGGCAAGCGTCTAGAGTCTGGTTTTGGATAGTCGAAATCACAATGGTGTGGATTAAGCGGCAGGTTTACTTGCCTTCTGAATGTTTGCGTCGGAGATCACCCCGACGATTTCGGGATTAGTGTCTTGAGTGATTTCGTTATAGCTGAGAACTCGCAGGGCGGGGAAATTCCCCTGTGTCAATTGACGCATCGCCGGTCGAATTCGAGGGCTGACTAATATAACCTGAGGATGCCCAGCGATCTCTAATTTTCGAATTTGCTCCGCGATCGCATTGCGTGTTAATTCAGCTGCTTGCGGTGACATTCGGATATTTAAACCGCGATCGCTTTGTTCGACAGAGGCGGCGATTCGGTCTTCCGTCGCTGGATCGACCGTCACGGCGAACAATCGCCCTTGCTGGTCGCGATAACGTTGGCTGATGGTTCGTGCCAAGCGATGACGCACGCACTCGGTCAGCCAAACGGGGTCTTTCATACGCCCTGCATAATCACCCAGCGTTTCCAGTATTAAGCTCAATTGCCGGATCGGAACATCCTCCCGCAAAAGCATTTGCAAGACCTGTTGAACATCCGCCAATTTCATTTGACCTGGTATCAGTTCATCAACGACCGTTGGCGATTGAGCTTTTAATTGATCTAGTAATTGCTTAGCCATATCGCGAGTCAGTATTTCATCGGCGTATCGAC
>JBGSKY010000122.1:0-1595 GCA_041740995.1 Pirellulaceae bacterium
CATTCGACGCCGCCTAGAGAGTCCGCTTGTAGCGATTAGGGTGTCTGTTTGCCCCTGGAAGCGAACGTCAAGAATGGAGCCGACTTGAAAACCAATAGCGAAACGACAGCACATCCTAGCGTCATCCCTCCGGCAATGAGGAAATCAACTCCCGGATAAACCGTGCCCAGAAAGCCGGCGATCGGGTACGCAATGGCCCACCAAAGGTGCGAGAACGCGAAATGCGATCCAAACACTTTTCCCTGTTCGGCCGGCGCAATGTTCTCGCCGATTAAAGTCTCCGAGGGCATCTCAGCTAGACTTTGACCCAGGCCAGCAAAAACCCACAGTACGGCTAGCGCAGCAATGGGGACAAAATTCGCAAAACTGATGCTTACGCCTAACAAGATCACTCCGGTGATTAGCGATACACTTCGACTCGCGCTGCGGTCGTAGATGCCCGCCAAAAATGCTGAGATCGCAGCTCCGACGCCAAAGCCAGCCATCGCCCAACCATAGTGAGCGTCAGTCAATTGCAATCCGTTCTTCACCAGATTGATCGAATTGACCAAGATCATCGCACCCGCTAACGCCGAAACGAACTCAATGCTAAGTGCAAATCGCAACAGACTGTTGCCGAACAAAAGCCGAATTCCTTGCAGCACGTCCGTCCATGTCTGGCGTGATTGCCTTGCCTCCTCAGAAACGCCTTTTTGAAGCTCATGCTTGGGGACAGCGAAAATCAATATGGCCGGGGTGCAAAGGTCGCTGCATCGATCCAAAAAATCTCTCTAGCCCCAAACCAGACGGCGATGACACCTGCCAATGCCGGTCCCAAAATCCCCAGTAGTTGATAGGTGGCCGTCGATAGGCCGACCGCTTCGCGATAGTACTTCTTGTCGATGATTTGCGGAATCACTGCGCGATAGGTCGGTGTGAAAAACGCATTGAAGACATTGAGCAAAAATGCAAGCACGTAGATCTGCCATTCCTCGGAAACGAATGGCAAGCAGCCAACGATCGACATGCGGACCAGATGCGTGACGATGAGGATCGTTTTTCGATCGATTCGGTCGGCAACCACACCGGCAAAGGGTGAGAAGATGATGAATGCGGTAACACGAAGCGTCAGTGCAGTCGCGAGAATGGCTGCGGAGCGTTGTTTGTCAATCTGATAAGCTAACAGCGCCAAACCGACCCACGTAAACGCATCACCCAGCAGGCTAATGGTCTGAGCCCCGTAGAGCATCGCGAACGTGCGATTGCGTAGCGGAAGAAAGGCTTCAGCAAGTTTTTGGAACAATTGACCCTCCTTTTGGACAAGAAAATTAAGGACAAGAAGATATATTCTTGTCCAAAACTTGACTTACCCAGACTACGAAGCGTGATTTGTTCGCGTCCGATGTTGACCCAAACAAGTGCAGTTAATGGACTGGGTGCGATCAGCCGTCGCAATTGCGATACGTGCGTTTCACAAAGTTCACCTTGAAATGTTGTGATTCGAAACGCGGCGTGTTTGCTGATTAAGTGAAAGCGTTGATTGCCAGCCGGCAAACCCTCGACCTGCATCGGTAGCTGGCAAGTCACCAGGTCTTCACCACCCAGACAATGCACGA
>JBGSKY010000123.1:0-9753 GCA_041740995.1 Pirellulaceae bacterium
GCTCATCTCCGTTGAACCGCCCGGTGCGGATCCGCACGCCGGGTGGTGTGGGGAGGACGGGCCGCGAGGCCCGGCCTTACCCGATTCGTATGAAAATTAAACGCGAGCGAATCGTTTTCGCAAACGTACGGAGACACCACCTAACGCGGCCACTCCTAGCAGCAGCATCGTCGTCGGCTCAGGTACGGCGGTAACGCGGATGTCGTCGATCAGTGTCACGTTCAATAAACTTCTGTTCGGATCCGTGGATACACCGGTGTTGGTATCGTGATGTCCGAACAATATGTTTCCTCCGCCAAGGGTGACCGTGCTCAAATTGACGGTCGCAATCCTTAAACCATCGATCGACCAAGTCGCTGTGTTTACACCCAAAGCTGTATCGTTTACCACGTCGATAACCACACTACGCCATGTAAAGGCTGTCTCACCGGGGTCTGTGGAGCCCGTTTGCCCCGGAAAGAGTGCTACCTGATCCAGTGGAGCACTTTGTGGAGCAAAGCCGCTGTAATAGAGGTTACTATTATTGACGGCACCCGACGGGGCAGCATAAACAGGATCCCCGCTCGCGTAGCTTGCAATTGCCGCGGAGCTGTAGGCGCGATAGTCAGCTGCACTGCCTCCATCAAGCGTGTGTGCAAATACGACACTTGCCGGATTAGAACCCACTAAGAAATTAGTGTTACCAGTGCTCCCAATCCCGTAGGTAGACATCTGAGTTGTCCCACTCCCACCTGGCCCTAATGGTCCAACATAATTTTGCCAAATGTTGAAGTTGACTCGGTAACTGCCGCTGAAACTTTGCCCTGTTGGCGAGGCGTTGATGCCTCCAAACACGGCCGCAGAATTGTTCGCAGTTAACTTCAGTCCGCGCGTGCCACCGCCCGGAGCACTCGGCACTCCAATTGCGGAATAGTCATAGAAGAAATCAGCAATGCCGTCGGTAGCGCCAGTATTCGTAGTCCAATTAGCGCTATCATCAACTTCAAAATTCTGTGAGTACAGAACGACCTCTGCTCGCGACACGGATCCAAAACTGGCGATCATCCCTGACAAAACCAACCCTACCAAAAAACGGTTCATCAAAGCTCTCCATTCGGTCGTCGAAATTGTAAAAACTTGTTTTGGCTATCGCGTCATGGGAGATAGAAGTATTCCGAAATTCGTAAAGACATGCGGAACGTACTAACCAAACCGATCGAAAATAGTCCAAACGCTGCACGATAACAAGAAGCGAACGCCAAATCCCCAATTTTTATGAGTCAACGTGCCAGGTATACGCCCTTAACCGTCCTTAGCGTAGCCTCCTGAGCACAATGAGGCGCCGTGATTTTGGGCGAAACCCTTTAAAAACAACAAACAAAAGGTGCCACGACAACAACCTCCGAGTCGCTGCCGAATGTGAAGGGCAAACGCAACTGAATAACCAGCTTGAATGATCCCTTTGGAATCATGGTATCGATCGCGACGCTTCTTGCATTACACGGGGCACGATTCGTCCGGGCCGATGCTTCACACGACAGGTCGATACCTCCCGTAGCAACCGTAAGCCTTAAGATGCTTGTTCCGTTGTGCCGACGGTCGAGTTCCACAAACGTCCAAGGCATGCGATGCTTGGATCAACCTTACAACATCATGCGCATACTTCCGCGGGGTTGCATTGGATGATGCGTCTTCTTGTTGCTATTCCACTTCAGATTCGATGAGCCGCTTCCAAACTTCAGGCAGCCGATTCTGGATCAGTTGTCGGCCCGTGGCGGGAAGCATGTTCACTCGCATGGGAACGACGCGGGTATCTTCCAACTGAAGATTTCCGGTCTCCCTTCCATACTTGTAGGCAACGGTCAGCTCGCCGGTAGGGGTACGTGCGGGTGGTTCAACGTTTGGTGATGCTACCGACAAAAAGAACGCGTGTTCATCAAGAATGGATCGCTGATCACCTTTAATCCGCAGACGCTCGGCAGCAAGTTTTCGAAAGAGCTCTTTCGCCACCAACTCCGCCGGGTTGATCAGCTGAACTTCTTCGGCAATGAGGCGTCGATAGGGAAAGCTTCCGTTGTTATCAGGGTCCGATTCGCGAACTCGCTCGAAGGCGTTCACGATTTCATCTTGAACGAGCGGAAAATGGGTGCAGCCAAGAACCACCATTTGGATAGGCTTGGTGTTTCCCGTTTGGCGATAGGTTTCGACTAGCGCCGTTACGTCGTCACGCACGTAATCAACAACGGCGTCGCCACTCGACTGACTTTCGGTTTTGGTGAACGCTGGGTCGCCCTCGATAGCACCCGCCAGGGCGGCCGACCCTTGTTGAATCACCGTTGGGACTCTCTTGCCAGCGATGCCAGTGGCGCGACCGATCGCCTTCGGGTAAGCCAGACTGTTGCAAGTTCCGACGGTCGCCATGACGGCAATGGTCTTGGGGTCATCATTTGCCGTGATTAGCTCATTGACGCCACGCGCGCCTGATTCGACGACACCAACGACGAAAACGGGAATGCCCCAAGCTTGAATCGCGTCACGAACATCTTCCAAACCATACGCGGTTGCCGTATTGCATGCGATCACAATGGCTTTGACGGGAGGTTTATCGAATCGTGGTTCAGAGGCGGTAGGAGAGTCCCAACTCCGTTTTCCTAGCAGAAAAAGCGTGTCCTTGAGGATCAGTTCTCGCAGAAAGTCCTCCTTCCCATAGGACGCATAATTCCCATAAGGCATGTTGGCTTGATCGCCAAAATAGATGAAACGTTCTTTCTCGAAATCAGCACGACCGTCTGGACCAGGAAGTAAGTTTTCATTGTCAAATGCGTCGAGCGTTAGGATGGCCTCGAGCACGGTCAGTCCTCCGATGCCCGAATCGAACACGCCAATGGGAAGTTCCGTTAGATCGCCTTCATACGCGGACTTATCAAAACGATAAGGTCCTTCTCCGCTAAGTTGCGAATTGGCGTGAACGATGACTTGGTTGACCACCGAATCGACCGGTGGATCAGCCGCGGCACCGGAGCCGAGCAGTGATGCGATCGAGAGAACCGGTACGATTTTTAGATTGTTCAACACCGTTATCGCTTTCGAACGTTTGAGACCGTGCATTGGTTGATTGACCATTCATTCATTGCCTGCGTCGGACGATTTATGTCGCAATGCCTTCCCCGTAAGTGCACCCGTTGGCGTGCCTTCAAAAACTGCGGGCTTGCCAGCGACGAATACATATTTCATTCCGGTTGAGTAGCGGTACGGAGAGTCAAACGTCGCCAGATCCATCAGTTGACTTGGATCGAAGCCGGCGATGTCCGCCACGTATCCGGCTCGAAGATATCCACGATCATCCAAATGAAGAATATCCGCTGGCAAACCGCTGCAACTACGGATCGCTGACGCCAGCGTCACAACCTTTTCTTGGATCGCGTAATATCCCAGTTTGCGAGTGAAGGTTCCGAAGCTGCGCGGATGCGGACGATCGGCAGTCGGGATTTTTGAGCCACCATCCGATGCCGTTGCCACCCAGGGAAGTTGCATCGCGAAGCGGACTTCTTCTTCGTTCATTCCGAAGTTTACTACTGCGGCACCGCCGGCACGCACAATCTCTTCGATGATTTCAACTTCTTTGCGACCTTCAAGCTCCGCGATCGTGGTGAGATCCTTACCGACCCAATCCTGCCTTGAGCGAAACGTGGCGATGACAATTCGATTCTTCAACGTCTGCTCTTTCTTAATCTCTTCCCTCAATTTGCGGCCCACTTCTTCGTCGTCAAACCTTTCGATGAGCGATTGGCTGCCGCCTTCCCGTGCCCAGGTCGGAATCACCATTGCTTCTAATGAGGTGGAACTGGCGATGTAAGGGTACTGATCCGCGGTCACGGCCAGTCCTTCGGTTCTCGCCTCTTCAATGATCGAAGCGGCGACTCGCAATCCACCCCAGGCATCCATGCCTGACGCTTTGATATGGGAAACGTGAACAGGCAACTCGGCGCGGCGACCGATCTCGATCGCTTCGCGAACCGCGTCAATCAAGCCTGTCCCTTCATTGCGAATGTGGCTGGCGTAGATCCCGTCATGGCGACTAACGACGGAAGCGATCTCGACCAATTCATCGGTGTCTGCATACGTGCCGGGCGTATAAATCAATCCGGTTGACATTCCCCAAGCGCCTTCGAGCATCGCTGTCTCCGCCAGCGATTTCATTTGCGCTAGCTCCTCGTCCGTCGGCACACGTCGCACGTCGCCGAAAACTTGCGAGCGAAGCGACCCGTGCGGCAACAAGTGAATGACGTTGGTTCCAGCGCCGGCAGAGTCGATTTGTTCAAAGTACTTTGCGACGTCGACTCGCCCTGCGCCGCAATTGCCAGTGACAACCGTCGTGCACCCTTGCGTCAAATAGTTTGTGCTGGCTCGAGTCGCTGGATCCACGATGGGGTCGTCGCTGTGGTTGTGCAAATCGATGAAACCGGGGCAGATCACCAGCCCTTCGCAGTCAACGACTTGTCCAATGACGCCGTGTTCGAACTCACCGATCGCCACAATTTTCCCGTCGGCGATCGCGATGTCAGCAACCACACCCTCGGCGCCCGAGCCGTCGAATAATGTTCCTCCTGCCAGAAGCCAGTCCGCATCTGTCGCCTGCGCAAACGTCGGCTGAGCCCGTCCGACAAGCAGAACGAACACCACAAATATCAAAACCACTCTTGGGAAGCAGAGACTAATAGCTTTCATGGGCATCGTCTGGACTCATTAGAAACTTGTTACAAATGATGGCGGCGAACTGCCATGGCTAAAGACCGATCGCTTTACCGGGAACACGTGGGTCCGAGATGCCAATCAAGTCATTGTCGTCTGTGCGCTGGATGGCTTGGACAATTGCTGCCGTTTCGAGCTCCTCGATGTCGTGGCCGAGTTCGGACAACTCTTTACGGATGCCAGCGTCAAAACTCTTTTCAATGCAAAGCTTGTTCGGTAACCACTGGTGATGCAAACGCGGATGCCGTATCGCGTCGGCTAAAGAGAGCTTGCCATCAAGATGATGAACGATAGCCATGACTACCTGAGTGATGATCTTGGGGCCACCGGCCGCGCCAACGGTGAACACCGGTTCGCCGTTCTTCAACACAATGGTCGGGCTCATTGCCGACAGTGGTCGCTTCTTGGCCTCGACCGCATTGGCATCCCCGCCAATCATTCCAAAAGCATTCGGAACACCGGGTTGCGCCGAAAAGTCATCAAGCGTATTGTTCAGGACGATCCCTGTGCCCGGAATGATGATCTTCGATCCGAACGAAGTGTTGATCGTTGCCGTGATCGCGACCCAGTTTCCTTCAGCATCCGCGGCCGTGATATGAGTGGTATGTTTTTGAAAGACGTCCGTTGTCCAGTTCGGTGGGGTGCCATTGGTATCAACACTAGACACCGCATGACGCTTTATCCGTTTCGCCAATTGTGACGCGTAATCTTTGCTGATAAGTCCGCGGGGAACAGGCGTGAAATCGGCGTCCCCCAGCCATCGCGTACGATCTGCAAAGGATAGTTTCATTGCTTCGGCGATGACGTGATAAGCTTCCGCCGGGCGATGCTTGAAAGAATCCGCAAGATCAAAGTTTTCCAAGATGTTCAAAATCTGTGCGACCTGAACACCGCCCGACGTGGGCGGCGGGAAACCAACGATCTGGTAATCGCGATACGACGTCAGAATGGGTTCACGCTGGATCGGTTGGTAGCTACTAAAATCTTCCGCCGTGATTTGCCCGTCATTGCTCCGCATCCATCGTTCCACTTGCTCCGCATAATCGCCTTTGTAAAACCAGTCTTCATCCTCAGCGATGCGACGATAAGACTTTGCGAGGTCAGGCATTCGAAGGATCTCGCCTTCGACATAGGCCGACGTGTCGGGCTTCAGAAGAATTCGGGAAGCCTCGGGAAACATTGCGATCAAGTCTCTGTTTTCCCTGATGTTTCTTGCGAAGTTGCTGTCGACCTTGAATCCGTTCTCTGCGATCTCAGCGGCGGCAAGTAAATGTGGTTTCAGTGTCAGCTTCGCACCCGACTTCATCGCCTTTTGATAGGCCGCTAGCGCGCCCGGAACGCCAATCGCCAGCGCACCATCTTGACTTAACGTGGGAACCGCGACGCCGTCTCGAACATACATGTCGCGAGTTGCTGACTCCGGTGCCGTTTCACGTCCGTCGATGGCGAGCAGAGTTCCATCGACGCGACGAATCAGTATTAAGCAGCCACCGCCCAAACCGGAATTATGGCCGTCAACAACGCCCAGCGTTACCGCAGCGGCAATCGCCGCATCAATCGCATTGCCACCTTGTTCAAACGCATTGCGGCCCGCTTCGGACGCAGCCGGGTGAACGGTCGCGATGACACCCCGCTGGCCGGTTGCAGTGTCAGCAAAAGCCGGCTGCTGAAAAATCGTCACCACAAGACAAATGACCGCTGCGATTGGAAATGAAACCGTTGGATGCAAATTATTCTTGGTCATGAAGCATGTCTTATGGGCGGATCAATCCACGGGTGCAAAAAACGATGTAACCAAACCAACCACTCGCTTGGAACTTCGACAGCAAGTGATGGCAACCGCGTTTCCGTCAACATCAGGGCGAGTACGATACGTATTCTTCGCTTGGACATCCTACTAGGAAACCGCAGTCATGCTACGCATCGTTTTTACGTTCAGCCTTTTTAACATTTTTGCTTGTGTTGCGTACTCACAACCACCCGCGGCGGATGATGACGTACTGCGGGAAGCGATTCTTCCCCTGATTGCCGCTCATGCTGGTGACGTTGGCATTGCGATCGAACATCTGGAATCAAAAGCGTCGTTTCACTATCGCAGCGACCAGCCGATGCCGACGGCGAGCTTGATCAAGTTGCCTTTGATGGTCGCAGCTTATCATGCCGCCAGTCGCGAAGAGCTTGATTTGAACAAGGCGATCGTCTTGACGGATGATGATAAGGTGCCAGGCTCAGGCATTCTGACCGACCACTTCTCCAGCGGAGCAACCCTTGCGCTGCGTGATTACATTCGATTGATGATCCGGGAATCGGACAATACAGCGACCAATGTGGTGATCGACCAAGTCGGTTTGCCAAAGACGGCGGAGCTGATGGAATCACTTGGGTTGATGAACACAAAGATGCATTCGAAGGTCTATCGCGGCGATACGACGATCTTTCCGGAACGCAGTCGGTTGTTTGGCATTGGCAGCACCACGGCTGATGAAATGGTGTCGCTCTTAATGCGGCTTCATGAAAAAGAGTTGACGGATGAAACGAACACGGGGCTGATGATGGACCACCTGAGGGCTTGCAACGACAACAGCAAATTGGCGCGTTATCTTCCTGAAGGAATGAAGTTGGCTCATAAGACCGGCGCGATTGGCAACTGCCGCACCGATGCGGGCATCATCGAAACCGCAACCGGCCCCGTGTTTGTTTGCGTGCTGACCAACAAGAATGAAGATCAAAGCTGGGGGGATGACAACAAAGCGGAAATCTTGTGCGCAAAGGTCGGACGAATCATCGCGCAGCGGTTCGGCACCGAAGACGTTTCTCAAACATTGCGCAATGGTTCGACAGGTTTGTTGGTGGAGTCATTGCAGCGAACCTTGAACGATCGCTTAAAACCATCTCCGGGCTTGGGCGTTGATGGTGACTTTGGACCATCGACCGAATCCGCCGTCGTGCGATTTCAACAAGAACGAAAGATTGAACCCACAGGTGTCTTGGACCAGGCTACATGGAAAGAACTCGGCCAGCTGATCGAAGAAGACGAGTCGACCGACGATCCAGAACGGTTCAATGCTGAAGCCGCAAAAGTTGCGAAGCGACCAGAATCCGTAGTTACCGATCCACCGATCGTCACGAGTAAAGCATGGTTCATTGCGGATGGTCTGACCGCGGAAGAACTAAGTAGTTTCAATGCCGACCAGCGACTTCCGCCAGCAAGCACCACGAAAGTCATGACGGCTTACATCGTGACGCAGTTGATCGCGAAAGATCCGACCGTTGCTGACGAAGTGGTCACTTTTAGCCAAGCCGCCGACAAGACCATCGGATCGTCAAGTGCATTGCGCGCCGGAGAGCAAGTGACGGTTTTGGAGTTGCTGTATGGCTTAATGCTTCCGTCAGGCAACGACGCGGCCGTCGCTTTCACGGAGCATTTTGGCGAACGGCTCCAAAAGGATCTTGCCGAGAACGAAGATAGTCCCGCGAAAGCATTCGTCGCTTACATGAACCAAACCGCCAAGACTCTTGGCATGGATTCGACCCACTTCGTTAATCCACACGGACTTCCTAATCCAGATCATTTGACCACGGCCGCCGATCTTGGCCGGCTGGCTTTTGCGGCTGCTCAAGACAGTCTGTACCGGAAACTGGTCGCGACTCGGCAGTATGCGTGTACCGTTGAAAGTCAGCAGGGCTATCGCCGAAACGTCATTTGGCAAAACACAAATCAACTGCTGGAGATTGAAGGATACGATGGTGCCAAAACGGGGACGACCAATGCCGCGGGCGCGTGTTTGGTGGCTTCGGGATCACGAGACGAAAAAAAACGAATCGTGATCATCCTTGGGGCATCAGACTCGCGCGCTCGATATGCCGATGCGAGAAACTTGTTTCGATGGTCGTTTCAAGATGAATGATCACGCGAGATGCTCAAGAGACGTGAAATTATGCAGTCGAAACTTTGCGTCCAAAAATTCGCGTGCAAACGATCAACGCGACCAACTGCGTCGGTAACAGATACCACACCGAAACGCCGAAGCCGATCGGTAAGGTTCCGATGACGACACTGACGGCGGCTGCCAGTGCCGCGTAAGGCGCCTGCGTCAAAACATGAGTCATGTGATCACATCCTGACGACTGCGATGACAGTATTGTGGTATCTGAAATGGGCGAACAATGATCACCAAACACGGCGCCCGATAAGACGCCCGCAATCGTCGCTAACAAGACCGGATCATTGAGCGATACATCGCCTTTGAGAGACAGCATTCCGCAAACTAAGGGAATGACCATGGGCAATAGAATGCCCATCGTGCCGTAACTCGTTCCGGTGCAGAAGGCGACAAATGCCGCGAGTAAAAACGTGACCGTGGGCGCGAGTG
Source organism: Pirellulaceae bacterium (assembly GCA_041740995.1). Lineage (GTDB taxonomy): Bacteria > Planctomycetota > Planctomycetia > Pirellulales > Pirellulaceae > JBGSKY01. The sequence goes on from JBGSKY010000123.1 coordinate 9,105, forward strand.
CTAGCGAGAGCAGTTGTGGGTCTCCACTGGTTTTTTCACCTGGACCGCCCGAAAGGAACCCCGTCAGGTAGTCGGCCGCATACAAGCGACGATCTTGAAACTGAAAAGGACGTGATGCGACTTCGCCGTTCACGGATCGATCGGATGTCATTCTTGAAAGGGCCGAAGCGGTCCACAGAACCGCAACGGCAGGCAAAATGATTCGAACACCCGCGGTTGCACCTTCGGTCAAACGTCCGAGCGAAATCGTACGCGTCGACAGCGGTAACCCGATCGCAACGGCCAAACCCACCATCGCGCCGTATTGAAGCGACACGTTTGAATTTGCGGAACCAATGATTTGACGCAGTCGCTCGAAACCGGTCATCGTCGGCGCGACTCCACCGGCGGCTTGTTCGGTGATAGCCTGCAGGCCGGTTACATAAAGCGCGGCAACCACAACAAGCAGCATCGTGATGATCGGGACGACCGCGAAAAGCCAGCGGAAGCGTTGGTAGGAGCCCGAAGCGATTTCTGCGCCCTCGTCGTCATTCGCTTCAACATATTCAGTGGCAACACATTCCGCCTCAGCTTCGCGCATCGCTCCGAAGTCTCGTTGCATCATTACCGTGATGGGCACCAAGAACAGCGACATCAATACATAAAAACG
>JBGSKY010000124.1:0-18780 GCA_041740995.1 Pirellulaceae bacterium
AGCGTTTGTTATGCCTCTCTTTATTAAGTCGGACGACGCTAATGGCCAAGCTCCTGGAGCGAAACCTGCGGACGGGGCTAGTTATGTTGTGGGCCTCAACTTGGGTAGTCAGCTCCGCGAGGGCGGATTTGCACCGGAAGATTTGTCCGCCGATGACTTGGTCCTTGGAATCATGGATGCGATCAAAAATCTTGACTCACGATTGAGTCCCCAGGAATTGCAAGCTGCTGGTGAGGGGTTGGAAAAGAAAATGGTCGCTCGTGCGCAAAAACTAGCGGAAGAAAACTTGGCGAAATCTAAGGCCTTTTTGGATGCAAACAAGTCGAAAGACGGCGTCACAACGCTCCCGAGCGGCTTGCAATTGCTGGAGTTGAAGAAAGGCGACGGAGCTCAACCAAAGCAGAATTCGATGGTCAAAGTTCACTACGAAGGCAAGCTGGTTAACGGAGAAGTATTCGATTCATCTTTAAAGCGAGGCGAACCAGCGAGTTTTCGAGTTAATCAGGTAATTCCCGGTTGGACCGAAGCTCTACAGCGAATGCGTGTTGGTGATAAATGGCGACTGTTTATCCCCCCAGAGCTCGCCTATCGAGAGGCTGGATCGCAAGGCGCGATCGGGCCAAACGAGGCTTTGATTTTTGAAGTTGAACTTTTGGACGTTCAATAATTCCTCTGCCAATCAAGCAAGCTCCTCAAGCTATAAGAATAACTCCCGTTGCCGGTCCAATTGGTCAACCGGGAGTTTGTGATTACTCAAATGAATCTGGCGATCGGCAGTTCGATCGCGGATTGGGGACGAAAGTTTTTTCTTCCGGATTGGTTTGAGTTGGTCGTAGGCTTTTGCTGTAAACGCAATGCATCTAATCGCTCAAAATGATCAGCTTGTCGTTCAAACGCCTTGCAAAATCAATCCATTTCTCGAGGTTCTCGCTCGGCGATCTGATGGCTACCACGACCTAGATACGGTCATGATCGCTTGCGATCTTTGTGATGAACTGATCTTCACGCCGTGTTCGGGGAAAGATTTGCTGCTCGAAGTTTTCGCCGATTCGACTTGGATTGGTAGCCGAAAAAGCTATAAAGGTTTAGACCTAGACGGTCCTACGGAAAAAAACATCGTTTGGAGAGCAGTTCAGCGACTATCAGAGGAATTGGCGTTTCAAAGCGGGTTGAGAATCGTACTTAAAAAGAGGATTCCAATTCAAGCAGGCCTGGGCGGAGGCAGTAGTGACGCCGCAGCAACGCTGGTTGCAACACAGTTGCTTTGGACGGGAAAGTACGATGCCCAACTTGCCGCGAAGATTGCCGCAGAGCTGGGGTCTGATATTAATTTTTTTCTTGAGGGCTATTGCGATGGAGGTTGGTCTGCCCGGTGCACTGAACGTGGCCAGGACGTAAAACCGTTCGATAGCCATGCATCAAACGCTTGGATTTTATTGTTCCCAAACGGAGGTTGCAGCACAAAAGAAGTTTTTGAGGAGCTGAATTTGGAAGTAGGTAAACAGCCGAACGCTAAATCGGCAGAAGCTGTGATCGCTGCCCTGAATGCAAACAATTTTGCAGAGATTCAGTCCGCAATTTTTAATCGTCTTTTTGCATCGGCCAAAAGACGTTGTGAAGAGGTTGACCAATTGTCGAAAAAACTTTTGATGCAAAACGATCTTGGTCCGCACATTATGTCCGGCAGTGGTTCGACGATTGTGATACCTTGTGAAACGAAAGAATGTTCTGGCGTGTTGCAGCGTTTGAAGAGTCGATTCGAAATACCCGTCTACGCAGCAAACGCTTGGTCAAGTAAGTCGATCCAACAGCAGGTTTTTGAGATTAACATTCAACGTTAGATGAACCGCCCGCGAGGGTAAATCGGAGTGGTCGGATATGGAGATAACCGAAGTTCGAATCAAGTTGATGGAGGAATCCGAGGATCGTCTACGAGCATTTTGTTCGATTACGATTGATGCAAGCTTCGTTGTTCGAGACCTCAAAATTATTGAGGGCACAAACGGTCCATTCGTAGCAATGCCCTCGAGAAAGCTGACTGAAAGATGCCATAAGTGTGGTTACAAAAATCATCTTCGCAGCAACTTTTGCAATCAATGTGGCTCAAAGATTCGAGCTTCTGCCAGCTCGCGAGAATTTGACGGCAATGCCAATAAACTGTATGCCGACATTGCTCATCCGATCAATCAAGGTTGTCGTGATGTAATCCAGCAAGCCGTTGTAACTGAATATCGGCTGGAACTTGAGCGCGCAAAGCTGCCTGGCTATCAATCGCGTTATGATGATGAATATTCGGAAGCCGCACGTCAGCTTTCTGGCGAGGATGCTGACCAACTTTTTGAACAAGCCGATGGCGACGTTGCAGAAGCCAAGCTGAAGGACTCGATGCGTTTAGATACACCGACGCAGCCAATGTCACGCCCGCATTTCGATGAAGTTGAAAAAGAGGGGCAACGACCAAAAACCGATGCCGTTGATGACTCAAGCGAGTTTGGACGGGGCATTTTGGACAGCGATGTTTGACCTAAAAATGCGTTTCGCTAACCGGTCCGGGTCACAGTGCTATCGTCGAACGGCTATTTGCTTTGTCTACGTATGAACGAACCGTTGCCCGTTGATGAAATCTTGCCAGACCTGCTCAGGTCGGTTTGTGATAACAACATTTGCATCGTGCAAGCACCTCCTGGTAGCGGTAAAACGACTCGTATTGCTCCGTATCTGGTAAAGCATTTAGCGACTTGCAAGCTTGAGCAAGGTCGAACTCTTCTTCTGCAACCCCGTAGAATTGCAGTTCAGAGCGTCGCTGCTCGAATTGCAGCCGAAAACGACTGGTCCATTGGTCATCAGGTCGGCTATGCGATACGTTTCGACACCAAGTATAGTGATGAAACCAAGCTGCTTGTTGCTACCGAAGGAATTCTGCGGCGGCGATTCTCTCAAGACATAACGCTGCCGGGCGTGCAAGTTGTTATCTTCGACGAGTTTCATGAACGTTCGCTCGATAGCGATCTATTGTTAATGCTCTGTCGACATTTGCAGGCGACGCTGCGGCCAGACCTCCGCATCGTGGTAATGAGCGCAACTATTGCAACGGACGAACTGATCGATCGTTTTCCGAAAGCTGCAGTTCATCAAACAGAGGGAAGAACGTATCCGGTTAAAGTTCTTTATCATCCAATCAATCCTCGCGATCGTCTGACCGATGAAGTTGCTCGTGAAGTTGTCCAAGCCAGTCAGCGTCAAGAAGGTGACATTCTTGTATTTCTACCTGGCAAGGGCGAAATATTTCAGGTCCTAAATCGCTTAGGCACAACTTCGATAGACCCAGCAATTGAAATCTTGCCTCTATACGGCGCCATGCCTCTGGAAGAGCAAGCTGCTGCGATATGTCGCTCGGTACGTCGACGGATAATCTTGTCTACAAATATTGCCGAGACCTCACTGACGATCGAAGGCGTCCGCGTTGTAATCGATAGCGGCCAAGCACGAGTGCTCCGGTTTGATCCTGCGTCAGGCCTTGATCGTTTGGTGCTGGAACCGATCAGTCGTGCATCAGCCGATCAACGCGCCGGTCGAGCTGGCCGAGTTGCTGCTGGAACAGCGATTCGACTCTGGAGCCCAGCGAGCCAGGCCGCTCGTTCAGCCTACTTGGAACCGGAAATTCATCGTGTTGATTTTTCAGGCGCAATGTTGCAACTCTACCAGTTAAACGAAACTCGAATTGCGGATCTGCCTTGGCTAGACGAACCGCGAGTTGAAGCAGTAGATGCCGCAAAGCTTCTGTTAGAACGATTAAAAGCGGTCGATAAAAATGGAATTACACGTCAAGGTGAAATGATCAGCCGCCTTCCATTGCATCCCCGACTGGGACAATTGTTACTGTCCGCGGCCGATCATGGCATTCTCAAAGATGCAGCCTTGGCCGCCGCCCTGATATCCGAACGTGATCCATTTCTGCGCCGGAGCTCTCAGTCTCATGGTTCGCGTCAGTTAAAAAAAGCGGCTGACCCATCACGCCACTCGAACACTTCAACTCAACGCCGATGGCTGTGTGATATTTCGGAGCAGATCACAGCCATTCGTGAGTATCACGTGACTGGACAATTCAATAACGCGTTCGGCGAAATTCACCGTAATTCGCTTCAGGTTATTCTGAGAGTCGCTGACCAAATTGAACAAGAAACTAGTCAGCTTCGATTTCAAAAAAACTTTTCATCGAGCCAGCAATCCGATCCCGAGGGAGCACATCTTCGTCGTGCGTTTTTGGCGGCCTATCCCGATCGTGTTGCCAAACGGCGTGATCGTGGAAAAGATAAAGCTTTAATGGTTGGCGGAAAAGGTGTGCGTCTTACCAATGATAGTGGCGTCGTCGAAGCCGACTATTTTGTATGCTTGGACGTTGACGCAGGCACGGTTGACGCCTCCGTCAGAAAAGCATCGACAATCGATCGCGAATGGCTATCGGGCGAAAATATCGACGTGCGCGATGAATTGTTCTATTCACCGACACATTCGGCAGTCCACGCTCGCCGCCGAACCTACTGGCTGGATTTGTGCATCGACGAAATCCCAGTTCCGATTTCAGATAAATCCGCAGCGTCGAAAATTCTTTTCCGGGAAGCAAGCCGTGATCTGCAACGTTTCATTCCCAAAGATAATCTGGATTTGCGGAATCTAATTGGCAAGCTCAAGTTGCTTGCTAGCAGAGTGCCGGAAGCTGGTTTTCCAGCGATTGACGACGATTTTATGAAGCAAGTTTTGGAGAACATTTGCCACACAGTGACCAGTTTGCAGCAGATTCAGTCCGCCAATTGGCCGCAACAAATCCGTGAACGCTTAACTGCCGAGCAAGCAGAACTCGTGCGGCGCTGGACCCCGAGCCGCATTGCACTGCCAAATGGTCGAGAGCTATCTGTCGATTACACCCACGAGCAACCCTTTATTGCTATTAAGATTCAAGATGCATTCGGTATGAAATCCAACCCAAGAATTTGCGATGGCCATTTGATCGTACAAATGCATTTGCTTGCACCAAATCAGCGTCCTCAACAAATCACTAATGATCTAGCTAGCTTCTGGGCCAATGGTTATCCGATTGTCAAAAAAGAGCTAAAGCGTCGTTACTCAAAACACGCTTGGCCTGATGATCCAACCGTTTTTTTGAACCGCGATTAGTGTCCAGTCTATTTTAAACGATTGAGAATTTGGCCTCCTTCAATAAGTGCGGGCTGAATCGTTTCGTAAGGCACATCTTGAACCGCAGACTTGTTTTCGATTGCGAGAGACGCAATCGTTGCCGCAGAGTCACCCAAAATCATAAACACTGGTTCCATCCGAATCGATCCGAAAGCGATGTGCGAACTTGAAACGCAAACCGGCACGATTAGATTTTGAACTTCGCGTTTTTTCGGCAAGATCGAGCCTAAAGCAATGCGATATGGGCCATTAGTCTTCACGCCGATGTCGCCTTCGTTTTGGACCTTTCCCTCTGGCGTCACGTAACGTTGGACGTTGTGCGAATCGATCGTATAGGAGCCCATACCAATTGGTTGATCAACCGCTCGATCACCCAAAATTTCGTGTTCGGTCATCACGAACTCACCGACCATTCGTCGTGCCTCACGAACATAGATTTGGTGCGGCCAATTATCATTATCGACAAATTCATCTGCCGCCAAACCCCATGGTCTCATTGCTTCGAGGCAATCAGCAGGCAAATCAGGATCGTTGCACAAAAAATACATTAGCCCCTTTTGATACTCTGTGTGTTCTTGAAGAATCTCTTGTCGGCGTTCGTAGCTAGCTTCAGGATAATCGTAATTCATACCGATATTGTCAAAACTAAAGGGACCGTGATTATTGGTGTCGGTTTTTAGATTAGGAATTGGATCAAATTTTGCTAAACCTTCTCTCCAATTTGCATTCAGAACTCGTCGCATCAGTTCGTACTGCTTTGGGTCATAATTTTCAGGCTTCTTAAATTCAATTCGGTTTTTTGGGTTAGTAGTCATGCACATCCGATAACAATACGCTTGGACGCGATGATCACTTGAACCAAATTCTCCAGGCGGTTGATCACTGATTCGAGGTAACAATCCACTGGAGGGATCGCCGGGGACAAGGTAAGGGCTGATGCCTTGTTTAAACATTCCAAAGTGATGCCCATGATGCAGAACGCCAGTTTGTATGCCGTTCCATTTCTCTCCGTACTGGGATTGGGATTCCCTACCGACATGGAATCCGACGCCAGCGGCGGCCATCAGATCGCCTTCATAAGTCGCGTCGATGAAAATATCGCCAGTGAACACTTTGCCGTCGAGAGTCTCGATGCTTGTGATTCGTTCGGCTGACCGTTTGACTCCGGATTCACGGTTAAGATATGCTTCGCGATAAACTGGAATTTCAAGCTCAGCAACCCAATTGTCAAAGATCGCTTCTGCCACGTGTGGTTCGAAAATCCACATCGTTCTTTGAACTCCATCGATTGCAGCATTGCCCTGCCCTTTGTTTCCATACGACTCTTTCGTTTGCCAGACCCAAGCTTTCTCTGAATCGTAGTGTTGCCAGACGCGGTGATAAAATTCTCTCGCTAATCCACCGATCACGCTCTTATCGCCCGTATCTGTCCAGCCAAGGCCGCCGCTCGTTAGGCCGCCCAAGTGTTTGTCCGGTGAAACCAATACGACGTCATGACCAAGTTGTTTTGCTTTGACGGCGGCAACAACAGCCGATGAAGTCCCGCCGTATATCACGATCGACGAAGATACGGCGACCGTCTCATTAGCTCTTAACGAGCAAGAAATGATTGCAAGGCTTGTAAGGCAGATCGCGATTTTATAAAAGCTTGTGAATGCGTTTTGTTGCATGATAAATTTCAATTCATGTATGGCTGATGGTTTTGGAAGCAATTCACGACGGGCAAGTTTACGAAGACCAAGTCACCAATTACGGTGCGACGTCGCCGCTGGGTTAATTAGTTTAGATCGGAAGCCACTTGTTGGTTGCGTGTCAAAGCAACCAATTCTACCGAAACTATGACTTGGCATGTGGGATTAATCGAATGTGAAGTCGACTCTGATCGTAAGTTGCCAGTGACGCCGAGATCGCTGATAAAGTTTAACGCTAATTCGTTGGTAAAGTCAGCCCAAGCTAACATTGCGAAATTTGTGCAAATATGCGAGCTATTTGCCACTCGCCAGACGTCAATGCGGGCGTTATCTTCGTTGTTTAATCGAGCGGGAAACTATAGCGGTCGCGTTTTTGGGCAGCGATGCTCGAGACTACTCTTGTCGATACTGATCCGGTAATAAATCCATGTTGCAACGACGAACGTCAGGTATCTTATTGCATCCAACTTGTCTGCCAGGCCCATACGGCATCGGCGATTTAGGAACAGCAGCCTTTCAGTTTGTTGACTATTTAATTGCTGCTGGACAAATGCGTTGGCAAGTCTTGCCGCTTGGACCGACCGGTTATGGCGATTCGCCATATGCATCGTTTTCAAGTTTCGCTGGAAATCCGATGCTGATCAGCCTCGACCGGTTGGCCGAAGAAGGCGACCTTGAGTGGCATGAGATTCAACCGCCAAGCGATTTTCGCGACGACGCGGTTATGTATGGTCCGGTTATCAACTGGAAATTTCCGTTGCTCTATAAAGCAGCTGAAAGATTTCTGCGCGAGGGTAGCACTTCACGAATAAACGCCTTCGAAAACTTTTCACGTCAACAAGCTGCGTGGCTGAATGATTTCGCGCTGTTCATGTCGTTGAAATCATACTTTGAAAGCAAGGCTGCTAAAGAACATGTACACGATGCAATGTGGAACACATACTGGGATCGTGATATCAAACTTCGTGAACCTGAAGCGATGCAGCACTGGCAAGAAAAGTTGGCTCACGATATCGCGATTCGCAAAGTGCTTCAGTACTACTTCTTCTCGCAATGGTTGGAGCTAAAACATTATGCTAATGACCGAGGAATTCGAATCATTGGCGATCTGCCAATTTTCGTTGCTTTGGATAGCGTGGATGTTTGGGCGGCACCGAAGCAATTTGAATTGGACGAGGAATGTCAGGCGGCGCTCGTTGCAGGTGTGCCACCGGATTACTTTAGCGAGACTGGACAGCGATGGGGCAATCCAGTTTATGCATGGGAGCAGATGCGATTCGATCGTTTCAGTTGGTGGGTCCGACGATTTGAAGGGACTCAAACCTTAGTCGACATCATTCGCGTCGACCATTTCCGTGGTTTTGAAGCGTGCTGGTCAATTCCTGCAGAAGAGCCAACAGCAATTAATGGGACGTGGGTCAAAGCTCCAGGTGACGAGTTGTTTGGTGAAATCAAAAGACAGCTTGGCGATCTGCCAATAGTGGCCGAAGATCTTGGATTGATTACTCCGGCAGTTGACCAACTGCGACGTGATCATGATTTCCCTGGTATGAAAGTGTTGCAGTTCGCTTTCGATTCAATTGAAGATGGCAGTCGAACTTTTCTCCCACACAATCACGAAAAAACAAGCGTCGTGTATACAGGGACTCACGACAACGACACGACGAAAGGCTGGTTTGAGAAGTGCAGTCCGACTACAAAAGCGATTATCGAAGATTATTTTGGCCGAACCGTAGATGATCCAGCCTGGGATTTTTTACGAATGGCTATGGCATCGGTTGCGAACACGGCGATCTTTCCGATGCAAGACGTTCTGTCACTTGGTTCAGAGGCAAGAATGAATGCTCCATCGACTTCCAGCGGCAATTGGTCTTGGCGATTACCGCCCGATTACGCTTCAGGTGGCAACGCAGAGCGATTGGCGAAGTTGGTCGATCTATACCAACGTCGCTGACTTGACGTTCAATTCAAGTATCGTGACAACAGACTTCGTCCATGAACACTCTTCAACCGCGCTTTCTACCATCTTCGCGGCCTGCTTGTTTCTCCGTTGTCGTTGGAACGCTTGAGATTCTTCTAGAACGGTTTCGGTCGAATAAGTAAAATCAAAAGAAATACTTTTTGGGATGAAAAGCTTTAGTAGCAAGCGATGATCAAGCGAAATCACGCGTTGACGATGTTTTGTGTGCTTTTCTGCGGCTACTTATGTAGCGTGATTCTAGGTATCGCGACTCGCCAATTTGCTGGAGAGCACTCACCGCTTTCGATTATTTTAACTTTTCTTCCTACTCAAGCAGTTCTATTTGGAGTCTCTCTACAGGCATGGTGGCTAGGTAAAAGTCAGTTTTTGGGGCGACTTTTTGTAGCGATTCTGATTTGGTTTCCCGGTCCGATAGCCGTAGCAATGTGGTTATTTGGTACTGCGATTGGCTGCGATGAAGGCATGATCAACATCAAGAATTACAATCAACCGATATTTTTGATTTCGATAGTGTCACAATTTGCTGTGGCAATCGCACTGACGGTCGTTTGTCTTTCGAGAGTCGATTTAGATTTACCTGATTGGCAAAAATCAATCCGACCGTACGTCTTTCGGAGCTGGACACTGCAGTTAGTCCTGGCCGCGTCCAGCATCGCAACGTTTTATGCTGTGAATTGGTAGCCGACTCGAACCGATTTGAATTCAGTGATCGGATTAATGCCTAATTCGTCCAGTAGCGATTTAGGCTGTACCAAGGATAGATCGGCTTCGTATCTTCGTCCTGCAGCAAGTCGGATTTCGCGAGTGAAATTTCTGTTTCGGAGCTTCCGGTTAGACGGTTGAATTTTCGTCCAGGCTTTGCAATCGGATTGAATGCAACCGGAACCGTAATCCATTTTTGACGTTGTGCTTCATCTAGGAATATGATCGCGTCGCTGTAGCTAGCTTGGAGCTTACTCATCGCTTCGAGGACGCTTTTGATGTTCGGATCTGCATAGACATTTTGGTCGGGCTCATTGGGTTTGAAACTTGAAAGCAAGATCATTCCGTTTTCAGCCCGCATGGTCATCCGAGAATTCACTTCGTAATAATTTGGCATGCTCAGCGGGATTGATCCACCAAAGAGTGCAATCTCTGGCTCAAGTTCCAACGAGACAGCGATCATTGGATTAGGGCTTATGATCTCCGTGACGCGCCCGATTGAAGAGAGCATTTGTCCCGAAGCAACCGAGGCCTGCGATTTACGTTTTCGCAGGCTTCGCAACGCGCCGTAACACAGTTCGGGTTCTGATTCGGACAGTAGCGATTTTAATCCTTCCTCGCCTGCTGTTCTATCAACAACAGACAATCCAATTAACGCCATCGGACGAAAAGCGGATTCAGTTCGTGCCAAATCGATTAGCGTTGGCACAGCTTGATCATCATCCAGATAGGCCAGTGAATACGCGGCGTAAAATCGGATTTCTTTGTCGCTGCTTTGGAGGGCTTTTCGAAGGATTGGGATCGATTCTTTACCTATCGCTTCGAGTTGCATCGCGGCGCGACGAGCAGTAATCGGATCGCTTAACAACGCTTCGCTTGACTTCAATCGTTCAGCTTTCATTTCCGGCCTGTCCTTCTCGAGAAAACCAATGCTCAAGACAGTGTCGGTGTAATGCCCAATGTCTAAACGATATTTGCTAGGTATCATCAGCTCGATGGTCCGATCGGTCTTTCCCTCGGCGACGCCACGCAATTCGCCTTTAAAATACAAATCGAATCGCGCATTGATATCGTCAGCGACATCGTTGGCGGTTTTCACATGTCGGACCGCATCGTTTAGACGCAAGTAGGCGACTTGATCATTCGTCACTCGACCGCCGCCCAGCACGATTGCCAGGTTTCGATCAAGCTCCTTTGTGCTGTTAAGCGAAGCTGGAAAAGTTACTAGTGGACCGGTTGCGTTTGCCTTCAGATCACTTTGTCGAATAGAACCGCCGGCTGACACGAGATCCAAAAGACGAGTTGGCATCAGCCAGCCATTGCGAAGATCTTTCGCATCACAATCGGTTGATTTCTCAACGATCAAATCGACTAGTTCACCGGCTTGGCAGCCAGCATGAACGTTTGCCTTGATTTTGACAACAGCGGTTGTATTAGAAGCAAGAATGGCATTCGGGTTGTCAGCTTGCAAGACCCGCATTTCGCGTAAAACGTATTCTCTTTGTGGGCCACTTTTGATTTCGCCACCGGTGCCCATCAAAGAGCTGATCACGCCGAAGGCCTCGAATTGTTGGGGCGCCAGTCCGCTGACCACAGCGGCGTCACCGATCAACTTGGGGCGTTTCTCACTGGCCAGTAATTGTCTGAGCTCTTTGTTGTGCTTGTTGACTTCTTTATCTGGATCACTTTTCATCCAGGGCACAGCGCAACCGCATAACATCAAAGGCAACCCAACGATCGCGATCGAGTGCATCAGTCGAGACTGCTTGAAAATTTTCAAAGCGATATCATTCATCAGTTTGCAACAACCTTGCACGCCAATACTTTTCTCGTTCCAACAACTCATCAAAAGTCACTGTAAACTTGAGTGCTCTCTTCTTTCACCACTGCGACCGGACGCAAGTCGCTTTTTACAGCCACTCGCAACATCTGTGTTCCTTCGCCGTTCAAACGTACTGAGAATCGAATCAATTGTTGATCCTTGGACTTCAAGTTTGGAATCGGTGCGAAAACAAGTTGGTCGCCTTGAACTTTGTACTCAACCGGTGCCGAAACCGCTTGCAATACAGCTCCGCGCGGCAATTCTGCGACTACTTGAACGTTGCTGTCGCCGCGTGTTCCAATGTTACTGATCCGAACGGCATATGTCGTTTCACCATCAACTTCGATCGGATCGTTATCATCTTCGACAGTAAAAGAGAGCTCGCTTTGTCCTTCGATGCGTACCTGTTTTTCGAAAGGCTCTGATGTGACGCGATCGGCGCGACTCTGCAGCCGAATGACAAAATCACCTTCTTCAACCGGCATCAAAACTAAATCTGTCGTAGCTGTTGCCTTGGCAGATAGCTCTTCAAGCGACCAGACAACCGCGTGCTGAGAAGCGATATATTCGCCGTGATTACCAGCGGCATTAAATTGCAATCCGCGCGGTAAATACGCCATCAATTCGACATTGCGCGCCGTAGCTGTGCCGTTGTTGTTGACGGAAAGTTTGTAGGTTGCTTGTCGCTCAAGATAACGCAGCTTTGGTCCCTCGATTCCCAACGCGAGTTTCGGCGAAACGACTTCGATATCGACTGTTGAAGTGATTGGTTCAGCGTTCGAAGCGAGCAGCCGGATTGTATTTTGACGTAGTCCGGCATCGGTCGCTTGCATCTCCAAATCGACAGTTCGCGATTGACCTGGCGAAAGGTCGTTGAGCTGCAAGCCAAGATGTTCGCCATGCTGATGACGAAAACCTACAGGAATGTCTTCCTCAAGCGAAACATCGTAAGCGACGCCACTTCCCTCATTTGTCACGGTCACCCGTAGTTTCGCAGTTTCACCGATGAGGACACTTGGATCGATGCGTTGGTTTATTGTCAGCTTGGGTTGCGTGCTCACCGTTCGCACACTTGCTTGAGCGGCGAAGTGTACGGTTGCAACTGAGCCGATTTCGCCTTCAATCTCGGGAACTAATTCCAAAGTTAGGACTTGTTGACCACCCGCAGGCAGATCGCCAAGTGACCACAGTAAACGATTGTTTGCCAAGACCTCCGCTGGCGGGTTGGTGGCAATCAATTTGGTCCCATCGGGCAATGCGTCCTGCACAGAAACAGAGGTTGCCGCAATCGTTCCGACATTCTTGACCAAAATCGTAAAAGTAGCTGGATGCCCAACTTGAATTTCTTGCGGCGCGAGTTTCTGAATCTGTAAGCTCGGAACTTGCGTTCCATCGAGTGCACGCTCACCAGGCCGAACGCTGGTTAAATTCGCTGCGATTGCCCGATCGCTTGAAACGACCTGCGGTCGATTCGCAATACCGATGTCACGCGGCGGTTGGTTTGCCGACGACTGGTTTGCAAACGGAACTGTCGGCGATGTCGGAGCGTCCGGCATGCGACTGCTCATTGCAGCGGACTCCGATGCCGGAAAGTCGTTTACTAATTGCGACGTTTGCGATCTCGGCATTGCTGGTAAAGTTGCTCGCGAAAGTGCGGGCGGTGGTGGCAAATTTCGGCTGTCAGTAAAATCGGATTGCGGTGGCGTTAATGGGTTGCTCGACGAACTTGATGGGGCGTCGGTAGCCGGGAAATTGGGTAAGCTTGGAAGCCCCGCTGAAGCGAAATTTGGTCCAACATCCGCTGCTAATTGTGACGGGACCTTGGGTTGTGTCGCGTTGAAGCCGCCGGTGGCAGGCAGCGCCGGTGGCAGAGTGCTACTGGTCGTTGCGTTAGTCGTGGAGCTTTGAGTGGCCGTCGAGACCGTTCTAGTTGGCGCTGACAAACTGGGTAAATTTGTCGACGCGTTTCCAAAAACTGGAAGCGGTGGCACCATCAAGGCATGATCACTCGTCGGCAGGTTGGGTGGCTGACTGGCTGACGCAGCTTGGTTGTTTCCGCTGGGCGTTTGTGTCGGCAAGCCATAGCCGACGACTGGTATGACATCAGACTCCGACTCGAAATCAGAATCGACGGGCTCGGTTTGCCAAGCCGCTTGGCTTACTGCCGCACCGGTCTCAAGCGTGCTGCGAGCGGTTGCTCGGACAGAAATACTAGCTGTTGCTTCTTCGAATGAGTCAGACTCTTCGAGTGGCTGAGTGTCGAATTGTTCTAGATTACGAAGCGGATTGGACTGCATCGCAATCGGTAATATCGCGGTTTTGCTTTCAGCTCTCACCGGGGCGACAGAGGCATGACCTTCGATTGGTGGAATCTTGAAATCTCTAATAGATGGAGCCAAAGTCAATCCGGTCTCAGGAAATCCTATTGATCGAGTCGGTTGAGTCGCGCGATCGCTTGCGCTTGTACTCGGCATGGCCATTGGCTCAATTGCTTGTTGAGCATACGAAGGCTCGCGAACAATATCGACATCGGAGACGTTTCGCGCGTCGCGTTGTGCCACCGCGATGGCTGACAATACGAGCAATCCGGTAAGTGTGATGGCGAAGCAAACCAAAGCTACGCGTTTAAATTGAGGTGACATCCCTGCCGCGCCTCGCTCTTGTTGAATTACATCAAATTGGATGAGTTGCGGAAATAGGCATTTTCCGCAACTGCTTGAGTTTCAGTTCATAGCTAAAACAATTGTCACAAGCATAGATCAATCGTTCGAACCGACCAATGGAATCTTGTTCTTGAATTTGTGCGATCTGATCAAGGCGAGAAACTTAGAACCTATCCGAAAAAGTGTCTGACACTTTGGAGGAACAGAGAAGATCAGACCCCTTTTCGGATAGGCTCTTATCGTTCTTCACTCGCAGATCGATCCTCGCATAAGCCAGGACCAGTACTGGCTCACAAAAACGTGCCATGACAGGTCCTGGTCTACGTTTACCCACCATTGCCTGAAACTAAAGTCGAGCTGCGGAAGTTGCAAATGCTTCAACTACATTCAATCTCAGGGTAGCCGATCTAGCCAGAGATCGGATTGCCTAACGAAAAGGCCCCGAAGTCTGGGGGACTTCGGCTACGAGTTACCCACGCTTTAAACGTGGTTCAAGCACTAGCTTTCAGCATTGCTCGCTAACACAAATCGGTGGGGTTGGAAAAATCATCATTCAATAATAGCAGTCCGAGTCCCTAACAAAAAAGCAAAGTGTTCTCGAGCATCTACCGCACATTGAATTTGCATTTGCTAGCCAAAGCGTGGCTATGTTGCGACTCTGCATCGCATCTTTAATCAAAAATTTTCGAGTGTAAAAATAAATTGATTGCAGTAATTGGGATGGGCACCGATTTCAGAATCAACTTTTTTCAATCGCCACTCGATACAAATAAAGATAGCGAAAGGTCGATGGATGCGACCTTACACAAAAGGGCGCGTGTTTAAGGACGGACAGAGATGAAATACTCAATTAAAAAGCTAGCGATATCATGCTCGCTTGCATCGACCCTAGCAATAACACCTAACTTGCTGGGCGGTCCTCTAAAGTCGTCTTGCGATTCGTGTGATGGGTACGTCATACCGAACGCCCCAACATACAATCCAAGTCAACCGGCACCGACACCAGCATACTCTGATTCTAGCTCAGACTTTCCCTCGGATTACTTGCCACAAACCTCTGCGAGCTCGCCGTCTGATAGCGTTTTTCAGTCGCAGCCAAGCTCAAGTGGTCCCAACAATTTCGGCAGCAGCACGCCGTCGAACGCCGGTGGTAACTTGCGGGGATTGTCCTTTAGCGGAACCAGCTCTTCCGGCGATATGTTCGTCGGGCTTTCACCAAGCTCCTACATTGACAACGCGATTGTTGGCAATCAAGTCCGGTTGCGATTTGACAGCGCCTACGATAATCCACTGCCTGACCGAGGCGAATTTTTCTACGGGCAATGCGGTTGCTTTGGCGGCGGCGCACCTGGACCAGTATTAATTGAGCGTTCGGTCGACTATCAAGAGTTTATGCCGTATGTCGAGCGGAAGTTGACCAGCAATTTTTCTGCGTTTATCGAAACGCCAATTCGACTGATTAATCCAGTAGTTAACGACAACACTGCCGGATTTGGAGATATGCGAGTTGGCTTTAAGCGAGCGCTCTACAAGGATCGTCACAACTACTTGACTGGCCAATTCAAAATTTACATTCCAACCGGTGATACAGATCGCGGACTTGGAACGGGACACGTAAGTCTTGAGCCAACGCTATTGTTCTTTCAACAGCGAACCGATCGTCTGTCGTTGATGGGTGAGTTTGGCGTATGGATTCCGATTTCCGATACTCAAGTTGCTGGACTTGGCAATTTCGCTGGGCCAATTTTACGCTACGGCTTGGGGGCTGGTTACGATATTTGGGTTGGCGATACGTGCAAGCAACGGCGTCGGTTGACGGGCGTCTTTGAGACTGTCGGCTGGACGTTGACTGATGGGCTTGCTTTTGACGGCGATGCGTTCTTGAACAGCAATCAAACTGATGCTTTGCCGTTCGTAAAAGACGCCGCGGGTGACACGATTGTTAACGTCAAAATGGGAGCACGTTACACAGTAGGTGCTCAAAGCATCGCGGCCAGCTACGGTCGGGCTGTTACCGGAGACGTTTGGTACAAGGACATATTCCGAGTCGAGTATCGCTATCTGTACTAATGAAGTAGCATCCCTGAGGATGCTTAGTGCAAGACCTACCCCATCAGCGTGTTTCTGGTGGCGGTAGGAGCCGGCTTATTTTCGCTATGGCTTAGAATCGATCGTTCCTGCGAGTACGAGTTCGTTAAGCGCATCAGGCAATTGATACTCGTAGCTCATCGATTCTCGATAGCGCCCTTTCAGAGTCGTAAACTCCTGCTTTAGCTCGTTTTCGACTTGTTGCAAACGCCGACCTTTTGGAACAGCATTTTGTAATGCAGAGATCAGCGTTGCGTCACCGGGTACCTCGCTACCTGGAAGCCACGCGAATCGCAGCAAAGCGGCGGTCGGCGCGAAATATAAATCTGCCGGATCACGATTGATAGCAAGGGCCTTTTCGCCAGCCAATTGCGGTTCGCGAGCAACGTCGAGAAGCAGAACATGAGCACCTTGTGAACGAGCGATGATGTCCGTCAACCGTGAACTGCTGATCGCGAGTTTTTCGAGCAGCAACTTGCTGCGAAGTACGTCGGCTAGTTCCACATCGGCAGCCTGACGTGTTGTCAGAAAGAACTGCCCATCGCGGCGAATTTGTTCACCGCCGCGATAGTAAACCATGACAACGTCAGTTGCCGGATCTTTGCCCTGATATTGGCGAATATTGCCTTGGATGATTTCTAAAAGCGGCCAGATTTTTTCGCGTGGAATCACCGATCCAGTGTACGGTCCATATCCCAAGCATTGGATGAAAGCGGGCGCCTGAAAGCTGAACTGCTTACCCACCTGACGCAAGCCCGAGCCACCAAAGGAGTTGATCGCCTCTTGAATAAGTTGTTGCTCGTCCGACGGCTTCACGCCAACGCCGATGATCGCGAGGTGCAAGCGTTGTCGGTGAACCTCGGGTGAGTCACATTGCAGCCTGTAATCGCGTTTGCCTGATATTGCTTCTGCGATATCTGGTAAGCTTAGCGAAATCAGATTGTCTTGCTTCCAAAGTCGAAGTTCCACTTTGAACGATTGCCGATTGCGATCATCAATTTTTCCTAGTTTGACTTGCTGCTGAAATCCGTTGAGTGACAATTGCAATAGCCTAGCAGCATCAGTTGTCGCCAGTCGTTGATTCCATTGCACGTAACCGGCGAGCTGTACGACGGAGCTCAGTGCTGCTTGTTCAAAGGTAAAACGTCCGTCGTCGCGGATGGTCTGAACGAACTTATTGGGCAACGCTGATTCCACGAAGCCTTCGATAGATACGACCACTGGATTTGGAACGTAAGAAATATTCAGTTCCGTTGTTGATAGCCCATCAGCATTTTCAGCCACCAATTGCAAACTGTTTATGCCGGGTCGGAGCTCAATTTCCGGTGTGGCCCTGATGCGTGAAGTCTTCGCATCAGTGATTGCAAGACTTGCAATTTGCAGTCGTCGCCCATCATGCCACAACTCGACCCGTTTGAGCGGCGAATCTCCAGATACCGCGAGATCCACGCTGACAAACTCGTTGGATGCTGGCGAGTTGTCCGAGGGACTAAGGAACGCAACCCGTGGCGGTCTAGCCGGATTCTTAAACAAAGGCATTTGGAACGAGGTAAAACTCGGGCCGTTTGCACCTCTTGCATAAATTGCAATCGGCAACTTTGATCGGTCTGCTTGCACAGAAACCTCGAACAACCTTGCGGTAAATTTCTGGCCGGTTTGTTCAACCGTCCACTGATCGACAGGAATTTCGCGTTGATCGACAAAAATCTTTTCTATATTTGTGGCACAGCGACCGAGAATCGTAATCGGAAATGCAAGCTGTTGGGTTTCATTCGGAACGATGACTTCGTCAATCATTGCACGCGGTCGATAGCCGACGACAATTGGCAAGGTTTGCTGTTGGCTGCCCGTATCATTTTCCAAGTGCAGTACTATTGAATTGTCGCCCAACTGCAACGGCACGCTCATCAGAATTGACCGGCTTTGTTGGTCAATGTCGGGTAGATCGTCCAAGCGTATTCCATTGCGCGTTACAAAAGCGGTGAATGGATAACGATCCATCTGTTCGTCGAATCGATAAACCATTTCAGTTTGCGGCAATTCGAGAAGATCTTCGAACTGCTGTCCGTTGATCGGCAGCGTTAACTCGGAAATTGGTATCGTAACGCGATAAAAAATCCGGAGTGATCGTTGCGTTGTAGCACCGGCAATCGTCGTCGCAACAATTTTGAGTATGTTTGTTCCTGGTGTTAGATTGATCTCTTTTTCTAGCTGAAATTTGGTGTCAGTCGCGGCTGCGAATTCGAACGGTGTTTCTTCGTTGACTGACAACGATTGCAATGGCTCAGTAGCGGTGAATGCAACTTTGAATTGAAGTTTTTCTTCGGTGACGATCAACTCTTCGGCATCATTGAGTTCGTTTTGATTAGCCAAAATCTCGCTGCTAGTTTTGGATGCCATTGATTCCAAGACGATCGTTGGTCGCGTTTCATCCAGCGGAATTCGTTCGACCGCCGCGAGTAACTTCCGCGTTTCAATTTCTTGCGTTTCCGGTGTGGCGTTGAGGTTCGCGACCTCTAAACGAAACTGATTGCGACCCAAAGCAAGGTCGGCCTCCCATGTCAGCGATTGTTTTTCATTCACTGTCCAGGCCTTCACAAGCAAATCGACGTTTTCATTGGTTGATTGATATAAATT
>JBGSKY010000125.1:0-2683 GCA_041740995.1 Pirellulaceae bacterium
AAAGCAAGAGGCTGTCCAGTCTTACCGTGCTGCCGTTTCAACCATTTTCGCAGTTGCCGATGGTGCTCGGATCCGCTGACGTATTGCTGGCGATCCTGGAACCTGATGCGGGCGTGTTCTGCGTGCCATCAAAAATCTTGACATACCTTTGTGCGGGACGCGCTTTGCTAACTGCGATTCCGGAAGGCAACCTTGCGGCGAGATTGATTCGCGACGTCGATGTTGGCTTGAACACTCCAGCCACCGATTCGCAGCCGTTTGTTGATCTGGCGATGGAGCTTGTGGCCGACGACGACCGTCGAAGTGCAATGGGCGAGCGAGCGAGGCGTTATGCCGAATCCGAATTTGACATCGTCAAGATTGGCAATCGCTTCGCGTGCGAACTGGGCATTCCGGTCGCGGGTTCTTCAGCGGAGCGTTTACCTTTGAAGACGCGTAACGGCGGCTAGCGGCTCGCCGCTCACTAAATCCGTCGACTCTCTCTCATTTCGCTGCCCGACGACCGCGCTGCCTATCAAAGCTCAGTAAGCGCCTTCGCGAAGCAGTAACGTGCGGAAGGTACGGACGACGATGTAGGCGTCGAGCCAGACGGACCAGTTGCAAACGTAGTAGCTGTCCAGTCGCACGCGTTGTTCATAGCTGGTGTCGTTGCGACCGCTGACCTGCCATAGACCAGTGATGCCGGGTACAACGCGTAAGTAAAGCGGGTACATATCACCGTAACGACTGATCTCGCTGGTCACGATTGGACGCGGACCCACGATGCTCATTTCGCCTTTCAATACATTGAAAAGCTGTGGCAATTCATCCAGGCTGGTCTTACGCAGGAAGTTGCCGATTTTGGGAATGATGCGAGGATCGTTCTTGAGTTTTTGATCTTCGATCCATTGCATCCGCATGACGGGATCGGCCTCCAAGTGTTGCTCGAGCACTTGATCGGCGTTGGCAACCATCGTGCGGAGTTTCCAAGCCTTAAACTTTTTGCCTCCGCGACCGATACGTTCGTGACCGTAAAAGGCCGGCCCGGCACTTTTCCGCTTGATCATGAACACGAACACGCAAATCAGCGGTGCCAATAGGATCAATGCGAATAACGCTACGAACCAGTCGATGGATTTCTTGAGTGCCTGAGCGAACGGGCTTCGCAAGTGATCGCTAACGTGAACACCAAGAACTCCGGCGCATTCACGCGAACTCGACCAAAGACTCGGAAGCAGGTAGGGCGACGGTAGGACGAGCAAGTTTTTCAAGTCCGCGCTGAACTTCATCACTTCGTTCATGCTTAGCGTGTCGCATCCTGCCGGAGCGACGATACCCCAGCGGATTCGATAGCGATGAGCTAAACGCGAGATACGTTCAACCGAGCCAAGATACGGCAATGACGGATCACCGGAATTGAAGGTGACTTCCATCGGAGATTGGGGAAAATCGACCAGACCAATCGGACGTAATCCACGTTGTGGGGCGCGTTTGTGGAAATCATAAATCGCTCGTCCCTGAGGACCAGCACCGATGATGATCGCTCGCTCGCCCCACCAATAGAATTTGGCCAATTGATAACGGCTGAACGTTCTCGCAAACGGTAGACAAATTGCAGTGAAGATGCCACCGACAGTCCCGATGACCAATTCGGAAAAACTAAGCGTCGCGAAAATTTGGTTTAAGACCAGCACCAACGCGCAGGAAATCAGGCAAGAACGAACCAATTGACGAAGTTCCAAAACGGGACTCACGGCCGTTCCCGGAAAGAGTCCCATTAATGAACCGATTGCGAAGTAGCACGCTAAAACGCCTACTGATTGAAAGATCATGCTGAGGTTCGTATTGAGACCAAACACAAACGTCATCGCGAGTGCAGTCGAAACCAGACATGACACAATCACGATCGCGTCGACCAGCAACAGCGAACCGGCGGTCAAGAAAAAGCGAACCGTACCGCTCGGGCCAGCCACCAGTGCCTTAGGACGTTGAATTCGTTGAGCCGGTTGAGTCGGTTGAGCCGGTTGAGCGTCTAACGATTCCTGCCACGTGCCGGGAAATTGATTTGACTTGGATCTGGAAGCGGAATCGATGGTTTCGATCGCGTCAGCAGAAATAACGCCGACGGGTAGCATGGGCATATCCGGATGACTCTTAATGTGGGAACTAGTGCGGCTTTTTCGCTCAACCACCGCCGCTTGCGGGTATTGAGCAAATTTTGAGTCAAGCAACCTTGCTGGCCGGGCAGTATAGCACGCGTTTGCCGCTTTTCTCGATGCTGCATCCTAGTCAAGACAAACTTATTAGCAGGACAGATCCGCTGAATTCTCTTGCACCGGTTAATGAACAACCGATGAACAATCCGTAGGGAGGATTTGTGCCACCATTAGGATTTTTGACAATTTCTCCGGATACTTGACTCGTAGTGTTCAATTTGACATTGATCATGGTGAACGGAACAACCGTGCTGAGACGCTGGCAATCTGTACCGGTTGTTCGCTTCCGACGGCTTGTACCCAATGAACCAATCGCGCGGGTCGTCGGGTGGTCCCATTTTCAATCAGCTCCTTCGCGGGCATTTTCGAGCTAGAACGAAGTCATCTCCCGACGAAACATGAAGCTAGGGACGGATCCCCATCTTCCGCAGGAGCATGTCGTGAACAAGATTCAATGGACAGTGGCTTCAGTAGCGCTCTTATCCTTC
>JBGSKY010000126.1:0-4066 GCA_041740995.1 Pirellulaceae bacterium
CGCAGCGTCAACATTTGCTTCAACACATCGTCACAAGCGATCATGTGAGGCACACCAGCTTTCGTTGTTGGACGAGAAAACGAAGGCGACATGATCGAGTTGTCCTTGACGGCGACCGACGTGTCTTTGTGCCACGCCAACGCCCAAGTCCGATCGGGCGGTTTGTCAAAGAACAACGCTCGCACCAAACCAAGATCGTCACCGAGTTTTTCGCTCAGGAACGACAGCAGTCGGTCACTTTTCCAAACAGTCGAAACCTCCGGGATCGTTTCGACAAGATTCCTTGCCGCGTAAACATGCCCGCGACTGGACCTCGCCCGCACGCCATCGGAATCACCTTCAAACGCATCGCGACAAACATGCAGCAATCGTTCGACGGTTTCAATCGACACAGCGCGGCGCAACAGGCAAAATCCATCCAGTTCAAGACTCCGTTCATTCATCCTTCTTTTCCCGCGACAGGATCACGCACCCGGCCAAGCAAAACGCTGCACCGACGATCTCCAAAGCAGCGAATCCGAGGTGCGTCGTTGAAAAACCATCAGCGATCAATCCAATGAACCGCCCGGTCGCCGATCCGGCTAGAGGCAAACCGCCGATCAGCAGCGCCGCGAAAAGATCACCGCGTCGCCACAACACAATCATCGCGACGGCGATCGCCATTTCGATGCCACCATAGAACGCACGGATCTCTGTCGACATCTGTGGCGTGCGATTGTCAATCCCGAACGCTTCAAGTAACGCGTTTGGATTGACTCCCAGCCAAATTGCAAACCCCGCAAAGCTTGCCGCAGTGATGAAGATGGCAATCGTGGGGAAGCGGTTATTCATGGTCGCAGTTTGTCACAATCCAAGCTTTCACGTCGACGGGTTTGGCGAACAACACATGCGGCTTACCGGTAAACTCCACACCGATCTGATTTCCCATTGTATTGTTTCGCTCATTGTAAGCGGCCGGCGCTAGTGACCAAGGCGGATGGTCAATTTCCCCGCGAAAGATTCTGCCGCTGCGGTTGACGCTGTAAAGGCAATAGCGAGCTGTGAGCCAATGTTCGAGAGAACCAGGGTTTACCTCAAAATAATCTCCGGCGACTGAGTAACTCGCGTCGTAGTCGGCAGGCGGTTCACCGCGATGTGTTCGCTTGCTTTCGTATTTGATCGCGCCGTGTTCGTCTCGGCTCATTGCCATCTTTGCATCCATGTACGGGAGATTGAAAGTGGCTCTCGCGACTCGAACAGCAACGCGGCTTGCGGCATCAAGCGAAAAGAACCATACCCCGGGCTTGCCTCCAACAGTGACGTAGGTCCGCACGTTCAATTCAAGGAAGCGACTCAGGCCTGGGATCGGCGGACAAAGACGCGGGGCAATATTCGACATCAAGAACGGTACGACCCCGACCCACGCCATGCCGTCGCGAGTGTCCAACGTCACACCGGCAGGAAGCAATGACGCAACCTGATCCGGTTGAACCGGCCAGTGCGCGAACAACAAATCAGACCAAGTCATCCGCATCACCCAAGGTTGCTTCGGTAGCGGCCAGGTTCTATCAGTTCTTGCGTTCATACAAATCTCTCAACGCTGGTTCAAGTTCGGCAAACTGAAACTCGAAACCTTTTTCTATCAGTCGCTTTGGAATCACATAGCGACCGTAGAGCACCAGTTCAGGATCGGTTCGCATGAAGAGCGGAGCACCGATGCGGACCATCCATTCAGTTGCGGGCAAACCGAGCGGCATTCCAATGACTTTGCGAAGTGTCCGCATGAACTCCGCTTGGGACTTGGGGTTGGGTGACGAAACGATATAAGCACCCGACATCGTTTCATCGGTGATCGCTCGCGCGAAGATGTTGTTAATGTCATCTTCGTGAATCCACGACATGCCCTGAGTGCCGTTGGCCACCTTGCCGCCAAGTCCCAACTTTGCGATCAATCCCAGTGTGCCAAGTGCTCCACCGCCCGCGCCTCGATCGCGACCAACCACAAAACTGGTCCGCATGATGACGCCTCGTTGATTTGCCAATTTGTTTTCAGCGAAAGCGGCTTCCCAAACACGCGCGACCGTGGGCGCTAACCCGATTCCCTCGGCTGAGTCTTCGGTGCAAACGGCGGACGGTGGATCGCCATAAATATGAGCCGTACTCATCTGCACCCAAACCGATGGAGGCGAAGTCACGAAACGCATCGCTTCGCCAAGTACTCGAGTCGACTCAACTCGCGACCGCAAAATTTCATCACAATGATCCGGCGTTTTGATGCAGTTCACCGTCCGTCCCGCCAAATTCACGACCGCATCAGCACTATCAAGTGCTTCAGCCCAATCACCCAACGTCCGCCCATCCCAAGCGAGATGTTTCCACGCACCAGCAGCCTTCGGCATCGACCGCGAAAGAATCGTCACGTTCGCACCGCCGCGAGAGAACGCTTCGGCCATCGAAAGCCCCAAGAAGCCGCTGCCGCCCGCGATCACGATTCGTTTGTTTTGTAGGTCCATTCGTCAAATTGGTTTCACATTCGATCACTCGCTGATTCGGTCATCAACCGGACGAACCGCAAAGTTTTTGAATTTTCAACGCGGCGATCGAACAAACTTTAGCAATAGCGGATGCGCCGATTCCGCCATTTCGCCGTGATTGAAACCCTCTAGCTCGAACAGCTCTGTGTTGTGACCGACTTCCTGCATCATTCGCCATAAATAGGCGTTTTCCTCGTATCGACCAAGTAGCTCCATATCACGATCGCCGGTGATTAGGAGCAATGGCGGAGCGTCTTTGCGAACATGAAACAGCGGCGCGAGTTCGTCAACGACCGGTTGCTTTTCGTCGATTCCTCTTTCCTCGCGAATCGTGAAATGCGTTATGGCTTGCCCGCTATACGGTATTAGTCCTGCAATGTTGTTCGCATCGATACCATGTGGTTTGAGCCAGCGTTTGTCGAGTCCAATCATGCTGGTCAGATAGCCGCCAGCAGAATGACCACTCACGAACACACGCTCAGGATTTCCGCCATATCGCTGAATGTTCTTGAATGACCAAGCAACGGCTGCCGCCGCATCTTCGATGTAAGCAGGCGATTTCACCATTGGACTTAAACGATAGTTCACCGCAACCACAGCGATTCCCTTTTCCTGCAATCCCTTGGGGACTTCCTTTTCGCCCTTCGTCAATCCACCGCCGTGAAACCAAACCACCGTCGAGAAGTTCTTCGAGTTCAGCGGATAGTAGACGTCTAGCCGGCATCGCTCACGCATGTACTCGGTCAAGTCTTCGCTATCGCGATAAGCAATATCTTTTTCCCATCTGTATGTAGAGTCGCTTGTTTCGTTCGCAGTTTGCGCGAGCGATTGTGTTCTCAGTGCACATATAAGCAACGCAACAACAAGAAGTCGTATGATAAACATGTAATACTCTTTCTCTATTGTAAAACTGCGCCTTTGAACAATTCGCTAACCGCTGGCTTAGTGACTTTGCCCATCGCGTTTCGGGGAAGTTCATCGACGATGATCAGCGTCCGCGGAATCTTGTAGGGCGAGATGCGATCTTTGCACCACGAGCGAAGTGAGTCCAATTCAACCGACTGGTTCGGCGTCAAGACAACGGCAGCCGCAACCGCTTCGCCCCATGTTTCGTCCGGTAGGCCGACGACTGCACATTGCGAGATTGCCGGATGGTCAAGCAAAGACGCTTCGATTTCCAGAGCTGACAGTTTATAACCACCGCTCTTTATGATATCGACACTGCTGCGACCCATGATACGAAAGTAGCCACCTTCGATGACCGCGATGTCACCGGTTCGATACCATCCATCAATAAAAGAATCGTTCGTTGCTTCGGGCTTGTTCCAATATTTCTGAAAGACGTTGGGGCCGCGCACTTGAATCTCTCCCGAAACACCGTCCGCGATAATCGATTCACCAGTATCGCTCTGCAACCTTATCTCAACTCCGGGTAATGGTTGACCAACTGCGCCGGGACGTCGTTCGCCGTTGTAGGGATTGGAGAGCGCCATTCCAATTTCGGTCATGCCGTAACGCTCGAGCAACTTCTGGCCAGTCAGCTTGGTCCATTT
>JBGSKY010000127.1:0-3815 GCA_041740995.1 Pirellulaceae bacterium
GATGCTGCCAATTCTTAGCTCCATTGACCATCATTCGAGGCTTTCTAACTTGATGCTCGACTGCTGCCTGAAGCATGTTGTTGGCAATCGCCCGGATCGAATGGAACCAAGAGTGGTCAAACGAAGACCAAAATCGTACACCTTCATGACCAGGCCCAGAAACGAATATAAGCCAAGCAATTCATAGGTATTCAGCTCTATTAAGTGCCATTCACTTTCGGGACTGTCAACGCGTTGGCTCAATCGCCGACCGAGATCGTAGCGCGGGCTGAGAAATTCTTGGACGCTGAGGCGCCAAGTCTGGTTGAGACGTACGCTTGGTTTCACACACATCCGGAAGTCTCGTTCGAAGAACAAGCGACTGCACAGAAGTTCGCTGAACTTTTGAAAGCCGAGGGCTATGAGGTCACGCAGAACGTCGGCGGCCACGGCGTCGTCGGCGTGCTGCGAAACGGCGATGGTCCGAGCCTCATGTTGCGAACCGACCTGGACGCGTTGCCAGTGACCGAGCAGACTTTGTTGCCTTTCGCATCGACGGCTACGTTTACAATGCCTGATAGCAGCAAGGTTGGTGTGATGCACGCATGCGGCCACGATGTTCACATGACCAACATGGTTGCGGTCGCCAGATATTTGGCTCGCAATCGCGATCAATGGCAGGGCAGCTTGATGGTTATCGGCCAGCCCGCCGAAGAACGTGGCTTGGGAGCCAAAGCGATGCTTGACGACAAGCTTTTCGAAAGATTTTTAAGGCCAGATTTTGCCGTCGCGTTGCATGTCGCTGGTCAATTTCCAACCGGCACGATTCGCTTGGTCAGCGGCCCGGCGTTTGCCAACGTTGATAGCGTCGACATTGTGGTCAAAGGCCGCGGCGGCCATGGATCGGCGCCTGATACGACGATCGATCCGATCGTGCAAGCTTCCGAGTTGGTCATTTCGCTGCAAACGATCGTGAGTCGTGAAGTGAAACCGTCAGAGCCAGCGGTGGTGACGGTCGGTTCAATTCATGGCGGTACGAAGCATAACATTATTGGCGACGATTGCCGCTTGCAATTGACCGTCCGAAGCTACACTCAAAAAGTTCGCGAGCAGGTCTTGGCAGCGATCCGTCGTAAGGCCAACGCGATTGCTCAAGCGTACGATGCGCCTGAGCCTGAGGTTACTTTTAGCGAAGGGACGCCAAGCTTGATGAACAATGCGGAGCTGACCGAAAGACTGCGAGAGACCATGGTTGCAGCGATAGGGTCGGAAAACGTCTTGGTCGATGAACCGACGATGGGTGGCGAAGACTTCAGCCAATACGGATTGGCTGGCGTTCCGATCTTGATGTACCGTGTCGGTTCAGTTTCGAAAGAGCGACTTGCTCGTTTCGAAAAGATGAACGTTCCACCGCCATCGCTGCACAGCAGTCAGTATTACCCAGATTTCGAAGAAACGATCCGCACGTCCACGACGACGATGATCGCGGCGGCATTGGAATTATTGGCACCGAAAGAATCGGCTGCAAAATAGACGTGAGGAAGTTTCAATTGCATCGAGCAAGCCGCATTTTGTAACGAGATTACTTTGCTAGTCGTTAGGCTGGCTGCCCCACCAATTCTTGTTGGGTGAAAAATCTTTGTCGAGATATTTTGCGTGCTGTTCGGACAAACGTTTCAGCCCTTGGGTTTTGGCAGTAGCGAAGCTCGCTTCTTGCTCATCGGCATCGAAGTTTGGATTGCGAGTTGGGAAGTTCGCGTGGACCGACTTGAGCCAAACATCAAGCTGCCTACGAAGATCACTTGCCAAGTCAACATTCGACTGCAAAACGTCATCCTGCTCGCCAATGTCGTCGATCACATGGTACAGCTCGTCGTGTCCGTCTTCGTGATAGTGAATCAGCTTCCAATTATTCTGCAAGATGATCGATGACGGATCGCCGCCTTGGTTGCCGTAGTGCGGATAATGCCAGAACAACGGACGATCGGCCAGTTTTCCACCCTGCAACAGCGGCTTAAGACTCACGCCATCGATCGCTTGTTGGGCCGGCGTTTGAAGTCCGGCAAGCTCTAATAACGTCGGATACCAATCGATGCCGCTGACTGGGACATCGATCGTCGAACCAGCAGTGCTGACTCCTGGCGCTCGGACGTAGAAAGGCTCACGAATTCCGCCTTCCCACTGCCGCCCTTTACCACCTCGCAGCGGTAGGTTCGATGTTGAAGAAGCATCGCCTGACGCCACGCCGCCGTTGTCCGAAGTGAAACAGACAATCGTGTTATCGGCCAAGCCAGACGCGTCGAGCTGGTTCAGAACCAATCCGACGGCGGCATCCATCGATTCGATCATGCCAGCGTAGATCGGACAATCTTGCGACTGTCGCACGTTTAATCGTCGATCGAACAAGAATCTCGCGTCGTTTTCGATCAAGCCTAGCGCGTCGGCTTTGTCACGATACTTCTTCCACAACGATTTCGTTGTTTGGATTGGGCTGTGAACAGAGTAAAACGACAAGAAAGCAAAAAATGATTCGTCTCGATGTTCAGCGATAAAATCGGCGGTCTCGCGACCTAAACGCAGCGGCAATGATTCGCCGTCAGGACCATCCGGCAAGGCTGGATTCTTGTAGGGTGCAAAATAACCATTGGGCGGCGAACCGGCTGCGAAGCCGCCGCGGTTGAACTCGAATCCATGATCGGTAGGGGCCGACGCTTCACCGCCAAGGTGCCATTTCCCGGCAAAAAATGTTCGATAGCCGTTGGCTTTCAGCACCTCGGCCAGCGTCGTTTCATCGGCTCGCAATTGCTGGTCATATTCCGGTGGTGCGAGCATTGTTTTTCGAGCAGTCGTCCACTTCGTTCCGCTGGCATCGCCGATCCAGGTGGTAATACCGTGCTTGGGTGGATACTTGCCAGTCAAGATACTGGCCCGCGACGGACTGCAGACTTGGCAAGCCGCATACCCGCGCGTGAATTTCGCGCCGCTGTCAGCCAACCGGTCAATGTTTGGGCTTTCGTAAAACGTCGATCCTTCATTGCTCAAATCTTTCCAACCAAGATCGTCAGCGAGGATGAAAACAATGTTTGGTCCGCGAACTTGCTGGCCGAAAAGCCTCGACTGATTTAGCGCAGCAAGCGTCAAACAGTAGATCGCAACGAAGGTGCAACAATGAGCGATGCGGCCAAGGAGGCTTGAGTTTCGAAACATGACGTGCCGTCTTTGCGTTTTACGTGGAAGCAAATTTGTTTATCGATGTTCGCTTGACATTATAAACAAGATTCCACGTCCGGGTGGCCGCCGATGACGAAGTGTTCGCTTCAGTTGTTCTAAGCGTTCCCTCTACCTATGGGAGACGAGCTAATAATTGATGCCTTCAAGGGCTAGATGCTTGGCGTCGATCTGTTGGTTTTGCAGCGCCAGCCAGACGAGCAAACCTTTTTGGACGTGCATTCGGTTGCCCGCTTGTTGCATCACAATGCTTTGGCAACTATCGATCACATCGTCCGTTATTTCGAGTCCGCGGTGGGCTGGCAAACAGTGCAGGACCTTGGCATGCGCCGGAGCGTGTGACATCAAACTCGCATTCAATTGGTAACCGCTAAAGGCGGCCTTGCGTGCATCCGCTTCGGCTTCTTGTCCCATTGAGACCCAAACATCCGTATAGACAAAATCGGCTTTTGCCAACGCGGCTTTCGGATCGCTTGTTTGTACGACGTTGATGCCGTGTTCGGCGGTCAGCTCTTGGATCAGCGCGTCGGACAATCGGTAACCTTCTGGCCCGTACATGGTGAAGTGGACACCTGCGATTGCACAAGCATGCAGCACTGACCGAGCGA
>JBGSKY010000128.1:0-2087 GCA_041740995.1 Pirellulaceae bacterium
TGAGTGAGAAAAACGACTTCTCAATCTTCTCTGATTTTGGACTCAAAAAACCGTTTCCAGACGAGCTATTGAACCTCTACAATCCAGCGTATGTCGCGTCAGTGCTGTATATTGCTGGTCGGGCATGCCAACAGAAACGGCGCGAATCAGTCTCAATATATTTTCCCTACCTCGCGTTCCCGTTGGTTTGCATTGATGCATGCCGGGAAAGATTGCCTGCCAAAGTTACGAAACTTCCGCTCTGGATTCGCCAGCACGCCGACGTGCTTTACGATTTTCCCACTCGCGTTCGTGCGTTGCGTCCATTTGTCTCTTCGGGACTTATCTTTCTCTACAAACAAAAATTGGTTGAGCCAGAACCGACGACCGGACGGCTGAAATACCCGTCAGGCAAAAAGTTTCTCGAACAATTCAAGCGAGTCACATTCTCATCCGAAGCCGTTCGAGATGAATTTGACAAGGCACCGGTCGCTGGACGTCTACTTGCCTCAGGCGGCGACGAGTCCGCGGTTCTTGCTGCATTTGGGATGAGACCATGAGTTTTCAAATTGATACTGTTTGCATCTACTCCTTCGATTCCCGACGACGCGATCTAAAGTTCCGTCAGAACGCCTTGAATATCATCACCGGACGATCCGAGACCGGCAAATCCACGCTCGTGTCAATCATCAACTACTGCCTTGGAGCGTCAACGTACAAAATACCTGTTGCGACGATTCACAACAGTTGCAGTTGGTTCGGCGTTCTTTTCCGGGGTAACGAGTCGACTCTGTTCGTTGCCCGACCACGTTTGCCGGAAGGCCAGAAAACAAATTCTTCCGTGTGCATCTTGCATGGACTCGATGCTCCGCCCGAACCGAGTAGTGTTGAGATCAACAGCAACCTTGACGACCTAGTTGAAGCCCTCAGCGGACTTGCCGGAATTGAGGACATTCAAACTGCTCCTGAAAAGGGTCGAACAACAGAACCGATCAAACCGAACATCAAACACGCTCGCGACCTTATCCTTCAGCCGCAACGCGTCTTGGCGAGCGACGCGCAACTTTTGTATGGCACAGAGGAATACTTCGAGCGACTTCACTTACGGGATTGCATGCCCTACTTCCTGGGTGTGGTTGGCGGCGAATTTTCCAAGGTACGAGCACTTCTACGAGAGTTGCGACACGAAATGAAGCAGCTTGAGCTGCGCGAGCAGCAGTCTGCCGCTCGGCGGCAGCGGGTAGTCTCGGAGTCTGCTTCCTTACGTTCAGCAGCGATCGACGCTGGGATGGCTGGTTTGCCTGCGACAACCGAATCAGTCGACGATGCACTTTCGGTGATTCAGGCGATCGGAGACTGGGTAGAACAGTCTCAGATTGCAACCGGCGATGATTGCGAAGAAGTTGACCGATTGAGAGCGCTCGCAAAATCACTAAATGACGAAATTCAGTCGCTGAAGGAACGTTTGGATTCTGCGGAAGCTTTCGCTATCAGAGCTTCGTCGTTTGCAGAAGAAGGCGCTAGGCAAGACAGCCGCGTAAAGCTCGTGTCCATCTTCGGCAACACTAATGTTGGTAGTCGCTGTCCTATCTGCAATCAATCGGTAGATGCTGAGGATGAATTGATCGCTACAGTGCGGGCCTCTGCCGATCGGTTAGCGAACCAACTCAGTTCGGTCGAGCGCCAGAGGCCACAGCTCGCGAAATACCTTGAACAGGTCCGGGCTGAAGTTCAAGAACGCGGGGTAGCACTTGCACGAACTGAATCTTCTATCTATTCAATCATTCGGTCGCGACAGGAAGCTAAGGATCGCGAGCTTGCGGCTTTACAGCGAGCTAGAATCGCCGGTCGAGCCACGGAGATTTTGTCAATGCTCACGGGTGAAGTCGTAGCGACGAGTCAAGACACGAAGCGGCGAAAGCTAAAGCGTGAGATATCAAGGCTTGAGAAGGACTACTCCGAAGAAGCGATTGCCGAAAAAATGCGCTCCGCGGAAACAGTCATTTCGGCGAACGTAAGCAAGTTTGCCAAACGAATGGAGCTGGAACAATGCGACACGCCATTAGTTTTTGACTTGAAGGAATTTCAACTGCGATTCTCAGTGGGGC
>JBGSKY010000129.1:0-2141 GCA_041740995.1 Pirellulaceae bacterium
CGCAAACGAAAACCGTGACTTGAAGGAATCGCATTGTCAGAGCGTGTCGGTTCGAGCAATCGAAGCGACCGGCGATATGAATAGTCGATTGATCCAGCAGGTGGAGCAAATATCTGCGCTGGATTCGACCGTTTTTATTGGTGGCGAAACGGGGACGGGGAAGTCGACGATTGCAAGGATGATTCATCAAAAAAGCAAACGCGGCAAAGGACCTTTTGTTACTGTCAATTGCGAGAGTTTGCCGCGGGACTTGATCCAATCTGAATTGTTCGGGCATACGAAGGGGGCGTTTACTGGCGCCTTGATGGATCGGATTGGGCACGCTGAGATGGCCAATGGGGGGACCTTGTTTCTGGACGAAATTGGAGATCTGCCGATCGATCTACAGCCAAAGCTTCTGACTTTTTTGCAAGATAGAACGGTTCAGCGATTGGGAAGCACGGAGGCGAAAAAAGTCGATGTCCGATTGATTGCGGCAACTCATTGCGACTTAGCAGAAATGTGCCGCGAAGGTCATTTCCGTCAAGATCTTTACTTTCGATTGATGGTACTGAACCTCGAATTGCCGGCGCTGCGATTTCGCACAGGTGAGTTCCCCGATATTGCTAATGGGATTTTGACGCGTATTTGCGAACGGCAATCCTTATCGCCACGAGTGCTCACTTCGAGTGCGATGAAGATGCTGCTAACACACGATTGGCCAGGCAATATTCGCGAATTAGAAAACGTTCTCGAAAGGGCGATTGCCTTTTCCAGAGGGGTGCAGATTGGGCCTAACGATTTGCACTTTAGCAATGTCTCACTAAATCGGCGTTCGGCAAAACCCGTCGAATCGCATTCACTACGAGAATCGCCGTCAACAGCGTTGGTGGCAGAGACGGTTGACTCGGTTTCACAAATGCTAATGCAATCGGACGGCGAGTTGGCTCCCGCGATGCATCTTTCGACCTCTTCAACAGAAGACCAGAGTGCATCGGCACAATCTCATCCGGTTCTTTCCGATTCGGGCGACGACCATTCATGGCCTGAGTCAAAATCAAATGTTTCCGTGCGTTACGACCTAGTTGGCAAGACGCTTGAACAGATCGAGCGAGACGCGATCCTCCAAACGCTTGAGTATCAGCGCGGCAACAAAGCCAAAACAGCTCGAGTTCTTGGGATCAGCGAAAAGAGCATCTATAACAAAATGCGACGCCTAAAAATCTCGCTTTAGCCCCTACTCGACAAAAGTCGCTTTTGCAGCCTTCTTCATCGCAAGATCCCAGAAGTAGCAATCAAGAAGCTAGTCCGGCAATTCAGACAGCGTTTCCGATGAGTAAATAAATTTTTTTGCAATGAGAATGATAGATGACATTGATTGATCAAACGGCCCTTGACTCCATTATTGACGGCGATGCGGAATTGCTGGCCGACCTTGCAATTATATTTGTTCAGATGCTGCCCGATACGGATGCCCGACTACGCCTTGCGGTCCAAAGTAGCAATGCGAAGGAAGTAAGTTTGGTGGCTCATCAACTGCATAGTCGTTTTGGCTATTTTGGTGCTAAACCACTTCAAGAGCTCGCTCGAAAAATAGAACTTTCAGCAAAAGGAAACGATCTTACCAACATGGCGGAGTGGTATTCGGAAATGCGTGCCGGAATCGAAACGCTATTGAATGAACTTCGAAGCATGACGCGACTCCCCCTTGAAAAGAATGATGATTAGTCGTGGTAAAAATGCCTCGGTTCACCTTTCAGCAACTTCAAACGCACGCTTGGTCTCTCGGCCTTTGCACGGTAACCGGGATCCTTTGTGTCTTCGTTGTCTACCTCATTGTTTGGCCCGCATACAAGAACCCAATCGCTAGGATGTATACCTCTAAGATCGGGTATTCATCTGTAATTCGGAAAACCGGTGGGGCGTTTCCTGTCACGGCTGCTGAGGTGCAATCGCGAGAAATCGTTGGCAAGTTTATCGGTGAGGGGTTAGTTCAAAGCGAACCGATTCAAGTTCCAATGATTGGTATGGCTCGCATATTGAAAGTCCATGTCACCGAGGGGCAGCGCGTTCGAAAGGGGGAGGTCATCGTCGAGTTAGATGCTTCGCGAGTGCGGTTGAAAATCGAATCTGCGAAAGCGGCTCTACAAACGGCCCGGGCT
>JBGSKY010000130.1:0-3168 GCA_041740995.1 Pirellulaceae bacterium
CTGATTACTCAGCCCCACGCAAGACTCGCTTCCGGCTGCTGGCAAAGCTTTACCGGGTGGGATTTCACCACTGGGTTCCAACGAAAGGTTTCAAATTATCAACACATAATCATTCCCCTCTCCCAAGCTGCTTGGCGCAACCTTTTTTAATATATCTCGCTCCCGTTCGACGCGGCGCAGCTCGCTTTCCAGTGCACGCAGTTTGTTATCCATCGCATTGGCAATTGGTCCGCTTGCGGCTAATTGTTCTTGTTTCCAGCGATAAAGCATTTTGGTATTGGTGATGCCCAAACGTTCGACAACAGAAGCAGCGGAATGTCCATCAAGCAACATTTGCACAGCGTCAGTTTTGAACGCTGGCGTAAACACTCGGCGTGAGTTGGTTTGTTTGGTAACAGATTTTCTTGGCATAATTGATCCCCTTTATGACAGTCATTTTAAGGGACAACAGCGCCTATGAAACCGGAACCACCTCAGCCCTTTTGGGTTCGCCGGTAGGTCGAACTGAAGTGAGCGAATTGGCGGAGCATCCTCGAAGCCAACTTTTAGATGCCTATGTGCGCTTAACAACTTCATCTGCTACTACCTGTATCTTCATTGAAAGAACACAATTCCTAACACTCGTGAATGTACAATGTTGGCGCATTTGGCAATATTGTTGGTTTACCCCGCATGAAAGGTCATGTCATGAAGGTAGGAAAATTTCTCTCCCTACTGGCTGTCGCAACGATTGTGAGCTTCGTCGATCGGACAGAGGCAGTCGCTCAATTTGCGTACAATCAGGCAAGTTTTAGCTCGTATGCGCTCGCCGAAACGGACGCAGGCAGCGAGTATGCGTATGAAATCGATGAGAGCGAAAACATCAGCGCTCCAGATACTTATAGCTTCACTGAATATGGACAAGCACCAGGGTACAGCTCAAGTGCAACCGTCGGCGTCGAGCATGATTCTACGTTGACCAACAAAGCGATTAGTCTTTACGGCAAGGCTTATACGTATGTTGCCGACGACTACGGCTATGCCGTTTGTTCAGCAGACTCTGAAGTTAGCAGCTATATCCGATTCACCGTCACAAAGCGTACAAGGGTCAATCTCACGGGAAGCCTCGCCATCGGCGGTACTTCATCGCCAGATTGGTCTTACAGTTCGTTTGAGTTGCGGAAGGAAAACGGACCAATGATTGCATCGAGCAATGGTGGGACATTCTCATTCGTAGGTCCCTTGAAGCCTGGCACGTATGTCATCGTCGTTACGCAACGAGTTTTGCGTCAGATCGACTTCAGTGGCGGCGATGTTTATGAGAATAGCTTCGGAACCTACAACATTTCGATGACTACTAAATAGTTCTATGTAGCTTGCTCATTCTTTCAATCGTTCTTGTATCATGATTTTGGAGAACATTCAATGAAGTCTTTAGTTTGGTATTCCGTTGCAATTTTGCTTGTATTGACGCAGTGCGCAAACAGCGCTTTCTGCCAACAATTCGATTCGATTCGCCATCGCGTTAGTGCGGCGTTCGTAGGAAACGATCCCTACGGCGACGATTTTCCATCGGACTCCGAGGCGATTGCGAGTCGGAAGTTCCAACAATTTTATGGTGATCTGAATCTTGGAATTGGAGGTCCCTCGGCATTGTCGTCGTTAAGCTCCGATTTGGATCCAACGGCCGGGTGGTTTTACGCTTATGGTTACGCTTCGACGGGAATCTATGTCCAGGGATCTGCTTCTGCGGATGCCAGCAGTGATTTTCGCACGGACTTTACTTTGGCAACTGATGGACAGATTGAACTGACCGGAGTGGTCGGCGTCTCTGACTTCCTTGGCTACAACCAGTCGCGTGATGTGCCCGGATTTGCACAAGTGTTCGTCAGAGTTCGTGATTTAAACGCGAACCGGAACGTGATCAACGAAGTCGTGACTATGAACGGATACGTCCCCAATGCGTCAGGACTGATCCAGATTGATCTTGAAGACGAGTTTTCTCAGATCGCTCTACCGGCCGGTCGCTATCGATTGATCATCAGCGCAGCATCGAACGATAGTGCATTCGCTGAACAGGTTGAAGGTAGCTTGGCCGTTGCATTCTTTGAGGTAGAAGGCAATATAACTGAGAACTAACCCAAACCCGCTCATAAAATTTTGGAAGAAGCCGATGGTCGTGGGCGAACTGCCCCGCGGTGTCTGTTAACATGTTTGGCTGTCTGAAATCCCTTTCAATGCCTCGGTCAGTTAACTGCTGACGAGGCGGGCACCCCCTAGGCTGGCAATAGAAAATCACGGAGACTCATCAGGTCCTCGCCAAAAGATCGTTACAAAAACCGACTTCTAATCTCACACCTTCACGCCGTATTAGCTGCAAGGATGTTTGATTTTAAGTTTACTGGGGAACGACAGTCAGACCATCAACTTGTCCAAGAGTGCCGAGCAGTCCAGGTAGGAATCGACCGAGCTTTTCAGACTTCCCGGTCTCGGTGTCAATGCTGAACAAAAGTTGTTTTTGGATTGGAATTGGCAGAACGCGTCCGTCAAATCTTCAATCTCTTTCTTGAGAGCGAGGGACTTATCGGAACACTCGATGCGATCGAAGCCAGCGGTCGCTCGATCCCGTGCTTCGTCGCACCCAGGAATTTGGCAAACCAGTCACGATCGGTAATGACGTTTGGATCGGTGGCCGAGCAATCACGGCGAGTTCCCACCACAAGTCGATATCTTCCTCTTGCCCGTTCTCGAACTGCACTGGCCAAAGTCGGTAGGCGTTTGAGATTACCATGGAACACGCAATTGCTCTGATCTCTTAGGCGACATTGTCAGTCGTTATAAAATAACCGTTCTGCAGCTTACGCATGTCATCGAATCGACGATTGTTCAACTGGATGTGCCAGAGCCAAGCTAACGCGACTCTCCGAGCTAGATAGATCGTAAAGATATGCCGACGCATCTTTTCGACCGCCAAGAATTTTCTCATCGACTCGTTCTCCGACGGCATCTAGACAGCGTACATAGAGCGTGCGATCTGAGTCGCCACCGCTAACTCCCACGTGGGTAAACAGCACCCAAACTCGCGATTTCCCATAAAATCCTGAAAAGTCGTCGTAGATCTCCTTTGGAGTTGGAGTCACAAAACCTGCCAAGATACCTTGATACCAATCACCTTCTTGAAAGCCAAAA
>JBGSKY010000131.1:0-1736 GCA_041740995.1 Pirellulaceae bacterium
TGACAACACGTTGTACTTCATAGGAGTTCTCGACCTTGACGGAGTATTGCTTGAGGCTAACGCGACTGCCATCGCTGCTGCCGGGATTCGCCGCGAAGATGTAATCGGCAAGGCGTTCAGCAATTGCTATTGGTGGGACTACAGCGATGAATCGGTGGTCAATCAGCTTCAGCAATCGATATCTAAAGCAAAACAGGGTGAAACGATTCGATACGATGTCGACGTTCGGATGGCTGGCGATTCTCGGATGACTATCGATTTTATGTTAAGCCCCGTTCGCGACGCATTTGGTCAGATCACGCATCTCATTCCTTCAGGAGTCGACATCAGCCAACGCAAATTGGCTGAACAGAATTTGAAAGAGCGAGCAAACCAATTAAACTTAGCCCTGGAATCGGGCCGAATGGGCATGTATGAATGGGAA
Source organism: Pirellulaceae bacterium (assembly GCA_041740995.1). GTDB lineage: Bacteria > Planctomycetota > Planctomycetia > Pirellulales > Pirellulaceae > JBGSKY01. The sequence goes on from JBGSKY010000131.1 coordinate 425, forward strand.
CCGGAAACCGATGTGGTCCGATGGGACAAGCGGCATCTGGCTCTAACTGGACTTCCGCAAACGACGATGACAGGTACTGATTTTCTGGCGTTAGTCCATCCAGAGGATGTCGAAGGAAATAGAATCGCCATCGAAAAAGCGATTCGAGGCGAAGCGGACTATGACACTGAGTTTCGAATCACTCGATTGGATGGTCAAGTTCGATGGCTTTCGGCACACGGAAAGATTGTGCGATTCGACGATGGACGCCCCATGCGTTTCGTGGGATTGAACTGGGACATCACGGATCGAAAGCAGACGGAGATGACGATCAAGTTGAATGAAGCCAGACTGAGGAATGCTGCCGCTGCAGCAGGCTTTGCGATGCTTCACGCGGACTTAGATCTAGGAGTCGTAACTTTCTCAGCTGAAATGAGAAGGCTTATTGGTTTATCAGAAGATTCCCCCCTGCAGATCGATGCAGCAAGGCTTCCGGATTGGATTCATCCAGATGACATGCTCGCATGCGCTAAGCACGTTCAGGATTCTGTTCGTCTGAAAGAAGGATCAAGTATAAGCTTGGCCCATCGAATTGTCCGGACCGATGGAGAAGTGCGATGGATGCGTCTTCATTCCAAGCCGATCTACACGGGCGAGGGAGACCACCGCAAACCTACTCAATGGATCGGTACGATGTTGGATATTACTCAACAACGCAATTTTGAGGAGTCATTGAAAGTGGCTCGGCAATTGGCGGAAACGGCCAACGAATCCAAAAGCCTTTTTCTTGCCAACATGAGCCATGAGATTCGCACTCCTATGACCGCTATTCTGGGCTTTGCGGAACTTTTGGAAGGTGATGAATTGGATAGCGATCCGGCGCTCACAGCCAATGCTATTCAAACGATTCGCACAAACGCCACTCACTTGCTGTCGGTCATTAACGACATACTCGATATGTCCAAGATCGAAGCGGGTTGCATGAAAGTAGAAGAAATTGAGTTTTCGCCCACAAACCTGCTCGGCGAAATAGAAACGCTGCTCGAACCGAGGGCAAAAGGAAAAGGAATTGAGTTAAAGTTTGTTTACGAATCACTGATGCCCGAACAAATCTGTTCGGACCCGACTAGGCTGCGACAGATATTGCTCAATTTGATAGGCAACGCGATCAAATTCACTGAGATCGGATGCGTAACGGTTCATACGTCATTTTTCGCTACGACCAATCGAATGCAGTTTCGCGTCGTAGATACTGGAGTGGGCATGACAGCGAAACAACTCGAAATCGTTTCAACCTTTCAAGCCTTTTCGCAAGCGGACGTATCTACCCCGC
>JBGSKY010000132.1:0-32905 GCA_041740995.1 Pirellulaceae bacterium
TTACAGGGTTTGTTCGGCCTGAAGGCGAATCGATATCCAGCTTATGTCCGGTGGTCGGATCGCGTAAAACAGAGAAGATAAACCGCCTTCGTAAAGCCTGACGGATCGAACCGATTTAGCTGGCTGATGCCGCTGCGTGACGGGCCGAGTTTTCCCAGGCCAGCGTTTCTTCGGCTGCGCGACGGACTTGTTCGATTTGCGCTGCGTTGAGTTCGCCGAGCATTGGCGTGATCTCGCCAGTCTGACAGATTTTCGCGTATTCGACTGCGTAGTGCAAAACTCGAATCGGGTTGACCCCGTCGCGCAAATCTTCCAGCAACTTAAATTTGGACCGAATCATTTCCGCTGTCGGAACATCGCCGGCTTGCAGCGCTTGCAGCATTCGCGTGGACCAAGTTGGGGCGACGCAAACGCAGCCGCTGGTGAAGCCGACCATTTTGAATTTTTGCATGTGGCAGATCGCCGGTTGCTCGCCCATACCGCTGACCATCAAATCGGTCGGGGCCACATCGACGATCTCTTTCAGATAATCGTCGGCGGCAGGATCGGGCAGCACGACGGCATACTTGATCCAGGAAACCAAGCCGTCGCGGACCAAACTTCTGACATCCGCCGCTGGCAGCCAGCGATTGTGTTTAAGGTACAAAACGATCGGCTTGCCATACGCTTCAGCAAAACGTCGAATGCCGCGAATCAGGCCTTGTTGCGTATTGATTTCCGTTGAAGGCAGGATCATCGCCGTTGGAAAATCCATCTGCTTCAAGATTTCCGCTTGGTCCATCATCAACCCAAAGCTTGGCCCAACGCTTGGTACGATCAAAGTGTCGTCCGCGACCGTCTCAGCCAACATAGACAGCGTCGATTCATACTCTGAAAGTCGCAAATGGTAGAAGATCGCATTGCCACCATAGAGCAACGTATTCACGCCGCCTTGCTGAATATGATCGATCAGTTTTTTATTCTCGCGTGCGCAGACTTTGCCGTTTGAATCGCGGGCCATTGGTGGTACGGCGATGATGCTTTCGGCCAATCGTTGCGAGGTAATATCGCGTGTGTCCATGTTGTTCTCCAGAGCTTAAAAGATGTCGGGTTCGCGGCGCTCGGCGCCTTGTAAGAATCGAAAATCGCAACCTTCGTCGGCTTGCGAGACCTCGTTGATAAACAGTTGCGTGTAACCTCGCGTGGCCTTCGGCGCGGCTGGTCGCCAATCCTTCAAACGCGATTGAATCTCCGCGTCGGAAACGTCCAGTCGCAAGGTCCGATTGGGGACGTTCAATTCAATCATGTCGCCGTTTCGAACGATCGCCAACGGACCACCGACGCATGATTCGGGCGACACATGCAAGATGCAAGTCCCATAGCTTGTGCCGCTCATTCTCGCATCAGAAATTCGGACCATATCGCGAACGCCCTGTTTGAGCAGTTTTTGAGGAATCGGCAACATGCCCCACTCAGGAAAACCCGGCGCGCCCTGCGGACCGGCGCTGCGAAGCACCAAAATCGAATCGGCGGTCACATCCAGATCATCACTGTTCAAGCGGGATTTTAGGTCAGGATAATTTTCGAACACAACTGCAGGCCCTCGATGCGTCAGCAATCTTCGATCGGCGGCTGACGTTTTCAACACACAGCCGTTGGGAGCTAAATTACCTCGCAAAACACACAACCCACCATTGGCTTCCAAAGCTCGCTCGGTGGTTCGAATCACGTCTGCATTGATGACTTCTGCGCCTGCCAATCGATCGTCCAGTGTGCCGCCTTCGACACATTGTGTGTCAAGTGCGAGGTGCTTGCGGATGTTGCCCAGCAATGCTGGCAAGCCGCCGGCTAAATCAAAATCTTCCATCAGATATGTTCCGCTGGGCCGCAGGTTTGCCACCATCGGAACGCGACGCGACCAGTGATCAAAATCATCGAGCTTGATTGTCACTCCGGCTCGGCCGGCCATCGCGATAATATGCACAATCGCATTGGTCGATCCGCCAATCGCAAGCAACGTAACAATCGCATTGCGGAACGATTCAGCGGTCAGGAAACTTGACGGACGACGGTCGCTCCAAGCAAGTTCGACTCCTTGCCGACCCGTCGCGACCGCCAGCCGGCTGTGTTCGGAAACGACGGCTGGGATGCTACTCGATTTCTTTAAAGCAAAGCCGATGACTTCCGCGATGCAAGCCATTGTGGAAGCGGTTCCCATGGTCATGCAAGTGCCGGCCGATCGTGCGATACAATTTTCAACGCCCTTCCAATCGGCTTCGCACAAGTTGCCCGCGCATCGTTCGGTCCAGAACTTCCACGCGTCCGAACCGCTGCCCAAAGTTTGGTCTTTCCAATAAGCTTTCAACATTGGACCGGCTGGCAGAAAAATTGATGGAATATCGGCTGAAATGGCGCCCATCAACATGGCTGGAACTGTTTTGTCACAGCCGCCCATCAGGACCGCTGCGTCGATCGGATGACATCGCAGCACCTCTTCGACTTCCATCGCCAGCAAGTTGCGATACATCATCGTTGTGGGCTTCATCATCATCTCGCCCAGACTCATCACTGGGATCTCGACTGGGAATCCACCGGCTTGATAAACGCCCCTTTTTAGCTCGGTAACTCGTTCGCGAAAGTGCGAGTGGCAAGTATTCAGATCGCTCCATGTGTTGAGCAACGCGACCACCGGACGACCTTGATAATCGAAGTCGTCCCAGCCCATTCCCTTCAGCCGCGAGCGATGGCCAAAGCTGCGAAGATCATCAGGCCCGAACCAACGAGACGATCGCAATTTCGTTGGATCGCGATCTGGATTGGGTGTCGGATTCGTCATACCAAGTTCACTGACTATCGCGTTGCATTCGAAGTAAGGGATCGTATCTAAAATAACCTACTAACTAATTCGTAGCGGCAGGACGCAAGCCGTCCGGTTCTTAAATCTGAAGTCAACGATGCTTGTAAGTCAACGATCGATTCGAAGAACCGGACGGATTGCGCCGTTCCGCTATAGCTATAACTTATTTTTGGACAGCACTTAGAGGCATAGGACATAGAGGCACAGAGTTTTAATCAAATGATAGTCAACCGCCGGAGATCTGCAAAACGTCCGACAATTGAATGTGGCCTTCGTATAATGTTCGACCGATAATGCAAGCCGCTGTGCCCATCGCGGCCAGCTTTTCGACGTCTTGCAAAGTCGTAACACCACCGCTGGCGACCACCGGGAACGGACTGACCGCTTGCATCGCAGCAAGCGTTGAAAAATTTGGGCCGGCCATCATCCCGTCCATCGCGATGTCTGTATAAACGACTGCGACACAGTTTTTCGTATGCGCGGCGACCTGTTCAATCAGCACTTCAGCAGAAGTGTCGCTCGTTTCAAGCCAGCCTTCGGTCGACACGAAGCCGTCACGAGCATCTAATCCCAAAACGATATGCCCAAGGAACTTGTCGCACATTGCTGCGAACCAAGCTGGCTGTTTTAAAGCGGCCGTTCCGACGACAACACGATCGAGCCCCAAGTCCAACAATCTTTTAATCGTTTCCTCGTTTCTCACGCCGCCGCCCAACTGCACTGGACGACCTTCCGCGACCGAAAGTATCGCTTTGATGGCCTCCGTGTTGATGATGCTGCCCGATTTCGCGCCGTCTAAATCAACGACGTGCAAGCATTGGGCACCTTGTTCAAACCAACCAGCTGCAATCGAAGCCGGGTCGGAGCTGAAAACCGTGTTGCGAGCATAGTCGCCCTGTTGTAATCGAACACATTGACCATTCAATAGATCGATCGCCGGCCAAATTTGCATAGTTCCGATTCAACTGCTCAATTAGGAAATGGGGCTCTTTGAAAGCCGCCAGTTTAATGCCCGAACCACCTTTCGGACTAGCGGGCTATCCAAACTAATTGCACCACAAAAGAACATCGTTAAAGGACAAGCCGCAGGCATAGTTCTATCGGCAACAGTAGCGGCATTGGGCGCAAGCCCTCCGGTTCTTCTTAATCACAACGCAAGTTTGCTTGCCCAAGAACCGGACGGCTCGCGCCGTTCCGCTACAGTGGCAACTTGCTTGTGGCCGCCGCGGTCCGTCGTGCTGACGCGAAGTCCGCTTGGATTTTGTCGACATGTTCGACGCAGACTTCGACATCGTGCAGCGGCAAAATGTCATTCCGTAGAAAGGCGATAATTTTCTTGGCAACATCTTGCGTCACGACGACCTCCAACCGTTCGCTTTGAATCGGAATCATCGGTTGCGACGAATCATCGGGTTGCAAAAATCGTTCGACTGATTGCCGCGCCAGCGATCTTGCCCCACACGCAAGCAACCCGTCACGAATGACTTCCGCAACTTGCTCCTCAGCGATGACGATGATACGCCTTTGAACAGCCACGCTCTTATCCCGAGACGCTTGCGAGCTATTTGCCATCGGTTGCATTGTGTCCAGCCCAATGACTTCGAACTCAAGTCCCTCGTGCTCAAAGATCGACTGCATCTCGTCAAGTTTTTCCATGACGTTGTGATCGATCAGTTTCGTATTGGACATGTCGATCACAAGGTTGCGTTGCTGCACCAGTCCGACCTGTTCAATCTGACGACGAAACGGAATCCAGTTGCTGAAGACCGCCGAACCACTTGCGGTAATCAAACTGGTCGTTTCATCGATATCTTCGATCTCCAAATATGGCTTAAACATCGATCGCAATGGGACGCCATTCAGGAAGTGAATCGCCAATTTCACCGCGATACCAATTGCAATTCCGATCAACAAGTCGGTCATTAAAACCGCAACTAGCGTTGTCACAAAAATGACAAATTGCTCGCGGCCAATTCGATAGACGTTCATGAATTCTGTCGGATGCGCCAGTCGTGAACCGGTGTAGACGAGCATTGCTGCTAACGCGGCCAATGGGATGAGATGTAAAACCATCGGTATGAAAGCGACGCACAAAAGAAGAAAGATGCCATGCCAAAAATTCGCGAAGCGAGTTTTCGCTCCGTTGTCGAGGTTCGCGCGGCTACGAACAATTTCAGAGATCATCGGAAGGCCGCCAATCATTGATGCAGCCAAGTTCGCAGTACCAACGGCAATGATATCGCGGTTCATATTCGCTTTGCGTCGCCATGGATCGAGCAAGTCGACTGCTTTGGCGCTGAGCAACGATTCGAGGCTGCCGATCATAAAGAACATCAAGACCCACTTCCACGCGACGGCTTGACGGAGGGCACTGAAGTCTGGAAAAGCGATCTCTTTGAACATGCCAAAAACTTCGTCTGGCATTTTGACCAAAAACTGATCGCTGTGAACATCGAGCGCTATTCCCAACGGGATCGCAACAACCAACACAACTAACGGGCCGGGAATTAATCTCAACGCTCGAATGCGTTTTCTGACCGTCGGCCAAACAAACATAATCGCTAGACTGACGCCGCCGATAATTGCGATAATCGGGTTAGCATTGACGACGAACTCGGGTATCTGCCGTAACAGCTCCAACGGCTCACCTTTGCCATTTGGTTTGACGCCCAACGCGTCCGGAATCTGTTTGGCAATAATGATCACACCAATCGCCGCTAACATGCCGTGTACGACGGCGGTCGGAAAGAATTCGCCGAGAATGCCAGCTCGAAAGAACCCGAACAAAATTTGCAGCACGGCGGCGACCACTCCGACGGCCAACGTGGCTTGATAAGCCGCTGCGTCAATCTCGCTCCAACCGCCGATCATGCCGTCACCGCCGAATGAGTTGATGCATCCCAGCACAATGACGATCAAACCGGCCGCCGGACCCTTGATCGTTAGCTCGGAATTGCTAATGAAGGTGGCCAGTAAGGCGCCGATGATGGCGGTAAATACTCCGGCTAGCGAAGGGAAACCGGACGCTCTGGAAATGCCGATGCACAATGGCAACGCGATCAGGAAGACGAGCAATCCGGAAACGAAATCATTGCGAAAGTATTTTACAAAACCAGCCGCATCGCCACGGGGAATTTCGCCAGTCGGCATCGTAGCGACCTTGGCAGTTTCATAGCTCATGGGCGGGTCTGTCTAACGAGAACAATTGCTGAGACTGGCGATCTGATATTAGCGTCGAAGGGCGTTGTCGCTCTGGCCGCCAAAAAGTTTTGCCGCATGATAAGCCATCAGCACCGATTTTCCAGTCGAATGCCGACGTAGTTAGCTAGTTCCAGACAAATGACGTATCGATTTGTTCACCACGCTCGATAGACTTGATCGCTTGCTCACAGAACACTTTGTTTTCAGCCTCGGCCAACTCAACCGCCGCGTCCAAATGCTTCTTCGCATCGGCTTGCTGATCGGCTGCGTGCAAAACGATGCCGTATGTCAACTCAGCAAGCCAATCGGTTCCCGAAGTCAAACCGCTGGCGATTTCGGCTTGTTGGAGTGCTTCCTTCATACTGGAGCGGCGATCTTTGTTCAGTTCGTAGTTGATCAGCGCCATGCTTCGATTGGCAGCTACTTCGAACTTCGATGAAACAAGCACTTTTCGCCAATAGATTGCCGCTGAACTCCAGTCTCGATCTGCCGCGTACATGCTGCCCAACAGCCATTGCGCGTAAGCGTCATCGGCGGTCAGCTTTCGAGCAACTTTCAAATCCGATTGTGATTCGGAGAGCTTGTTCATCCGCGAATAAATCCGACCTCGGGCTATCATCGCTAACGGAGAATTCCATCCGTTTTGATCGAGGACGTAATTCAGATCCGCGATCGCTTCGTCTTTCTGGTTCAATCGTTGATGCAGCAGACCACGAATCAGGTAACCAGCAAAATTTAGCTCATCCAATTCGGAGAGCTTTTCGAGGACCATTCGATTTTCTGCTTCAGAGTAGACGTTGGCTGGATCGGCATAATCCCACAAGCGGTCTTGAAACTTGGTAAGCGATTCGATGACGGCGCGTCGTTCGCTTGACAGTTGAATCGCTTCTTGCGAACACTCGATTTGTTTTCGTGCAAAGGCCGCTTGGGTAGCCGAGAGCTGTTGCAATTCTAACGACGCTTGCAAATCTTTAAGCTGCAAGGCGGCGTTGTCGTTCATCGCAATCGTGTTGCCGAATCTGCGCAAGATGGTACCACCGCCTTGGGCTTCCAACGCTTGTTGTTCGATTTGATTAGCAGTCCGAGCGACCTGAGTCAAAAATGCTTCGCTCGATATTTTCTCCATCTCTTTACCAAGCGTTTGAAAATTTGCAGCATTCCGCTGAAAGGCAATCTCCAAGTTCGTGATCCGCTCTAACGTCGAAGCAAACTCAGTCAAAATCGCATCCAACGCAACAACGCGAGCGTTCTGTGGCGAATTATTCTGAGCCAGCAGCGAGATTGTGGCAGGGTTCGTCCATAGGAAACCTGTCGTAAGAATGCTTGCTAGAAGAAATCTCATTTACGAACTCCCGCTTAAGACTTGGCGATTCAGCTCTCCGCACGCTCTGCTTATATTATGCCAAAAATTTTCGCACGGCACCAATGGCACACTCGACATCGGTAGAATAGGAGACCACTGACAATTGTTCGGATATTCTTATTCGGACACACCTTATCAATGTAGAGGGTTGAATCATGGATATGTTGTTTCTTCGAGCTGGGCGGAGCACGATTTTTACAGCTTGCTTGATTGCCAGTTTCATGCCGTTATGCAGAGCGGAATCAATCGACGCTTCGACGTCAGTATTGCTGGACCAATTGCTCGCACAAGAAGCAGCCGGCCAGCATGTAGATCGACTCGATTCGTTAAAGACAACGGACCTCAATCCAATGGCGAATTGGCAAGCCGGCCGGATTATTCAAAACGGTCAATGGGTCTCGCTGGATGAGTTAGATGCAAACAATATTTCCAAAGAGTTCGAACTCTATATCCAGCGACGCGATCAAGCGACCAACGATCTTCAAGGGCATCGTCAGTTGGCTGTCTGGGCCGAAAAACACAACCTTGCCGAACAAGCCACTGCGCACTGGAACGAAGTGCTGACGTTTGATCCCAATGACGCAACCGCTCGCAAAAAACTAGGACACGTGCTGATCGACAACCGCTGGATTGAAAAATCGGAATTAGACGCGGCGCGTTTGGCGAATAAGGAGCGTATCGCAGCGCTAAAAAAATGGATGCCGGAAGTGCAACGCATCGTTTCTATGTTAGAATCGAGTGATTCAAAGACGAAGCTAAAAGGCTTGAAGCAACTTGAAGCGATCAACGACGATCAAGCAGCCAGTTCGCTTCAAATCGCCATCCTTCAATTGTCCGAACCACTCGCTTTGCCGATGGTAGCGACGTTGAAAAACATGCACAGCACCAAGGCTTGTTACGCGTTGGTGAACGTGGTTTTGGCTGATCCCAATTCTAAAGTTGGTCTAGCGGCCATGGAGGGATTGAAGGATTACGATGCGCATTTTTATGTGCCCGAACTGCTTTCGATGCTTGAGTTGCCCGCCAGCGTTCGGCATGAATTGGTCTACAACGGTAACGGCGATTTGATTTTGCAACAGATCGTCGATCGTGAAACGCAGGACACGAAAGAGCAATACGTTCTTCGAAAGCTGATGACGATCGATACTGGTTCGACGCGACAGGTGGAATCGGTTACTGCCCCTAGCGATGCACCGTTTGGTTACCAATTTGCCTCTGCAGACCGGTTGACTATCAAAGCTCGAAATGCACAAGCTCAAAAATCGGCGGAAGTACTGGCTGGCATCGAAGCGAGCGAAAGAGCCGAATCGCTGAACAAACAAAATTTAGAAGCAGCAAAGAATCAGATCGCGATTAAACAAATATTGTCGCAGGCTTCTGGAATTAGTGCCGACGAAAACTCACAAGCATTCTGGAACTGGTGGCCATCATATAACGAGCGTGGAACTCGTTTCAACAAACAAGAAAAACGCTATTACGATGAAGATTACAGCTCTGCGGTCGTTCAAAACACTACGGGCCAGCAGACTTTCCTTCAATACTCGGCTGCACCGCCACCACCACCTCGCTACGATTGCGTAGTCGCAGGCACTCTAGTTCAAACTTCTCGGGGAATGTTGCCGGTTGAAAGCTTGAAAGCGGGCGATCTTGTGGCAGCGATGGACGTTGAAAGTGGTGAGCTTGCGATGCGGCCGATCACTTTTTGGGGCGATCGAACTGCCGAAAAAACCTTCAAGATCGCAACCACTGGCGGCTCGCTAGTCGAAGCCACAGGAGGCCACTTTTGGTGGGTCCTGGGCGAAGGCTGGGTCCGCTCCCGAGAACTAAAACCAGGAATGTTGATCCGAACGGCCCACTCCAGCGTTGAAGTCGCTAGCGTTGAATCGAACGATAAACCGACGTTGGTGTATAACTTTGTTGTCGATTCGTCGCACACTTACTTTGTTGGTAAAGAACGTTGGCTATCATGGGACGTTACCGCCTTGAAACCAACGCTGCTCAAAGTGCCCGGTTTCGCCAATTCGAACAAAATTGCGATGCAATAAACGCGACAGAGATTACGAATCGATGTAGCGAAAACTGAAGTAGCCCGCCGAGAAATTTTAAAACCGGCGGCTGCCGACAATTCGCTCAGTTGAAGATATTTTTCCCGCCTGATATCCCCGCCTCAACGCGATGCCATTTTTTTGGCCGATGAGACTTTTGTTGTGTCTCATCGGTCGTTGGCTCGTTCTGAATTTTGAAATTGAAGATGAACAAATTTCTTAACTCGCTATTCGCATTGGCGATACTGATCGTTAACGCATTGCAAACTTCCGGTGCGATCGGTAGCGAAACAACTGCCCCGGAAACGCAAGCCGATAACGCATCCGAACAGGAAGCAATTCTGCTGGATCGACGCTTCGAAGCGACAGTCAAGCCATTCATTCAGTCGTATTGCATCTCTTGCCACGGTGCCGACGAACCGGAAGCAGGTTTCAATCTGAGTATTTATTCAACGATGGCTTCGGCAGTTGAAGGCCATGCTTATTGGCAACAGATCAGCGAGCGAGTCGAGCTGGGCGATATGCCGCCAGAAGACGCAGTGGTTCGGCCAACGCCGGCGCAGCGTGATGCGATCGTGACTTGGATCAGCGATTCATTACGTTACGAAGCCACAAGAAATTCCGGTGACCCTGGCATGGTGCTAGCAAGACGGCTAAGCAACTCGGAATATGATTACACAATTCGCGATTTGACTGGTGTGGATCTAAGGCCGACATGTGAGTTTCAGATCGATCCGACAAATCAAGCTGGCTTCGATAACTCCGGCGAATCGCTATTCATGTCGCCGACGTTACTAGACAAATACTTGAAGGCGGCACGTTCGATCGCTGACCATATGTTCTTGCAACCCGAAGGCTTCAGCTTTGCGCCAACGCCGATGATTGTCGAGACCGATCGCGATCAATATTGTGTTAGCCAAATTATCAACTTCTATCACCAACACAATATCGATTACGCCGACTACTTCGAAGCCGCATGGATGTTCAAACATCGTGCCGCATTGCAAAAGCCAAATGATAGCCTGGACAGCTTCGCAAGCGAGCTTCGAGTCAGTCCAAAGTATCTGGCGACGATTTGGGATCTGCTTGAAAGTGACAGCAACAAGGTTGGCCCGCTAAATAGACTGCGAATCATGTGGGTCGCATTGCCAGCCCCGACAAAAGATCAATCGCAACTTGCTCGCCAGGAATGTGAAGCAATGCGTGACTTTGTCGTCAAACTGCGGAAGAAATTGGAAATGCGCTTCCTCAATATCGCGGCTGGAGAAGTCCGATCTAATTCGCAACCGCTGCTGATTTGGAAGAATGTCCAATACGCAACGCATCGCCGCGATTTTGATCGACAACAACTGCAAATCGACGGCGAACTCCAGGCAACACTCGACGCGAAAGACGAGCCAGGCGCGAAAGGTGATCTTGGACCCGGCAGCACGCAGATTGTCGTCAATCAACCAGGTGATCCAGACTTGTTCGTTCCTGCCGATCAGAGACAAACCTACGAAGCCAGTTTTGTAGAATTCTGTCGCGTGTTTCCAGATATGTTCTACAAGCAAGAACGTGGTCGCAATTACTTTGACACCAAGAGAGACAAGGGCCGATATCTCAGTGCTGGTTTCCACAACATCATGGGCTACTTTCGTGACGATCAACCACTCTACGAATTGTTGCTCGCCAGTGACCAACAGCGCGAATTGGATCGGATGTGGGACGAGCTGGATTTTGTCGCTTCGGCAATTTCGCGAATGTACGTTCAGTTTTATCGCAGTGGTGGACCTCGCGAAGGGCGAATGCGGCTGAGCGACAGCTCCAAAGACATCGAACCATCCGACGAAAGTTCGATCACTTCGGAATTGAATATTGCGCAACTAAAAGATCGCTACGTTGAACTGGCTCAAAGCGGCCCTGAAGTCGGCAAAGTTGCTGTCAACGATTATTTTGATTGGGTCAATGATCGTATCCGTTGGCTCGAAAAAAGTCGTGCCGATTCGGAAGCGTTACATCTCGAAGCACTGCTCAAATTCGCGGCTCGCGCGTATCGTCGGCCACTATCGAATTTGGAAGATGCCGACCTGCTGAACTTCTATCGATCCGCTCGCGTTCGAGACGGAATGGACCACGAAACGGCAATGCGAGAATCGATCGTCGCAGTATTGATGTACCCTGACATGTGTTATCGAATCGATGATTGCGTCGATGACATGAACGGTCGTGAGGTTGATGAAAATTCTGCATCGATAACTATTCGCCCGCTGACTGATTCAGCCCTTGCAAGTCGCTTAAGCTATTTCTTGTGGTCGAGTATCCCTGATGAAGAGCTTCTATCGCATGTTGAGGCAGGAGATCTTCATGAACCATCGGTGGTTGCATCGCAAGCTCGTCGGATGATAAAAGATCCGCGAGCTCGAGCTTTGGCCGTTGAATTTGGTGGCAGCTGGCTCGACTTTCGTCATTTTGGTTCGCTCAACACGGTCGATCTAGAACGCTTTCCAAGCTTCACCGGCGATTTGCGCGACGCAATGTTCGAAGAGCCGGTACGCTATCTCATGGAAGTCATTGAGAAAGATCGCTCAATCCTCGATTTGCTCTTTGGAAACGACACCTTTGTCAATCCTGTGTTAGCGAAACACTACGGAATACCTTTCGCGGACAGCCAGGGTAACGACCAGTGGACGCACGTCGAAAACGCAGCCGATTATGGTCGCGGTGGCCTGCTGCCGATGGCGGTTTTCCTAACCAAAAACGCGCCGGGGCTTAGAACTAGCCCCGTCAAACGCGGCAATTGGGTGGTGAAGAATTTGCTTGGCGAACGGATTGCTCCGCCGCCGCCGGGCGTGCCAGAACTTCCGCAAGACGAAGCGAAATCTGAACTGTCGTTGCGCGAGGTGCTTGCACGTCATCGTGAGAATGCGAGTTGTTCCGTGTGCCATGAGCGGTTCGATTCGTTCGGATTGGTTTTCGAAGGGTTTGGTCCGATCGGTGAAATACGCGCTGCCGATCTCGGCGGACGAGCGATCGACGCCAACGCGACTTTTCCAGACGGCAGCGAAGGCAACGGCGTGCCAGGCGTCAAAGCGCACCTTCGCGATCAGCGTCAAGCGGATTTTGTTGATAACTTTAACAGTAAACTTCTCGTCTACGCGCTGGGACGAAGCTTGCTCATTTCCGACCGCGACCTGATCGAGGAAATGAATCGACGACTGGCCGATAACGGTTTTCGATTCAGCGATGCGATTGAATGTATCGTTACTAGCAAACAGTTCTTGAACAAGCGGGCTGATGTAAAACTCGCAGTGGACCAAAGGTAAATGCGATGAAAAGAAATCGAAATATGAGTCATCTGAACCAGAAACGCGTTGCTCGACGAACAATGCTGCGTGGCGTTGGCGTGACGATGGCTCTTCCGTGGCTGGAGTCGCTGGCCGGCCCGACATTAATTGCCAGCGAGTCGGATGCCGCAGTGGTGGGAGAATTTGGCGCGATGCCTAAACGTTTCGGCGTCATGTTTATGGGCTGCGGCGTTAACCCAGATCATTGGTGGGCCAAAGGCGATGGTACAGAGATGGAGCTTGGTAAATCTCTTCAGCCGCTTGCGTCATTGAAATCGAAAGTCAATGTCATCCACGGACTTTTCAACAAAGAAGCGACTGGTCAGGGTATTCATCCGGGAATGACTGGTAACCTGCTATCTGGTGTCCCAATCCAACGCGGTGCGGTGATCCACGGCGGAATTAGCATGGATCAGATGCTGGCCAATCACATCGGTCAAGAAACGCTACAACCGAGCATGGTGCTTGCTTGTGAGCAACCGATGACCGGCTACCACGAATCAAATTTTTCAAACGCTTACAGTTCGCATATTTCGTGGCAGAGCGAAAATTCCCCGATGCCCAACGAGATGTATCCTTCGCTTGCGTTTGACAGTCTTTTCGAAAACCGTGGCGCGCTGCGTAATGTCAGTATTTTAGATCGCGTGAAAGAACGGGCTTCACAAATCAGCCGCGAAGTCAGTTCGACTGATCGTTTAAAGTTGGATGAATATCTTTCCAGCGTGCGAGACCTTGAGAAGGATATCGAACGGATGCGAACTCAGAAAGACAAGGCCGCTCAGCGAGCAAACGACAAAGGGCGCGCTGTGGAAATCATGAAGCGACCAGACAATGGTTTGCCGGAAGACCTACGCGAGCATGCACGAGTGATGTGTGACATCATTGCATTGGGTTTCCAGACGGATAAAACTCGAATCGCGTCGCTGATTCTTGCACGCGATTTGTCGTCGCTCTATTACCCGTTTCTCGGCGTCAGTGATGGACATCATGGCGCTTCACACAATGACACGTCCGAAGGTTATGAACGAATCGCAAGTTTCCATTTGAGCCAGTTGGCTTACCTTGCTCAGCGACTCGATGAAATGCCCGAGGGCGAAGGCACGGTTTTGGACAACACCTGTTTGATGTTTATGTCGAACATGTTTTCTGGTTCAAGCCATGACAACAAGAAGGTTCCCGTCGTTACTGCTGGCGGGCTTGGCGGAACGCTTAAGACGGGTCGTTCGTTGGACTATCTCGACGCTGGCGACGATAACCGCAAGTTGTGCAGTCTCTATCTCGGGATTATGGATCGGATGGGTGTCCAGCTTGACCATTTCGGAGACGCCGATTCAAGATTGGTCGGCCTGTAGAATTAATTCGGTCCGCCGCCAGCCCGATTTTCGCTAGTCTTCTTGTGCCCGCCAAACGATCGACTAACATCGTCGCTAAACTGCGGTACTGATCGTCAATCGGTATCGCCATCGTTTAACAATGTGGGCATCGTTCCGCGTCTGCTTCGCATTCAAACTAGCCAGTTGGGAAGCCGATAAGACGAAAATCGCTGCGACTTACATTCAAGAGTTTAATTCGATTGATGGATTACCGAGTTTGCATCTTTTTGATCGGTGTTGTGCTTGGGCACGGCGCGTTTTTTACGTATTTCTTCAATCGCATCAATGCAACGCGATTTAATCGAAAGAAAATAAAACGCGTCGAAAAAGCAATGGCTGTCGTTTTCTTTGTAATTCCAATCGTACTGTTGGTTACTGACGGATCGGTCGCCTGGAAATCGATCCTCGCTGGTCCGGCGGCTTTACAGCAGATGACAAGTTTTGCGTCGCTCTACAGTGTCGCTGCCTGGACCGCTTTACTCTTGCTTCTGCCGTTGTGGATCGTAGGACGTTTGGGTTACTGGTCACAGTCGAAACACGAATCGCGGATTGAGCGACAAATGATCGACGCGGCCAAGGAGGTTGGACCGGAGCTTTTTAAGCCGACTTGGTTAAAAAAACTTGCGAAACTTCCCGGCAACCAAATTCACTTGATTGAAATCAATACGAAGCGATTGACAATAGATCGTTTGCCGCAAACTTGGCAGGACATTCGCATTGCTCACTTGTCGGATCTGCATTTGACTGGTTGGTATGACCTGCGTTACCAAGAACTTGCAATTGAGCATCTGATGCAGCAAAAACCCGACGTGCTTTGCCTCTCGGGCGATCTGATCGATTTTGACCATTGCTTGGATGATACATTGACGCTGCTTGAAAGCCTGACTTGTCCGCTTGGGTGTTACTTCTTGTTAGGCAACCACGATAGACGCATCCGACAGATCGAAAACCTGCGTGCACGCTTGGTATCGGCTGGATGGAAAGACGTTGGACAAGAGACAATCGAGCGGACAGTCGGCACGCGAGTCTTGCAAGTTTTCGGCAACGAGCGGCCTTGGTTTGATCATCCACATCGCCAAGCGACCGAGCAAGTTTTGCTCAGCGGACCGCGACCTGCGAACCTATTGCGAATTGGCATTTCGCACAGCCCTGATCAACGTCGTTGGGGCCAAAAATGCGATTGTGATTTACTGTTGTGCGGCCACACACATGGCGGTCAAATCCGTCTGCCGATAGTCGGTCCAATCATAAGCCCAAGCTGGGACGGCAGTCGTTTTGCGTCAGGGATTTTTCAGATGGGCACGCAAACAATGCACGTGTCACGCGGCTTGTCGGGGACGCAACCGTTGCGAATCAATTGCACGCCGGAAGTGAGCATCCTGCAACTCACAAGCAAAACAGATTAGCCCACGGAATATTTTGGCACCACCTGAAATGTAAGGTTGCAGCGAAACTCGCCAAGAGTTTTGTCACTTCAATCCTGGCCATTCTGGAAGCTCAAACTTCTTGACCGTGTTAGCAGTGTGTTCTGAATAATGTCGTTGCATTTGAACCAGCAACGCGCGTAACGTCGGCCACGAACTGGCTGGCGGTTTCTGATCCACGTCCAAGCCATCGAGGAGAAAAGCGAACCGGCGAGTGAAATCGCTGACACGTTGCATTTGTCTCGCTTCCTCGGCGCCGGTCCAATCTGGATGTGCAAAAACGTAATCCGGTGGCATTTGTTTCGGATTCTGGTTCATGACTGGAATAGCTGGGTCAATTTGATGGTAAATCTGCGAGAAGAATTGCAATTGCCGACCCATCATGTGTTCGACATTCCATCGCGGCGTGTGTGTGCCGTTGCTCGGCTTGAAGTTCATTTGCTCAACTGTCAAAACCCTGAATACTTCTTGTGAATCGGAACACGATTTTTCCATCGCAACAAATAACTCGCTCATCGAATCAGGAATGATCCACGGCGTTGTTGATAGCGATTCGATTAGCAATTTTGTATCGGTATCAGGATTCGCACTAACAGCGGCGGTATTGTGAGAGGTAATCTTTACCGGCACATCGCCGAATAAGCTTGTTAGTTTTTCTTCACTCGGGAGAGTTGATTGCCCTTCGTGGCTCAGTAAAACTCGCCGTGGTTTTACAGCATCAATCAAACGATCGAGCTTCAGCGTTTCTGGATCCATCGCAGTGATGAACAGAACGTCGGTTTTTTCGAACATCGACAAGTCCGTCAATGCTTGATCATCGACTAGCTTGCTGGCAAGAATCAAAATGCGGACGCCATCGGTTTCAACCGCTAACGCGACCGAGCGATCTTCAACGATAATCGAGGTGACTAGTACTTGATTGTCGGTATTAGTGTTCACTTTCTTTACAGTGGTCCAGTTCGCATCCGCTTGATTGGCTGGCCGCGACAGTACGTGGTTCCAGTTTTTATCAAACTCGACAACTTGGACTGGTCCGCGATCAGCTAACAACGCAAGTTGATCTTTCGCCGTCGGTGATTGCATTTCGATTGCGATCGACAAGCCCCATTGATTTTCGATGGATATTACCCTGCCCTGCCAACTGCGAATGGCGATCGGTTGTCCGACGTCGCCAAATGTAGACGACGCGAGGATCGCGGTGAGCATCAGCGTGCCACAAAAAACATTGACTATTCGATTCACGATTTTCTTATTCCGGTCAGCGAGAGGGGCAAGTTGTTGTAACTAGAAAAAATTTTATAGGTCCCTTAGTATACGGTACGAGCCTCTGCATGATCGTGATCGTTCATAAACGTGGTAAATTTTGCAAAGGTTCAAACGCGAATGGAGGCGAATTTAAACACTGCGCGCGTTCGCGCTCACTCGCGGTAAAATGACTTCGCGATGTTTTACCCATGAAGGGCAACGTCAAGTGTGCGTGGCCGATAAACAACCTTAACTTATTCGCAAACCTTTATGAACATTGACTCGCATCATCATTTCTGGGTTTATTCAACGAGCGAATATCCGTGGATCAGCGACTCAATGGCCGAATTGCGCCGCGATTTTTTGCCAGACGATCTCCTGGCTGCCAAACGCGACTGCGGTATCGAAGGTGTTGTTTCGGTGCAGGCTCGGCAGTCGATCGAGGAAACGCAATGGCTCATTGAGCTCGCCGAGGCGAATAGTTTTATTCGTGGAGTGGTCGGATGGGTGCCTTTGTGCGAACCAGATGTTGCCCAGCCGCTAGAACGTTGGACTCATCATTCTGTTTTGAAATCGATTCGCCACGTGGTGCAAGATGAGCTCGATGGCTTTATGGATAATTCTGCCTTCGATGCTGGCGTCAAGCAACTTGGGCGGTACGACTTGGCATACGACATCTTGATCTTTGCTCGACAGCTTGAAGAAGCAATAAGGTTGGTCGACCGGCATCCGTCGCAGCGATTTGTGCTTGATCACATCGCTAAGCCTATAATTGAGTCGTCAGCGACTGACCCGCAGTGGGAGTCCGCTATCGTCGAGCTGGCCAAACGCGAAAATGTGGCTTGTAAGTTCTCAGGCGTCGCGACCGAAGTTCGTGATTCCGATTGGACGATCGATAAGATCCGTCCTTACTGGGATGTGGTGCTCAACGCGTTTGGCCCTGGCCGACTGATGTTCGGCACCGATTGGCCCGTCTGTCTGTTACGAACCGGCTACAAGCAATGGTTCGACACGTGCACCAGCCTTGCAAGCGGTTTATCGGTCGAGGAAAAAGAACAATTTTGGGGTAGTACAGCAACGCATTGGTATAAGCTATGATCGGTTTCCGAATGTCAGCGAGGGCCTTCATTCCCGAGATTATCAGGCGATAGTCTGTCGTAGAATTATTCGATTTTAATTATGCGTGCGATCCAAATATCCGAAGTCAAGACTCTCAAGCGAATCGATATTCCTGAACCGGGAAAACCTGCGGCTGGGCAAGCGTTGGTCCGGACACATCGAATGGGCGTTTGCGGAACCGACGTAAGTTGCTATCTCGGCAAGTTTCCGTTCTTTGCGTTTCCGAGAATACCGGGGCATGAGCTGGGTGTCGAAGTTCTAGCGGTTGGTCCTGGCGTGGAAAATGTCACTGCGGGCGATCGATGCAGTGTTGAACCGTACATGAATTGCGGAACTTGTGTTGCGTGTCGTAAAGGTGCTGGCAACTGTTGCGTAAATTTGAAAGTCATCGGTGTTATGTGTGACGGGGGACTGTGTGATCAGTTCTTGATCCGTGCCGACAAATTGCATCGATCGTCGAAGCTGAGTTTTGATCAGCTTGCCTTAGTCGAGACATTAGCCATTGGCTGTCACGCCAACAATCGCGGCAACCCTCAGCCCGGCGACCATTTATTGATTATAGGTATGGGTCCCATAGGCCTATCAACACTTGAGTTTGCGAGATTGAGCGGAGCGGAAGTTAGCGTCATGGATGTGAATGCCCAGCGATTGGATTTTGTCCGCAACAATTACGGTATCAAAAACACGATCGAGTTTCGTGGCGATGGATCAGAGCTTGAGCAGATGCGTTCGGTAACGCAAGGCGACATGTACAGTGTTGTCACCGACGCAACCGGCAATCGACATTCAATGGCTGGTGCACTTGGATATCTTGCCCCGACGGGAACGCTGGTGTACGTCGGCATCACGACTGACGAAATTGTTTTTCGGCACCCTGTCATGCATCGTCCCGAAGCGACGATCAAAGCGTCGCGAAACGCGATGCCAAGTGATTTTTCACGAATCATCGATCTGATTGAAAAGGGGACCATTAAGACAGAGCCCTGGATCACTCATCGAACTGATTTTGAGCACGTCGAGCGAGATTTTGATAGTTTTACAAAACTGGAAACCGGCGTCCTGAAGGCAATGATCGAGCTGGTCTAATTTCAATGGCAGTCTTGCCGACACCGATATCGAGATGCTAGGGCGTCTCGGCTGCGCAAAAATTTTTAAGGCTAAAGAGCGATTCTCTTGATCGAATCTATTTTGCAATCTTATCGCTTCTGTTCACGTTGTGGTGCTGCTTGTAGCGGGCCCATTGCCGAGAACTCTTATCGATGCCAACAATGCAATTACGCAAGATACTTTAATCCAGTGGTTGCGGTCGGCATGATTTTAACCAACGACGAAAACCATGTTCTGTTGTTGCGTCGGAATTGTGATCCTGGAAAAGGCAAACTTGGAATGCCAGGTGGATTCGTCGATATCGGAGAAACGGCCGAGCAAGCTGCAATTCGCGAGACGTTTGAGGAGGTTGGGCTTTCGACACACAATCTTCGATACATCGTGACTTTCCCCAATTCGTATGTGCATCAGTCCGTGGAAATTCCAGTGCTCGACATCTTTTTTACCGGTCAGATTGCTACGCCTGGAGAATCAATGAAACTTGCCGAAGCCGAAGTTTCCGAGGCAGATTGGTTCCCACTGACCGATTCGGTTCTTCACGAGATAGCGTTTGAGTCCAATCGGCTGGCCTTGCTGGAATTCAAGCGTACGTTTTCGGCTTGACGGACCATCTCTGCGAGTTATTCTTTCGACAGTTCAAGGTGATCGCCGCCGCGTCTGCGTTGGTGATGAACAGGGAACTCCGGTGAAATTCCGGGACGGTCCGGCCGCTGTATGCCATTTGCGATCTTGAACGATCGCGTCCGTCGCTCCTTCTAGTGAAGTGCCATTGCTCGTCAAACGCGAGTGAGAAGGCTGTGAGCGATCGGTACGAGTGGTGAGTCAGAAGACCTACCTTGAGCTAGACAGCTTCGTGCCCTCTTGGATTGGGGCGGTTGTTGCAACTGCGACTTTGTTCTTCGAATGTCTCTTGCGGACGAATTCGAGTCAATTTTAGTCAGCGTTGAAATATACTGATCAACTACCGAATTTTCATGGACCGTTGACATTGTCGCGGACTGTAAATCAATTCGGGGTTTGCCCAAGAATCGGGACATTATGCTTTTCACAGTTTCCGCGTTTCTCAAACGCTCGATCGTTCTATTGTGTTGCGTTTCCGCGTTCCAGTTTTCTATCGTAAACGCTCGCGGCGATGTTGTTATCGATTTTGAGGAGCTGACGAATTTTACCGCAACCGGCGCGACGGGAAGTTACTACGACGGGTACAGCGACGCTGCAAACACTAGCGGCTGGACGTCTCGTGGTGCGTCTTTCAACACCGGATCTTTTGGGCCCGGCTGGAGTTATTCCAATGTCAATGCTCCGACGACATCTGGTTACGGCAATCAGTGGTCGAGCTTCACAGGGACTGGCGTTGGTGGGTTTGGAAATTATGCTTTAGGAACAGGCTATGTTGACGTTACATCCGTAGGCGGCGCGCCACCCTTTAATCCGCTCGATGTCAACGATTTGGCTTTGCTGCCAACGATCAACCTTCCTTCTGGAATGCGACCCAACGCAGTCCAGGTAAGCAATGCGACAGTCGCTGCATTTATTCTTCGCGATGGTAATCAGTTTGCAAAAAAATTTGGCGGACCAACCGGCAACGATCCAGATTTTTTCAAGCTATCTATCTTTGGAATCAATGCGTTCAATCAAGCGATCGGGAACGAAGTCGAATTCTACTTGGCCGATTATCGATTCACCGATAACACGCTTGACTACATCACTAACCAATGGAACACGCTTGATCTTACTCCCCTAGCAAATGCAACCAGCTTGCACTTTAATATTTCATCGTCCGATGTGGGCAACTTCGGAATGAATTCTCCGGCGTTTTTTGCGATCGACAACCTGTCGCTAATCGCCGTTCCTGAGCCTTCGTCGCTAGCTTTGGTACTCAGTGGGCTGGCGCTCACCTGGAAAATCCGCCAGCGACGACGCAAGGTTTTCGAGCCAGCCGCCAACTAAATTGCCTAGAATAATTCCTCGTAAGGATTAAACTGTTCTCGACACTAGACGGCGTTTTAACAAGATGTCGTCTTGACGCAGAGCGGAGCAATTTATCGACAGGACTCGCGTGATACCAAAGCGATCACTTGCGAAAACTTTCAACTGGATCATGAGCTGGTTCGTGGTTGTAGTGAGTTTCGCATCGGCGAACGCGCAAGACCCAATGGCTTGGCCCCAGTTTCGAGGGCCGACTGGGATGGGGCTGGCGGCCAGCGACGCAGTCGTAACACAACTGGACGATCCAAAAAATCTACGTTGGAGAACCGACCTATTAGGCACTGGATGGTCTTCGCCGGTGTTTGACGGCCAACGATTGTGGGTTACTTCCGCGACGTCGATCCTTGCGTCGCCAGAATCCGCATTGGATCGACTCGCCAATGACAAATTCGCTGATTCGAAAGATTTTGCTCAGCGAATTGAGCTCTTCGCAATCGCGATTGATAGCTTCAGCGGTGAAAAACTTTTCGAGCAGTCTCTTGCCGTTTTAAAGAATCCCGGTCCGATTCATTCGATGAATAGTTTCGCGTCACCAACACCAACGGTCGCGGGCAATCGCATCGTATGTCACTTCGGTAGTTATGGAACGTGGTGTTTAGATGCGTCGACAGCCAAGGTCTTGTGGTCTGCCAAAATGGATTTAGATGAAAGCATCGGTCCAGCTAGCAGTCCGATTATCACCAATGACTTAGTCATTTTGACTTGCGATGGGATTGATCAGCAATACATCGCCGCGCTGGACATCAACGATGGAAAACTTGCGTGGAAGACTCAGCGGCCACCATTTCGTGCGACAGACCCGGACTTCAACAAGGCTTACTGCACGCCACTTCTAATTGATCGCAACGGCAATCAGGAACTCGTTATCTTGGGAGCACAATGGATCGTCGGCTACGACCCAAGCGATGGTCGAGAGTTATGGAGGGCGGACTACGGCAACGGCTTTAGCAATTCATCGATGCCAATTTTCACGCATGACTTGTTAATCTTTTCGACCGGTTTTGCAAAAGCAGATCTAACTGCTCTAAAAGTATCCGGCCATGGTCAGCTATCCTCAGATGCGTTTCGATGGCGAACAAGTCGCGGCGTACCAGAAAAGCCCTCGTTAGTTTTTGATCGGAAGCAGATTTATTTGATCTCAGATGACGGCATACTCACAGCCGTTTCAATCGAATCCGGCAGCACTGTTTGGCAACAGCGTTTAGGTGGGACTTTTTCAGCGTCGCCGTTGCTCAGCGGAGAAAATATTTTCTTAGCCAATCATGAGGGACAAGTATTCGTTGGCAAGGTTGGAAATCGATTCAAGCCAATCTGCACTCTTGAAATAGATGAGCAGATAATGGCTTCTCCAATCGCTTTAGGAAACGACTTTTTTATTCGTTCCAAGAAAGCTCTTTATCGATTTGGAACGCCAGAAAAGTAAGATTCTCGCTTTGAGTTCTTCAAGCCGAATTGCTTACAAGTGAACCCGCTCGGGTATCTGTGCCAATCGATCGGTATCTTGTAATACTAGCGATTCGTTTGCGTCAGATTGCAGTCGAGCATTGAACTTGGGCTTGTCAATCGCGTCCAATGGCTTCGTTCGATTTGCGCGGACTTTCGTGAAGCTCCTCCTCGATCAAAAAGATAACTTCAAAGCTAAGACTAAAATTCTTCGGCGTCGCACCACGCAAAAGATAACCGGAATCGCTTTCGTAGCGGTTGACATAAATGTCAAACTAACGCTATTTTTCAACGCCGGTATACTACGAACGCCTAGGTTGATTGGTAAGAATTTACTTCAAACAAATATGACGATTCAGTCCAAAATACTGGTCACAGGTGGCTCAGGCTTGTTAGGTAACAACCTGCTGCGGGCTTTTTTAAACGCCGGAAATCGCATCGCAACGCTGTCACGTCAAGACGCCAGCGCTTCATGCTACAACGCTTTGGATGTCGAAGTGATCCAAGCAGACATTACCGACGCGGCGGCAGTAGAAAAAGCGATTGCAAGTTGTGATTGTGTCGTCCATTCAGCGGCCCACATCCATATCGGCTGGACCCAACGCGACGAAGCGATGCGTATCAACGAGCAAGGCACGTTAAATATCGCTCAAGCTGCAAATCGACTGGGCAAACCAATGGTCCATGTCTCAACCGTCAACGTTTTGGCCATCGGCCAGCAAGAAGAACCAGCCGATGAAAATACGCCGGGCGACGGACAGATTCCACTGACTTACGTGTTGAGCAAACGCGCTGCTGAAAATGCAGTGAAGCAGGAGGCCGCAAAGGGGCTACAGACTACATTCGTTTATCCGGGCTTCATGCTTGGCCCTTGGGATTGGAAACCAAGTAGCGGTCGGATGATTGTCGAGCTCAGCAAGCGATGGGTGCCAATGGCCCCGGCGGGCGGATGCAGCGTTTGCGATGCGCGTGATGTAGCCGCTGGGATCGTTAGTATTGTCCAACGTCAGATTTGGGGTGAACGTTTCGTCTTGGCCGGAAACAACATGACGTATTTCGACCTTTGGCGGAACATCAAGCAGAAATTGGGCAAGCGACCTCCGTTGACCATTCTTCGGAAACCAGGCCGACTCGTGGTCGGCGGTTTTAGTGACCGATTTTTGAGTTCGGCCAGCCAAGAATCGGAGACAAATTCAGCCGCCATCGCTATCGCTTCGCAGTTCCATTACTACAGCTCGGCGCATGCCCAAACCAAACTGGGTTACAAAATCCGCGACTTTCAAGCGACCCTCGACGACTCGATCCATTGGCTTACCGAACATGGGCTACTGAAGAAACTCTAACGCTTTGGGGACGAATGAAAAAAATCACTTCGAAAAACGCCCGCTTGAAACGTACTAGTCAAAAGAAAATTTGATCGTCTGCGACTCGCCTGAAATACCTGGCGTCTGAGCAATAAAAGTTTGCGTCCGCGACTTGCCGTTGGTCGATTCTATCCACAACGAAAATCTAGTCGAGCTGTCGCCGAGCAGCGGTTCTAATCTTTGGCGGTCGCTTGGGTCGGAAATTGTCGCCTCTAAAATCAGCCGAATCTCACTTAGCGAAGTTTCACGGACTTTTTCGAGCAAACGTTTGGCTTGTCCATCTTGTACGACCGACTTACAAACTGCCAAAAACGAATCATCTGTTGCTCGAAAGACATTCAATCGACCTGATCCCAAGAGCGTGATTTGCCGAGTAAGCTTGGCCAGCTCGCGATCGTCGCCCGCCAGTTGGTGAATTTGCACAATATCAAAAACTTCGCCAAAACTTCGAAATGCGAGCGATTTTGGCCGCCGGCTGCTGAAGTTTTCTTCTGTCGTGGTTGTGGGACTCAAACTCGAAGATTCTTGTGACGACTGCTTGGCGTCGACTACCGCAGCACTTGTCCTTGAAGGCAAAAGCCGCATCGAGCGAATTCCGATCAGCCCGGTCAGGTCTTTGATCGCCTGTTGGCAAGCTCGTTCCTTGCCTGCATCGTAGATCGTGTTCAAGTTCGCTTTCGCATCTTCGTCTGCAAGCAATAAATCAAACGTTTGCTTGCCCAAAACAACTCGATCGGACATGATCGACGGAAAAGCTTGTTGCTTACCGCGTTGCTTCCGCGTTGATCGATCGCTGATTTCAAAAAGCTGCGAAGCCGCTGGCAACAAGGCTCGTTGCAAGCTTTCAATCCCCCATTGACGCTGCATGACCGAATGAGCATCTATCGCGGCGATACTTGCCTGGGCCGTTTGACGAGCCGACCGAGTCAATGCGACCCCAACGATGATGATTGCGACGAGCACGATCAATAGCACAAAACCTTGGTGGCATGATCGTTTGGAACCTTGCAAACTGAACATCGGCTTCACCTGTAAAATGACTCGTCAATTACCACATTACCGAACTGATCAAACATTGCGATTCGAACCGAGCTTGGGATTCGATCACGTGCTTGAGAGTTGCGATCTGGATCGCGATCAAGTTCTCCCAATCGGTCAGCGGCAGTCAATGCGCCGATCTCATTGGAACTGACGATGATCCGATTCAGCCCCGCGTAAATGGGTTCGGTCATCTGCGTTGTCGCTGCACCAAAATTGTTTTGACTCGCTAACGGAAATTGCACACGGACCAAGAGCGACTCTTTTGCGTCGACGCGAACCTCATATCGAACAACGGCCAGTCGTTGGCTACAAATCAGTGTTAGTGGATCGCGTTCGATAAACCCTTGCAGTTCAAAAGCGTTCTCCGCGATTTGAATTTGTCTGGCGTTCGTCAAATCGCGTCGAAGCTGTTCAATCAACTGCGTTCGAGCAAATGCGTTGACCATTTCACCATTCGGAGGTTCGATCGACAGAAAGCTTCGCCGCAGCACACCGAGAACTAGAACCATCAGCAACGCGCTGAGCACTAAGGCGACGACCAGCTCGATCAATGAGAACGCAGCGCTGCACCGGAGCGAATGGTCCCTTGAATTGCGACGATGTGAAAACATCAGAGTTCTCCCACGTCGGTTCGCTGAATCAGTTCGATCGAAGCCAAAATCTGCGGCGGCCCGCGTTCATCGACGGTGCCAAGCACGTCCAGCCGAATGACGTGAACTGGTAGCCCGCAAACAATTCGCGTGCTGACCTTTTGTGTTCGCCACAGCCACGGTCGATCGATCACCAATGCACCCTGATCGCGTGTCGGAACGTTTCCACGCAAATCGTACCATCCGCTCAGTAAGTTTTGTGCAACTTGCAGTGCCGCCTGTTTCCGCTGGGCGAGCAACAAAGCATGTTGATGTGATGCCAAAGCGACCAGCGCCGATGCGACCAGCGAACCCATGAGCATCAGCCCGACGACCACTTCCAAAAGTGTAAATCCGGTTCGTCGCCGCGACATGACTAGCGTCCTAAGGCAATCAAAGTGCGTGCCTCGTTTGTGTTTTCGCGAATCAGCACTTGTCCGCTCGCACCGATGACGATCATCCACCGTGAACCGCCGCGAGCATTTTTCAAGTGCATCGCATAGGTCGCAGACTGACCGGTTTGCGAGAAATTAATCGATTCCGCGCGCCCGCTCGGCGAGCTTACAAACGCTTCGGCAATCTGAACACCTCCGGGCAATTGGAGATCGCTCTTGGACGCCCGGTACGACAATAGTTGCTTCGATTTTAAAATCGCCAGCTCGCCAGGCTGTGGGCTTTGCATCGCCGCACGTCGTTCTTTTCGATCGGCATCAGCGAGCAGCCCGATCGCTCGATTCATCGCCGCATAGTCCAGTTGTGAACGAATTGAAAGGTAACCAAGTCCGGCAAGCAGTGCCAAGATAACCACCACGACAATCAGCTCGAGCATTGTAAACGCAACTCGCTGGTGAGCTGTCGAGCGATTATTTTGCATCGAGCGCCTCGCTGCTGATGTCCGCGTTTTCACCTTCGCCGCCCTCACGACCATCTGCGCCAAGACATAGAACTTCGAAGGGCGATTTCGCGCCTGGGCTGACAAATTCGTAAGGATGTTTCCATGGATCAAGTGGAACTTTTTTCAAGAAGCCGTCGGGGAAACTGGTGGTTCCTTCAACCAAAATCGCAATCCCTTCGTCGTTCGTCGGATACCGCGACTGGTCGGCATAAAAAGTTTCCAGCGCGCTGACAATTGTTGCAATCTCTGCGCGTGCGGCGTTCTGCTTGCTCGCGATTAGAAAGCTGCGCGTTTGTACAGCAACGAGTGCACTCAAGATTCCGATGATGACAATCACGACCATCAGCTCGACCAGCGAAAATGCGGCCGCATTCCTCCGCACACTAGCGGAACGGCGCGAGCCGTCCGGTGTATTTGCATCGAATTGAAGTCGACTTTTGCAAGTTGCGGAAGAACTGGAGGGCTTGCGCCCTGCCGCTATGATTGCTAGGCCAAGCCTCTTGTCATTAGCGGAACGGCGCGAGCCGTCCGGTGTATTTGCATCGAATTGAAGTCGACTTTTGCAAATTGCGGAAGAACCGGAGGGCTTGCGCCCTGCCGCTATGATTGCTAGGGCAAGCCTCTTGTCATTAGCGGAACGGCGCGAGCCGTCCGGTGTATTTGCATCCTCAGACTTGCGTTGACTTTTGCAAGTTACGGAAGAACCGGAGGGCTTGCGCCCTGCCGCTGTGGTTGTTGTCGTTGTTTGCATCATTCTAAATCACGATGATTGTAAATTGCCGGCTTGCAAGATCGGCAAGATGGTCGCAACCAGCAGGAAACCGACGAAGACCGCTAGCACCAAAATTAAGATCGGCTCAATAAGTGCCGTCAATCGCGCCGAGGCGACTGACAACTGTTGATTGTAATCATCACTCAACCGCGTCAGCATCTCATCCAGCTTACCGGTATCTCGACCGACTGAGAATACGCGAACCGCCAGCGGCGGGAATATCCGCGACCGCTCGAGCGATTGTGACAACTCTTTTCCAGCGGCCATGTCGTCACAAGCTTGATGCAGCGCGGTTGCCAAAACCGAATTGTTTGTCGAAGTGGCCGCCAACTCGACCGCCGCCGGTAACGTTAAACCGCTGCGCGAAAGCAAGCCAACTATCATTGCGATACGAGACACATTTTGCTTCACCAACAAAGGACCGATCAGCGGCAGTCGCAACATCCAACGGTCAAGCCACGTTTTACCGACGTTAGTCCTCAAAAATGCCGCGACGCTTGCGGCGCTCGCCAGTGTTCCCAACAAAATCCAAATTCCGTAGCCGACCAACAAATCGCTCATCGCCTTCGCAACCCGCGTTGGCCAGGGCAGCACAGGCACAGTCTCGGCCAAGTTTTCTAGCAACGGCGGCAAAACCCACGTCATCAAAAATACGGTCGCAACCAAACCAAAAACGACCAAAAAAGCCGGATACATCAAGGCGGTGAAGACTTTGTCACCCAACTGTGACATCCGCAACCGATATTCGGAAAGCTGTTCCAGCACAGCTTCGAGCGTCCCAGCATTCTCGCCAACCTCAATCAACCGAATCGTTGCCGCGTCAAACACATTGGGATTTTCGGACATCGCATCGGCTAGCGACGTTCCGGCAGCCACGCGATCGCGAATGCTGACGATCGCGTTGCGAAAGCCGCCACGATGTTGTGCCGCCAAAGTGTCGAGCGCTTCAAGCAACGGAATCCCGGCTCGCAACAGCATCGACAGCTCATGCGAACCAATCGTCCATTGCCCGCGAGCTCGACGTGAAAGTAAACTTGACCACCATGCAGACGAATTGGCAATCGCCGATCGGCTCAACGATTGCACAACGACACCTTGGCCACGAAGCTGGTCGCGAGCCGCTCTTGGTGAGTCGGCGGCGATCGTCCCTTTGACCGGCAGGCGGTTCTTGCTGACGCCTTGATAAGTAAAGACCGGCATTAGTCGTCCACCGCCTGCAAGCTGGTGACGCGCAGCACTTCTTCTAGCGTCGTTCGACCCTGCCGAATCTTGTTTCGACCATCTTCACCCAACAGTGTCATTCCTTGCTTGGTCGCGGTTTGTCGAATCTCCGTTGCATTGTCGCGAGCCTGAACGTGTGCTCGAATTGCGTCGTCGATGACTAACAATTCGAACAGGCCGATTCGCCCACGAAAGCCAGACTGACGACAAGCAGAACATCCGACCGGCGTCGTTTCACCGTCGGCGTTGACTGCCTTGCAAACGCTGCACAATTGCCTAACCAACCGCTGCGCTAGAGAAGCAACCAGCGAGCTAGCCACCAAATACGGTTCAACGCCCAAGTCAAGCAAACGAGTTACTGCGCTGGCCGCGTCATTGGTATGTAGTGTGCTAAAAACGAGGTGACCGGTCAACGACGCTTGGATCGCCATGGTCGCTGTTTCGCGATCGCGAATCTCTCCGATCATGATGATATCAGGGTCTTGCCGCAACAAACTGCGCATTCCAGATGCGAAGGTCATTCCCTTCTTTTCATTGATTTGCGTTTGGCTGATTCCATCGAGTTGATATTCGATTGGATCTTCGAGCGTCAGAATGTTGGCTTCCTTGGAATTGATCGCTTGAAGTGCACCGTACAGTGTCGTACTTTTACCGCTGCCGGTCGGACCAGTAACAAGAATCAATCCGTGATCGACACGGATTAGCGACTGCCATTGCTGCAATGTTTTTGCTGGCATACCGAGTTCGTCAAGCGTGTAAAGTCGCGCGCTTGTGTCGAGCAAGCGAATGACGATGCGTTCATTGTGGCTGGTTGGTAACGACGCGATTCGCAAGTCGATGACGCGGTCACCAAGCTGAACTGTGGCCCGACCGTCTTGTGGCAATCGTTTCTCCGCGATATTCATTTTGCCGAGCACTTTGACTCGCGTTAAGACTTCTTCCTGAATTGACTTAGGGATCTCGAAGCTGTCAAACAACACGCCGTCGATTCGCTGGCGAACTTTGACACAGTTCTCGTAAGGCTGGATATGAATGTCCGAGGCGCCCGCCACTACTGCGTCAAAAATCAACTGATTGACAAGTCGAATGATCGGCGCTCGACGATCGACGTCGAGCAAGTCTTCTCGGGCAGCGATCAGCGACAATCGGTCGACGCTGGTGTCGGCGTCGATCGATTCGAGCACCTGTTCCGCTTCGCCGTCGCGAACCGAATATGCTTTGTTGATCGCCTGTCGAATCGCTGCCGGTTCAGCAAGCATCGGTTGCACCAAGCACCGCAGCTTTCGGGCAACGATATCCAATTGCGACCAGCTTGCATCGTCACTTATGGCAACTTCCAATTCATCTGGCTTGCCGGTTTCAAAAGCGATGAACTGATGTGTTCGAACGTAGGCGATCGGGAATTTTTGAATGAACCGCGACGAAGCTTGAAAGCTCGAAAGGTCATCCAGGATCGGCAAGCTAACACGATCGGCAAGTTGCTGTAGAGACTGCATGGCCGTTACCGCATCAGCTCAGGCTCGCTCAATGGAAAACCGGTCGACAGGTGTTGCCGCGTTGCGTCTTTGTCCGACAAGTATTGCAAATCCGAAAAACGCGAATCGCGCAGAACTCGCGGTCGGATAAATAAGAAAAAAGACATGGTGGTATTTTCAGTATCGGTGCGGCCGGTCAGCTCGCGAATGATCGGGATCTTTTCAGCCCAAGGAATTCCTGCGTACGTCGCGTTCTCGCCGATTCGTTTTAACCCACCGACGACGACCGTTTTTCCGTCGGGAATGGTCACCGAACTGCCTACGCGATCGATTTGCCGAGACGGCGGCAGTCCAGCGGTGGATGTCCCCGAAAATGTGCTGAACTCGACGTCAAAATCCAATTGTAAATGATCGTCTTCATTGATGTGTGGTGTGACGGTAATAATTGTGCCTGCTTGCTGGTTGCCGCCAAGGCTTGTCGTCGAGACGGTTTGCGACGCGTTGATGCTGCTGAAGGGAACGCTCGTTACACTTTCCAATTTTCCAGTTGTATTGTCGTTGACCAAAATTTTCGGCGCCGCCAAAATTCGCGCACGCGAGTGGCTAGCCAACGCGCGAACGACCACGTCAGCGACTTCTGGATCGATCAACGTTCCGTTAAATCCAAGCCCGGGAATGATTCGCAGCGCGCCGGTGTCTCGGTTGACTTCGCTCAATCCAAACGAAGTGAATTCAAAGAGACGCTTGGCACCAGCGCGATCACCGCCGGACACTTCGACACCCAGCGTGTAGTTATCGCTGGTGTCGACAGCGACGATTTGAGCTTCGATCAACACTTGCGGTCGGCGTTGGTCCAACGATTCGATCAAGCTGGCATACAACTGCTGTACGCTCGCCGGGGCGTAGACAATTAGGCTGTTGGTCGTCACGTCCGCTGAAACGCGTGCGCCGCCTGGTAAGTTCGCGACGCCACCGCTGCCACCTCCACCGCCCATTCCGCCAGCCAAACCACCACCAGCCAAACCTGCACCAGCAACTTGCCCATTGGCATTGTTCGCACCGCCGGGGCCAGCGGCCAGTGTCGGACGAGCCAACGGATTTTGTTCGTTTTGAACAAGCGGCGATCGGTTACTGTTCTCCGGCGAGAGTGGCAGTGGCGTTACGGTCAGCCCATTGCCCGACAAACCGTTTTGTCCATTAAAAGGATTCAGTCCGTTTGGATATCCGAAACCTGTGCCTGGAAATCCAAAACCGCCGCCACCAAAGGGCGAATAAAACGCAGCCGGTGAAGCAGCACCAAAACCACCAACGCCATAAGCTTCCTGCAACGCCAACAATGAGTACAAAACGTCGATCGCGCTAGCGTTTTTAAGCTTGTAAAATTGGATTGGACTTTCCGTTGTGTCGATCGCCGTGTCAAGTTCCGCGATCAGCTTTGCAACCTGTCGATGCACGTCTTCGGAACCGCGAACAATCAATAAATTGCCTTCGGTGTCGACCGTCGTCTGGTAACTGTTTTCGTCATTTGGCGGTGAGACAAAGCCTTTGATCAGCTTGTCGATTCGTTCGGCAGTTGTGTTGCGGATTCGATAGACTTCGGTGCTTACACCCAGCGACACATCCAAACGTTGAAGCAACTCAATCGCACGGCGAACCCAATCGTCGGTTCCCGCAATGACAATTCGCTTGCCGACTGGTTCGGTAAACAGCTTTACTTTTGCAGTTGGTGCGCTGTCCACATTGCCTTGGCCAGTCAAGATGCCCTTGACCTGATCGGCCAGCACCTGCGGCGATTGAAATTTGGCTTCGTAGACTTGGTAGGCACTTTGACCAGCCGGACGATCGATCAGTTCAAGCAAATCGGACATAGTCTTCACGCTAGCCGCATAGTCGGTCACGATCAGCGCATTGGCTTCTGGAATGGCGACCAGTGAAGCGGCCTCGCTGCTCATAAACGGCTTCATTACCTCACTCAACGAGCCGGCATTTAAGTTCAACAGCACGAAGACTTGGGTAACGACCGAAGCCGGACCATCGCGCCGCAAGACCTCCGGTGCATTGCCTGGTACGGCGAATCGAGTCATATCCGCGACGTTGACAATTCGCTTCCAACCTGGCGTATCGGATTCGACCAACGCAAGTTGTTCAGTCCGAAGAACGCTGCCCAGCAATTGCGGCAGCGACGCGACGGGAATCTCGTTGGGCGTGCGAAGCGTGATCAAACGACTGGCGATCGCTTGGTCATATTCGAAATCGATGCCTAGCCGTTGCGAGATAAAGCCGACAAGCGCGTCAAGCCTCACATCGCCTTGCAAAGTCATCCGGATGGATCCAGTGGGCATAGGTCCTGACTGGATCGTAAGAGCTGGCTGGATCATTGGCGCAGGCGGTGCGATCTGCTCCTGAGCCCAAGCTGTACCAATCTCGACTGAAAAACCAGCGAGAAGCAGCAAAAAGCAGAATATTCGCGTCGTCCATGCCACAAAACTGTCCGTACTCTGATCAACCCGTTTCGGGCAAAAATTCAAAAAGCCAAGCCCAGTTTGGTCATAGCAAAAACACAGTCACCAAGTCAATCCTTAAGATGATTGGGCAATTGACTCAGTTTGCATGCATAAGCAATCGTCAATGGTCTAGAAATTTCCTCTCCGGTGCAAGAAGAAATTAGCGACTGGTAAGCCCGTTGAAGGCTTTTGAGAATAGCTGGCGAATTTAGCCTGGCCTGATGAAAATGTGTTAACAATTTCGTTTTGGTGAACCCAGTATTTCGCCACACATTAACAATCTCTTGCGATGATTCCGAACCGCCTTTTGATTGTTACAATCTGAAGTGGTAGACCAATCGATTGCAAAAGTTTGCGATCGACTTTCCGATCAACTAATCGCAGTCAAAGTAAAAGGGTTCCAATGTCCAGTTCTGATCTGTTTTCGCTTCGTGGTTCCAATGCCGTCGTCATCGGTGCAACTGGAGAGTTAGGTGGTGCGATGGCGCAGGCGTTGGCCAATGCGGGGGCGGCCGTCGCGGTGGTGGGGCGGA
>JBGSKY010000133.1:0-4285 GCA_041740995.1 Pirellulaceae bacterium
CAATATCTCAATGCAGCCCCTTCTCCATTTTCCTCGCGCGTCCCATCGAATCGCAACTCGCTGATCACACCTACAACCGTCAGCCCGCAGCCCAAGTCCAAAGCCCCCACCGCCCTGGCCAAGCGACTAGTCATTGAACTAAACTGATAATCCCCTTTAATTCCGTGATTTGCAGCGGCTGCGCCGATCGCTTACCGCGTAAATTGGCCACTAACTCTTGATTGAGCGAAAACGACTACTTTGACGACTTGGGCCGGTTGAGCTCGACAACCGGTGCTTTTTTTGCGAAGCGTTAGTCGTCGGCGTTGAAAGGTTCCAAGCGAATCGTACAACTGCTCGGTGCTTGCATCGGCAAGCGCGGCCAAAACGTAGGCTACTTAGCAGAGTGTTTCCGAGTCTTCGCGTTGCGCGCGGCTAACCTCATTAGCGTTTTTGTTTGCCGACTGCGGATTTTTAGTCCGTAGGTCGCAGCTTCGAGTCCTGCTGGGCCTGCTAGCGCTTTTCTTGGCGAGGACCATGTCTTCGCAGGGAAAAAACTTTTCCAACGGCTAGACACTTTAGTAATCGCCAGTCCAGGGCCTGGCCTACTTGAGAGTCGAATTGCGACAATGCGTTTGTCGCAAAAATTTCAGAATGTTTGCGTTCCTAACAAAGCCGCTTTGGAACTCGTTCCGATTGCATCACGTGGTACCCGGCAGGGTGATTGATGCTATCATCTCAAAACTCAGACAACTGATTTCAAATCGCATAAGCGTCGGCTGTGCGAAGTCTTAAAATTCTTCAGTTGGATCCCTAGCATCCGCCTTAAATTCTTATGAAGCGATTCCCTCTGTTCGTTTTGATTTGCTGCGTGTCATCTTCGCTTTTCGGTCAACAATCGCTCGTCGATGTACCGTATGCGAATTCGACTAGCGAAAAGCAGAAACTTGACATCTACACGCCGGCATCCGCAATTAGTGCTCCGGTAGTCTTTTGGATTCACGGCGGAGGCTGGCAAACAGGCGATAAGTCCGAGGTGGACTACAAGCCTGAATTGTTCACAAAGCTTGGCTACCTATTCGTTTCCATCAACTATCGGCTTT
Source organism: Pirellulaceae bacterium (assembly GCA_041740995.1). Lineage (GTDB taxonomy): Bacteria > Planctomycetota > Planctomycetia > Pirellulales > Pirellulaceae > JBGSKY01. The sequence goes on from JBGSKY010000133.1 coordinate 1,083, forward strand.
TGCCGGAAGTTGAAATGGAAGACATCCTTCACGACGTCGCCATGTCTTTTCGATGGGTTCAGGACAATATTGCACCGCACGGAGGCGATCCTAAACGGATCATTTTGATGGGACACTCAGCAGGCGCTCAATTGGCCGCTTTGATATGCACAGATCAAGCCTATTTAGAATCGGAACGGGTATCGCTTACCGTTATTCGTGGATGTATCCCGATCGACGGCGATACTTACGATATACCGGCGATAATAACGACGGCAGAAACTCGCCGCCGCGTTCATGGATTGCCACAGTCTTCCTTCGGACACCGCGAAAAATTTGGTAACGACGAAGCCAAACATTCTAACTTTTCCGCAGTCTCACACATCAAAAAAGGCAAGCAGATACCGCCGTTTCTAATCTTGTATGTCGGCGGTCATCCCGATACATCTGCTCAGGCGCAACGGCTTGCAAACTCACTTTCAAATGCCAGTGTTCCTGTCGAGTTGTTCGCGGCAAAGGACACAGATCACATTAGGTTGAATCGCGATCTTGGGACTGATAACGATTCAACCAGTGCAGTAACGGCATGGCTTGATTCGATCGTCTCGAATCCGAAGTCGCCAAGCTTGGGAGTTGAGTAATGAAGTTGCGGCATCCGCTGCTTATCAAAGCTGTAGGATTCGGCTTGGCTGGAATCATATCCATTTGGCTTCGCACGCTTCGCTATCGGTCGTTTGAACCTGTTTCAGGCGTTTCGCCATGGTCGCCCGGCCAGACAGAGACCTTCATCTACGCCTTCTGGCATGAGACTCTGCTAATACCATCGCTTGCGTATCGCCATCACAAGCGTCCCCAGAATGGTTATATGCTCATTAGCCAACACGCTGACGGGGAATTGATCGCTCAGGTATGCCGACATCTTGGCATCCGAGTCACACGTGGCTCAACAAAACGCGGAGGCGCTGCAGCTCTAATGCAACTGCAGAAGCTACTTGAAAACTCCCATGTAGTACTTACTCCAGATGGTCCACGAGGGCCACGACGCGTTTGTCAAGTTGGTGCAGTGAAGCTAGCCAGCGAGACCGGTTGCGCTATTGTTCCGCTGGGCTTTGCCATTCATCGATGTTGGCGTGCGCCATCTTGGGATCGCTTTGCTGTGCCTTTTCCATTCACCCGCTGTGTCGGCGTTAACGCTTCGCCGATTCGCGTTCCGCCAGGAATATCACGAGCCGAGCTTGAAGAATATCGATTGAAATTCGAGGCATCGATGCTGGACGTAACAAAGCTCGCTGAAGACTACGCTGGAAAAGGCTGGTAGTCAATTCAGCTTCTATATTCTCCCTGAATACCGTATCGTCCTAAAACGCCTTTCAGACGGCTGACCATCAATCGTGGTCAAAATGTCTGGCTATCGGTTAAAGCACAATGCGGATATCCAGAGATCAAATACAGCGTTGACACGCCTCAGGAATGGTAACTTGTCGAAGTGTTTTGCGTGAGGAAACTTGGTAACAAACATCCACTAGATATGCCAGCTTCGTTTCGCACGCAAAAAGAAAAAGCCATTGATGGATACCAATGGCTTTAAGCAGATTTCGAAGAAACGGATCGACTAGCTTACTTGCTTGCCAACGAAAAGTTGCCGACGACGAGCGACGATCCCAACGACTCCGAGCGCCACAAGAGCAATCGAGCCTGGCTCAGGCACAGCACTGATCGTAAATGCTTGAATACCGTTGTTTGTATTGAGCGCATACAAGCGAAGATCACCAGCCCCAGTCATACCAAAAGCTAGAGCGCCAGTAGCATTTGTATTGGCGACAAATGGTAATGATGACGTTAGATTCAAGGACGAGATAAGCTGCAGACTATTCAGGTCCGATGCGTTATACAACCGAACTAAACTGCTGTTGGTCTGAACTGTCGCTAGTAAGTTTTGCGGAGCATAAAAGGCTAGAGGTCTCTCGTTGGCGTCAATCAACCCAGTATTAAATGTTGTTCCTGCGTTGGTTGTTAAGTTGGCAGTAAAAAACTGCAGCGATGTCGTCTTACCAATAGCCGTGTTGGGATCAATGAAGTCCAAGCCCAAATTAAACGCACCAGCAGGCGGTCCGGTGACTGGCGAACTGGTAGCTTGCGTAAATGCTGTACCATCAACTGTGCTGAAGGACGCGATCCCGGTGCTACCTGAACCACTCGTGATGATTCGCGTGTTCGCGCCGCTGCCGGTGACAGCGAAGGTATCACCTGTCCGCGAGAAGCCTGTGGTACCGGTAAACGCAACCGTGGGCGCTGCGGCGGTGTTCGCCCAACGATAAACGCTAAAAGCGCCAGCCGCTGAGGTAGACAAGTTGCCCGCGTATATTGCTCCATCACCACCAACACCAACCATGTTTAAAGCGAAGGTTCCGCCACTCACACCAGTGGTATCCAAACTAGATATGAAACTTCCTGTCGTACCATTCAACACTCGAACGTTGGTACCGCCGTTTCGATCGACAAGATAAATTCGATCAGAGACTGCGTCATAGGCAAAACCTCGTTGAACACTCGCACCCTGCAATTGGGTTGACTCTCCTGGAGACAACCAGCCATCTCCACTGAATGAGGTCAGTGCTGACAACATGACTTCTCCACGAGCGTATTCCAAGCTCAACGGAATTAATGCCAGAAGGAAAACTAAAAAATTTCGTTTCATTTCGAAGTACCTGATCTTGTAAACAGAACAATGATGAATTTTCCGAAAGTCGAATCTAATCGAAAATCTAACGATTTGGATCGAATCTAACTGACTGATGCTAGCCACCGAACTGCGTCGGCACAATCATCAAATTTAAAAAATTCCTCAGCAAAATCGCGGGGCCCTTCTTGAGGACGCGAAAGCCAAGAGTCCAATGCCAACGGACTGTCGACGTGCCTTCAGCATTTTGTAATGAAATATGATTGCAAACCAAGATCTATGCCTTTAAAAATGTTGCTTTCTGTAGAATTGAAACTCTCTCGAGTTCGTGCCACGGGTAAGCAATTTCAAAGCAAGGATGACGGCACCGAACGCGACGAATGCGATAGACTTAGAGCCTATCCGGAAACCGGAAGAAAATAATGGATTGGTATTGAAAGAAGATGAACCCACCGGGGATAGGAAGTTATCACGCTTTCAATCTCACACGGAGGGTTCATCATGGATCGAGGTACATGCTTCGACGTTTATCGAATGAGCGATG
>JBGSKY010000134.1:0-11884 GCA_041740995.1 Pirellulaceae bacterium
CAACTTTAGCCTTCGCGTCGGAGAATCTCAAGGACCGTGCCGGCGAGAGCTATGTGATCTTCGGCAAGGCCAATTGGAGCGCGACCCCGACGATCGATCTGGCCAACTTTAGTGTGCTCGGAGCAACTGACGGGATCACCCTCTTCGGCGTCAATCGAGATGACCGAAGCGGCACTTCGGTGAGCAGTGCCGGGGACGTCAACGGCGACGGCTTTGACGATCTGGTAATTGGAGCACCCTTGGCCGCTGCGTCAGGGAATACAGTGACGGGTGCAGGCGAAAGCTACATCATCTACGGCGGTAACGGTTTTACCAATTCGGCGACGCATTTGGGTACGGTCGGGAATGACACGTTGATTGGAGCGGTTGGCGCCGACATCATCGTCGGCGGACGCAGTAACGATACGCTGCTTGGCAATGGCGGCGGCGATGTATTGCTTGGCGGTCAGGGCAATGACTTGATGGATGTAAATAGTTTGCAATTTCGCCGCATTGATGGCGGCAGCGGCTTTGATACGTTGCGGCTGAGCGGCACCAATGTCGCGTTGAATTTAGCGTCGATTGCCGATAACCGAATCACAAACATCGAAGCGATCGAGCTGACCGGTGCGGGAAGCGCATTAGTACTCAACAAGAGCGAAGTGCTGCGAATATCGAGTAGCACGAACACACTGATTGTCCGGCGCAACAACAATCAATTTGTCAGTATCGGCAGCGGTTGGGCGCGGGTGGCTGACCAAGTCATCAGCGGTGCTAATTTCGCGGTTTATGTCCAAGGTGCAGCAGTGCTCAAACTGCAAGCGAGCGCGGCTCCCGGTCCGAATGCAGCCCCGGTTCTGAATATCACGCCGGTCCCTCGACTTGTGAGTATCAACGAAGGCGATCGCTTTACCGCTGGCACAAGTGTGGCGTCGTTGGTGCAAGGCTTGATCTCCGATAGCAACCCGAATACGCTGCAAGGCATCGCGATTCAAGAGTTACGTAACACCGCCGATGGCACATGGCAGTTCACGCTCAATGGCGGTTCAAGCTGGGCGAATTTTGGTGTCGCAGCCGCCAATCGCGCTAGGTTGCTGCCATCCAATGGCGAACTGAGTCGTATTCGTTTCGTCACTGGCAACGACTTCAACGGAACGACTTCAATTCTGTATCGCGCATGGGATCAAACCAGTGGCACTGCGGGTGGTCTGGGCAATGTTTCTAACTCTCAAGTCGTCGGCGGCACGACGGCATTTGGTCGCGAAGTGGAAGTTGCATTTTTGACGGTCAATCCGGTCAACGATGCGCCGGTGCTGACCAACGCGAGAACGCAATCGTTGATTACGGTTGATCAAAGCAATCGATTTACGGCTGGTACCAGCGTTGCTGCATTACTCACTGTGAATGTCAACGATGTCGATTCAAACGCGCTTCGCGGCTTAGCTGTCTACTATACCGGTGGCAACAATCTAGGCACTTGGCAATATACTTTCAACGGTGGCACAACGTGGTTAAACTTCGGTGCCACATCAAGCAGCGCCGCGCGCTTACTAACCGCCAACGGTGGCCAGACACGAATCCGTTTTGTGCCCAACGTTGGCTTCACGGGCACGGTTGGCTTGGCCTATCGCGCTTGGGATCAGACTAGCGGCGTGGCAGGCGGATTGGCTAATTTCTCGACCAGCAACTTGCTCGGCGGCACGACAGCGTTTAGTACTTCAGCCCAAACCGTGATCCAAAGAGTGATCTGATCAGAGTCCAGACTTTGCGTTCGACCGCATACATAGCAGGGGCCACGACGATTGCTTGACTCAGTTGATCACGCTGGATCAACTCAGCTACAAAAAACCTATTTTGTCCAGACTGGGAATTCGACGTTTCCAGCGATGCCACGATCGACGACCCAGATATTTCGGAAGCGAACTTCGTTGTCGTGATCTTGCAATTTTGTCGGCAGCAATGTGACCGCTTCGGCTTGTCCGTGGCCGGTCTTGTCGGGAAGCGAAATGTCGTCTTGGACCAAAACTCCGTTAAGCCAGGTGCTCAATCGTGCGTCACGCAATTTTGTGCCGTCAGTCGCCCAACGAGCGGCGGTAAATCGCAAGTCGTACGTCTGCCATACCATCGGCGGCAAGCACATGTTGAGGTCCGGTGCTCGAAAGCGATAGATCGATCCGCACCCATTAAAAGCGATTTGTTGCGCGAACGAATCTAAAATCTGGCATTCATATCGGCTCATGATATAGACACCACTATTGGCCCGTGCTTGATCGACCGCTTCGGGCAAAAACGGGAGTCGAAATTCCAAATGCATGTCGAAGTCTTGGATCAGCATTTTGAGATCCGCACCTTGCTTGAGCAATCCATCGTCGGTCATGCTGGCGTGGACCAAATTCTCGATTCCGGTTCCGTCAAAAACGATCATCGCCTCTGGCGGCGCCGCCGCACCCATTGTTTGGCTTTCACGGCGAACGCGGTTCAGCGAGCCAACTTGAGTACCTTCGCGGTTGACTAAGCGACAGCGTTCTGTTTCAACAAAAATTGCATTAGGCCCGCCAGAAAGTACTAAAAAGTCCTCGAATCGCTGCCCAATCATGGTGTTCCATTCAGTTCGATGATCCGCTTGGCCTGGCAATCCGCCGTAATAAGAAATCGCTTCAAAACGATTGTTACCGATGGGCCGAATTTGAATCGCGAGCGTCTCCGATTTTCCATCAATCTCAATTTCGCCAACGAACTCCCCCATCAAAATAAAATCATTATCGACTGGTTCAGATGCCTCGATTGACGAGTCGTTCGCCGGAGCCGAATCGACTGTGTCGACCATCTCTGCTTCTGTCGGTTCGACCTTAGTTACTGTTTCTTCGGCAGTCGGTTCGGGCGAAGAGCTCGGAGTCTCGGCCGACGGCGAGTTTTCGATCAACTCCTGAGCAAGCACCGATTGAGTTGGCAGAATCGAGGCCGTTGCGACCAAGGTGTGTGCGATGATGAAGGTGAGACGCAATGAAAACATTTGGGCCGCGTTTCAAGAGTGTGAGGATTGGTCAGCTAGTCCGAGTCATTTATGAGCTCGGGATCCTGTTTAAGACTAATTATCCTAGCCACAATTACAAGCCGATTAAGATCCTTCCTAGGGCAAGTCTTTTGATTGAACTGCTCATATTAGCGGCTGGCTGCTAGACTCGATCGGGAGACTCAAACTGGAGCTAACCTTCGAAGTCCTAATCCAACTTCACCCCTTGCCCTGCCCTGCATACCTCCCAATTTGCCGCTTAGGAATTGTCCTGAATTAATTTGCTTGTTTCACGATTTTGTCGCAGATTAAAACTGCAACTTTTTACGCTCTGATTGAGTCCAGTGGGAGCTTCTCCGCCCTCGTGTGGGTTCATCCCACCGGAGCGCGAGTTCCTAGACGCTTCAAGCAAACTGATTCACCAAACAGGATGAAACCGTTAGGGGCTTTTGGTGTAGCGTCGCGTTCAGCTTACGAAGCTGGTTTACCTATGAGACAAGCTCATGGAGGCCAAATGCAGATTTAGGACCATAACCAATTGCGCGCAGTTTTAGATTGAAGTGCGGTGCAAATTGGGAAGTTATTTCGTGCCAGCCGCTTAGGAAGCCTGTAGGACTGAAAAAGACCTATCCAGGATTTAATGATCCAGCAAGCGCTGGCGAGGCGGTTCGACGTTCGTCGTTCGACCGGTAATTTCTTTTAAAATTCGCTGCTCCAATGCACGGTCGTTTTCCTGGCGAATCCAGCCGATCGTGATTGGCAAGCTGCGAAGCTGCTGATCTGTTCGAACAATGCCGCCGTCGTGACGGACCGATGCCGAACCCTCTCCCGAAGATTGCGAGCGATCGACGTCCTCAAGTTCTTTCTGAATTTCTATCGCGATTTGGTAGCCCGTGTCCATCGGCGTGACGCGGATGAATGCGGTTCGGCGGATGGTTTGCAGTGTACTCTGCAATCTCTGAAAGCCGCGAATCGAGTCTTTCCGCCATGGTTCCAATGCCGTTGAACCAATCTGCGGGAAAGTTTCGACGAAGCCATCGGACCACTGGTCAATATCTCGCCTGACGCGTGTTTCGGTCTTGATGTCGAAATAGTCGTCAACGGTGTCGATAATCTGAGTCCAAAGAAACTCGACGTCCATGTCGCCAACCTTCGTCGGATTGGGATAAACAATGTCCGCTTTGCGTTTGTGGCTCAGATCAAAAATAGGGTTTCCAGCTGACATTGGACGCGTGCATCCCGCCGCATGCAAGATCACCCAAGATACAAAGACAGCGTGAATCAGCCAGAACCGGCCAGGCCAACGAATGAACGCTAGTCTGGGATTTCTTTTAAGCCAACTGTCTCTCGCGCGAGCGTCTTCCATGCGAAATACTTAGCCAACTTTGCTATCCAAAATCAATACCAATCGCGATTTGATAGCAGATCAAATCTGCGAGGCTTGACGCTCTAAAAGGCCTCAGTGGGTTCTTTCCCGCCCCGTCGAGGGTTTACCCCACCGGAGCGAAAGTTCTTTGAATTTTCAAGCAAACTGATTCACGCAGCGGGATGAACCCGTTGGGGTCTTTGGGTGCGGCGTCGTGGTGTTAGCTTACGAAGCTGGTTCACCCATGAGACAAGCTCATGGGGGTCCAAAAGCGGAAATTGGACGTGTTAGATCACGAAGCTGGTTCACCCACGAGACAAGCTCATGGGGGTCCAAAAGCAGAAATTGGACGTGATAGATCACGAGGCGGTTCAACCATGAGACAAGCTCATCGGTGTCCAAAAGCAGAAATTGGACGTGTTAGATCACGAAGCTGGTTCACCCACGAGACAAGCTCATGAAGGTCCAAAAGCAGAACTTGGGCAAAAACGATTGTGCTAGGGTTCAGATTGAAGTGCCGTTCAAATCGGGAAGTTATTTCGTGCCAGCCCCTTTGCTTCTGATTATCCGAGCGAGACTCAATTGCTTTGGGCCGGACTGCCGCTCGCGGATTGATCTCGATTAGCGTATCGTTCGAACGCAGATGCCCGCTGGTCAATCGATGTATCTTGAATAAATACAAGCGATGTTTGTAAATAGCCGCGCAAAAGATGTGGTTTCGCGGTAGGGAAATAGTCGGTCATCTTCAGTCCACGAATTGCAACACACGCTGCCAACGCGAGATCTTGAAAGCGCTGAGATTGGTTCTGAGGGCGTCCATCTTGAACTATATCAATTTCGAACAATATTCTTTCATCGGTCAACCAAGTTTCTAGGACTGGCAAACATTCTTCGCCGCCATTGGTCATCATGATTTGCGTTGCAAGAATATAATCCTCTTGCGAAATTGAATTGTCTTGCAGGACACGCATAGCGAGTTGTCTGCCTTCTGGGATTGCAAAATCAAGCGAGATCAACAACGGCCGCAGCGGCGAACGCTGTACCGTTTCTAGCCAAGCACCAGTCAACTTCTTGAGCGGCTTGGAGACCCGAGGATCGTTAAGATGAGACGAATAAGGGGCGGTGGAAGTTAAAAATACAGTCTGCGATTCGACCTCCGCGGGCGTGTTGGATTTCATCATCAGCATCAAAAATTGCAACGCGATCGCGTCGGCGACTGAGGTTGGTTCGAACTGTATTCTTTTAAACGAGATATTCGCTCGAATGTCTTTCGCGACGCTTTGCAGTTGGGATGTGACCTGCAACCGCTCATTGCATAATACGGGATACTCTTCCAGTAGCATCAAAAATACTCGTCTCGATGAACGACTGTTGCCAACGATTTCAGCAAACGCGGGCCATCCCCAAAATTGATGCAGCTCGACATCGCCAGGATGCTTTAAAAAGTTATCCACTCGTTGCGGCAGTCCATTCTTTTCGAGCGAGTCGATAACCACTGTAGAGCGAGCAAGCACTTCTGGGTCGTTCGTTGAACGCTGCAAGTCCTTTAGCAGCGCGATGACCGGCTCGCCTCGTTGTATGAGCATTGCGGTTGCAATCTCTCGATTATTAAAGCTCGGGTCCGACAATTGATTAAACAATGCGGTGACTTCTGCAATGACAGCGTTGGCTTGTTCAATCGCAATCGCCTCTGCCGCTAGCGCTGCGGCTGCCTCGTCTTCTTCCTCGTCTTCAATCGACATCAGCGGCTCGTCGTCTGCTTGCACGAATGCTGAATCGTCCGTGCTATCGACAGTCGGCGCCTGAGCGCTGGCTATTGAGGCTATCCCAGCGATTAAACCGATGAACGCTAACCCAGCAAAAATTCTGCAATTCAACACAATTAGCATCAATGTCATTTGCGTTTTGAGATAAGGCAGGTGTGGCAAAAGCTTAGTCGACGAACCAATATATAAAGCGAATTCGTCGCAACGATATCGCTTGCCGACAAATGGAATTTGGTTATAGTGAGGGGGTCTGGGATTTGCGGCCGCTTGCAGCCTAAACTGCTAAAGAGCCTTGTGAAATTGTAGCGTATGCGGATTGGATATTTATCGCCGATCGATAATTTCCTTAGAACTACCGACGATTTTAACATCAGAAATGCGTGATAAACCGGCTCCTATCGCTTGTTTTACGCATATCAAGCTCTCTTAGCATTTTCGCGGTCGCTGGTCCTTGGTTTGAAATGAATTTCCATTTCAAACAGTCCTGCGCATGAAAGAGTTGAATAACCGAAGAGATTGATATGACAAACAAGCCTGTTGAAGTCTTAAGCAGTCCGGAATTGACTGAAGTTAAAGAGTTTGAGCCAGGCGCGAGCAGTCGCCAAAAAGCATCAAATACGGCTGTGAACAATTTTCAAAAGGGAACGAGCACGCTCAGTGTTCATGCGGGCGAAGCGCGTCAAAAAAACGCCGATGCGATTACCGATCCAATCTGTTGCACCAGCACTTACACATTCCCAAACACGCAGTCTGTAATCGATTTCATCGAACAAAATCAGGCTCGCGAAGAATACGGGCGATATGGCAATCCGAACGAAAAGGTTGTCGAACGGAAGCTGGCTGCACTAGACAACGCCGAAGACTCAGTCGTGTTTTCGAGCGGCATGGCGGCTGTTGTCGGCCTGTTTATGAGCAAGCTGAATTCTGGCGACGAAATTGTTTTCTTTGACGAATGTTATCACCGCAGCCGAGAATTTTGCGCCAAACATCTATCGCGCTTTGGGGTCAAGACGCACGAAGTCCGGACTGGAGATTACGTTGCGATGGAAGCGGCGATCAACTCCAAGACGAAGATGCTTATTTCCGAATCGCCAACCAACCCTCACCTAACCTGCATCGATATCGAACGGTTTGCGGAAATCGGTCGGAAGCATCATGTGGAAACGATGATCGATGCGACGCTGGCGACGCCATTCAATATCAAGCCACTCGACTTGGGTGTCGATTATGTATGGCATTCGGCGACTAAGTATCTCGGCGGTCATAACGACTTGCTAGCCGGTTCTATCGTGGGTAGCAAAGAGAAACTGGAATCGATCCGAAATCTTCGCGGCATCATGGGCGCTGTCAACTCGCCACACAATATGTATTTGCTTGAACGTGGATTGAAAACGCTCGCGCTTAGAATGCAGCAACACAATCAAAACGGCATGGAGGTCGCGAGGTACTTGGAGCAACATCCGCGTGTTGAACGCGTCTATTACCCAGGACTCGAATCACATCCAACGCATCAAATTGCAAGCAAGTTAATGCGGGGCTTCGGCGGTTTAGTCACCTTCGTTGTAAAAGACGCAGACTGGAGAGCGACCGCTGATGTCATCGACGCATGCCGAATTCCACGAATCGGGCCGTCTTTGGGCGGAGTTGAATCGCTGATTGAGCAACCGTACGTGATGAGCTATTTCAACTATCCGGCCGCTCAACGTGCCAAGTTTGGAATTCCAGATAACATGATCCGAATGGCTTGCGGCATCGAAGACACAGCGGATCTAATCGCCGATTTGGAAGCAGCCCTCGACAGCTGAGCTCAAAACTGCGATAGCCGAGTCCCGTCAAGATTCGCTCTGCTCTAGACGACTAGACAAGTCGTTTTCGAAAAGGCTGAACTTGGATTGATTTACTTGCACTGCAAACTCTATGAAATTTGAAACTCGTGCGATCCACGTCGGAAATACTGCCGATCCACAAACTGGAGCGGTTGTTAAACCGATTCATCTTGCCACCACATTTATTCAGCCAGCCGCTGGGGAATGGGGCAAGTTCGATTACGCGCGCAGCGGTTCGCCGACGAGGGCCGCTGTTGAAGAGACGCTGGCCAGTCTTGAGGGTGGTGTCCGAGCGTTGGCATTTGCATCTGGCATGGCCGCAACACACTGCGTGACGATGTTGCTTCGCAGCGGGGATCACTTACTCGCGACAAGCGATATTTACGGCGGAACTTTTCGGCTGTTGCATAAAATCTGCGACCGATCCGGAATCGATGTGACTTTGGTTGAGGGAACCGACGCGAGCAAGATTGCTGACGCAGTAACCGACCGAACGCGATTGATATGGACCGAATCGATTGGTAACCCGCGGATGACTTTGCCAGATATCGCAGCGATATCAGCGATTGCAAAATCCCGCGGTTGCCTGTTTGGGATCGACAGCACATTCACGACGCCTGCATTGTTGCGTCCGTTAGAAATGGGTGCCGATATTGTGATGCACTCTGCAACAAAATACCTCGGCGGACACAGCGATTGCCTAGCAGGAGTGTTGGTCGCAAAAGACAAAGAAATAGCCGACCAACTTTACTTTATCCAGAACGCTACCGGCGCAGTGCTTGGGCCGCTCGATAGCTTCTTACTCGCCAGAGGACTAAAGACTTTGTCGTTGCGAATGCGCGAGCACTCGGCCAATGCGATGAAGATAGCAAGTTTTTTAGAACAGCATCCACGCGTCAAACGCGTTCTCTATCCAGGTTTGCCATCGCATTCGCAATATGATTTATCCGTTCGACAGATGCCCAACGGCTGTGGCGGGATGATCTCCTTCGAAGTCGATGGCGATCTACAATCGACAAAGCGGCTTTGTGAATCAACGAAACTGTTCGGTTTGGCCGTCAGCCTTGGAGCCGTAGAATCGCTAATCGAACAGCCAGCATCAATGTCTCATGCCAGCTACGACGCGGCCGCGCGGGCTGCTTATGGCATTACCGATTCGCTGATTCGAATTTCAGTCGGATTGGAACACACCGATGACCTGATCGAGGACTTAAATCAGGCTATCGAGTCAGGCGTTGCATAGCCAGCTTGAGAACTGAAAATACCCGAATGGAGTCAAGCTTGAGTTTTTAAAGGAATTGCTTGATGCTTTTTAAATGACTGCCGCTGCGGTCATGGGAAATTCTAGATTTCTCTTTCGTAAGACGCTGACGAAATGTCTGGCGTCTTAGTTGACTGCTGCTCCGCGAAAATAGAGGCGCATCGCAGAAGGAACCAACGTCAGCGAGATTAGCGTCGCTCCAGCAACACCGACCGATATCGCGATGGCCAGCGGAGGCCAGAAACCGCCGCCGCTGATCAACAGCGGCAAGAAGCCAACCATAGTCGTAGCCGTTGTCGCTAAGACGTGCCGCGTGACTTCCATTACTGTCTCTACCGTCGCTTCGCAATCACCAGCGCGAACTGCGTCATTCTCTTTTAAGGCTGATACGACGACGATCGAATCGTTAATCGCAATTCCGATCAGCCCCATGGTGCCGATGATTGCCATAAAGCCAAAAGGGTAGCCAAAAATCCACAATCCGCCTAAACCTAATCCAATCGACAGAAACGCTACGACGCCAATCAAGCTTGCCAAACGAAACGAACTCAACGCAAGGACTAGTGATGCGACCATGCCGATGGCGAGAATACTGACATTGGCTAGCAGGCGACCGACGGCTGCGTCGCGTTCGGACGCTTCGCCTCCATACTCTAAGCGGTAACCCGGTGGCAATTTAATACCAGATTCTGCATACAATTTCTCAAACTTGGCCAATGCGGTTGCGGGCAAAGTGCCTGCTATAATGAAACCTTGTATCTCGTTCAATCGGCGACCGTCGTAACGGGTAATGACTGCCCGCTGCGGCTCGAGGCTGACGCTTGCGAGTGATGAAATCGGAATCGATTCGTTAACCAAACTAACTCGATAAACATTGTTGCTGCCATTCTCGCGTGGTGCATCAATTTGCAAAGATGCCTCTTTTAGCTGTTCGATGGTTGAACGTCGGATGCCGGCTAGTCGTACGCGAACTGGAATCTGTTCAACCTGTTCGATAATGCTGCCAGCGTTCAACCCTTCGAATTTTGCAAACAATTGATCTGCCACTTGAGACTCACTCAGTCCCGCCCAAGCTGCTTGCGCAGAATCAACTTTTATAGTTGCAACCGGTCGCGATTCATTGAGCGCCGACCGCGCGTGAATGACAGTCGGAATCTGTGACGCGATCAAACGAAGCTGTTCGCCATATCGTTTTAACTCGTCTAAATCAGGACCAAACAATCTGACCTCTAGCGGAGCGTCAAACGGCGGGCCTTGCTCAAGCTGCCGAACCAAGATTCGTGACTGCGGAAATTTTCGATCAAGTTCGGTTTGCAGCCGACGAATCATCGTCAGCGAGCTGTCATTGTCACGCAATGTCACGATCGCTTGAGCATAATTTGGATTGCCTTTTCGTCTTGCGATCACGTTGTAATAAAAAGTTGGCCCACTTTCTCCTAGAAACCAGGACGTGTGCGAAACGCGCGGCTCTTTACCTAGCACTTCGTCTATCTGGCGAGCGACCGATTCGGTATCGGCAATTGCCGCCTGGGGTTGCTGTTCGACTTCGATGTAAAACTGGTCGCGATCAGCCGGTGGAAAAAATTGTTCGCTCAATTGCGTCGCCGAAATGAAGCCACAAAACGGAAGCACACACCCAAGGGCAATTCCGGCGAACGGGTTTTTAATGTTAAAACGAATAAACGTCCGATAAATCGCGGTCATGGCTGGTATGCTAATCCCATGTTGCATCATCCGCGATATGAAGCTCGCATGACCGTCAGCTGCATGCTGAGAAGATGACTTACGCAACATTGCAGCGGCTGCCGGCAGGATCGTCATCGACAGAAACAAAGAGCTAAAAATTGCGAGCATGACGGTGATTGCAATGGCACCAACAAATTCGCCGGCAGGCCCTTCCATTAAGGCGATCGGCGCGAATGCGAGTGCCGTCGTCACTGTCGAGGCAAGCAATGGGATGAATAATCGGCCGACCATATCTGCCACCGCATCGGCCGGCGCGAGTCCACGACGAAGACTGATTTCAATCTCGTCAGCAGCGATAATCGCATTATCGATCAGCAAGCCAAGTGCAATGATCAGCCCAGTGATCGACATTTGATGGATCGGTATCTCAAGAAAACGCATTCCAGCAATAACCATCAGCGAAGCGATTGGCAAGGTCGCCGTAACGAGAAGCGAGCTTCGCCAGCCGAGAAACAAGAACGTGACGACTGCGACTGCGAGGACACCAAGCAAAAGATTATTGACCAAGCTCTTCATACGAATTTGCACATAGCTATTCTGCTCCATGATTCGATTCATCGAGATACCGCGCGGTAATCGCTTTTGGTAGCTCGCGATAATCGGTTCAGCTGCAGTAGCCCATTGGTCAATTCGAAATTCTGGACGCAGCATCGCGCCAAGCACAATCCCTCGCTTCCCATCAATGATCGCCTTCGAAGCTGGCGGCTCCTGCGTCGAACGCCGAACTTTTGCCACGTCGGTAAGAAGCAATGTTTGACCGGCTTGCGGTGATTGCAAGTGAACTTGCAAAATATCTTCCATCGTATGAAACTCGTTGTCCATTTTGATCATCGTTTCATCCGTCGACGTCCGCAATAATCCGAGCGAAGATTTGACGTCACCGCTGCTGAGTTGTCGCGCGATTTCGGCCGCTGTTAGTCCTGCGGC
>JBGSKY010000135.1:0-1911 GCA_041740995.1 Pirellulaceae bacterium
CGTCTATGACCAAGGGCGCGGCGTGATCGGCCAGCACACCATCTTTTTGTCAAAGATTGCGGAAGAGGATATTCTTGCAGGCAAGCTCGTTAACGGCGAAAGCTTCTTGAACAACATTGTGAGCCGCCCCAGCGACCAAGGTGGCGGTCGCCGCGAAGGCGACACGCTCTAGGCGCCCATCAGTGCGTGAACTCCGCCTTGGTGACGGCTGCTGAACGTTGATGTGCCTTCCAAGATAATTGGACGCGTTACGCTTCTCACACAGAATTGCCGATTTGGAGGCAAGATCGTGGTACAAACCGCGTACGGTGCATCGGAGCTCGCCCAGCGGAAACCGCGGCCTTGGTTAGCAGCGTAGAGATTCGTTGCTGCGACTGTTTGCGCCCAGAACTTGGGACGGTTCGCGTCAATTCCGCCCGCACAGCCAACATGCGAGGGATTGGAACGAAAATTGTCAGCCGCACCTTGGTTTCCGAGAGTTCGAATGTCGCGATCTCCAAGAACCGTGACAAAAAACATCAACCTAAACACCGCGCCACAATGGCTCTGATGAGCGGTAAAGTAGATCTGGGTTCGTTGCAGTCCCGTTTCCTCACAGACGTCTGAAATCGGCACTCAATCAACCAAATGTCAACCAAAAGTTGCCGACGAACGACGGCTTGTTTCACTTGTGCGGCAAATTTGGGTCGAGATCGATTTTTCCGGGAGTCTCCCTTCGGACATTCGAAAACTCGATCCGCCAACAATTTCAGATTCACCTGGGGCAAAAAATAAGCAGCCCCCGCCTTCGCTGCGAATGTCATTTATCTTTTGCGGCAGAAGGTTTATGACTACATGTCAATTTCCGAGAAGTCGCAACGCTTCGATTCGATACGAACGAAGGCAACTCGCATCGATACTGCTTGTCCACACGCCAAAAATCTAACGCCAACACGCCCCCCAGCACCAGTAACATCAACCATTTCACGGCAATGGCACAGTCTATACGCGTTCCAAGTTGTCACGCACTGTCAATCTATCTGCACGAGGTTTTGGCCACATTAATGCGAGTCAGAGGAAGACTCGCCATTGAAGAAACGGCAAATACATTCTTGCAATAGAAATATTTACAGCCAGCGGCGCCCACTAGCGTTGAAAGTATCACAGCGATGATCGTGTTTGAACTTAGGCTGCACGCTTCGGTCCAGGGCAACAACAATCAAGTCCCGATAGCAAGGAAAAACTGAATTTATCGAAACTTAACTAAGGCCGCGGCGTTGACTTTTTATCGATCTATGTCTTATAATTAAACTCATCTTTGCCCTTAGGTTACTGCACGCGAGCGCCGCTTCTGTTTACGGCTCTTCGTTTTTTGTTTACCCTTTTCTAGGAAGACGTTTACGCCAATGATTCGAAATCATTCAGCACGATAGCGGATTTACGCTCGTGGAACTTCTCGTTGTTATCGCCATTATCGGAGTCCTCGTTGGACTTCTCTTGCCTGCTGTTCAAGCAGCGCGTGAAGCGGCTCGCCGCATGAGCTGCAGCAACAATTTCAAGCAGATTGGCCTGGGCTTGCACAACTACCATTCTGCCTACGACAAGCTACCGCTGGCCGGTGCTGGAACTCAGCCAACGGTTGCGACAGATGCCTGGGTTGCCACGGCGACCGGAAACAATCTCCGCTTGAGCATGTTGGTTGGTACACTCCCCTTTATTGAGCAACAAGCGCTTTGGGAGCAAATTAGCAATCCCCTAGTGGCCGGTGCAACAACTTTCCCCTCAATGGGGCATCCCTTTCAAGCTAGCATTTTGAGTTGCATTTGGGTTGCGAGTTGGCGAATTTCAGTTGATGCATAGAATCTGGAAAAGCTTCGCTCTAGGAGAAAATCTTGATCCAAACTCTGCTCGATCGGTTTACCAAAGAAACAC
>JBGSKY010000136.1:0-76907 GCA_041740995.1 Pirellulaceae bacterium
AGTCCTAATATTTACAGTCGCTACCAAACAAATCAGCCTCGGACGAATGGAGCAAACTCGGCTGGAAGGCAACTGGTGGTCGCAGATCAAAAATCTTTGGCTGCCGGTTCTTACACCTTGGATTGCCGTCGCTTGGTTAAGTTGTTTCTTGTTGACACATTCAGACATGGTCGTGTCGAACTTATACCAAGTTCAAACGCTAACAGAGCTCGCTTACCTGAACGCGTCGTTGGGTAAGCCAGACTGGCGAATCGATCTGGCAAGCTGCAGTCTTAGTATCGCCGTAGTCGCATTGATCGTCACCTTCATCGCTCGCAATCCAAGCTTTCAGTCGGCATCTACAGCGAGCCAGTCGGCTTGGTCATGGGCCGGTGATCGTCATTGGCTTCGGTTCGCTTGGGCTGCTCCGATCGTCGCTTGCGTGGGCCCTTTAGTCTTGTTGCCGCTGAGCAATTTGATTTTGAAAACAGGATTCGTACCGCCCCAGTTGAACTCACCATCAGATGCATCTTTCAGTTTCTCACAGGCTGTTACGGCGCTGGCTGAAGCACCATCGCTGTACTCTGACGAAGCTCTTTGGACGCTGAAGCTGTGCGGCTGGTCGGCGTTGATTGCGGTTATCTTGTCGAGCATTATGTTGGCCATCGTTGAACGTTGGGCAATCATGGCTTGGCCGGTAATACTCTTATTAATGTTGATATTCGCGTTGCCCGGACCATCGATTAATCAACTTGCCATCAGCACGTTCAATCGTTCAGGTTCATTCTGGAATTTAGTTTACAACGACTCGCTAATCCCGACCATCTTTTGTTTGCAGTTTAGACTTTTGCCGATCGCGTTTGCAATGATCTTACCGGGCTGGAAAGCTGTCCAACGAAGATACGAAAGCCAATGGAAGCTTGAATCGTTTCATAAACTGGGCGGTCCATTGCCGATGTTTGCTCATGCATTAAAGTTTCCCCTAGGCCTTGCAATCATCATATGCGTCGCCATCGCGGCTGGTGAGCTGAACTGCTACCTATTGGTCTTGCCACCCGGCGTTACACCGCTTGCTATGCGGATTTTTGAATTGTTACATTACGCAGTCCGATTTCGAGAATCTGCACTTTTGCTCGGCATTGCGATGATTGGTATCGTGATTAGTTTTCTATTTCTGCGAAGGGTTGTGCTACAATAGTTAGAAAGCTTGGTCGATTCGAAAATCCAACCCAGCGATGCGCCAGCTAGCTGTTGCAGACTCGATCGGTCATCGATTTAGGCGGTTTGCTTACCCGAATCCGCGGCCCCATTACGTACTAGCAATGATTGCAAACCACTTCAACAGACAAGCATTATTTCTCGGTCTGACGTTGCTGTCAGTCCTCGCAAATGCAACCTTTTGGATTGCCCTACCGAACAGTTGGGCGGCTGATTTCGACAGTTCCGAATGGTCTAATAAACACGTCATTCACTTGAAGATGCGTAACACGGCCGACGATCCGTTGGTGTCTGGTCGAGTCATTGCGATCGATCAGGACAACGGTTGCTTACTGGAAACAAAGCTTGGTCAGTTAAGGATCGTAAGCTGGGAAGACGTCGCGTCAGCGGAGAACAGCGAAACGCTTTTCCAGCCGGCGACAATCGATGAGCTGGCCAAATCTTTTGAGATTGAAGGCCAAGAGCAACATACGCTGACCTCGGATCACTACGTCGTTGTTTATCGAGGTCCGCCAGCTTACGCCAAATGGATTCTTGGGTTTTACGAACGACTCTATCGCGGCTTTTATGACTATTGGAAAAATCTCGACGTCGAATTGCATGAACCGGAATTTCCACTGGTCGTCAATGTGTTCGCAAATCAAGCTGGATACATGCAGCAAGTTAGTCGCGACCAGTTGCAATCGGGCTCCGCAATGATCGGCTATTACAACCTCAGCACCAATCAAACGGTGTCTTATGATTTAACAGAGTCTCAAAAATTTGATAGCGCAAATGATCGCCTTTCAAAAACAGCGCTGATCAATGCAATACGATCAAGCCCCGGTGCCGAACGCACTGTGGCAACCATTGTTCATGAGGCGGTGCATCAATTGGCTTTTAACAGCGGCTTGCAAGTTCGCCTGGCTGATAACCCACTTTGGCTGAGTGAAGGTATCGCATTATTTTTCGAGTCGCCGGACATGACCTCTTCACGCGGCTGGAGCGGCATTGGCAAAGTGAACCAGTACCAGCTTTCAGTTCTTCGCACCTTGCCGGCGCAGTCCGAAGATTGGATTACGCCGCTGATTCAAGATGATTCGCTTTTTCATGAGGCCGCTACCGTCAATTCTGCCTACGCAAAATCTTGGGCGTTGACCTACTATTTAGTCAAAACCAAACCCAAGCAATTTGCAGCCTACATCAAAGAGATATCGCAACTTGTCCCACTGATGCCAACCGATCCGAAGGTTCGGGCAAATCTTTTCCACACTCACTTTGGAAACGAAATGGCCGAACTGCAACGAGATTTGGTCCGATTTATAAGCCGACTGTAAAAGTTGACTATAATCAGGGCCGTTACTTCTCGATCTACAGCGTCGCTTGTTGACTGGTTGCGTTTAACTCGCACGACACTCGCCGCTCTGTCCGCTCAATACGGTCGCTGATTGATGTCCAAGCCAAATGAAATTGTTTGCCAAGTCCTGAAGCTTTCCATACCGCCAAGTTCGTTAAATCTTTATGCGTTGCTTGGCGTCAAAGAACTTTCCAGTGACAATCAAGCGATCACAACCGCAATACAAAATTGCATCAACACGCTAAAACAAGAAGCGACAAATTACTCGCCAGAACAGATAAACGTTGTCAAATCGGCGATCAAGCAATGCCATGCAACTTTGACCGATCCAACTCGAAAATCGCAATACGATCAACAGCTCGGCAAAGCAATCCAGCGTGCAAAAAACGTCGCTCAAGAACCAAACGCTGCACCGGAGAATATTGCCCGCGAGCTTGCGCCAGAAAACCAAACCGAACCACCCGCAAAGCTTGCGACTGTAACGCCACCGCCAGCGAAGGCGACTGTCGAGCGAATTCAGCCGGAATTTTCCGATCCGCTCGATGAAATTCTCCCCGTCGGCGATCCTTTGGCCGAGTTTTCGATGAAGGAACATCTCGCTCAATCGACCAAGAGCGACGCAATCGAATCGGTTGAAAGCAGATTGAATGCGTTGCAACGTTTAAGCTCGCCGAACGCGTCAGCAAATTCGCCGCCGGAGTTGACCTTTCATTCGGCGGCGATCGGCAATGAAGCTCGATCGATGGCCGCTGGTGGCGGAAACTCGATCCAGCAGCGAATGCGTCGCAAGCGGATAATCCGCGACTCGTTGACGCTTGGCGGGCTTGGACTGATGGCGATCGCTTTGATCGGATTTGCGACTTATCGTTTTCTCAACCCCTCGCTCGGCAAGTCGGTTGCATCAAACGTTGCCGACTCGGAAACCGAGCTAGCCAACCAATTACCATCGATTGAAAACGAGCTCGTTCCGGCCGGAACAAATAATCTCGATACGAATTCGGAAACGGAGAATTCTGACACTAGGCAAACAAAAGCCACCAGGCCCGTGAAGCCTCGACGCGATCAGCCAAATTCTTTCGGTGAGCTGCCTGCAATCGGCGATAGTTTTGCGGCCTCGGAAGATGGGCAATTTTTCACCGATTCCGCACCAGCCGATGCACCGGAACCTCCCTCGGCCATGGCTGTGATGGAAACCAAGTACGACGCGAAACGCTGGGAGGAGCTAAAAAGTCTAACTCGCTCAAGCATTGCGTCGAAAGATTTCGCCAACTTTGATGCCAACGTCGCAGAGTTGCTTGCAATGCGAATTCCCAACGCGAACTTGGAAAACGAACGAAAGCTAATCGATCGAACAGGTCAATTGTATCGTATCGCAAATGAAAGCTTCAACACGGCAGTCAATGAGCTTGGTTCCGGCGAAGCGATAGAAATGGCCGACGGAAAAATGATCAATTTCATCGAATCCAAAGGTCAGCAATTGAAGTTCCGCATTGACGGAAAAAATGCGGACTTCGCCGTCGATCAGATGCCCGCTAACGTCGTTGCCAAAATCTTAACGATGGGACTGGACGCTCAAGCAGCAGTCGATCTTGCGGCCCAAGGACTCTTTCTCAAGCTCTATTCTTCCGATGAAGAATTTCAACAGCGCGGCGATGAATTGCTGCAACAAGCCGCAGCGCTGGATAAGAAGTTCAGCAGCCTTGATGATTTGACCGCAAGCGAATACGCCAAGTGAAAAGCGAGCCAGGAAGGCGATCGAGCATCACCTTGAGCAAAGAAGCCAAACCGTAAGTATTAATTTAAAGGTCGCGAAACTTCTATTTCTAGTTGACACAATTGAGCTCGCGAAGAACTTCGTCTTGCAGCCGCCGAAGCGATTGATCGCTGAACAATTGTTGCTCGGTCTTTCGAATAGCGTGAAGCACCGTCGTGTGGTCGCGACCGCCAAAATACTCGCCAATCTTAGCCAGCGACTTGCCACATTTGCGGCGGCAGACCAAAGCGGCGAGGCTGCGGGCGCGGACAAGATGGCTTTTCCGCGATTGGCCACGCAGCTCTACTAACGGCACACCTGATTGTTTAGCAACGGCTCGCGCAACCGCGGCGATCGACGGTTTAATCTGCTGGTCGCGAGTCTCCAGTATTTGATCAATCCTCGCGTCATAAGCGGCGTCCATCGCTTCGTCGTCGAGCGTCTCACCACTTTCTGTAGAAGTTTTTTTCGCTTTTACCGGCTCGATTAAATTGGCTTGCATGAATTCATGAAAAAGCCCTCGAATCGTTGCCATCGAAACGTTTTTAGGAATTTTGGCGGTGAATGTCTCGTAAGCTTTGACTGGTATTTTCAGGCTTCGTCGACCGGCCTCGCGAGCCAATTGTTGGACCGCCATCTGACATGTGTTTGCCGCCGGAAATGCGATCGGAATAGAGGCTCCATGCGTCAGTCGCGAAGCTAACGCCTTTTTAATTCCACGCAAATTTTGCGGCAGGTCAACGGAGGTAACAATCACCAAACCGCCCAGCTCCCGTAACGTGTCGAGCGTATTTAACAATTCGTCCTGCGCAGCGAATTTCCCAACAATGCCTTCCAATGAATCGACCAATAACGTATCGACGGTACGAAAGTTTTCACGAAAGCGATTCATGTCGTCAGATGCAATTGCTGTCGCGAACTGGCGAGCAAAATCGACCGCAGCGATCTGAATTGTCTTGGTTGTGTCGACGACTCGCATCCATCGTCGCACAAGGGTGATCGCAACCGCAGTTTTTCCAACGCCGTTTGGTCCGTAGATAACGACAGGCGAAACTTCCGCTAACTGCGAAAGCTGTTCAGCCTCAAGTGCATCGAGTAGAAGCTGGTTTTCTGTACCAATCAGAAATTCGGGCAAAACTTGGTCGTAGGTAACAGTACAATTTCTCGATTTAGCGCCAAACTGGACGGTTTCCAACGCAATCGAGACGACGTTTTCAACAGGTAAACTTTGGATAGTTTGCACGTTCAAAAATTCCGATTATCGTCATCGACCGGCTTAGGCAGTTTTCTGACCGGCCCAAAAATCCGGATTACCAAGCGGTCGATTCTAAAGTTGAAAATTCAGCCCAGGCAGCCGAATATCTGCTAATGGCGGCCGCTTGGTCCGGCGTCAGATTATAACGTCTGAGCGTATTGAATTCCCCGTGATTTCCGAGAAACTCGCGAAGTGCAAAATTAGACACTAAAATTTGATTTTGACCTATTTGACGAAACTCATTCGATGGATTGTCCGCTGTCAAGCATTTGGCCGAAGAGCCGATTTTCTTCTGAATGACTGCCGAGGAATCTTCAAAAAATCCTGCCACGATTACGTCATCTTCGTTCCTTCCGTCGCCACGTATGCTTTCCAAAATCTCCGATAAATAATCAATTTCAGTCCCGCTGAGCGTCTGATGCATTTGCATATTGACCAACGTGAAAGTGAACGCTTGGCTGCGATCGACTTCTTTGCATCTGAACCACGTCACGAGCGGTTCAATTTCCAAAACCTCGGCTGGATCGTTCAACGTGTAGCTTTGAAAACGATCAATTTCGATCTTGCTTGTGTCAAAGAATATAGCAAGGCACTCCGTGCGCTGGCCGATTTGAACAGCCGGACCGAGCAAGTGCTCAAAGCGTTTGCCGTCGATTTGCATTTGGCTGATCAATTGTGAGAGCATCGCCGGATCATTGGCAGCAAGCCCTTGAACGGCGATACAGGAGAACTCGTTGAGAATCTGACCCAGTCGATCTAGAACAATTGGATCGCTCAATCGTTGGTGGTCTAAGTGATCAAGATTGAAACTCCCGATCCGAATCTTGCGTTCATAATTTGAAAGGTTGCTCTGTGCGCTTTGAACTGGCGATGCACCCGATCGTATCGATTCGCCGACAAAACTTGAATCGGCATGTGTCGCGGAATGCATTGTTGGTAATGCGGCCCATCGATCATCAGAGCCTTGGCCAAGCTGGTTCGACGGTCGTGGTGGATTGAAATCCCGAGCGTTTGGCGCGACCAGTCCAAAACTTGAAGGTGACTGAAATTCTAAAGGTTGACTGGTCGAAGGAAAGGGAACAGTACTATTGCTCGGTGACCACCAGCTGCTCGAATTTGAGTTTGATGCCACAGGATAATTTGGCTGACCGGTCGCGACAGCGCTGTTATGCGACGGTGCAATGGAGAGGCTTTCCAAACCTTCAATCTGGAAATTCTGGAAGAAGTAAAACAACGCCCCGCATGAAGCCGCCGCACTCAAGTAACGCTTTGGAATAGGAAGCAGCATGGGACACCACCGAATCGGTTGACGCTGCGTCCATGCAATGAAAACGGGGAACTCCAATTTCCCCATAAGAAGCCGTTGTCGTTTCCTCGTCATCGATCGATGCCGCACGAACAATCGACTCTAAATAGATCGAGAAGCTGAATTGCTGCGTGTCGATTTCCGATGATACCGTTAGCAACAATTGCGACGGCGAGGAAGACTAGAGATAGAAGCATCTTGCCGACGACATCGAACGTCATGCGAAGGAATGCACTGTTTCCACTTGAGCATCAGGTTCGCTTGAAAAGCTTATCGAGTTCATTTCGGCTGAAGTGTAGAGCTGTTGGGCGTCCATGGGGGCAATGGTGTGTATCTTGGTAGGCGTAACGTTGTTCGAGCAGGGCTGTAATTTCCTCGCCGGTCAACCGATCTCCTGCTTTGATGGCTGCCTTGCAAGCGATTAAATGCAACAAACTATCGATCAAATCTCTCGATTCAACTTTAGCTCCATCGGCCATAAGTTTTTCGATAACGCCACGAAGAATTTCTGCTGGAGCAATATTGGCCAACATCGCTGGGTAAGCGGTGATCAATACACAGTCGCCGCCAAACGGTTCTATCTCGACCCCTAACTCGTGCAGCACCGCCGTATTTTCCAAAGCGATTGCCGCTTCGGCAGCTGTCAAAGTGACCGGATCAGGAATCAGTAGTCGTTGCGTTTCCAATTTCTTTGCGACAACTTTTTCGCGAATCTGTTCGTACAAAATCCTTTCATGCAAAGCGTGCTGGTCAATCACAACCATCCCTTGATCATCTTGTGTGATCAAATAGCGATTATGAATTTGAAAACCCAAGTGTGAATTCGCTTGAACGGATGAAGCGCGGGAATCGGAACGAGGATTTTCGTCATATCGCCGCTGGATTTGCGAATGGTCATCGACCGACGGATTAAGAACTTCGCTTGCCGGTAATCGGCGGTTTGCGGCACTAGTCGGTCCGCCTGGAAACGGTTGAAAAGACGGAGTCAAAGGCGAAAATACGTTTCGATTTAATTCAGGCATTGTCGGTGACTGGCCGAAGGTTGGATCTTCACCACGTGCCCATTGTAGTAAGCCCCTCTCATGTTCTGAGAATGCATGATTGCTCACCGAAAGAGCGGCTTCATTTCCCGTCTCGTTACCACTTGGGTGTATCGCTTTGTTCTCAGAGCCAGTCGTTTCCGTTAGTGGACGGTTTACGTGCGAAGTCAAATCGGTGCTCAAAAATCTTGATCGAAGAGTCTGCAGCAAGCGACTATAAATCGCGCCGCCATCAAGGAATCGAACTTCGGATTTTGTTGGATGCACGTTCACATCAACTTGATCGGCCGCGATATCTATGTGCAAAAAACAGATCGGAAAACGATTGACCATCAACAAACCGCGATAGGCCTCACCAAGGGCATGTTGCAACGCTCGATCGCGAATATAACGACCGTTCAAGAACAAGTATTGCATCCGATTATTACTTCGCGAAACCGTCGGGGCGACAACATATCCTCGCAAGCGGACGCCGGAATCTTCGCTGCTGACGGCAATCAAAGCATCACTGATTTCCGAACCAAAGAAGCTGTGAATCCGCTCGCCCCAATTGGCAGTCCGCGGCAATTCTTGCAATACCCTCGCGGGAGTTCGAAGGGTCATCTGCACATTGGGGTTAGCCAAAGCAATTCGCGTGAACGCTTCGAGCGTATGCCCCATCTCGGTCTGTGCGCTTTTTAGAAATTTCCTTCGGACCGGCGTACTATAAAACAGATTGCGGATTTCGATCGACGTACCGATGGGGCAGCCGCAAGGAACAGGGCCTTCCCGTTGGCCGCCTCGCACAACGAGTTCGGCCCCCTGATCCTGATCAGCAATTCGTGATCGTAACGTCAGATGCGAAACCTCAGCAATTGACGCCAACGCTTCGCCACGAAACCCAAGCGTTTGGACGGCGAAAAGATCGTCCGCTGAAAGCAGCTTGCTCGTTGCGTGTGGGCTGACAGCCAAATGCAGTTGATCCGATGCGATACCCGAACCATTGTCAGCGATTCGAATCAACTCAATACCGCCGCCATCGATGACTACTTCGACTTGCGTTGCACCTGCGTCGATGCTGTTTTCTAATAGTTCCTTGACCACACTGGCCGGTCGTTCGATAACTTCACCAGCGGCAATTTTATTGATCAAGCTGTCGGAGAGTTGTCGAATTTCGCTGGTTCGAACCGTTGCGGCCGTGCTGGTCATTTTAATTCTCCTGAGAGTCGGGAGCGTCTGATTATACCGTCGTTTAGTGCTCTTATCGAGTGTGAAAACGGGGTCGAAGCATCAATGCTACTAGACGTCGTCCTGTTTGTACTTATCGAGCTTGCGATAGAGCGTTCGAGCGCCTATTTGCAATATTTTTGCCGCTTCCTCGCGATTTCCAGCAGTCATTTGCAGCGTTTGTTGGATTGCCCAGCGCTCGATTTCATCCATGCTTTTTCCGATCAGCTCGGGCATCGCGGAATTTGCTGGCGAATCCAACAATGGCGGCGTCATAGACATCGGGGCTGGCAAAAGTTTTGAATCCAGTGTGATCACTTCCGATGCATTGATCGCGTCAGGATCTCCCATCAATTCCGGCGGAAGATCGTCAACATCTAGTCGGCCATCAGTATCTAAAACGATCATCGTCTCAACAAAATTTCGAAGCTGACGGATATTGCCCGGCCAATCGTAAGCGTAAAACTCGCGCGTGACTGACGGCGCGAAAGTCGCCGATGGTTTGTTGTGTCGGCGGATAAAGATCTTTCGAAAATGGTCCATCAGTGGAATGATGTCTTCGCGACGCTGACGAAGCGTTGGAAGCTGTACGGTCACTACCTTCAAGCGGTAATAAAGATCTAACCGAAAGGTTCCGTCTTCAATCATTTGCTCAAGTGGTCGATTAGTTGCCGAGAGCAAGCGGACATTGACCTTGATCGGCTTATTATCGCCCACGCGAGTAATGGCGCCCTCTTCGAGAACACGCAATAGCTTAATTTGCGTACTCATCGGCATATCGCCGACCTCGTCCAAGAACAGCGTGCCACCGTCGGCGTATTGGAACGCGCCCTCGCGATCGGAAACTGCATCGGTAAAAGCGCCGCGGACGTGCCCGAAGAGTTCGCTTTCGACTAACGTTTCGCTGACCGCTCGCACGTTCAACGCGACCATCCGTTTGGCTTTTCGAGGGCTGTTCTGGTGGATTGCACGGGCAACGACTTCTTTTCCAGTCCCACTTTCGCCAGTTATCAGTACAGTCGCATCCGTTGGCGCAATCCTACGCAAACGATCGATCATGTAGTGCATCGAAGGGCTCGAATAAACGATCCCTTCAAAACCGAAACGTTCGTCCAATCGACGTCGCAGTTCGACGTTGGTCTGCTTCAATGAAATCGCTTCGGCTGCTTTGGCCGTGATCGCACGCAATCGATTGGGGGTGATTGGTTTTTCCAGAAAATTGAACGCACCTGTTTGCATCGCCTCAACGGCCTTGGTCACCGTGGCGTGCCCCGTCACCATCACGACTTCGCAATCCGGCAACAATTGTTTTGCCGTCGCTAGAACTTCCATTCCGTCGACGTCGTTCATGACCATGTCGGTAATAACGATATCGAAGTTGTTTTGCTCAATTTGTTTTATGCCCTCTGGACCACTCAGTGCAAGCGAACATCGGTAGCCGATTTTTTGCAGCGCTTCATTCATAGCGTGCGCATGTGCAGCATCATTATCGACGATTAAAATGCTGAACTTGGTCGCATCAATCGCCTCGCTAGTGGATCCGGTTTTGGCAGTTTCTTCCATTGCTTGGTCGTCGTTAAAATCTCTCAAAGTACCGAACTGTTGTGTTGGCCATGGGATATGTCGAGTCGCTTAATCAACCAGCCAACAGACAAACGCGGAATTCGTATCGCAGAGGGCTCAAGGTGCCTGCGAAAACGTCTAAAGGAGCTATGACCGAAGAAGCAGTGGCATGATCTTAAGCAAATTTGAGCCTGTTGGAAGATACGCCGAGCGGTTATGGATTGAGGCCGCCAATTCCGATAGGACATGCGTGTTCAGAGGCTCCCCAAAAGCGGTTCTTGCGATAAACTGAAGTTTTTACAAACCGGCAGCGAAAACAGCGCCGAGTTAACTTTTAGAAAGCCCGCAAGAATTTGAACGGACTGCCAAGTCACACTGATTCTTCAAAATGCGAATTGATTTTCCTTGGGACTGGCACAAGTGTCGGCGTTCCCGTTTTGGGCTGCGATTGCGACGTTTGCACCAGTGGATTACCGAAAAACCAACGGACACGCTCTTCGGTGCTTTTCAAACTGCCGCAAGGAAACGTGCTGGTCGACACGTCGCCCGAACTGCGATTGCAATTGCTTGCCCAAAAGATTCGACGGGTCGACGCCGTGCTTTTCACGCACGAACATGCCGACCATTTGCATGGACTAGACGACCTACGACTTTTTCCGTTCATCCTCGGACATCCGGTACCGTTGTACTGCCAAGCGAAAGTCGAAGACCGAATTCGAAAAGTCTTTGACTATGCTTTCTCCGAGTTGACTGAGACGCATCCGGGCAGTGCACCGCGTTTAAACTTTCATCGAATTGATGATGCCCCCTTTGAAGTGCTTGAACAGACGGTCCAGCCGATTCAATTGCGACATGGACCCAGATTCGATGTACTAGGTTTTCGGATTGGCTCTTTAGCCTACTGCACGGACCTAACTGAAGTTTACGCAGAGAGCAAAGACCGACTGCTCGACCTCGATGTACTCGTTCTAGGCGCTCTGCGAGAGCGTCCACATCCAACGCACATGTCGATTGGCCAAGCGATTGAATTGGCGTCAGAGCTGAAGCCCAAGATGACGTATTTGACTCACACGTCACACGAATTGGACTTTGAGGCGACTAACGCACGGCTACCGGAAAACGTTCGGATGGCTTACGACGGATTGCGAGTGACGTTCAAACTTTAGCGTTGAACTCACTGCAGGGAGCCAATTAAACGTTTTGAAATCGTTGAGTGACCGCTGGCGATCGCGTCTTTGACTGAATTCTTCGGTTATACTGCAACTGGCGGAAAGCTTGCGGCAGTGAATCATTTTCGAGCCGAAGACACATCTAATTTATTGAGGTCGAACATGTCCGTAATGCAAAACCAACGACGTCAGTTTCTAGTTAAGACGGCTGCAAGTTCGGTCGGATTATTTGCAGCCAGCCAGTTTGGGCAAATGCTTTTAGGTCAATCTGAAACCAAAGAACTCTCGCTGCAAAGCCTTAATGGCAAAAAGATATTGTTCTTTACGAAAAGCGCCGGGTTCGAACATTCAATCGTACAACGGATCAACGGTGCTCCCGCGTTCGGCGAACGAATGATGACGAACTTCGCGAAGAAATATGGCTTCGAACTCTTAATTACTAAAGATGGACGGGTCTTCGATTCCGAATATGAAAACTTCGACACGTACTTCTTCTACACCAGCGGCGATTTGACCAGCACCAAGGTTGGCAATATTGAACAAGAACCTGCAATGACACCACGCGGGAAAGAAAATCTTTTGGCCGCTATCGCCGCTGGTAAAGGTTTTGTCGGCAGCCATTGCGCGTCAGACACTTTTCATTCGAAAGGCGCACGATGGGAAAACCAAGAAAAGCCGGATCCTTATATTCAAATGATCGGTGGCGAATTCTCCGGACATGGCTCGCAACAATCTACAACGATGAAGGTTTGTGATTTAGGCTTTCCCGGCGTTGAAGCGGTTGGGGACGCTTTTTCGATGCAGGAAGAATGGTATTCGCTCAAGAACTTTGCTAGCGACATGCATGTTGTTCTATTGCAGGAGACCAACGGCATGAGCGATTTCGATTATCAGCGTCCAGCTTATCCGGCGACCTGGGCCCGGCGACACGATAACGGCCGCGTCTTTTATACTTCGATGGGGCATCGCGAAGACGTTTGGACCAATCCGATATTTGAATCGATAGTGATGGGTGGCTTGGCGTGGGCAAGCGGTTCAATCGACCACAAGATTGAACCGAACTTGAACGAAGTTGCACCTGAGGCCGCAAAGCTGCCCCGAAAATAAAACTAGAATTTGCGACGGAAGACTTCGGAAGCAACAAATGCGATACGGGCCGACTCGGGATTTAGAAACCCTTCGATCAGTTTCTCACTTGCTGATTTTTCTTCTGCAGCGGTGCTCTGCGAAAACGCGTCATGTAAAGTATCTGGCTTTGGTGATCGCGTGGCAAATTCGTTCGGTCTAGCTTTGTAGTTTCCCAAACTGCCGAGCTTGTTGTCAAAGACCTGATGCAAATGCGAATCCATACGTTCGTCCGCATTCGATGCCTCCGAAGCAAGATGTGGCGATCGGTCAGGGAACGAAGGATTGGCGCTCGATCTATTGGAACTTTCGTTTAACGGTTTTGCACTTAAACCTGAAAAGGTTTGTTGACTAACCGGAGTTGTAGAGCGCGGTGGTTCCTGACGATCCGACTTTGACTGTCCTTGCGCACGCTGCTGACGTCGTTCTGCCGCTCGGCGGAGAAATTCCTGCAAGTCTTCTGCCATCGCTTTATCGCTCCACCGTTTCCGCAAGGCGTTGAAAAATCGAGAACTCGATCGTTCGCCAGATTTTAGAACCAGATCACTATCGACCGACCTGCGAGGCAGGTGGTTTTAACACCCTTCTGCTCAGCGATCGAACGCGATAGAAATTTATCGCGACTGGTTAATAGTATAGTCAAAAAGACTAGGCAGGTAGTTCGCCAAGGATATAGCAGACAAACTTGTTGATTGTCATGTTGTGACCTTTGGCAAAAGCTCCAACGGTTTGCTTGTCGTCCTTAACGAAAGCTTGTTCCAGCAATGCCCGTTCGGCACAGTATTGCTTCAGACGTCCTTCAACCATCTTGTCAACGATGGCCGCTGGCTTGCCTTCTTGCAAAGCTGCTTGCTTTAGCATTTCGCGCTCTTTTTCAACCAGTGTTTGGTCGAGATCGGCAACGCTTAAGGCTGCTGGCCGCATCGCTGCGATGTGCATGGAGACCTCTTTCGCACTCTCGTCGTTTCCACCGGTGACTTGGATCAAAACCCCAGCGACAGTGCCGCTGTTGTGGCTATATGCTCCGCAGGGCCCTTCGAAACGAGTAAAGCGACCAACTTCGAATTTCTCACGTATTCGATTGAAAAGTTCTGCTCGGTGTTCAGCCAGCGTGGTGCCTTTTTTGACCGGTGACGGCAAGGCTAGCAGTTCGTCGGCAGTTTTTACGTCGTTGTCACACAACGCTTCAGCCATCGCGTTGGCAAGCGCAATGAATTCCTCGTTTTGAGTGACGGGCGCGCTTTCGCACTTCAATTCGACAATAGCCCCAGCCTTGCGATTCAAACCAGCGCAGATACCAAATCGACCAAATGAGGTCTCGCGATCAGCCCTCTTGTCGCCAAGTTTTTCTCCGCGTTGACGAAGAATCTCGATTGCCTTTTCTTCGTCGCCGTCAGCTTCCATCAATGCGCCTTTGCAATCCATCAGCGGCAGTCCGGTCCTCTCGCGGAAGGCTTTTACCGATGCAGCAGAAATTGTCGCCATGTCTCCAGGTCCTTCGTTCTTATTTTCGCAGTAAAGTCAATATTTGGGAGGAAATTACCTCGCGCCATCAAAAAGTGACGCGCAAGGTAGAAAAAAGATATTGTTTCAGCAGATTTTCTGACCGTTTCAACACCCTTTGAAAAGTGGAGCCCGAAAGGCGAATTAAGTCGTCGCTGTGACTTCTTCGCTTTTTTCAGACTCTTCGTCAGTGACCGCTGGGGTCGCAGGCGTCACGGATTTTCCAGGCGCAGTTTTTTGCGATTCTGGGTTTTCCGACTTGCCAGCCATACATGCATCAGCGAGTTGTTTGACAATCAGATCGATCGATCGAATGCCGTCGTCATTGCCTGGAATCGGCAAATCGATCGTGGTTGGATCGCAGTCGGTATCAATCAACGCAACAGTCGCAATACCAAGCTTGCGAGCTTCTTTCACAGCGTTACGCTCTTTATTCGGATCGATAATTACCAGACATTCTGGCATTCGATTCATGCTTCGCAATCCATTAAGGTTGCGATAGATCTTGCGATGCTCGCGGGTCAGGGCCGATTGCATCTTCTTGGAATAGCCATTAATACTCTCGCTGTGCAAGATTCGCTCCAGCTCTTCCAAACGATGCAGACGATTTCGAATCGTTCGAAAGTTGGTCAACGCACCGCCGAGCCAACGCTCGCTAACGAATGGCATTCCACAGCGGGTTGCTTCGCGTTCGATGACTTCGGACGCTTGACGCTTCGTTCCAACGAAGAGTACTAGCGAACCACCGCTTGATACCTGAGTTAGATACTTTTTAGCTCGCAAAATACCGCGAATTGTTTCGCGGATATCAATAATGTGGATCAGATTTTTGCGCCCGTAGATGTACGGCGCCATCTTCGGATTCCAACGACTGACGCGGTGACCAAAATGTGCACCAGCTTCGATCAGCTTCTCAACAATCTCATTTGCCATCGTCACTAAACCTTTCGCTACAACTCTTCTGATCCGCTTGCACATGATGGTTGGCACGGACGATCGGCCAAAATCACAGGAAAACCTTCGGCAATTGGGCTGCGAGAACGCAACCGGCGAATCAATCAATAATGGAAAATCCTAAAAATCCCGTGATTGAAGCAGCAGAGAATTCCATCTCGGCCGATTTGCAAATTTCGGGAGGGTAAGACAATACCCGCCTTTTATAGAAATGGCAACGTCAAAAGAGCGATGTAGCCTCACATACGACGAGCGATTTGCTTACCCACCAATACAAATCACTTGATTTCCGATTCGGACAATAAATCGATCTCCTGCGACGGCGTAACCGTACAAGGTCGGACCACTGAACATCGCGGCGCCCCGCTGACGCTGTTCATCGGTTTCTTCTTCCGCCGCAACGGATGTGTCTGGCGGCAGATCTTCAACTTTCCAAGTGACATTTTCGGCCAAAACTTTGTACTCGGAACCAGCTGCGAGAACGGTGACTTGGCCGTCCTTTCCGAAAAAGTAGATCCGATCGGCGACCGCAAACGGCGTTGCCCAGCAAGATTGCGAGCTGCGCTGGGCGTAAATCTGTTCGCCCGTTTTCGCGTCGATGCAATAAATTACACCCACTCGATTGACCCAGTAGGCAAAACCTTGATGCAAAATAGGCGAGGCCCAACTCGGATTGGCTTGGTCATTGGCCCACAGTTTTGTAGCCTGCCAGACGCCATCGAGCTTCTCAATCTGCATCATGCAGTTCGAATCTTTGGCCGCATCCGCATTTTCGCCCTGTCGTCCGGCCGAAGCCCCCACCAAAAATCGCCCTTGGCCGCAATCCATTGGCGTCGTGCCCGTGTTGCCACCAATATCAGCAAACGTCCAAAGCAATTCTCCAGTGCTGGGCGAGTAACCATCAATCGAACCGGCAGAACTAACAATGACCTGAGGCTCTTCGCCAACATTGATGATGGCCGGCGAAGTCCAACTGCGACGCGGCGTTCGGTCAGCTTTCCAAGCCGTTTTGCCAGTCGACTTTTCGAGCGCCACCAAGCAACTTGGCCCGTCGTGCTCTAATAGTGCAAAAACTAAATTGCCAGACTGGCACAACGATGCACCTAGCCCGAATTCCGCCTCAAACGGCCCATAATCCTTTGCCAACTCTCGGGACCAAAGTAATTCGCCGCTGTGCGAGTAAGCCACGCAATCGCCGCTTTCAAATTGAACAACCAATCTTTCGGAATCGACGACTGGAGTGGGAGCAGCTCGACTGACGTAATAGCTGTTCTTGACGGGTGTCGAATTTGGCAAGCTTTTTTGCCAAAGCTGCTGGCCGGATTTCGTATCGAAGCAAGTTGTGAGCCAAGTTTCCTTCATCGGCCCCTGGACACTCGTGACAAACGCTTTATCGCCCCAGACGACTGGACTAGATTGCCCGTGGCCCGTCACTTCGGCTCGCCAAAGGATGTTCTCGTCGGGCGACCAAGTCAGCGGCAAGGTTTCGGAAGAAAGGTTTTGGCTGCCGGATCCGAGAAACGCTGGCCAGTTTGGCGATCCTTCGAACGTAACGGCCAGACAGATAAACAGCACGCTAGTCAACATACGATTGCCGTGGCTCAAACGTTATGGCATTAGAAAAAGCGGATGGGGAGGGATTCGAACCCACGGTAGCCTTACGACTACTCCGGTTTTCAAGACCGGTGCATTAAACCGCTCTGCCACCCATCCGGACGCAAGTTTAATGACAAACTGGCCAGTTGGGGAGGGCCAACGGCGAAAGTTCTTACTCCGCGACAGTAAGTGCCTATCCGAAAAGGGGTCTGCCCCTCTCCGTTCCTCCAAAGGGTCAGACCCCTTTTCGGATAGGTTCATAAGTCTGGTCAGGATCGGGTCTCCAACCCAGCAAACGTTTTGCCAGCAATCCATTGGCGACAATTGATCTTCCAATTGAAGCGAGCATTATCTAGCCTTCGTGGCTATGCAAGACTTCTCGATCACCCGTTGCACCAAGAAGTGCCGACTCGCCGACCGACCGCTGGTGCCAGGTGAGTCGTATTACTCGGTCGTCGTGCTGCGCGGCTCCCAGACCTCGCGATTTGATATCGCTTCGGAGAATTGGAAAGGCCCGCCGGAAAAAGCGATCGCATGGTGGCAATCGCAAATGCCGCTGAAAAAAACTTTGATTGAACGCCCGACCTCCAACGCAGAACTTCTTGGGCGGTTCGTTGAAACACTTGACAACGACGCACAATCGCCGCTGGCATATCTTTTGGGAATGCTATTGGTCCGGCGGAAAGTCTTGCAGTTTTCCGATCCAAAACCGCTTTCGACTGATCGTATCCAAAACCCGGTTTCGTCAGTCACGCTGAAGTCCTGCCAGACCGACGATGAGTACGATGTCGTAGAGCCTGATCTCAACGCATCGGACCTTCGCTTGCAAGTCTATCAAGCAGCGTTGTCAGAAATGCTTGTAACTAACACCCTGGCCGACTGCTGTTCAGAGGAAAACGAAGCCACCGATGCGACCAACGAAGCTGCTGCCTGACAAAAACGACCGAACTGCTTTGGTCTGCTGAATCGACCAATTGTGCGCAAGGATGCCAAGTGCTTGAACCGCTAGACAATACGAATCGCCAAGCATGCCAACAAAACTGTTGGCTGATGCTCGGCTGGATTCTAGCCCTGGTTTGCAGCAGCGGGGCGACTTGCATTCCCAAGCGTGGCATTTCAGAATTCCAACCTCCCGTTGTGTTCACTGCAGCGCCGAGCCTGCCAGAGATCGTGGAAGTGGTCAATCGATCGTCGAAGGTTTATCAGATGCAATCGCCGGCGGTCAAAGTTCGCATGGCCGATCTGCCGCTTTTATCAGCCTCGATGGACTGGCAACGTGAACGCAACTTCCGAATGATGGGTGGACTCTCTCGCTTGACTGGAACCGATTTCGACATTGGCAGCAATGCCGAAATCTTCTGGATGTCATCGCGACACGACGTCACGCCGACGCTCTACTATGCTCGTCATGATCAATTTGAATCCCAGCTCAATCGACAAGTTCTTTCGGTCTCGCCGTTGTGGATGGTCGAAGCTCTGGGCATCATCCAGCTTGACGCAACGACAATCATCGGCGCCCCAGAAACAGGCCCAGACGGTATGATCCGAATCGTTTCAACGGTCGCATCGCCGGTGGGTGCCTATCAGCGAACGTTGCACATCGACCC
The DNA here is from genome assembly GCA_041740995.1 of Pirellulaceae bacterium. Lineage (GTDB taxonomy): Bacteria > Planctomycetota > Planctomycetia > Pirellulales > Pirellulaceae > JBGSKY01. The sequence continues at coordinate 18,611 of JBGSKY010000136.1, forward strand.
AAAGCTTGGAATCGTTCGCCAAATTTTGCTCCGCGATCCCACCGGTCGCTTGCTGGCCAACGCAAATCTAAGCGATCATCAATACTATGCAGCGATTGGAACATCGTTGCCACATAAGTCGCAAGTGGAACTCATTCCGATCGGCGGCGAACCGCTCTCGATGCAGATTGAAATCGGCTTCTACAAGCTGAACGATAACGTAGAGATCGACGCTTCACGATTCAGCAACCCACGTCCAGAGGGTTTCCAATTGGTCGACTTAGCAAATCTGAGCAGCGGCACTGCGGCAACGGCAGTTCAACCAGCCTACCAAGCCGCCTTGCCAGAGACGCAGCGCACCGACTACCGCGGCGTCGGCCCATCCGGGCAATCGGTCGTTCGATAGAGCGATGATAACCAGCAGCAATTTCTGCCTGTGCGACTAGCCCAAGCGAACTATCCGGGTTCGACCAGCGTGCTGCTCACTGGGTCCACCCAGCAGCACGATTCGACCAGTTTCGTCAGCGGCTACGGGACTTGTTTAGAATCCCGCAGCATCGGTGCACTGGGCAAACTCAATCGCACGCTCACCAACGCCACAGGCCTAACGTGCGGAGCATCGATTCGCTGGGCAAAGTCTCCACCATGGCCTACTACGACATGGGCGGCTTAGCAGTTGTCCTGATCTTTCCCGCCCCCGTTTGGGTTCATCCAACCGGAGCGAAATCGCTTTGACGCTTCTAACAAACTGATTCACCAAACGGGATGAACCCGTTGGGGACTTTTGGTGTAGCTTCGTGGTGTTAGCTTACGAAGCTGGTTCACCCATGAGACAAGCTCATGGGGGTCCCATTCCAGATTTAGGACAATAACCATTAACTCAGTTTCAGATTGACGTGCCGTACAAATCGGGAAGATATTTCGTTCCAGCCCTTAAGCGCTTTCATCGTGCTTGCGATAATAACTTCGCTCGTACCTCTGTTTGTTTCACAGTCTTCGATATGCCGACGGTGAACTTTCGACATCCTCATAACCGTATTCCAGAGATCTATGAGGTTCGCGAGTGTCGTTCTCGTTGGAGGTCAGCGCGCCCGTGAAGCTAGGACCACACCGCGGCGGCCCGTACGCGTCGGGCCTGAATCTTCTGCAAAATGTTTATAGACTTTGCAAACCAGAGCGATTGCCATCCTTGATCCTTTGCGTGGAATGCTGAACATTCGCAAAACCCAAAATCGAAGTCTTGCCTTTTCACTTTACAAGCAAATACTTGACCACATCCACCCTTGTGCGATTGCCCTGGTCGGAACGAAAATTCCATTTTTGTAAAATCTGGACGGAAAAATTACAAGTTCGTCAACCAAGCAGCGAAGCGGTCGAAATTTTATACTTTTGTCAAATTTGCAAGATCAACGTACGAAGACTACGCTGCGAAGGCTGTGTCCTAAGATCCGATACCCCATTGCCGGTCTAGGCGAGCCAAACGATATTTGACTTGTGGAAAGGCTTCGCAAATCTGTTGGTCATTTTGCACCAACACGTTAACGACCGGTAAAACTTTCAAAATGAAATGCCGATAGAAAATTGTTATTGAAATCTCTTTCACCCGATCCTGCGGAGCCGATTGCTCGGGTTTATGTTTCGCAAGCGATGCGGCACCCGAACATTTTTCGTCGCCGGATTGAACATGTTGAGGGCAATCCGCAAGCGGGCGATTGGGTCGCCGTTTATGCTCAGCCTCGTGTTCTAGCGGCCGAAGATTCGGGAGTTGATTCATCCCAATACACACCCCGCTCGGAGGTCGTTGAGGCCGAGCCGAGGTTGTTTGCTTACGGAATTTACAATCCAAAATCGAGCATTGCGGTTCGCTTGGTGCGGTGGGGAAACGACTTACCTGACGCGACATTCTGGGCTGATCGAATCGACTACGCCATTGCGCTTCGGCATGATGTGTTGCGATTGCCCGAGTCGACAAATGCATATCGAGTTCTGCATGGTGAAGCAGACGGTTTTCCAGGCATCGTCGTCGATCGATACGCCGATACATTAAGCGCCGAAGTCTTTTCGTTTGGCATGATGCAGCGCGGTCGAGAGATTCTCGAAATGCTCGGTGCTCGGATGGGCATCTCTCATTTTCTGATGGCGCCCAGCCCCGGTTTTAGTAACCAGGAGAGCATCGACGTTCAGCCTGTTCGATCGAATGATTTTCCGACGAGCGTCACGATTCAAGAAGCAACTACCAAGTATCGAATTCATTTTGGCACTGGCCACAAAACCGGTTTCTTTTGCGACCAGCGTGACAACCGAACTCAGTTGGCAGCTTGGTCACCGGGCAAGTCCGTGTTGGATTTGTGCTGCTACACTGGCGGCTTCAGCGTCCGAGCCGCAACTGATGGCAAGGCAGCCGAAGTCACTGGCGTCGACATCGACGAGGAGCCGTTGCAGCTCGCAAAGAAAAATGCCAACATCAATCACGCAAAGGTCCGATATTGCCAAGCCGACGCGTTTGCTTTCATGCGAGACATGCTTGCACTTGGTCGACAATACGACATCGTCATCCTTGATCCCCCAAAACTGATTCGTTCGCGGCTTGAGATTGAAGAAGGTACGCGAAAGCATCACGACATGAACAAGCTGGCGATGCAGCTAGTTAAGCCAGCCGGCATGATGCTCAGTTGCACGTGCGCTGGTCTGATGGATCAGGCCTCTTTTGATGCGATGTTGCAGTCAGCGGTTCGATCGACCGGCAAGCTGCCCGATGGCAGCCGGACCACACCTCGGGAAGTTCAGATCATCCGTCGCTGTGGTGCGGCTGGTGATCATCCGATCGCAGTCCATTGTCCAGAGACCGAATACTTCAAATCGGCATGGATGCGGATTACGTAATTTCATGTCAGCAACCTTTTCACATAAATCGCGACTTCAAATGATGGCCTTGCATTCGCTTTACATCAGATCAATGCGAATTTGTTTCGCAGCTGCAAGCTTGTTAATCGCCAGTGGAATTGCTGTTGCTGACGGAGCCCATAACAATGGCTTGCAAGCAACCTCGCCCAATGATGTGCAAGCCGATGACGGACAGGAGCAGGCCACCACGTCGAAGTCTGAATTGCTGCAGATTTTTGCGGCAACGCATGACGGTTGGAGCTTGGATGAAGTGTTGATCCGCGACGACTTGCGAACGGCATTGATGAAAAGTTTTCGTGAGTCGGGCGGGACTAGCGACGAGAAAGAGGTCTTTGAAAACCTGATCGCAATTCGCAAGAGCGGCAACCTGAAAGTCCCAACCACGAAGACGTCCAATGTGGACACCGATGCCTATTCATCAATAGCCGAGATTGTCGCTCGTCAGATGATTGATCTTCACAGCTTGTCGCTTGATCATGTCTTTATCGATCCCGTGCTGCTGGCCGAATTCGATCGCTTCGTGCGGGTCATCTTGCCAGAAGCGGATCTTTACCAAGCTCGAAAGGCGGCCTTGCGGCTCAGAAAAAGTCGCCGGCTGCAACCCGAATTGCTGGCCCGGGTGACCGATTGGAAGGTGTCGATCGAGTCGATGCCGCTTGAGGAAGCGACCAAGAAGGTCGAAGAAATCTCTCAGAGGCCCGGCGTCTATATCTTCCGCGACTTGACCGGTTATCTTTACATTGGTCAGTCGAAAAACCTGCGTGACCGATTAAGAAAGCACCTGGATTCCAGCGATCGAATCGCTCTTGCAGACTACTTAAACAAAAGCGGCCTTCAAGACGTAACACTTGAGATGCACATTTTTGCCGATGGTTCGCCGGCGGAGCAGACCGTCATCCGCGAAGCCTACGAAAGTGAGCTGATCCGGATACGTAAACCGCGGCTAAATTTATCTCCCTAGTTGTCGATAAGAATAATTTGACAGCCACTAGGATTGCGCGATACCATACAGTGAGGCTGAAGTTTGGACTTTTTTCAGCTTTATAACTCATCAAAGCTTGAGTCGATCAAATGGCGGCTTAACCTAGTCCCTTTGTCGCTCACCGATCCAGTTTCGCCCGCGTTTGCCGTGCGGCCTGCGAAATCAATCTCGTCGAAAACAGAATCTGAGGATGGCGATGGCCAAGAAGACAAGCCACGTTTGGGGACTCGAAATTGGGCAAAGCGCTATCAAAGCGCTGCGTTGCCAAGTCAAAAGTGACCAGGTAATCGCGGACTCTTTCGATTTCGTTGAATACCCGAAAATTCTTTCGCAACCAGACTCTGAGCCGGAAATCCTGCTCGCCGATGCGATCGAACAATTCATTTCACGCAACGATGTTCGCGGCTGTAAAGTCGCCGTCAGCGTGCCCGGGCAGCAAGGTCTAGCCAAATTCTTCAAGCCGCCGCCGGTCGAAGTCAAGAAGATTCCTGACATTGTTCGCTACGAAGCCAAACAGCAAATCCCTTTCGATCTCAACGATGTGATCTGGGATTTCCAGCAGATGGCCGGTGCGAGCATCGAGGACGGATACGCTCTGGAGAGCGAGGTTGGTCTCTTTGCGATGAAGCGTGATGCCGTCTATCGAGCACTCAAACCGTTCCAGACGGCGGGCATCGAACCGGACATCATTCAACTCTCGCCAGTCGCGATCTACAACATGATCGCTTACGACCGATTCGCTGATGTCTTGGCAGAGGAAAATTTCGACCCGGATAAACCGCCCAAGTCGACGTTAGTTCTTTCGATTGGGACCGATGCGACAGACTTGATCGTGACCAATGGATTCCGAATTTGGCAACGCAGTATGCCGATTGGTGGTAATCACTTTACGCGCCAATTGAGTAAGGAATTGAAGCTGACGTTCGCAAAAGCCGAGCATATCAAACGCAATGCGATGCAGGCTGATGACCCGAAGCTGGTCTTCCAAGCAATGCGGCCGATCTTCAATGACATGCATACCGAGATTCAGCGGTCGATCGGCTTCTTTAAGCAGTTGAACAAAAAAGCGGTGATCGAAAAAATCTTGCTGCTTGGCAACACTGCCAAGCTCCCTGGCTTGCAAGCGTACCTGAGCAAGAGCTTAGGTATGGATGTCGAAGTCATTGAAAAATTTGAACGCCTAAGTGGGGCAGAAGTTATCGGTTCACCGAGCTTCAAAGAAAATCAACCCAGTTTTGGTGTGGTTTACGGATTGTGTCTTCAATCGCTAAACCGAGGGCCAATTCATACCAATTTGTTGCCTAAAGAAATCGTCGTCGATCGCTTAATTGATTCTAAGAAACCTTGGATGTCGGTCGCGGCAGCGACGTTGCTGGTCGGAATGGCAGCCAACTACGCGTTCGTTCATGCGGCGTTCACCAAGGTCGCGCCTGAGCTGTGGCGGACCGCTGAACAACAGGTTTCGTCGTTGCAGCAGACCAGTGATTCGAACTTGAGCGAGGATACGGCTCAGAAAAATCGCGTCGAATTGCTACGAGCGATCGGCGAAGAAGTCAGCTCCAATACCGACCGCCGGCTAATCTGGTTGGAGCTGCTTGCAGTTATCAATTCCTCGCTTAATCGTGCCCCGGGAACCGTAAACGTCTCACCAAACGAACTGCCATACAGCGAACGTCAAGACTTCAACATTACTGCGATTGATTCAAAGTACTACGGGGACATCACTAAATACATTACGCCTGCGTTGAAAGAAAAGTATCGCGTTGAAAATGAATCGCGGTTGGGTTTGTTAGGCAAACCGATTGCACCAGCGGTCGCAAACCCCAATGTGCCGACCGCACCGGTCGAAGAATTGAGTGGTCCGGCATGGGTCGTTAAGTTGTCTGGTTACCATTACCACAATGGTGTTCGCGGTGACGAGAAATCTGACTATGTTCGTAAGCATTTGATCGACTTTTTGGAGAACGGCTATGTAACGTTGCCCGGGCCAGACGGCGAACCAATGGATTTCTCGGTTAAAGAGATGGGGCTCGCCTATCCGTTGCTGGTTAGCGAAGCGACTATAGAGCAGGAGAAAATCTCCAACCCGTTATATGAACAACTAGTCGCCCAGCGAACTAGCATCGCAAATCAACCGGCCAACGGAACCAACCCCGCAGCGACAAAGCCGGTGCTCGATGAAGACGGCAATCCGGTTAAGCCTTACTTCGATGTGGCAACTGCGAAATTTACTGTTCAATTTGTATGGAAGGAAAAGCCCCTTGCTCAACGTTTGGCTTGGAAGCTTGATCCAAGATTTTCGCGTGACCTGATTCCGCCGAAAGAATTGCAAGCGCCAGTCGCTGCTAAGCCAACGCCTTAACGACCAGTCTTATTGATTGAAGCGAATTTTCAGCTTCGATCGCTTTTTTGATTTGCACCCCACATCGCCCAACGACCAATTGCCTCGGTTTTTTTACAACGGAATGAATGCCATGGATCAGTTAAAACCAATCCTAGCTAAATTGCAAAAATATCACTTCTGGATTTTGATGTCGATCGTTTTGATCGCTTCACTTGTGGTGTTTTTCATGTCCAGCAGCCAATTGAAGACCACCATCGAGCAACGGGTCAGTGCGATTTCAAGCAATTACGGCTCGGTCGCAACGGTCAGTGCCAAAGCTGGCACGCACCCCAATGAAGCATCTCATGCGGAGATGAAAAAAATCATCGCGGAACATGTGGCCGACGTTCAAGTCGCTTGGTCGTTGCAGTACGAGCGTCAGAAGAACATATTGAAGTGGCCTCGCAACGTGACTTCTAAAAACGCACTTCAAATCCTCGACTCCAAACGACCGATTGAAACGACAATCAACAATCCGTTGCCAGATAGCGAAGACCCGCTGACTCGCAACGAGCGAGAAAACTATCGCGATTATATCAAAACAGTTTTCCCGCAAATCGTGAAGGTGGCCGGCGCTACCTGGACTGCTGACCCGTTGGGCGGCAAAGCGGATACGACCGTCGTTGACACCTCATCGCCGCTTGTGATCTGGGAGAGCGCTTCACAAAAAACGATTCGCGATCAAATCGTTCCCTGGTACAACCCCAGCGTTCCACCATCTACGCTTGAAATACTTTACAGCCAGGAAGACCTTTGGATTTTGGAAGGTCTGATGAATATCATCGCAACGGTCAACGAAGGCGCCCTTGAAAACTTTCAAGCACCGATCAAAAAAATTGAATGGATTCGCATTGGCCGACCAGCAAACAATGCTGCTGGTGAAGTCGAATCGATTGCCGGTCCGGCACCTGCGGCGGGCGGCGCTGGAGGATTTGACGTTTACAGCCAAGGTTCGCCAGGACCTGCGCCAGGTGGCGGGGATAGAGCCGTCAGCAGTACGACGGTATCAGCCAATGATCCGGCTGACCAACGCTATCTCAAACCTGATTTTGAATCAATCAGTTCATCGGAGCTGATCGCAAAAATGAAAAGCGATAGCCCCCAAGATGCTTTTTATGCGGTTGCAAAACGAGTTCCCATTCAAATGCGATTGAAGATGGATCAGCGACGCGTTGCAGATCTGATCGCACAATGCGGTAATAATGATTTAATCGTTGAGGTCAAACAGGTTCGGATTGGTACGACCGAATCTGCGGAACGTACGATCCAAAAGGTTTCTGCCGGAGGAGGTGCAGGAGCATATGGCGGAGCCGGCGGTAGCCCCTACGGCGCTGGTTACGGTGCCGCCGACGATAGCGCCGGATATGGTGGCAGCGGCGGAGGCTATGGTGGAACAGGTGGGGGCTATGGAGATGAAACTGTTGGAGTCAAAAAAGCAGTAGAGAAACCTATCGACTTGGATGTTGAGATTTACGGCGTCGTCTTGCTCTACAACCCAGTGGATATTGCGAAACTTGGATTGGACAAGGTCAACGAGACCAGTGCTCTGGAAGCTGACGTTGGTCCAGCAACCGAAGCTGCACCCGCAACTCCGCCAACGGCAGTGGAATCAACGCCGCCGACCGCCACTCCTGAAGATGTTCCAGTTCCCGATGCCGCAGCGCCAGCGACAACCGAACCACCCGCAGATCCAGCCGCTCCAGTTGCTCCACCGCCAACTGAGTCGGCAGCGATGCTCAATCCTGCAATTCGTACGATCGAATGATCGTCCTGCAAACCAACGATTCGCGAAAAGATTGCAAGGCATCTTGCCGTTTCGCGACTTGAAAACTGTTACAATGAATCCGATAAGCCGTACATACTCATCACATCGTCCAAGCTCATAAGGGTCTAACCATGTTTGGTCTAGGAAAAAAATCTAAGAGCGACGCAAGTGCCCCGTCTGATGCATTCGTAGCGAAACCGCCAAAGTCATCTGGTTCGAAATTAGACCTTAAAGGACTCTTGCTTCAGCATGGGGAGAAAGCGATCGTTGGGTTAATTGGCATTGCCGCAGCGTATTTCCTTTGGACTGGGATGCAGACCACTTCGATCGACGAGACCAAGACGACCGATGATCTTGTTCGCCGGGCGAGCAGCACCAAAGAATTGGTTTTATCGCCCCACTGGGACCAGATAGCTCCCACTCGCCAACAAGAAATAAATTTCAAAGAGAAGTCGGCTCGTTCAAGGCAGCCAACCAAAGCGATTCCCTATCGCAACGATTTCTGGGAAAACGCTCAGCGAAATAAGAGCGGCAAACGCGGTGACCCAGTACTGTTGGCCCCAATCAATTTAAAGGCTGACGCTTTCATGGGAGCAATCGCAGTTAATAGCAACCGACCAGCTGCGATTGACAACCTTCCGCTGGCTGGCGAAATAAATAAGAGGAGAACGCGACGTGGTGAGGAAACCCCTGCAACGCCTGTTGAGCGTCATGTCGCCGACGGCTACGACTTCGGTTACAAGGTAACGGCAGTCACCACGGCTAAGGATCCTCTCGGACGACGAGGTGCAGAGACGCAACAAATCGTACCAAAGTTCGCAACCTTTGCAGCAATTACCGCTGCTGTTCCACATGAAGCGATGGTTAATAGCTATCTCGACAAACTTGAAGGTGCCTCAAACTTCAATCGCGATCGCGACTCACCAAATTATCTCGGATATGAAGTTCAACGAATCGACATTACTGACATCGCTGACCTTGGTGCAATCAAAGAAGGCGACTGGCAAACGCTGCCTAATGTAAATTTAAAGGCCTATCAAAAAATGATCGACACGTGGCCGGGAACCGCAGACGAAACTGCGAAATCTGGTTATGTTGCTGATCCATTGACGATGAAGATTCCGCCAATTTTGATGACCAATTACCAACGGCTGGTCGATCACCCGAAAATCCCACAAATTGCTAAGAAAGCAAACGCAAGCGCCTATGGTTCGGCAGGCTACGGCGAAGGTTACGGCAGCGAACCAGTAGTTGACTACGGCAGTAATTACGGAACGCCTGATTACGGTGCTGGTTATGGTGGCAACGATACAACTGACGTCTATTCTACGGCGACTGCCAAACCAGCGGTTGACCCAGCCCTGCTCCCCAAAGCGTTGGAACTTACCGACTATAAGCTGCTTCGGTTTTTCGACTTCGAAGTCAAGCCAGGTCACAAATACATCTACCGAACGCGATTGATTCTGGAGGACCCAAACTATCCGCGAGCCGAATCGCTGCAGCCGGCAACTTCGACTATGGCCACTGAGACAGTTGCCCGCGTTCAAGCTTTGCAAATGGAAGATGCAAAGAAAACGCCGCCAGCGAAAGATCAACCAATTGAACGATCGAGCAAGCTGTTCACCGATTGGAGTTCCGCCAGTGAGCCAGTTCTGATTCCATCACCGAGCCGCTTATTCGCTGGTTCAGTGAGCAAACAAACGCAGCCTTTTCGAATCAAAGATAAGAGCATCGATTTGGAAATGAAAACTGGCGCCAATCTAGTTTACGCGGAATGGAATCCAACTTTGGCTACTGCGGTACCGGAAGTTCTCGATACAACTCGCGGCTCAGTTCTAGGCGGTAGCCCTGAAATTGATGGCGGGCTTGATGTCATTGATCCCGTCTCCAAGAAGCTTAAAGAAGTGTCCAACTACTCCTTTGGCAATGTAGTAACTGTCGCCGATGTCATTGGTGGGACAAAAATGCCAGGTTCAACCAGAGATAACGAGTTGCTTGAGCAAGCCGTTGTTGTAGGATTTGATAATCAGACAGGTCAGTTGGTGGTTTCGCGTGAATTTGAAGATTTCGCAAGCTATCGAATGTATTCGTTTGCCGACGAGAAAGACAAGCTCAAGGAAAAGGAAAAAGAAGCGAAGTAGAAGGCATTTAATGGCTAAATGAATTTATAGATCCGCTCCGCGAAAATCTTATTAGATATTTCTTTCGCGGAGCGTGAACGGCATAGTGAATAAGATGCCCTTCGTCTTTAACTCTCTGGCATTGCTTCGATTCGAGCCGCGAACTCAGGCGTGCGGTGATGAACAGCTCGAACATGATCGAAAGTGGGTCTGTCCGTAGTTAGCGCAGCCATAATCTTCTCGACGTGCACATGGCAATTTTCGACGAATACTCGATAACGACTGCTTTGTGTACCAGCGACCGCTGTCCCCGCCACATAAATTCCCGGCACGTTGCTCATCATGGTTTCGGGATTGAATTCTGGCCGCTGCGTTTCCCCAATTAGATTAATTCCGGAATTGCGAAACAACGACTTGTCTTGTTCATAACCGATCAAGCTCAAAACTTCGTCAACCGGAATGCAAATTGGTGCCTGCCAGTCGGTCTCAGAATCAATTTCTGACTCAGGTTCTTCCTGCCTCTGAAGCGTGACGTAGTGCTCATCGATCTTGATCGGGACAGTTTGAAAGTAGGCACGGATTTTTCCAGCACGGATCAATCCTTCAATTTCGGGCAACAGCCAGTACTTGATACTCTCCCTCGGTAAATATTCTCCGCGATAGCACAAAGAGACTTCCGCTCCAGCCTGGTTTGCCCGCAGGGCAGCTTCAACCGCACTGTTTCGACCGCCAATTATCAAGGTTCGGCGACGAAAATAGCTATGCGGTTCGCGGAAATAAGAATCCACGTGAGGCAAATTCTCACCGGGAATGCCAAGTTTTTTGGGACGATCTGTCCCCCCGACTGCAAAAACCACCGATCGACTAGTTAACTTGCTTGCGGAAGCTGGCGAAGATTTAAGCTCAACGAGTAACTGGCCAGAACTGACTCGCGAAACGCGGTCAACTTTCGTATGCGGTTGGACATTTAAGTCGAATTGCGTCACAACCGATCTTAGGTACGCCAAGTACTGCTCGCGCGTCGATTTGGTTTGGTCCACCGACTCTAACGGTACCCCTGCGATCGAGATCCTGTCGTTACTGCTAAACCATCGAGTCTGCGGTGCCCACCAGGAAATCGTATGACCAATTTGCTGTGATTCAAGAAGTCGGTAGTGCATTCCTGCCCGATGCGCTGCAACGGCAAGCTCCAGTCCAATCGGACCTCCGCCAACAATAATCAAATCGAATTCGTTGTCAGCCGTTTCTCGCATTGGTTAGGTATCCTCGCGATCAAAAAGTCATCGTTGCCGCCGTCAATTAACTTTAGGCATCGACATCCATGAAGACCAGAGACGGCAAACGACTCTGGAGCCGCGTTTTGTCAAATGAGAAGACGAGGATTCCAGCCTGTCTAGAAGCCAATTGACAGACTGGAATCCCTGCTCAATTCAAATTACACAACGCTAGCGGCCACTATGCGACAAACACATTGGTCATCCAATGCTACTTGTCGACCGTAACTCCTGGCCAATCATCGGTTCGAAACGGAGTCAACGGCAAGTCGCTCTTGGTGAATAAATTGACAACTGGATTGTCTGCCCATGCATAACGGACAGCCTCTGGATTGGCGACACTGTCCGCCCAAACTCGGATTCGCCCGTCTTCCAGTATTTCCGCATTTGCGCTAACAAATTCTTTGCTTTTGTCAGCAATAGTAAATCCACGTGGAGCATTCACATCGAACGGACGCCAGCCTTTTTCTGCATTTGAGAAACTTAAAATCGCATTTGCTCCATCAATTTCCATCGCCGTGAACCTTGGTGCATCCGCAGCGATTTTATAGCCGTATTCGTTTTTCAAAGCCAATCGAGCCAGTCGCCGCCCGACTTCGACTTTGTTCCGCGGATGAATATCTTTCCCTTCACCCAAATCGATAATAACAGCCTGTCCAACATGCGGTAATTTATCGAGCGTCATCGTTTGCGCTTCTCGAAGCTCTGCCCAAGCGCTGTCGTTTGGCTGATTCGCTTCGTCGTGATAGTCAGCCAATTGGACCCAGTAAAACGGAAAGTTACCTTGGCCCCACTTGTCACGCCAGAAAGAGATCATCGTCGGAAAAAGCTCGCGATATTGATACGCGCGACCTGCGTTTGATTCACCTTGATACCAAATTGCGCCGCGAATTCCGTATCCGAGATGCGACTCCAGGACACCGTGGTAGATATTGCCCGGTCGATGATTACCAGTCATCAGCTTTTTTAGATTATTGAACGATTCTTTTTGCTCTTCATCACGTTCGGTCATCGATTCCAGTTTCGCAAAACTCGCTTCGTTTCGTTCCCACTGTTGCAAAAGACTTTCGAAGCCACCTTGTTGCGTGAGATGGTCGGCATCGACCCATGCCTCAGCTGCCGACCCCCCCCAAGCGTTGTTGATCAAGCCGATCGGTACGTCGAGTGTTTGATTGAGCTGTCGCCCGAAAAAGTACCCGACCGCTGAAAACGTTCCGACATTTTCACTGTTGCAAATCAACCAATCGCGTTTATGTGTCCAGACGGTTTCTTGTGTACCAACTTGCGGGAAGTTGATCATTCGAATATTTGGATAATTGGCGGAAAGCTTCTCCAACTCGAAGTCCTCACTGTTCTGAACCGTCCAGCCCATATTTGACTGGCCGGAGCAAACCCAGACTTCTCCAGAAAGCACATCAGACAACTCGATCGATTTACCTTCGTTTTCGACCTTCAATTCGTAGGGGCCGCCAACGGCAAGCGACGGGAGCTTACAACGCCAATTTCCTGACTCATCGCAAACACATTCTGACTTGCGATCGTTAACACTAACACTGACCTTCGTATTAGGCATGCCGTGCCCCCAAATAGGGTTTTCTTGATCACGCTGAACGACCATGTGATCAGTGAAAATGTTCGGCAGTTCCAATTCAGCGGCATGCACGAAATCAACCACAAAGGGACTGGCAATAATCGCGGCGGAAGCCCAAAAATATTTAATTTGAAAGATAGACATAGCGTGCCTTACTGGTGGAGAGATTCGAAAGGTGAGTGATAACCAGCAATACAATTAAGAAAGCTTGGCGACCTAATTCAAACCATTGTAATTGATTCGACGTTCGCTCGCTGAAGTCAAAAACGCAATTCGCTGAAGTCTAATCGCGTGTCGTCGATCGAATTTCGGTGTTATTTTGGCGCACTAAGCCGATGAATGGGATTTCGAGAATGATCCCCAACACGACCACTAACGAACATGTTGCCATCGACGAAATACCGAAGCTCCAAATCGCTGGCGCTTGTTACACCGATTCGCGTTGTCCGTGCAATTTTGATTTTTGGTTTAAAAGCGATCTCAGCAGGTTCAATCCAAACGTTTCGACCGCTTATCAGCGAAACTTTATCCCACGTCCGATCGATCTCCAACGCTTGGCAAATACGACTGGGCCCTCGTAAAAGATCTCTTTCAATCGAACATCCTCGATTTACACCCATCGCCTCCAAACCGTCCAACGGTTCAATCGCGCGGATCAACACCGCTTGGCCGCGACCTTCTGTACCCGTTACAACATTCATACAATGTTTTGCGTGTATCGTGTAAACATAGAGCTGCCCAGCCGGACCGAACATGGACGCATTAGATCTCGTCAAACCTCGCGCGGCGTGACATGCAGCATCATTTCGGTCCAAGTAAGCTTCGGTTTCTACGATCCATCCGCTGAACCACCGCCGCTGGTGCCGCAATACAAATTTGCAACCCAACAACTTTTGAGCGACTACCTTCGCATTTTGACGATAGAAATCGGAAGTCAATCTTTTGGATGAATCGTATCGCATTCGAGCTTCTTGGATCGCCAGAGATGATGGTCCCGCTTTACAAAACGGCGTAGTAAACGTCGTAGACGGAAGGATTGTTGACATCGCCGCCCGATGCGATGAATCGGTAATTGATTTAGGCGATTGTTGTATTACCTCAACTTTCGTCAACGCCCATTGCCATTTAGATCTTAGCGATTTTCGAGAAGCTATCCCACGTCAAGAAAACTTTGCGGCTTGGCTGCGGGCAGTTATCGCCCATCGTCAAACGCAATTGGAATCTTCGAGCAACGACTCGTTACTGAATCGACGCCAGAGCATCCAAATTGGCTTGCGACAATCCGCAGAATACAACACTGGCAGCGTTTTGGACATCGTATCGAATTTTCAATCCGGAATGTACAGCGACCCGACCTTGGTGAATATCGTTCCTTTCGCTGAACTAATTGGCGTTTCTCAAGAGCGCGAATCTGCAACCTTTCAATCGGCGGAAGAGTTATTGAGACTAATGCCCGCAGCAGGACTGAGCCCCCACGCGCCTTACACCACAACTCCTGCGTTGATTGAGCGAGCCGTTCGGCTAGCTAACCAAAACGACCGACCATTGGCCATGCATGTCGCTGAAACGATTGAGGAACTGCAATGGATCCAGCAGCGGAGCGGACCGATCGCTGAGCTGATGTCGAATTTTCTTCAACCGCAGACAACTCAAAATAGTTTCCAAAGCATTGATGGTCTATTGCAACAATTGTCGTCCGCCCGCCGGACACTTTTAGTTCATGGAAATTACTTGAATGAGACGCAATTAGATTTTTTGGCTGCTCATCGAAAACGATTTGCAGTTGTCTATTGCCCCAGAACACACCACATGTTCGGCCACCAGAGACATCCAATAGTTCAAATGCTGAAGCGGTCTATACCCGTTTTTCTCGGTACCGACTCGCTAGCAAGCAATCCTGATTTAAGCGTCCTAAGTGAGGCAAGGCACGTTCACGCGCATTTTCCGCAACTCGATCCAAAAACGATATGGCGTATGATCACTGCCGCGCCGAGAGACTTTTTGGCATCGACCAGCACTGACGACGGACTCGCGATCGGCAGCCAGGCAAGACTTGCTAGCATCAAACTGCCAAGCGGACAGATTCGTGATGAAACCCAGTTGTATGAATATCTTCTTACGACCGATAATCATCCCAACCGGATACCGGACGCTTCGTCAAAACAGTGAAAATCTTGGATCGCGATTTCGCAAGTCACCTGATCGCCTTTCACCAAAGGCATGTCGCGAGCCGTCGCGCTGGAACGGACAGCCATCAAGCGAAACGCTCGCTGGCATACTTCGATAATCAGCACTTGCGACGCTGCATGAAAACGATGTTCCGCAACTTGCCCTGAGAGACGTACGACGTCAGTCGCATCGGAAGTAAAATTCGGTCGGCCAACCTCAATCGATTCTGGACGTACGCCAACAACAATTGCCCGACTAGAAGTGTTGACCTGACGAGGATCAAAATCTTCTTGATCAGTCGCCCGCTTTCGAAGCGGTAACAAACACGAAATTCCAGTCGTTTCGCTCACGAAAATGCCTCGCGAATCGATTTGACCGCCGAAGAATTGCATCGGATGTTGAGCCAAATAATTTGTCAGACTCTTGCGTGCCGGCAAGTTATAGATTTCTTCTGGCGTACCAATTTGGGCAATTCTTCCGAACTGCAAGATTGCAATTCGATCAGCGAGCACCAATGCATCGTCAGCGTCGTGGGTGACATAGATCATGATTCGATCGGCCCGTTTCTGTCCCACGATTACATTCAGCAATTCTCTTTTGCTCGTTTGATCCAAATGCACAATTGGTTCGTCGAGAAGCATAATTCTGCGATCCGTTGCAAGTGCACGAGCTACCGCAAGTCGCTGTTGCTGGCCACCGGACAGTTCATGCGGATACTTCTCGGCAAGGTCGCCTAACCCGACCCTCGACAGAATTGACGATGCGTCGTTTGATGCCTTGTACCCTAAGTCATGTTTCAAATGCTGACCAATATTCCAGTGGTCATAGTAGTTGCACGACTGGAACGTCAAACTCAGCTGGCGTTCGTGCGGCGCGACGTTGGTAAATGCCTTTCCATTAAACTCGATACGGCCTTCTGAGGGAGTAAGAAGTCCGGCGATTAAGCGAAGCAATGTTGTCTTTCCGCAGCCACTGTCTCCTAGAACGACAAGAACTTCGCCTTCGTACGCTTCTAGATTTACATCAAGGAGTACTTGGATAGAACGTTTGAATTGCGATACGGAAAAGGAGACATTTTGGAGGCTTAACATGAGCTAAAAATTGCAGTTGAAGACAATTAATGTAGTGCCCTGAATCCGGTCAGGAATAGAATATGGTATTGCCAATTTCGTTTTCGAATTTGATTTCACTTTGTCAAACACAATACTTTAAGGGTGCCCCTAACTCATGAAATCACTTGCAAAAGATCCAACCCTACGCCGCATATTCGTTTCCTTAGCTGCAGTGCTCGCCGTCGGTGCCACCGGACTTGCTGAACCATTGTCAGTCGAAAAGGTCGAGAATCCGAAAGAAGCGGCATCAATTGACTACAAAAAAATAACCGATGCTCAATGGAAGTCACGGCTAACAGCTGAACAGTATTATATCGCTCGCGAGCATGGGACCGAACGGGCATACTCAGGTAAGTTTCATGATTCAAAAGAAGATGGGATCTATTGTTGCATTTGCTGCAAGCAAGAATTGTTCGACGCCAATGCAAAATTCGATTCACAAACCGGATGGCCAAGCTTTTACCGGCCGATTAAAGATCAAGCCATCGGAACCACCGAAGACCGCAAGCTGACCTACGTTCGAACCGAAGTCCATTGCAGTCAATGCGATGCGCACTTGGGACATGTCTTCAAAGATGCACCAAAAACTCCAACCGGTCTACGATATTGCATGAACTCGGTCGTGCTAGAATTGAAGAAACGTGATGAATCTGAGATTGCAGTCGTGCCGGTCGAGACAGCGCCGTGAGGTCGTCCATAGAGCTCTCAAGGATGTCAAAAACAAGTGATAGCGACTTATTGTTGCCAGCTCTCCATCAAGCTCGACGTGCTAAAGATTAACGGATGCGTAGTTAGGCGCTTGCATTCATGCTGGTGCATCGCCTGCAATTTTGATTTGGGTTCAAGCCATTGAAGGCCCACTACCGAAAGTTCTAAAGTCGATCCCCGATGTTTTGCCGTCGGTCACCCCATGGATCGACTTTTCTTACATCGTTTCTCCGAAGGTGACATGGATGTCGCGATCAAAAGTACCGACTCTGGCATTTTCGATTTCCAGTTGTCTCTTTTCGTTTGCTAACGCGGAAAATGACGGCTCTGTCCCAGCGTATAGTCCCGCCAGTGTGACATTTAACACTGAGGTAGTGAACACGCCCCAGGCTCGAACCGCATTGGTTCGCTACTTACAGTCAGATGCTAGCAAACTAGCCGAAACCGCCGATGCCAAATCGGCGATGCAACAGCAGACGTCGTCGCCTTCTGACACGCTGCCGTCTTTGCCGAAAAGCAGCCGCGACGAAAAAGATGCAACGCGTCTAAAGAAGCCGACCGCAGTCAAAGCACCAATCGAACTCGATGCCTTGACAACTCCCGATTTAGCTTTGGACAAAATTGGCAAAGGAGACCTACCGGACGACGCAACGTTGGACCGATTGCCTGACGCGATTGCGTTACCGCTGGCTTCGGACCGTGGCCTCTACCTAGCTTACCGAAAACAATGGGTCGGTTCAGGGTTCTGCCATCAACCGCTATATTTCGAAGATGCAATGCTAGAACGGCATGGGCACGAAAGATTTCCACTGTTGCAACCGTATATTTCGGGTGCAAAATTCTTCGGCACGATTCCTCTGGCGCCTTACAAGATGACGCTTCAAGGGCCGCTAGAAGACCGACACACGCTCGGATCGTACCGCGCTGGATCGGCCACGCCATTGCTACGCCAGCGTCTGCCGTATGACGCGACCGCGATTCGCAATCAACTTGGCGCTTCCGCCGCCGCAGCGGTAGCAATTCCTTAAGCTCGAGCTATTTAATTTCATTTTTTTTGAAATTCATTTCGCCGCTGGAATTTTTGCCGCTGACTTCTCTCTCCACACATCGCTATAATGCAAGTGCTAAGCGCGGCATTTCGGTGTAGAGGCGGTCCGAATGCCACTATCTGTTGAAGGAATAGTGTAATGACTCCAAGCATTGACCCCGTCCAATTTCCACGTCAAATCTGGCAAGCCGTCTCAGAACAAGCTCGCCGGTGCTTACTGCGACGTGATTTTTGTCCTGACCAGTCACGCGTTGAAAACCTGCGATGCGTCCACTTGCAAAACGAGTCCGAAGGCCGTTACGGCCAGCAAGTCTGGTTTTTTGAAGCAACCGGAATCGACACCGTTGGGCGACGACACATGCTTTACGGTGCAATCGAGCTTTCGATTCAGTACGGCCTATTAGAGCCAAGCCAGACTGCATTGTTTGAAGATATTGAACAACGACAAAAGTTTCTTCGGCAAGAAGTCCTGATTGCCGAGAGCACTGCCTGGAAAAGCCGGTCGACAAACTTCTGGGTTCGCACCACATGCCTTGCCGTAATTGTCGTATCCGCAATGTGGCTGACAATGCTGGCTTTGTATATTTCCCAATGGCCATTTGCTGCGTCCGCTTCGTAGAACCGCAAATAAGCTCATCACAAGTTTCGTTCGCCGGATATCTGGCATGCGAAGACTTCAGGCAAGCCATTTCTGAAAATGAACACATTTGCCGTTACTATTTTGCACCGGCTGCAGCTCGAAACCGGCGGTGAATCGCGCCGGTTGAAAATCGCTATTGGACCGAGTTATGGGCCACAAGTCCTGGCGACTTCGGCTCTCCCGAAATGTTGCTCTCAGTCAGGTTGATCAATGTGCTCTTCGCTGACCGCAAGCTTCAACTTGGACAGAGCTCGTGCTTCAAGCTGACGGATTCGTTCTTTGGTTACGCCTAAGCTCTCGCCAACTTGCTTGAGAGTGAGTGGCTCTTGTTCGTGATTCAAACCAAAACGGCGAATGATGATCTCCTGCTCACGCTGATCGAGCTTGTGCAAGATCCGAGAGATTTGAGTTTTTCTCTTCTGGAATTCCAGCTCAGCAGCAACATTGTCGGCGCGGCTATCTTCGTGGGTGGCAAATGTCTCCTCGCTACTTGTACGAAAGCGATCACGATGCTTAAACTCATCCGGAATCGAACGTGCGAAGTTCTTCATAATCGCCCAGCTCGCATAAGTACTGAACTTGTTTCCTCGTGCAAAATCGAACTTTTCAACAGCGCGAATCAACGAGATGTTTCCGTCGCTAATCAGGCTAAAAAAGTCTTCCCCAGAGCTTGCATGGCGTTTCGCAATTGAAACCACCAAACGCAGGTTGGATTGCACTAATTGGTTCTTGACCTCGACGGCTCGATGATAGATCGCATCGATCTCGTTCATCAATGTCGCGTTTGGCGATTTGACATTAAGCAACTCTCGTTTATTCGAGGCCAACTGCTTCAGATAGTTCATCTTTCGAAAAAGATGCTGCTCCTGTTCGCGAGTCAGAAGCGATGCGTTGTAAAGCGACGCCAAATAGAGCGGCAGTCCGCTTGGCGCCTTCACGCGTCGATCTTGATCGCTACTTGCTGGCATTTCGCCTAAAATTTGCTCTTCTAGCGATTCATCAGCAAATTGTGGATTGGGCATGAAATCGAGCGGTAAATCCATAATGCGGACCGCTCGCTGTTCATTGATCAAGCGAACGATCGCAGACCGTGTCCGGTTATATCGTCTCGCTAGCACAACAGTGCTGACATTGCGAAGATGCTGTTGATATATGGCTCGCACTTCTTCTGGAGTCAATTGTGGACGCAGGTCCGGAAAAATTGCGATTTCTGGATTTCGTCGATCAAAATTCTTGAGCGTATATCGCATCGCTTCGATGCTGCGATCCATCTCGCGGGCTAATCGGCGAGCAACTTCCGACAGACTGCAACCTTCGGCGGCGATGTACCTCGCTCGCATTACGATGTCTGTTTTCTCGTCTTCGCTCATCTGACTAAATCGTTCACCGCGATCGACTCGGCTCCGATTTTCTGACACGAATCTCTCGACACTGCTATGCAGGAACCCAACTCTTTTTCGACCCTCACATACAAAACGGCGCGACACCAGACCTTGATCTCTCCAACGAGCGATTGTCTTAGTTGAAACTTTGAACAGCTTACTTAGCTCTTCAACGGTATGAACAGGTTCGGCTGCCTCTTCGATCCGAATGTTCATCGAGTCCGTTATGTCTTCGACAAAGAGCCGAAGGTCGTGCGCGGCATCTTCGCCTTTGACTACGATGCGTGAAGATTGTTCGGGTCGCACTTCGGTGACTCGATAGAAAAGAAAATCGAACGGGTAATCCCGCTTACGATCAAGTTCAGCCATCAGCCGCTCAGCACGGTTGGCTTGCTCCAATCGCTTTTCTCGTGGTGCAAAACGGACCTGTTGGTCTCGAAGCTCTCGGACGGCGACAATTCGATAATCTTGATTCATTACTCACTCCCTGTTGCGAGAAAATTCCGTATCGTTCCATGCGGCTCCCGACCGCCACGGTCAACCTCGCTGATTGGGAAAAAGCCATCTCATCTTGCGACAGCTTATTTGCGACAACAACCAAATTGGATGATGCCAGCACTTCAAAGTCGCGAACGTCCGATACTGTCTTTCCCAACCTTTTCGCCCAAGTGATTTTAGATCGACCTGATTCGATTTGGCTGACGAAATAGAGTTCGTCTATTCGTTTGACTAGTTTGGTCCTCCGACGCTCAATTATCCCGAAACTTCAAAACCAAATCATTAATTGCTCGATGCAAGAACGATCGCCAACGGAACAGCTCCTGAACTCATCCAACCGCAGGAACTTCAAATCGATCAGAAAAGGCAGCTAACACAACCAATTCTATTACCTTCCCTCTAAATAAGACGCCCGATATTAAAAAAAGTTCAGCAGTCCGGTTGACGGGCTATGAGCAAACGATACGCCAAATAATGCCCCTAACGCATGCGGCTGCTGTTACTAACTGCAAAATATCCAACGAATTAGAAGGCGTAAGCCAATATCTCGACTTAAAGGTAACTTAACCACCCGGCGAGAGCTTGCCCAAGTTACCAAGAGAGGACCCAGATTTTTCCGAATTTGGTAAAGAATGGATGGTACCGCCTTCAATTGTCGCACATTTTACAAAACGTTGCCATTTTGGCTAAAGATTAGGCAGCAATTCTATACTTTACTCTCTGAAAACCGGCGATCGTTAACCTGCGGACTATGCATCAACCTTAAGGATCAAGCGAAAGCTTCTGAAAAGTCTGAATGTTCTCCGCCGATGAAAACAATAATGGGACGAGCGAGTCGGCTCATTTTCAACATAGACGCTCAGACCAATCCGGCGTCTCTGAAACCGAACCAGAACGGAAGACCGAATGATTCACGCAGATGACCAATTGACCAATCTACTCGCTCGACGTTCTTTTATTGGCCGCAGCAGCGCGCTGGGCGGACTGATTTTCAGCGTTGGCCTTGGTAGTTCGATGCTGGCTCAAGAACAACGCTCGTTACTTGTCTCAACGGAAAAAAAGCAGCCTCAACTTGCACTTCGCAAGGCGACCACCAGGGTAAAATCCGTTCTCGAAGTTCGCGGTGAAGTTCGACTGCGATCTACCACAGGCACGACCAGCGACAGTCAGCAATCAGCTGTTCGTCGGGCTCCTGTCGAGTCGAAAACGACGCTTCAATACGAAGAAGTATTTGAACCGATCACCAACAACAGTCGCGAAAAATTTTCCGCCCTCTACTTCGAAGTTGCTGAATCTGGAATCACAATTGAAAAACATGCGACCGACAAAAAGCTCCGCGATCAATCGCAGCGAATGATTCGCTGGACAAACGCTGGGCAAAATGTTTCAAAGACCGCCGCCATCGGCGAACCACTGACCGAAGCCGAATACAAGCTGAGCGAAAGTCCCGTCGTCAGTATGTATCTCGACCTGATTGCCCCTCCAAGCTCGCAAGCGATTGGCGAAAAATACCTGCTAGATGAAAACGATGTCGCAAAACTTTTTAGCTTAGATGTAGTCACCGGAGGAACCTTGAGCTCGGTCATCATTGATCAAGACGAAAATGAACAAACACTAGAAGTCGTCGGCCAGTTCTCAGCGGCGGTGAATTCGGTTCCAACTCGTATAGAATTGACCGGCAAGGCTCGCGTCAATCGTGCCACTGGACTTGTGACCTATTTCGCTGCCAGCATCGAAGAGGAACGTGAAGTTGGGTTTGCTGAACCTGGTTTCAAAATCACTGCGCGATTACGATTGATTCGAGAACAAGTCGAAGCCCCAAAAGAAATAGGTAAACTCGATGAGTATCGTGCATTGCTGGCCGATCGGCAACAAGTAGCGCTGCAACAATTCGAATCGCATGTTGCAGGCTACCAGTTTTTGGCGGATGTCAACTGGGTCGTCTACAAAGACAGCGAAGTCGATACGATATTGAGATATGTCAAACAGAATCGAGTTCTAGCCAATTGCAACATCATCAATTTGGCTGATATGGAACCAGGTCGACAACTCACAATCGACGGTTTTCTTACTGACGTTCGACGTTCATTGGGTAAAGGCTACGGTCAAGTTCTTGAGCAATCCGAAACGTTGACCAAGAATAAACTTCGAATGATGAAGATCGTAGTTGGCGGTCAAATTGAGGGCATTAATGTCCAATGGATCAACCTGCTGATCAGCAATGACGAAGGCCGGCACGTTTCGGTTGTGTACACTTTCAACAGTGAGTACGCAGACGCGGTGCAAGGGTCTGATTCACAGTTTGCCGACTCATTTACGTTCACTCGTCGCCTAAAAACAGCAGAAGAGTTAGCCGAACAAGATCAGTCGGCTAAGAAACAATAATTGTTTTCGGCAGCGAACTTTTGAAGTCTAAGCGGCTAGGCCTGCTTTTTCTTGGGCTTATAGATTTCTGTCGCCGTCCCGTAAAAGACTTCGCCGGCATTCATCAGTGTTTCGCTGAGCGTCGGATGCGGGTGAATCGATTCGGTGATATCGCGAACATTACATCCCATTTCGATGGCAAGTACGGCTTCGGCGATCAACTCTCCGGCACCAGAACCGACAATTCCGCAACCGACAACGCGTTCAGTTTCCGGATCGATCAGCCATTTGGTCAAACCCTCAGGGCGGTTGATTGCTTGTGCTCGTCCGCTGGCCGCCCAAGGATAGACTTCGACGCTGACTTTGCGACCTTCTTTGGTCGCTTGTTCTTCAGTTAATCCAGCCCAGGCAATTTCTGGATCGGTAAACACAACCGCTGGAATTGCGATTTTGTCAAACACTGCCGAATGGCCAAGCATCGCCTCAACAGCGATTCGCCCTTCGTGAGTTGCTTTGTGAGCAAGCATCGGATCGCCTGTAACATCCCCGATAGCCATGATGTTTGGGTCGGCAGTCTTCTGTTCGTTGCTGCAGACGACAAACCCACGTTTATCGACTTCGACCCGCGTATTTTCCAAGCCAATATCGAATGTCCGAGGGCGGCGACCTACACTGACCAAAACGCGGTCAAAACGCTCATGTCCGTATTTGCCGGGGCCCTCGAAGGTGACTTCGATCTGATTGTCGATTTCCGCCAAAGAGCCAACTTTAGTATTTAAATAGATTCGCTTATCTAGTTGTTTTTCGAGCCGTTTTTGAAGAGGCTTGACCAAATCGCGATCGGCGCCGGGCAGCAGCCCAGAAGTCCATTCAACAACCGTAACTTCAGACCCAAGAGCTGAATAAACACTGCCCATTTCAAGCCCGATGTAGCCGCCGCCGATGACAAGCATTCGCTTTGGAATATCTTCAAGCTTTAGAGCTCCGGTCGAATCCATAACTCGCGAGGAACCGATTGCAAAAGCCGGTGGCATCGCAGGAATACTTCCGGTTGCAACGATGCATTTGTCAAACGTCAGTCGCTTGCCTTCGGGAATCGATTCGTCTTCGCCTTCGAGAAGCAACGACGAGCTGGACTCAAATTTTGCTTTCGCATGAATAACTTTTACCCCGCGACGCTTGGCCAGTTGCGACAGACCACCACTGAGAGTCGCAATCACTTTTTCCTTCCTTGCGCGAACCGCATCGACGCTGATGACCGGCTTTTCGAATGCCACGCCCCAATCCTCGGTCAACTCGTGAGCTTCATGAATAATTTTAGCTACGTGCAGCAATGCCTTTGAGGGAATACAGCCGCGCAGTAGACATGTTCCGCCCAGCCGCGATTCAGCCTCGATCAACGTTACTTCGACGCCTTCATCCGCGGCTAGAAAAGCGGCTGCGTATCCACCAGGGCCACCGCCCATTACGACTAACGGAGCATGCATAGAGATTCACTAGGATTCCACCACCCAACGCCTGATTGAAGGCGAGGGGCGGATTTGAAACTCGGAATTTTAAAAGCCAAAACAAGAGAGCAATGAACTCTCTTAGGCACTTTAACTATCGCGACAAGAATTCGACGACAATGTTTACATTTACTGGTAGCGATATGTCGGATGGTCCGGGCGCACCTTGCACAGTGACCTTCAGGCCTTCGCTGTCGAACGCCAGCCAATCGATTGGCACCGGCGAATTGTTAGCGATGATACCCCGGTACAGGTTTCGAACCGATTCTGTGCCGCGAACTTCGATCACATCACCCAATCGAACAACATAGCTCGGGGACGAGACTTTCTTGCCGTTGACAAGTATATGCCCGTGAACGATTCCTTGCCGCGCCTGTGGACGTGTTTTGGTTAATCCAGCC
Source organism: Pirellulaceae bacterium (assembly GCA_041740995.1). Classification (GTDB taxonomy): domain Bacteria; phylum Planctomycetota; class Planctomycetia; order Pirellulales; family Pirellulaceae; genus JBGSKY01. The sequence continues at coordinate 43,439 of JBGSKY010000136.1, forward strand.
CGACGAACAATGTTATCGAGACGTTTTTCGCAGATCAGGAGCATTAGCTCGCCGGTATTTCCAACCCGTCGAAGCGCGTCCGCGTAATATCGACGCAATTGTCGCTCGCCCAGACCGTAATAGTACTTAATTTTTTGCTTCTCAGCCAAAGCGGTACCGTAGTTACTGGTCCGACGGGGCTTTGGATGCATACCTGGCGGGCTATCTTTTCGACGTCCAAACGCTTTAACCGCGCCGCCGTTTTCGAAAAGCAGAGTGCCAAAGCGGCGATTTATACGTGTTTTCGGGCCGGTATATCGAGCCATAACAACCAATTCCTCAAAGCCGCTCGTCAAGCTAGCGTTCAACAAAAAATTATTTCGCATCCGAAAAACGCAGCAAATTACGCGATTTTCCGGTACGAGACCGTTGGTGACGAACCAACAGCCCTCCAATCCGAGACCCGCCAGAACACCTAGCTGCCGGTTGGGGCGTTTTCAATAAACGTCAAAATCGGTGAGTAAGGCGTTCAGCCCTACCGGATTGCCCAGATTGACGAATCGCGAATTATCTTCAACTTGGCTCGACTTCGCAAGGGCAACTCGCGAGTCTGCATCGGTAGGTTCCGGCCTGCAATTGACTCAGTCAGCCGAGCGAATCTCAAGCCTTTCATTTATAATTTATAATCGTCGCAATCCGCCGTGTTCCGGACGAGGCTGTGACCACGGGCCTATTTCAGTATTGCAATACACATCGGAGCGAATATGCAACGCAGAAACTTTTTATCGCAGGTTGCTGTCAGTAGTCTGGCATCCGCGTTTCTCACGTCGATCGCGTTGGGGAATGATAAGACTCGCGCCCCCAAGATCATGCTTCGGTCTTCGTGGCAGACAGTTAACATTGGCGACATCGGACACACGCCTGGTGTTCTGGCGCTACTGGAGCAACATCTACCCGAAGCAAATGTAGCGCTATGGCCCAGTGACATTGGTCAGGGTGTTAAAGAAATGCTACTTCGACGATTCCCAAAGCTAACGATTGTGGAGGGAGAAGCGGCAATTCAGGCTGCGATTGAAGACTCCGATTTTTTACTTCACGGCTCCGGACCATCCTTAGTCGCAGCCAATTCCATCGAGCGATGGAAAAACGCAACCAAGAAACCATATGGTGTTTTCGGGATCACGCTGCCCGAATCTCAGTCAGACCAACGGATTGTCGATTTGCTAAGTGGCGCACAATTCGTCTACTTCCGTGACAGCGCTTCGCTGAAACTGGCAAAGAGCAAAGGAGTAGCTTCACCGCTAATGGCTTTTGGACCGGACGGTGCGTTTGCAGTTGACGTTCGTGACGACCTGAAAGCAATCGATTTCTTATCGCGACACGATCTCCTTGAAGGCCAATTTTTGTGCTGCATTCCGCGTTACCGCAACACACCTTATTGGCTCATTGAGCGAAAGAACACGAGCGTCGACGAAACCAAACTTGCAGTTAACGATGCGATGAAAGAACAAGATTGCCGTCCACTTCGTGAAGCTATCATTCGTATCGTTCGAGAAACGTCGTTGAAGGTTTTGGTCTGCCCAGAAGACGAAACTCAAATGAAATTAGGGAAAGAGTTGATCATTGATCAACTGCCGAACGACGTGCGGCAGCGTGTGGTTTGGCGAGAAAATTTTTGGCTGACCGACGAAGCGGTAAGTACGTACATCCGCAGTGCAGGCTTGTTTGGTCACGAAATGCATTCTCCGATCATGTGCATCGGAAATGGCGTGCCGGCTATTGTTTGTCGATGGAAAGAGCAAACTAGCAAAGGAATTATGTGGCGTGACATTGGGCTCGGCGAATGGCTTTTTGACTTTGATCGGCCCGACGAACGAGACTCTTTCGTTCCGGCCGTGTTAGAGCTGGCCAAAAATTTGCCTGACGCGAAAGCAAAAGCTGCTCGAGCACAGGCCTTTGTTAGAGAACTTCATACGCAGTCACTGCAAGAGTTTAAGGAAACGTTCTTGCTTTAGACATCTTCAGCTAGCAATACATATTATTGAGGTGAGCATTTTTACTTGAACAATATCAGCCGCTGATTCGTTTTGAATGAGTGGCAGATTTTTTTCGACGCTTTTATGGTTTCAAAAATGACAATTCGCAATCAGCTCTTAAGTCTCGCGTTGATCGGCAGCTTCTTTGCTTTCTCAACAAGTAGCTCAACGGCACAAGCAGCGGGGCGGGGCGGGCTCTTCGGGCGATCGATTTCGACTCCGAACTCGACGTATTCAAGGGGCTCGAACTATAGGACTCCTCAATCTCAAGTTTATAGCCAGCCAAAATCATACAGCGGCTATCGTATTCGCAGTGCTCCTTACGGCATCGCTTATCGCGATTCCAGCGGACGTTACGCGCCAGGCAGCGGACCGTCTTTCGGTCCGGGAATTCCTGGGTTTGGAATGAACGCCCGCAGCGCTGGCCGCTGATTCTAAAGGCAAACGTATCTGATCAAACGAATTCTTGCCTATTCAACAATTATCCAGACTTATTGCCGAGCAATTTCCTCTGTTGATGGCAGCGGAATCTACTGAAATGCTGCGGAAGGTCGATCTACGAAACTTGATTTCTGTTGATTGAGGCCGCCAGGACAACCCTTTCATCAAGTTAGGTTGATCGACGGTTGTGCCGTCGCGAACCGAAACGTGAGCAATTCAGATTCGGAACGGGCCGCCATGCGATTATAGTCGTATGGCCATTTCGCATTTGCTTGAAGTCCTGTCGAGATCTCCGACTACTCTGAATTCTGCAAGTGCCGAAGTTATCAGAGCCAAATACGTTCGCTATCGAGCTGGTGTAGAATATGACTCGACGCAATTCATGTTGGCCTCTACTCTCCCAATTTAGGAAACGAATTCATGCAACGACGAGAATTTCTTTCATCAGCTGCGACCCTTTACGGAGGACTGACGCTTTCTTCTCTCGGTCGAAATGTTTTCGCAGCCGGCAGATATGATTCGCTGCATCTTGGAATCCAGCTCTATTCGCTTCGCGGTTATCCGGTCGAGCAGGCTTTGAAACATGCAAAAGAATTGGGATTCTCGCACGTCGAGTTTTACAGTGGAATGTTTGCTGTAAATTCCAATCAAGATCAGATCGATGCAATGCTAAAGAACGTTGCAGACATTGGACTAAAGATCTCAGGTTACGGGGTCATGCCCTTCACCAGTAACCACGAAGAGAATGAAAAAACGTTTAAGTTTGCCAAAGCCGCGAAAATCCATACGCTCATGGCCTCGCCAACAACAGACTCTTTTGAAAGTCTCAACTCGCTAGTGAAGGATTATGATATTCGAATTGCGATACACAATCATGGACCTACCGACCGATACGCTAAGGCGATCGACGTTCTGACCGCTGTCGAGAAGCAAGATCCTCGAATTGGAGCCTGCGCCGACTTAGGGCACTACATTCGATCAGGAGAAAAACCGACGGAGGTGATTCGTGTTCTAGAGGGGCGATTGTTTGGGGTACATTTAAAAGACTTTGCCCAGATGCAAGATAAGACACAAGGAGTTATCCTCGGGAAAGGGCATCTGAATTGTGCTGAAGTCTTTGATGCCCTTGTCAACGCAGGCTTCCCAGACGATGGAGCATTGTCACTCGAGTACGAAGAAAACGAATTGAATCCCATCGAAGATATCAGGCAGTGCCAAGCCGTGGCGCGAGCTGCAATGACGAACTAACTTAATCGAATGAAACGACTCATTGCCAGATGGCTATGTTTCAACGCAAAAGCCCCGCTGGACACCGGGCTCAGCAACTACTGGATTGGTTTTGAAATTCCGCCATCCCGTCATTCGGATTTCGGTTGGTCTTGCTTTCGTTCAAGTCTCAGAATCTCTATCGTATCGAGCTCGGGCCCGCCGCCACGACCGCCACTGCCTGAGCACGTATACAATGCGTTTTTCCACTCTACGATACCGGTTCCATGACGCCCGGTGGCAAAATTCGAGGCTGTTGTCCAGGTCTGAGTCATGGTATCGAGTATCTGAACTTCCGAATGCGCTTTGGGCTGACTAAGACTCTCACCACCGGCAATGAGCAATCGGTTATCAAGAACAAAAGCAGCGCAGCCTGCCCTGGGAGTCGGCAAGTTGGACGCTGGCGGCAGTGTGGACCATGTGTTGGTTTTGCAGTCGTAGACATCGACTTCAGGAATGCATAAGTCGAACACTTGCTTGCTCACTCCTGATGTCTTGCGACCACCGGCCGCATAAAGTTGGTCGCCGATAAATTCGACATGAAAATGATCACGTTCTCGAGGTGCATCAGCCAACGGCTCCCAAGTGTTGGTAACCAAATCGAATCGATCAAGCCATTCAACCCAGCCGTCCCAGTGACCATTCTGAATCCCACAAACTAAATAGAGATAGTCGCCGTGAATTGCAGCCCCTGCGCCTCCACGCCGGCGCTCAGCAGGAATCTCCGCTCCCCATGACCAGCGATCGTCATTGGGATCGTAGACCATAATTCGATCGACTGGTGTCTCGTGCGGGTAAGCTCCCGTCATTGCACCAACGATCAGAATTCGATTCGCCCAGACCACGGGTTGAAAGTGATGGATCTCCAACGGTGGACGACTGCCTTCGGACCAAGTCAGAGTTGCTGGATCGAAGATATCGACGGGTTTAATTCCTCTGCCGCCCAACGAATAGAAGCGGTCACCGCAGGCTACGAAAGCCGCTTCGTGACGTGCATGAGGCATTCCTATCGTTTCGAGAATTTCCCATCGAATGGGCTCCTGGCATAATGCAGGACTTGACGCAAACATGCATAGGCAAGCGAAATTAACGAGAGATTTAGAAAGTTTGTTGTTTCTCATATCCATCCAATAAGATTGCTATCAACCACACAAGCCAACCACGATTGATCGGCGCATACCAATTCAATGCGACAGCCAACTTCGCTACTTCCTAACGACGACCAACCAATCTTGGTCGGCATCCGAAGGCGGATTTCCAAGTGGAACGGACTTGCCGCCAGCTACGGACTTCACCTTCGATTCGATTAGTTCACCGCCGATACGCGGGTTGAACCAACGAACGGTAAAACTGCCCTTGGCTCCACCAAGATCAAGTTCGCTGGTACCGCCACTAGGCAAATAGACCAGATAAACTTCACCTGTTTTTGCGAAACAGAATTTTGAGTTGTCACTTTTCGTGTTGCCAATAAGAGCGTCCGCGTTTTGCATTTCCCAATACGGGATTTCGTTCGAAGCGAAAAAATCGATCGCCAATCGACAAAAATCCCAACTACGATCGCGGCTTCGATAATCTTCACAGATGAGATCGTTCTCCGGCAGTGAATAACCGAAGTAATACTCGACACCAGCCCCGCCAGCCATCAGCGTTCCCCACAGGCACAACTTTCGCACGTCGTGCATCGTATACTTCTTTCCGTCTTGGGTCGCGGTTCCATCATTTCCTTTGTAACCTGGGTCAGCCGGTACGCCATCGCTCGCCGGATTTTGCTCGTCATTGGCAACGACCCACGGCTTGCCTGCTTGATTTGATTCCTTGACCCACTTCAATGTTTGCTGGTGTGCCTGGCTCCACGAGTTCTGAAGAGACAAACCAGTCAGCAAAGACTTTTCTCCCAGAAGCGGCGTGTAAACCTTGTTCTGTTGTCCAGGAAAAGTATGAAGCACGATGTTGTGATTATACGGGTCAGTATCATGAAGATACTTCACCATGTCTCGGACTTCTTCCGTGCTCTGCGTGTTCTCTTCGCCGATGTTCCAGTTAAGGGCAAGGGCGTGACCAAAACGAGCGATCAGTTCTCGACAGTAAAGCTTACGTTCTGGACCAAGCTTGCCACCGTCGAGCGATTCGGGAACACGACTAACGACTAATTTGTCACCGCGACGATCATCATCCATTTCGTTCTCTTGAAGCTTGAAATGAAGATAAAGTCCTTTGGCCGTCGCATGGTCAAAGACGATACCCCATTGATCGAGCTTCGAGCAGTCCCAGTGCATCTTGTCGTTTCGATCGACAAAGGGCCAAACGTTATCTCCATCACCACTTGCGTTATAAGTCAAGAACGAGAAGGCATTGACGCCTTTACTCGACAAATAATTCAGCGCACCGATAAGCCCTTTGCCCTTCCCGTCCTTCCAAGTCGGGTCGCCGCTCGTCCAGTCGGCAGCGTGTGGTTGCCAAGTCTTAAGTGGGACCTTGGCGGCCTTGCCTGCGATGGTATTGTCGAAGTCGGTGTAGGCCAGCAAAGTCTCCGGCGCATCGGGTCCTGCCTTCAGAAAATATTTCTTGGATCCAGCGAACTGTAAGTGATGCTTGCCGACGTAGGTCAGCCGCCCCTGCGATCGAAAGTCGACTCCCTTTTTATCGGATGCTGCGATCGTAAAAGTCCCTTGAACACCATCAAACGGTGGGACTGCCGAGCCAGTCCGTTCGATTGCAGCATTGATACCTTGTCGCATGGAAACGACGTAATTCCATTCGCCCACTTTGTCCGGCGACAAATGAGCAACCCACTTGGTGCCTGAATCGGCGGATGAGTTGGCAGCATCGCCGTCCGCCGCAAAGTAACCTGGCACCGAGAACTTTGGTGCTCCGCTTTCATGCGTAAACAAAACATCGAAGGCTAAATCGGTAAACGGATTGGGTTCGATATCAAGTTCGTTTGCAAATGGTCCGTCGAGCACTATAGAAACCTTATGCCATTGTTTCAGTTCGCCACGTATGACGACAGTTCCGTCACCGTCCTCCTTTCGCGGCAACACCAACCGTGGACCATTCGGATTCACTATCACCGGAGCAATCTTAGACGAGTCCATTTCCGCAACCGCAATCTTCGTTGCTTCATCTGCCGGAACAAACACGAGTTGCGAGATTCTCCCACGACTAGAATCTCGCCCTTTCTCGGATGCTATCTGCGAACGGAGTGTAAGAACGTCACCCGAATCGAGTGCAACACTATTCCAGGTCACCGTGAACGGTGGACCTTCTTCGAACGTCTTTTCACTCAACGGACAAGTGAACTTACCAAGCTCTACATCATTGGAGGAAAATTGATACGTCGATTGACCATCGTTTTCACCTACAGCGGAAAGCGTGACGTCGTATCGTCCACTTGGAAAAGGAAAGGCAGTCTGAACTTGACCAGACTTATTATGCGCTGGATTGAGTGCAAGCCATTTTCTTTCGTCTAGGTAATAGCCAGTTCCTTCGAGTGAGAATTGCTCGGCAGTGATGACAAGTTGAGGTTCTGCCGCTGAAGTCGCTGAAACTGAATCAACCTTGGAAGCTTCGTCTGCTACCAAGCGTTGTGAACCAGACAACATTAGCAACATAAGAGTAAGAAACAGTGACGACTCACAATTTAGCTTGTACATAAATGAATTTCTTCGGAGAGGTTTGAGGTTAAACGTAATGTTACAATTTAAGGTGTGACGATCTGGAACTGCGACTAATCACATGTAACGACCGCCTTCGAAATAGCTTTGGCCACTGATTCGGCAACGTCGGCTGTAGATGCCTTACCACCTTGATCCACGGTCTTCAGTTGCCCTTCTTTCAATAACTGAGCCACAGTCGATTCGATCAGTGCACCGGCTTTACTAGCAGCCGAATCGCCATGTCGCGTCCCTAACCAATCCAACATCATCGCAGCGGAAAGAATCGTTGCGATGGGATTGGCGATATTCTTGCCGGCCAACTGAGGAGCGGTTCCATGCGAAGGCTGAAAGAGCGCATGCTTGTCGCCAATTTCGGCCGACGGAGCCATTCCAAGACCACCGACAATAGCCGCACCGAGATCGGACAAAATATCGCCGAATTGATTCTCCATCACGAGAACATCCCAGTCGCTCGGCGAGGTCACCATGTATAAGCTCATCGCGTCAACGTAAGTCGCATCCGATTCGATCTCTGGATAACGCGCCGCAACTTCGAAGAAGACTTTACGAAAAAATGCGAAGCTTCGAAACACGTTGGCCTTATCGACACAGGTCACTCGTCGTTTTCCATCGCTTGGTCTCCCTTTACGACGCTGAGCCAATTGGAACGCATAGTTGACGACACGTTCAGTCCCTTGACGAGTAATCACGATGGTGTCGGTGGCGACTTGGTCATTAAGAAGACAGCCACCGCCAAACGAAGCGAACAGGCCCTCTAGATTTTCACGCAGAATGACCATATCGATCCCTGCGTCAGCGGTGTTCAACGGTGTCCGGACTCCTGGATATAGTTTCACCGGCCGAACGGCTGCATAGAGCCCCATCGCTCGACGAAGTCCCATCATCATGTCTGGCTGGACTTCGGTTCCATCGGGTTTGCGAACATCGGGCAAACCGATCGCGGCCAATAGCACTGCATCGGAAGCCAAGCAATCGTCAAGGACTTCGCTTGGAATCGCGACACCATGTTTTCGATAATGCTCAGCGCCCGCTGCATGGCAATTGATCTTCAGCGAAACATCGCAGACTGTCTCTATTGCTTCCAACGTCAACAACGTAGCATCAAGGCATTCTGGACCGATGCCGTCTCCTGGTAGAGCGGCGACTGTGTAGGTTTTCAAGAATCCTTCTCCAATAAAGTTAGCCGTTGAACCTGCTCGCTGTTTAAAAAACGCGTTGGCATGCCCTTGAGCATTAAAAATAGTTTTGCTGTTTCTTCTAGCTCTTCGACTGCGTACACCGCACTGTCCAAGTCGCGGCCACCAATGACCGGGCCGTGATTGGCTAATAGAACTCCTCGAGCCGACTTCGACGCTTTTTCAACAGCATCCGCTAACGAAATGTCGCCTGGAGCAAAATACGGAACGAGCGGCAACCTTCCGACTCGCATCACAAAGTAGGCAGTGATTGGTGGCAACACGTTTTCGGGATCAATGTCGCTGAGACAACTTACCGCCACGGACCAAGTGGAATGCAAGTGTACGATAGCTAGTTCGTTCGCTCGCGATCGGTAATAGGCGGCATGCAAGAACGCTTCCTTCGATGGTGGTAGACCGTCGATTAAGTTGCCCGATGAGTCGAGTCGCGAAATCTGATCAGGGTCCAATCTTCCGAGGCAAGAGTTGGTTGGTGTAATCAATAAACCATCCGGCAATCGAACGCTAAGGTTTCCGGAGCTTCCCGAAGTCAGTCCACGCTCGAACAGCGATCGCCCATGTGCAACCATTTGTTCTCGAAGTTCGCGTTCGCTCATGATTGGCCTTTCAATGCTTCGATAAAAAATCTTGGCCCACCAAAATTACCCGATTTAAGTACCAACGAGATCAATGGTTTCTCAAGCGTCTGGATCCAGGGGACGCCTGGAGCGATCTCCTGACCAATCCGTACTGCCTTAATATTCAAAGCATTGATCACAGCACCGGATGTTTCGCCGCCCGCGACTACGATTCGACGAACACCGCGATCAATCAATCTTCGAGCGATCAACCCGAAGCTTTGTTCAACCAAATTCGCAGCGTTCTGACCACCGAAACGCTGGAGAACTGAAGTAATTGCTTCGCTACTAGCACCTGAGCAAATCAGAACTGGCGAATCGCAAGTTTCGTCGGTACTCCAAATCTGATCGCACCAATTGATTGCGGCTATGGCTTCGTCTTCTGTTTTTTTCGTTTTGAGTGCCAAGTGAAAAACGGGAAACTGAGTCCCGAATTCTGCGATCTGAGTGCGTGTTGTGTCAGAGCAGCTACCGGCTAGAACGACAGTCCGCGAGCCGCAAGCAGCATTCTCTCCAGCAATACTTTCGTGAATAATAGGCATGATTTCCGAAGGATTGATTTCGGATCGCAGCTCTTCCGCCCAATACTTCGAGATAGCCGAACCGCCTGTCACTAATCGATGATTGCGAGCAAGTTTCGCAATTCTCTTCAAGTCTCCGTCGTTAATCGCATCCGCAATCAGATGACGCGGCAGTTGGCCCGGCAAATCAACTGGCGACAAAGTTGCGGATAACGATAGGAGATCGACCGAGCGATTCGATTGAGCCTGTAGAACGCGAACGAGATTGCTATCCAACATCGGATTTAGCGGATGGTTCCTCATTCCACTTTCGTGAAGTGGTACACCTCCAACGAACAAGTGCCCGCAATAGACCGTTCGTCCATTTTCGGGAAACGCCGGACAGAAGATCACCTCAGTCGCATCCAGTGCCCTGGCCAATGCCTCAGCTACCGGCCCAATGTTGCCAGCGGGCGTCGAGTCGAACGTCGAGCAATATTTGAAAAAGAATCGCTTAATGTCCATCGACTCTAAAAAGCGTAACGCCTTCATCGACCATTGGACGGCTTTCTCTGCGGGTACCGAACGCGACTTAAGCGATACGACAATCGCATCAACGTCTACGAACTGCCGTGATTCATTCGGCACGTCAAAACATTGAATGACTCGCAATCCTGCGCGGACCAACATCGATGCAAGATCGGTCGCCCCTGTGTAGTCGTCGGCAATACATCCGAGCCATGGAGCCGTCATGCAGTGGCTCCATTTTGATTATCTGCATCAATTATTGGCCTGCAATGCTCGATTGCGATCGCTCGAACAGGACAGCCATCGCCATCTAGAATTCGAAGCGGGAGCGCGATGAACTCGACCTCAGAGTGAGTCAACTGATCAAGATAAGCCAGGCCTTCGACAATCAATATGCCTCCCCGGAAAAGCGCCTGATGAACATCGGTAAGCTCTTGCATATTGTTTACATCAGCAACCGATGGTGGCTCGACTCCAATCATGGCGACCTGCTTTTCGACCAACCAATGTGCTAATTCGATGGAGATCCGGGGCAGCTCGTCGCGATATTCGGCTGTACCAAAATGTTTGTACCAATCGGTGCGGAACAACAATCGATCGCCAGGATAAACATCCCCGATTGTCCGCGTGACGTCTTCGATTGTCAGCAACTGTCGCGAGAGGGCGGGAGCAAGTTGAATAACGCGGGCCGGACCACAACAGCTCGATAGATCCTGCTGGTCTAAGGACGCAGCTTCAGGGAGGAAGTGCTTAGGCGCATCCATGTGCGTTCCAGCATGAGAGTAGAGCGACAACGTCGTCGCATTCCAACCATCCACTTCTAAGCGTTTCGCCGTCGTTATCTCAACACCACGCATGGCGTTGGAAATAGGCAGGCTAAGATCGATCACGCGTGACTGCTTTTGTCGCGGCGGTCGAATTTTTGTGTCTAATGCACTACTCAATAAAGCGGATCGGCCCAAACGATTCGACTCGTAAGCTGCTTCAACAACACGCAGCGATTTGATGTACTCGCTCGGCGAAGTCTCACACACGACCTGACCGTCGAGCACATCTATGAAGTGTTGCTGGCAAGCAAACACGCAGTCTCCAGCAAACCCGATTCGTGCTGGCGTATAGTCGTGTGCATAGGCCGGTCTGCCGAGCGGTTTAATGGTGATCGCACCATCCAAAGCCAGCCATATGCTGCCACCGTCAGCTTCGACGACCATCTCGCCAAATGTGTATCGAGGATTCTCTGAGAGTGATTCGTTGTACCGATTCGCATCCCAAGTCGCCGTTGCGCCATTCGAAAAATGGAAACGTAATACGCCAGCGTCTTCTCCGGCAATGACCGGGTTAAGTCGTTTTAATTCGGCGTGGCACTCGATGATCTCGCCTGCCAAAAAACGAAACGTATCAATAAAGTGTACACCGGTCTCCTTGACTAAAAGACGCGGCAATGTTCGGAAGTAAGGTTGTCGACCAAGGTAGGCGTCCTCGCCCCAACCATCTCCCATCCGAGTTCGCACATGTATCGAATGTAGGCGGCTACCTATGACTCCGTTATCAAGCAAGCACTTAATCTCGCGATACCAGGGCTGAAAGCGAAAGTTCTCGTGCACCATGAATGGCAGACCGCTTGCAAGTGCTGCATCAATGATCTGCTGGGCTTCAGCAAAGTTGTTCGCAAGTGGCTTCTGACAAATGCTTGGCAGGCCTCGAGCGATCACTTGTTGAACAATAGAAAGCCTGTCAATTGGCCCAGTCGCAATGTCCACAAAGTCCAGATCATCCCGATCAAGTGCTTTTGCAAGATCAGTGCAAACATCGGCAACATTATATTTTCTAGCAGCCCGTATCGCCTTGCCTTCGTCAAGATCGCAAATGCAGACGATCTGAGCGTTATCCATGCGTCGCCATGCATCCAGATGAAAGTCACTAAAGTAACCGGCACCAATTAGAAGCCCACGGCGTTGACCGAATTTTCTATGAATAGTCATTGCGACATCTTCCTACTTTCGGACTCTAGCGACTGCGTTGGATCAGCCAACATCCAAAGTCCAATCGCGGCCATATTGATCGCGGCCGCGAGAAAGAAGTAAGGCATCGATGAGTCGGTCCACTTCAGCAGATACGGAAAGGCAAGACTCGTGACGAACGATCCAAGGTTGCCTGCCATGTTCATCGTGCCCGAAATCAATCCGGCTCGCGTGCGACCAATGTCGACGCATGTACTCCACGATGGCGGCAATGTCATGTCTGCGCCGAAAATACTGAGACTGAACCAAATCGATGACGAAAAAGGCGTCGTTGCATATGCACTTCCGACAATACCAATCGCAGCCAACAGAAAACCTGTCATCGCGGGGATTCGCCGTGAAAGCACCCAACGATTCGAAGCATACAATCGGTCAACCCACCAACCCGATAGCCCACATCCAAGCGCACCGCAAATCAGCGGAACCGCAGCAAATAAACTGGCCTCAAATCCTGTCAATCCATAGCGCGATTTCAGTTGCGGAAAAAACCAAGTCAGTGCAAAAAAGAAGATGAAGTTCGAAGCAAAATACTGCCCACAAAGCGCCCACATCGTTGGGGATGAGCGAAGGGACCTGCGATGCAAAATCTTTTGATCCATGGAATCGATCGCCGTTAGCGACAATGGCTTCTGGCGTGTCGAAATGATGTAGTCGCGTTCGTGTTCGCTTAACCATCTGGCTTCAATCGGATCGTCTCGAAAGAACAGAAACCAGCAGACTGCCCAGAGTAAACCGATGGCCATCAAGACGACGAACGTCGATCGCCAACCAAAAGATATAATCAACCAAGAGATCAATGGCAGAGTCACTGCCGCGCCGATCCTGGATCCCGAGAAATTGACGGCTTGCACACGCCCTCGTTCCTGCATCGGAACCCAAGAGTAGACGGCCCGAGACATTCCCGGAAAGGCACCCGCCTCACCGGCCCCGAATAGAAACCGCACTGACAACAACGCGAGGAAAGAATTCGCCGCAGCCGTGAGCCCCGTGAACATAGACCAAACCATCACAATGACAGCCAGGACGCGGCGTGGTCCCATTCGATCCGCCAGCCAACCGCTCGGAGTTTGCAACAAAGCATATCCCAACGCAAACGCACTGAAGATCCAGCCCATTTGTGTTTCGGAAAGACTGAGATCGTCGGCAACAGAATCTTTCGCGACAGAAATACAGATGCGATCGACGTACAGGAGTACGGATAGGAGAAATGTCGCCAGTACGATCAACCACCGCATGTATCGACTTCAACTTGATTGGAGCACAAGCTCTGGAATTGCTTGAACTGGAGAGAATCAATTTCTGACTTGTTAATTCTAGCTTGGTATTTGTTCGTCACAATCGTATAATCTTGAACGAATATCCAATAAAAACGAATGAATAAGGCGATGGAAAGCACGATTTGATGGAGACCAAAATGAGTGCGCCACAATCAGACCGAGTATCAATGTTAAACGTCCAACAGATACGCACTTTTTGCGCTGTATTCGAATGTGGAGGCTACGCCGACGCGGCAAGGCTACTGAATCAGACAACGACAACACTCTGGGAGCAAATCAAGGTACTGCAGCGGACCTATCGCATCGAACTATTTCAACGTGTCGGGCGACGCATTATTCCGACTGCGAGCGGAGAAATTCTCTATCGACAATTTCGCCCACTTCTTGCCGGGATTGAGTCTAGCTTTGAATTGGTTGCCGAACAAAGCGAAGCGATCCAAACGGAGATACGACTGGTCACTGGCATGCGGATGATACTGGAAGAACTTGGCGCACCATTACGACAATTCACGCGTCTATATCCAACATCAACACTGAAACTCATGACGGCAAACAATTCAGAAGCACAAGAGCTTGTTAAAAAGCAAACTGTCGACATCGCCATGTTGATTGAGCCCTCTAAGCAAACGTTGCTCGATGGCCTTACTTCCGAGCGAATGTATGCAATCGAGTATCTAGCTGTGATTCCGTCCCGCCACCGCTTAGCCAAGCAATCCAAATTGAAAGTCACTGATCTACTGGCGGAACCGTTGGTCGTTGGCAGTCCGAATACTATTGGTCGCCAACTGCTCGACCATGCCATTTTTCGGCTAGGTTTGAATACTAAAGTCAAGGTAGCAGTTGAAACAGATAATAGCGCAATAACCATTGCTTGCGTCCGCGCCGGAATTGGAATCGGCATAATTGCTGGAAAGCGGGACGGAAACTTAATGAAGCAGGTCACAACGCGGCCTTTACTTGACGAGCTCGGGAAAGTTCACGTGGCAGCCATAACTCGTGCGGGTTGGCAACCAACCCAAGCAATCCGAACGTTGTTGCATTTGATCAGGGATTCGGGATCGAAGTAGATACATACATCGCTATCGTATCTATGATGGTAGCGGAACTCAAAATGGAGATCTAACAAACTTCATTGCAGTTGCTTGAGCGGTGTTGAGACAAATCGTGCAGCAAATTGTCATAACTGAATCTCATAGCTGCGGCGAAACTACATGAACAATCATCGATGGCCAGTGGTCCGTCACCGTTCGAAGTCATAAGGCGATCGAATTCGAAGCCGACGATTGGCTAGGTCGCGCAAAACGGATTTCACTCGAACAATTTCAGACCTGTATTTCTACGCCAAAAGGAGCGCCTGATGCATAGACATCTTGTGAGCATCAAAGCTTGGCTGCTGCTAGGACTCATATATTGCGTCACGTTCAACGTTTCCAGGACGTTCGCAGACGAGCCAAAAGTCGGTAATTTGAGAACCATCAATCTGCATGTCGATCCAGTTTGGATTGACGACGATCATTTGCAATTCATTCGCGAGAATGAATTTCGGCCAAGTGAGCTTGTCACGGTCGATGCAATTCATGGGACGATTGAAGCGATAAACGCCTTTGAGTCGTCCGGCGAACTTCGACTAAGTGGCGAATCGGCCAAGCCGTCTCGAACCGGCGGGGAATCAACTGAAATTGAATTTGTGAACCATTCGCCGCAAACAGTGCAACTGTATTGGGTAGACGTCAACGGGCGGCGACAAACGTACGAAAAGATCCAGGCAGGCCAATCGATGCGGCGACAAACCTACGTTGGACACGTGTGGGAAGTCGTAGGCTCAAGCGACGGCGCGTATTTCGGAAGCGTAGTCGCTACCGCTGCGATGACGCCAATCACGATATCCGAAATATTCCCTAAGCCCCACTCAAAGTCGCTGCGAGCAGAAGAAGCGCACAGCTTGACCACTGATGCTGCCGGTGATGCTTATGAAATTCGCATACAAGGCGAGCAATTACAGCTTCGCAGCGGTTCGGACGATTGGAGAACGCTGCTTGCGTTGAAATATGCCAAGCGTCAAAGCATCTCGATTGACCGCCCCATGCTTTCACCGGACTCAAAAGTTGTGGCCGCTTGGAAAAAGACGACGAGTTATCGTCACAATGTGTTCACTATCGATTCGTCACCCAAAGGTGGAGGTCGAGCCAAATTGAACACACACGCGTACCTTTTACCTGGTGATCCTATGGACCGCTATGAATTGGTGCTTTTTTCTACGGAGACATTCGAACCTTTGGAAGTCGATTTCCCTGTGATTGATTTTGGTTCGCCGAAAATTCGTTGGCGAAACGGGCACGAGTTGCTTGTTGAAAAAGTAGATCGCGGGCACCAACGATTTCGTTTGTTTGCAATTGATCCGCTAAAGGGCGAAGTCCGAACGCCGATCGACGAACAGTCGCATACCTTTGTCTGGACCGCGCACGCGTCGAGACTGCCGCTGGTAACGTACTTATCCAACAGCGATGAGCTGATCTATTCAAGCGAAATAAATGGTTGGCGACACCTTTATCTAGTAAAGCTTGACGAAAACAGCCCAATGCAACCGATCACGCGTGGCTCATGGGTCGTGAGAAGCATTGTGCGGCTGGATGAGGAAAAAAGGACGCTCGACTTGATGGTTTCAGGAATCGATGCGAATCAAGACCCCTACTTACAGCACTTGATACGTGTTGACTTGGAAGGCACATCACTGGCCCGTTTGACCGATGGCAACGGCGATCACGAAATCCAATTCTCACCGACCCGCAAGTATTTCATCGATACTTATTCGCGCGTTGACGCACCACCAATTCACGAATTGCGACGAACGCAGGATGGCGCACTCGTTTGTGAATTGTCGCGGGCAAAACGGATAATCCCGCCCGGCAATAAATCGGCTGGTTTGCCAGCAACTTTTGTTGCAAAGGGACGAGACGGTAAAACCGATATTTGGGGCATATTAACCTTTCCACCTGAATACGACCCAAGTTCCGACCGCCAGTATCCAATCGTAGAATCAATTTACGCTGGACCGCACACCGCCAGCGTCCCAAAACGCTATACGACAACGCCAGGGAACCAAGACTTGGCAGAAGCTGGCTTTATCGTTGTCCAAATTGACGCGATGGGAACTGCACATCGATCCAAGGCATTCCATGATGTCTGTTGGCACAATCTTAAAGACGCTGGATTTCCCGACCGTATTGCTTGGATCAAAGCCGCTGCTGAATCATTCCCCGCGATGGACCTTAGGCGAGTTGGAATTTTCGGGACCTCTGCAGGCGGCCAAAATGCTTGTGGTGCTTTGATCTTCCACAACGACTTCTACAAAGCAGCAATGGCTTCTTGCGGTTGTCACGACAACCGAATGGACAAGGCATCGTGGAACGAACAATGGATGGGTTATCCCGTGAGACGGCATTATGCCCAAAACTCCAATATTGAAAACGCAGCTAAGCTCCAAGGAGATTTGTTCCTGATTGTCGGCGAGTTGGACGAAAACGTGCCACCGGAATCAACTTTGCGACTAGTGGATGCATTAATCAAGGCAGACAAAACCTTTGAATTTTTGCTTATACCGGGGATGGGGCATAGCGACGGTGGGACCTATGGACGAGCGCGAATGATCTCATTTTTCCAAAAAGCACTTCAAAATAAGTAATGCTTTCCAAGCATTTTATCTGTTGAAGAAAAACCATCGACGGCAGATTTCGCATTCTATAATTGATCTTCGCATAGTCATGCTTTTTGAATCGCCGCAAGTAGATTCGTATTGCTACAATATTCTCGCCAGTTGATCTTGTTTCAATCCAGGCACTGGCTGAATCTACAGGTAACGAGGAAAGCATGCCTCCTGAGGTCAGCGTTCAAAACCGGATATTGCCAAAACATGGACCGCTCAAGCTATTCGTCCAAAACCCGCTTACAGCTGGCCTAATTCTCTTTATCGTCGGCATCTTACTTCGAGAACAACTTGACGATAGTTTTCCTGACTTCGCAGTTGTTCTGATATCATCCGTAGCCACTCTCACCAGTCTTTTATTGCCACGTTCTTCAAGCAGCAAAAGCATTTCAACTTGGTCGTTATGCGCGCTGATTGTCTTTGGTGCTGGATGGATTCATCAACTAAAGCAAATCAACACTCGTGCGCTATTGGCGCGATCTGTAGCTCCCGACAATTGGCAGCCTGTCCATCTGCGTGGTTATGTCGAAAGCATTCCGCAATTCAGGCCCGAGGAATCTCCTTTCATCGAGCGACCTTCCGATTCCGAGCAAAGTCCACCGGTCCAATGGAATACGACGGTTGACATTTCGGTCCGACAATTGATAACCAACAATGAGCCCGACTCGGAATTACGTCAGAGCACTGGCTTGATACGAGTCAGTATTCCGGGTCGAAATCGCTCGTTCCGTCCAGGGGATTACGTTGAATGCTTTTTGAAGTGGCGGCAGATTCAGCCACCGACTAATCCAGGAGAATACGATTTCGCAAAAAGGCTGAGACACTTCGGCATTTTTGCACAAGCATACGCGGAAAGCGGTTCGCAGATTATGCCGCTGGATGGTAATCAGTGGTGGCGAATTGATCGGCACCTAGGTCGATTTGCGATGGCCGGCGATCGAGCGATTGAGCGATATGTTTCGCCGTCGCAAGCACCATTAGCAGCCGCTTTAGTGTTAGGCCAACGCGGCCAAATTGAATGGGACTTGCAACAATCATTATTGGAAACCGGAACGATCCACTTGTTAGCGATCTCAGGTTTACACGTAGAAATGGTGGTTCTCAGTATTGCAATTTTCTGCTTCGCAATCCGAATCAATCTTCGCATGACTCTAATTGTGATCTCGATCGCGGTTGTAATGTACGCGATCATTTGTGGAGCCAAGCCACCAGTCCTGCGGGCAACACTTTTCGTAGTGCTGGTTGCGGGAGCAAAGTTTTTTGGCTGGTCAACCAGATCCTACAATATCCTTTCTTTTGTTGCGTTGATACTCCTTGTTTTCCGAACCAACTACTTGTGGGACACTGGTACGCAGCTCTCATTTCTCGCAGTTGCAACTTTAATTTTGCTCGCCCATGCGATTCGCAATGACCGGAAAGCACCCGACCCTCTCGACGAAATATTGCAATCGCAAGAGGCGCCAATACAACAAGCAGCAAGAGCCATCGGTCGTTCTATGCGCGAATTTATTTCGGCCAGCGCTTGGGTGTGGCTACTGACAACACCGATTGTTGTTTCATCATTTCATGTCCTTGCACCGGTCGCAATTCTAATGAACTTAGTGCTGCTGATCCCTTTATGGATCGGGTTGCTCAGCGGTCTCGGAGTTGTACTATTGGGAACTTGGCTTCCGCTGGCGGGATACCTTTTTGGTTGGCTGTGTAGCCTAGCGCTGGGCTTCGCTAAAATTGCAATCGAAACCGTAGCTATCGTCCCGATTTTACATTGGTGGTCGATTTCCCCGCCCGATTGGTGGGTCATTTGCTTCTATGTTTTGTTCATTGGAATGCTGATTTTTTGGGGGTTCGAAAAAACTGCTCGTCGGCCAATTTTTTTGTGCTTGTTAGGCTGGTTAGTATTTGGCTTGATCCCATGGCTGCAAATTTTTCCGCAGTCTCCGATCATACGAATGGCTTGGGGAGTTGATACGACCACCAATGACGCTGAGTTTGCGATGACGTTTATTAATGTCGGTCATGGAACCAGCGTTGTTATTCAGACTCCATCTCGACAGTGTTGGCTCTATGACGCTGGAAAAATGGGTTCGCCCAGTCGAGCTTTTTATCCTATCGCAAATGTCCTGTGGTATTTCAAGCAACAAAAGATAGACAAGCTGTTCTTATCGCATGCGGACGCCGATCACTTCAACGCGTTTGAAGCGATCGAGAAACGTTTCGACATTGAACAAGTTGTCACAACGCAACGATTCTTAAGCTCGACCGATATTGCCGTGCAACCGGTACTAAAGCAGCTAGACTTTCGGCGGCGCGACGTTCTGGTTGTCCAAGCCGGCGATCAAGTTCTAGACGATCAAGTGAAAGCGATTGTCTTGCACCCTCCCAGGCAAACAGATGGTGGATCTGACAACTCGGTTTCTCTAAGCCTAGCTTTGGAGTATAACGGTTATCGTTTTTTACTACCGGGCGACCTTGAAGGCGAAGGGACCCGACAATTGCTGAATCAACCAGCCAACAGGGTCGACGTGCTGATGGCTCCTCATCATGGGTCGCTGGCAGAATCACCGGAGCCGTTGTTGGGATGGTGTAAGCCGAAGCATGTAGTCATCAGTGGCGGAGTACGAGCAGTGAACCGACGTGTAATTGAAGCCTTTTCGGGAAACGGCTCTAGAGACGTTTGGATCACCTCTCGCGAGAATGCGATTCGATTCGAAGTACGTTCCGATGGCCATTTGTATGCCTTGCATTGGGCTGACGGAGACTGGCAAACTTTACAGCCGGACGTTTTAATGCAGCAAGCGAACACGAAATGAGCGGAGAGTCCTACCGAAAATCCCTGCCCCTATTGATCTGATGAACTCCGAGTGACAATCGACTTATCGCATATTCGATTGGTAAACTCTGCGAAACATGACATGAATAAGACCGACAAAGATCTCGTCCATCTCGATTGGCTGGTCCATTCGTTTTACCGTGATCGCGACGAACTAGGCGAATTCACTTCGGTTAGCGTTAGCGGAACTCCGCAAGTGTATCAACAATTACTTGCCCACAGCCAACATATGACCGTTACGGTAGAGAAACATCACAGCAGTTTGGTCGATGTCGAACTGTTGCAAAGCCGCTTAGAAAATCCGTTCTATCTGCGTGAGATCTTACTGCGACGTCAAACAGATCATCGAGTAGTCCAATACGGAATTGTACGTCTATTTCTGCCAGCGCTTGAAGAAGAAGTCAGCGCAGAAATCCTAGCCGGAAAGGTTCCATTGGGTCGCGTGCTCATTGAACACAATGTGCTGCGAGAAGTTCGACTCGGAGAAATTTGGCGAATTACGTGCAGCCCAAGTTTAGCCCGCTATTTAGAGAGCGAACCCGGCGCGACGACCTATGGACGAACCGCATTGATATATTTTAACGATCGCCCAGCATTAGAATTGCTGGAGATAGTTGCCCCAGAACCGCCGACGGGCCTGTAGTTTTAGAATGGATCGCCAGCTTAACTTGCACGAAAATATTGCACTCGATTATTGCCGCTGTCCACAACAAAAAGCACGCCTTCAGAGTTCAACGCAATTGACCATGGCGCATTGAATTGTCCGGGCTGACGTCCAGGTTGCCCCCAAGCATTAATGAACTCGCCTGAACGCATCAAATGCTGCACTCGATGTCCGCCGTATTCGGATACGTAGATCGAATCCTCAGGCCCTAAAATCAAACCGTAGGGGTATTGAAATTGGCCTGGTGCGGCGCCATGAGAGCCGATCGATTTGACAAATTTTGGCTTTGACGCATTCCAGTCGTAAACGACAATTCGATGATTGCAAGCGTCTGCAATCCACAACAGACCGTTGGCGTCTTTCGCAATCGACTGCGGCCGAGAGAATTGAAACGTGTCATTTCCGTGTGTTCCGAAACTCGCAATAAATTCGCCGCTAGCGGAGTACTTTTGCAACCGGTCGTATTGACCATATTCGGATACAACGAATGTTCCGTCAGGCATTTCGAGGCAATCTGTCACGAATGCCATCTGACCGGGCTCTGGACCAAATGAACCACCGAGCGTCTTTTCTGGAAGAAGTTCACCATAAGGGGAGTAAAACAGGACGCGGAAATAGTGAGTATCGGCCACCATCACGTTGCCGTTCATATCGATGCTCAGGCCGGTAGGTTTTCCATTGGCTATTTCAGGCGTCCGCCACCCTCGTAAGAAATTCCCATCTGATGAAAAGACTTGAATACGTCCTGTTTTATCGACCACGTAAACCTGATCCTGATTGTCGATCGTTAAGGCTCTTGGCTTCTGAAAACGGCCATCGGAAAGGCCTAATCGTCCCCAACTACCAAGGAAATTCCCAGCATTCTGCGATTCAGTTCGCGACAGACATCCGGTGACACTCGGCAGCAACGTTGCTGCCGTAGCGGCGATCAACTGTTTGAAAAGCTGCCGCCGTCGAAAAGTTTGGATGTTGTGCGATGAACGCGGCATACGATTTTAAGAACCAATTAAGATGATAAGATGAAGCCGCATAATTTATTGCTTTACAAGAATCGCCGCGGAGCTTGCTAGACCGCCCATGTTCGAACGCAAAAGCCTCAAATGGCCAATCACGCTAGCAGTCGTAATGATCGTCTTAATCGGCGGACTTACAACCGGCTGGATTCTTTTGAATGTTTTCGGTGCCTTGGAAAGCCAAGCCTCGGCTGGGCTTTATTGGACATGGTTGAGCATCGGCTCGGTCATGTTTGCTGGTGTGCTGACCGGTGTTATTCTCTATCTAATCTTAACGATCAAACAGCATAATTTGTCCGCTCGACAAAGTAATTTTATTGATGCGGTGACTCATGAATTGAAGAGCCCAATCTGTTCTCTGAAGCTATATCTGCAAACTTTGAATCGCCGCAACGTCGATGAGAACCAACGCCAGGAATTTTACAGTTCGATGCTGCACGAAGTTGATAGGTTGGACCAATTGATTTCGCAACTACTTGATGTCGCGCGAATATCACACAAAGACGAAAGATCTGCTTCCGAAACTACGACCATTCGAACAGACCAGTTGATAAAGGCTTGCGTGTCCGAAGTCTGTGCTCGACATCAGATTGAAGCCGAAGTGATCCATTGTGACTTGCAACCGATTGAATTACTTGGTCGTCACATCGATTTGGAAATCGCGTTTCGCAATCTGATCGACAACGCAATCAAGTACGCTGGCAACCCGCCAGAAATTTTCATCCGCACGGTATTGTTAGAACAGTCGCGCGAGTTCCGAGCGGTCATTGGCAATAATGGCGCGACGGTTGCGAAGCATCTTCGCCGTCAAGTTTTTCAACGATTCTATCGAATTGGCAGTGAACTTGAACGGACCAAGCCAGGTACTGGACTCGGTCTGTATTTGGTCCGACTGGTCATTCGAAGAATGAAGGGCAAGGTCGCCATGATTGATCCGCATGGCTCTAATTCGACGACGACCAATGCAAAAACTGAAGTGGAATTGATCCTGCCTAACGCTCGATTCTATGACCAAGCCTCGCAAGTGGACAACGTTCATTTACTTGAAAGATCGGCGCTGTGATCCACAAAAAGCACATCTTGGTTGTTGAAGATGAACAACACGTCGGCGCGATGATTAAATACAACCTCGAAGCGGAGGGCTACCGGGTCACGTTGGTAGCCGATGGTCCGACGGCGCTTCGACTTTACGAAGCCGATCAACAGAGCTTTGACCTTCTAATTTTAGATTTGATGTTGCCTGGCATGAGCGGTTATCGCATTTGTGAATCCGTCCGTGCAACTAATGAGACGATTCCAATTTTGATGGCCAGCGCTCGCTCGCTATCCGAAGATCGCACGCGAGGCTTTGACGTTGGTGCAAATCAATATCTAACCAAGCCGTTTGATTTGGACGAACTTCTTTCCCGAGTCAGAAATCTTCTTCGTCTTCGCACAACCGCAGTATCTGAGGCTAGGTCGGTTGAGCGTTCAAGCCAAGGCTCGTCGCCGCTGAAGGAGTTGCAATTTGGTGATGCGACCGTCAATTTCGAAACCCACGAAGTCTATGTGAACAAGCGACGGGTCAAACTGACCAGCAAAGAGATGCAGTTGTTAGCCTATTTTGCAACGAACGAAGGGCGAGTGATCCCCCGACAAGAGTTGCTGTCCAATGTGTGGGAATTTCCTGGCGACATGCAAACTAGAAGCGTTGACCAGTTTATGTTGCGATTGCGAAAAGTGTTTGAACCAGATCCAGCCAAGCCACAGCATTTCTTGACGCTCCGGGACGCGGGCTATCGTTTCGTAGCAACTCAGGAAACCGACGACCTGACAACTCCAGTGGCTTGACGCCCAATGTGAGCGCTCAAAAGTATGGCTTTAAGTAGCTCGCGGTGCTGCTTGTTGAGTGTGCTGCGACTTCCTGCGGTGGACCTTGAACGACTACTTCACCTCCTTCGGTTCCACCACCAGGCCCTAAGTCGATGATCCAGTCGGCGACCTTCATGACATCAAGATGATGTTCAATGACGACAACCGAATTCCCACGGTCGACTAGACCTTGAAGGACGTTGATTACGTTACCGACATCTGCAATGTGCAATCCCGTGGTCGGTTCGTCGAGCACATACAGCGTCTTTCCCGTTGAAGGTCGAGCAAGTTCGCTGGCCAGTTTTATTCGCTGCGACTCGCCACCTGACAAGGTCATTGCGGGCTGGCCAAGTTTCAAGTAGCCAAGTCCAACTTGTTCAACCGGAGCAAGCAACCGTGACAATTTTGGAAAGTTTTCGAAAAACACACGCGCTTCGCTAACGCTCATCTCCAAAATATCAGCCACATTTTTCATTCGATATCGGACCGACAAAGTTGATCGATTGAAGCGCCGTCCATTGCAGAGTGGGCACGTAACAAAAACGTCAGCCAAGAAATTCATCTCTAATTTTTGCTCGCCCTGACCGAGACAATTTTCGCACCGACCACCGCCGCTGTTAAAACTGAATCGCGAGGCGGTGAAACCTCGCGTTTTAGCATCTCGACTGGCGGCGAAGACCTTTCTGATCTCGTCCCAAATACCTGTATAAGTGGCGGGCGTACTCCGAGCGGATCGCCCTATCGGCGATTGGTCTATCGAAATTATTTTATCGATATTTTCGATGCCGCTAATCTTCGCATGAAAGTTGTGCTCTGTTTCGCGATTCAGGAGTGCTTGCTGTACGCCTTTTTGTAGAATATCGCCAACCAAAGAACTTTTTCCGCTCCCGCTTTTTCCTGTCACGCAAATGAGAACGCCCAGTGGAAAGTCGACGGTGATATTTTTCAGGTTATGCAGCGTCGCATTTTCAACTCGAAGCTTTTGTCGCGGATCGATCGAACGATAGACCTTCGGTAGTGCGATTGTCTTGCGGCCTGATAGATAATCGCCTGTCAGTGATCGCTTATTCTTCGAAACGATTGAGGGGCTACCTATGGCGACGATTTCGCCACCGTTGGCGCCAGCTCCAGGTCCCATATCAATCAACAAGTCTGCCGCTCGCATCATCGCTTCGTCATGCTCGACCACGATGACTGTATTGCTTTGATGTTGAAGTTGTCGTATCGCACTAATCAGTTTTTCATTGTCAGAAGGATGCAATCCAATCGACGGCTCGTCTAAGACATAACAAACGCCAATCAGCCCCGACCCAATGCTGGTCGCCAAGCGAACCCGTTGCAGCTCGCCACCACTAAGAGAATCAGCCGATCTGGCTAGCGTAAGATACGACACACCAACTCGATTTAGAAAGTCGATCCGTGTTCGTATCTCACGGACGATCGGAACCGTTATCGCGGTCTGTTCCGGTGTGAAAACTTGCCCGTCAATCCAGTCGAGCAAACGCAATAGATCCAATTCACATACGTCCGCAATCGATAAATCTCCAAGCCGAACGGCCAACGATTCAGGTCGCAAGCGACGTCCTTTGCACGTCTCGCAAGGCTCATTATTTCTCCGTGCTGGTTCGCTTTCTGTAACAAGCGTTGCAAGCCCAGTCCCGTCGCATTCTGGACAAGCGCCGTAGGGGCTGTTAAAGCTAAAGATTCGCGGCTCAACTTCGGCATAGCTGATATCGCAGCTCGGACAAGCATATTTTGTTGACAACAATTGCTCATCCCAATCACTTGGCCCGCCAGCGGTTACGTTTTGATCGATCTTTAAAACTGAGGCAACCACCAAACCTTCGGCTAATCGAACCGCCAAGGCAACCGCGTCTGCGATCCTTGCTTCGCAGCCTGGCTTGATTGCAATTCGGTCGACTATCGCCTCGATCGTATGATTTTGACGAACGGCTAAATCTGGTGCATCTTCAAGCTCGTAAAGACCACCGTCGATGCGAGCACGGATCAGCCCCGCCTTTCGAATATCCGCCAGCACGTCGAGGTGCTTGCCACGACGGCCACGAACGATTGGCGCTAGAATTTGCAGTCGCGATCCTGTCGGAAGGCAAGCGAGCGACTGAACAATTGAATCGACTGATCTTTGCTCGATTACAGTTCCACATCGAAAGCAATGGACACGTCCGACACGGGCCATCAACAGCCGAAGATAATCGTAGACCTCAGTGACTGTGCCTACTGTACTGCGAGGGTTACTGCTGCTTTGCTTTTGATCGATGCACAACGTTGGTTGGAGCCCGGAAATGAGGTCCACATCCGGTCTTGGCAATTGGTTAAAAAATCGCCGCGCGTAGGCTGATAGACTGTCGATATATTGCCGTTGACCTTCGGCAAAGATCGTGTCGAAAGCGAGCGAGCTTTTACCGCTGCCACTTACCCCCGTGATGACCGTCAGCGATTGTCTGGGAATATCCAGATCAATGGACTTTAAGTTGTGGGTGCGAGCACCCCGGATCGTGATTGCTTGAACCGAAAACGGATCAAAGGGCTTCGGGCGAGCGGCATTCGGTTGAGGCATCAAAGTTTTAGAAAGCGGAAGCCAAACGGGCATGTAATTTGTTTGAGCGATTAGATTATCGACAAATTACTCGACAACGGCAGGCCAAGGCCCCATAATGGGTCATTGCGGAATGGTCAAAAAAACGAAAGCGTATAGCCATCTCGGAAGTTTTCGCGTGGGAATTACGCGCGTGGCTGACTGTTTTCGCAACATCCGAACACGAAATTTTTCTTCTCTCCCGAGCACCTCGTCTTTGTATTTGTGCGGAGTTTTGCATTATGCGTTGCCTTCAAACGGTAGTTTCGTCTTGTATTGTCGTCGGCCTGACTGTCGCTGCGGGATGCTCAAAGGTCGAGGAAACTGCAACAAACGCCGTGCCGCCAACACCGGTATCGCAAGCGACCCCGGTTCCAGCTGCAGCACCGGCGAACAATGGAGGTTATGGCGATGCTTACAATGGCGGTGAAGCTCAGGTCGAATACAAGGGACCGAACGCGTCATATGGCGATAGCTATGGTACGAGCACCGACGCCGAATATAAAGGCACTGATTCAGGGTACGGAGACACGACCGTCAGTAATGATTCGAACTACGGTGGTAGTTCCAGTGGTTATGGTGAAGCGACAATTAAGTATGACCCGCCGCTGACTTTGATTGCTGCTGCTGGCAAAGCGTTCGACCAGGGCAACACAGAATTAGCGGTGCGATTTGCTAAAGCAGCAGCTTTCGTCGCTCCAGCTGATCGAGCAAGTGTGGCCGAAGCCGTTCGATGGTCGTCAACGTCTCAGCAGCCAGAGCTTATCTCACAAGTCGCCGTCGGAATCACGGTTGACGCTCCCGATGGACTGACTGAATACAATCCTATCTACACGACAGAAGCCAGCGCCGCTACATCGGATGCATCCGGCTATGGTAGCGATCCGTATGGTTCGGGATATGGTGCACCTGCTCCAAAAGCAAGAGTGTCAGAAAAGAAAAAGAACGCTGCAGTAGTTTCATACACGGATCGTTCATCGCAGTACTTTTCAACGGAACTTGAAAAAGCCGCCGGACTGATGGCCAGCGAGTTAATCTTGTTTATGAATGCCGAACACAAAAGCGGTACATGGGCACCGCTCTTTGCGGAAAAAGAAGTTGCCTACACAGAACCGAAAAGCTCTGGCGGCAGCGGCGGTGGAGGTTATGGCGATTCCTATGGCAGTGATTATGGAAGTTCATATGGTGGTAGCGACTATGGAGGATCCACCCAGATATTGCCAGCGAAAGATGATCCGCTGGTAGCAAAATTAAAGGAACCTACCAATCCAAGAGTTGCTGCCGAGCTGGTCTATATCGGCAGTGGAAAATTGCCGGAGCTGGTCAAACGCGCGAAAGAAGCCGGCATCCCGGCGCTTGTGATTTTTGAGTGCGAAGTCAAAGCGAATCGCCGAATCAATTTCATAATGCACGAGTGCCAAGCAAAATTGATCCATGTCGATTCGGGTAAGCCGGTGGGCACTTCGAAAAAGCTTGAGAACCGCGACGTCGCCGAACGTTATGCAGATGGCGATAAAGACGTCGTTAAAGACGCAATGAATCTAGTGCTCGAAAAACTGAAAGCTGCGGTTGCATTAAAGGAAATGCCGACTGCGCTAACCCCCGAGCTGATCAAGAGCAAGCGACTTCCAAACCTTGTCAGCGACGAATCGCGCGACAAGCTCGACAGATTGTTCGAAGTCCTATTGTGGCATGAGCGGAAATTGCTTTCAGATCAAGATTACCAATCTGCGTGCGAGAGCATTCTTGGGCAAACTGGGTCAACACTTGCCAATGGTACTGAAGAAG
Organism: Pirellulaceae bacterium; assembly: GCA_041740995.1. Lineage (GTDB taxonomy): Bacteria > Planctomycetota > Planctomycetia > Pirellulales > Pirellulaceae > JBGSKY01. The sequence continues at coordinate 71,422 of JBGSKY010000136.1, forward strand.
AACGAATGAAGATCGTTATCGATTTAATCTAGCCTGTCGAATCTGGCTGGAAAAATTGGCGTCGTAAGGTTCTCGTTGAACATAATCGTTGATTCGGTAACGATGCTTTACGCTGGCGAAAGACTTACTGTCGATATCGAGCAGTTTCAGATCAAACGCTAATTCGTCTGATCGACCAGGCAAAAGTATCTTCCAATTGTAAGGAATCTTGCCTGGAAAAACTCGGTTAACGTGATCTACCAAGTTAGTTGTGCAATTGTTACTGAGCGTGTTGTAGAACTCTGGCGACGCACTGATTTGGTTAATCCGATCAACGATATCAATGAATAGCCGCTGGGTTTCAACCGCTGAACTTCGGCCAGGATAGACATAACAATCGACTTTGCGAACGTCTGTGCGCAACGGAATAAGATCGCGTTCATCACCAACAACGTACATCAACTCGTACTCATTCTTGACGCCAAGCAACGGCGGATAGTCCTCTCCTTGCTCCATTCTCGCTTCAACGGAAATGAGAAACTGCCGACCGTCCTTAAGTCCAAATGACAACATGGTGTGAGCCAGTAAGTCATTCGTCTGAAACGGCACGACCACAAAATCAACCGATTGCAGGTCAGTTAGATCAAATTTCAAATCGTAATGTCGAACGTCATAATCCTCAGCGGAACGATAACGGGCGTCCCGAACGTTGCGAACTATTACATTTACACCGTCAAAGTCGACAAAAGGAAGCACTTTGTACTCAGGACGCCAATTTCGTTCATGGCTTGGCTTACCCACAATCTTTGTTCGGACAGAAATCAGTTCCGCTTGCAAAGCCAGTCCAGCATCTCGCGCGGCCATAGCCACTTCGTCCATTTTTTCGCGAGAGGAATTATTGACAATAGTCGGATCGAGCAGTGTGTCGCGACTCGATAATTTTGCACAGCCGAAGAATGCGGCGAGTGTCGCCAGCAAAAAAGCATTCCAGAAGACTGTGGAACCAGCATTCATTACTTCGTGATTTTCATATTTTGACTCGATTAAGACCTCGGTGTTGGTAACATGCCAGCACGCTTAGAAGCAACGGAGATTCTTTTTTACGGTGCTAGGGGCGACTTTCGCACGCCAACTGCAGTTGGTCGGCATTGGTTGATGAATTTGCGGGCATTTGTACTTGACGCGACTATTCTGATTTTTTTTAGATTTTCTGAAAATTCCGCTGGTATTGGGCCTCACTTTGCTTGACTAGCTTAGACCGTTGTCTAAATTTGAGAATAGAAAGAGTTGTGTCTGCACTTTTGCTCGACTGTGTGTCGAGATGCAGACCGATTTAGTTAGGAAATTGGGGCACCCCCACTTAAGGAAGAGAACATGCTCGTCCTATCACGAAAGAAGAACGAAAGCATCGTCATTAACAACGAAATCAAGATCGTTGTTGTTGAAATTCGTGGCGACAAAGTTCGTTTGGGCGTTGAGGCACCTCGCGATGTGCCAGTTCATCGACAGGAAGTTTACGATGCAATTATGCGTAGCCAGTCGAATGATATCGACAATAACGAGCTTAAAATAAGCGAGTAGCTCATTAGGCGGTTGACCATTTTGTCTGCTGTCGCTAAAACTTCTCGCGTTCTAGCTTTTCACTCACAACGGCCCCGTCGTCTAGAGGCCTAGGACATCGCCCTTTCACGGCGGTAACACGGGTTCGACTCCCGTCGGGGTCATTGAGCGGACTTTATCGAAGCCCGTTAGATTCATGAAAACCCAGCTTTATGCTGGGTTTTTTTGTATACCGACTTAGTTCATCGACCGACGACTCGCCGCGACTGACCTACCTGGCCACTAACCAAATTCCGCCAGTCCAATCGATTGCACTTGGATTTTCAGCTTTTCAAACCTTAATTTCGCAGCCTCGTCTCATGCCATCTGCGTCAACCTTTTTGCTCGTAGACATTGGCAATTCCGCCTTAAAGGCGGTGTTATATGATCCGGAAACTTCAAAGTTTCTTTCGAAGCCCCAGCGACATGCTTGGCAAGTCTCGTCGAAGAAGAAGGCAGCGATATCTGAATTGGCTGCGAAAGTTGGCACTATCCCATTTCTCCTTCAGCTTGAAAGGAAGCCAACCAAGGTCTTAACAAGTAGCGTTAATGACGGCCATTTCGCAGCCGTCCAATCGCTGTTAAACGAAATTTTTGATGCGAAAATTTTGTTGGTCGATCGACATTTCGTTCCAATGACTGTCGCCGTTGATTTGCCAGATATGCTCGGCATCGATCGTTTATTGGCGGGATTCGCCGCCTGGAAGTTGTTTGGCGCACACGCTCCGTTGGTTGTTATTCAGGTTGGGACCGCAATCACCATCGATCTGATCTCGAAGAATGGCGTTTTCGAAGGAGGCGTAATTCTTCCCAGCGAATCAACCTTGTATGCGTCGCTAGCAGAAAAGACCGATCGATTGCCGCTTCTGAAAATTGATGAGCGTGACTTTGAAATCGATTTCGGGAAACCTGGCGAGACGATTCCCTTGCCGCAATCCAACAAATTGGAGGAGACTTCACCGGGAAAGAACACGTCTTCTGCATTAAGAATAGGAGTTCAAAGCTGCATTCGTGGAGGAGTTGCAAGAGTTTACTCGCGCTACTGCAAGCAGGCTGGCACGGAACTTAAGATCATTGCAACTGGCGGGGGGGCTGCAACTCTCGCGAACGCGTTCGACGGTCAGATCACTCTTGTCTCGAATTTAGTTCTCAAGGGACTTTCGCTTTTAGAGTCAACGCATGACTGAATTTGGTCGAAAACGCCAATGAAAAAACTCCATCGACCACATACAAGTGACTAAGGTTCTAGCGGAGCCAAGTTGGCTTTGGAAGGCGGGTCTTTTCGCCGCGAAAAGACTAGTGGACGAACCGCATGGGAAGCAACCAAGTCATCTAGATTCGGGCGAAAAGCCGCCATTAAGATCAGCGGAAGATACCAAGCCATCAACAGTCCCCCGCCATATGCATAGCTGAACTGCGAGGCAACCATGATTGCGGCTGAACAATTTATCAGCGTTGCGAGGCTTTTTTGTGCTGGCCAAAATGCGAACGAGAAAGCCAACGCCACAAATGCCACGACGACGGGCACGCGGACATACGGATGCAATCCCAGTCCCCAAATACCATCCAAATCATCGATCGCAAAACCAATCGCGCCAAACATTTGACCAAGCTGACTAAAGAAGTTTCGCTCTGATGCAAATCCCAATGCGATGACAAGCCCAGTCAAAGCCAGAACGATCCCAAGGATGAAACGTCGTTGGCCACGCTGCCAGTAGAAGCTGAGCCACAATGGAAGCAAGAAAAGTGGATAGAAAACCAAACCGCCAGCGAGTCCGATAATTGCGCCGGAAATTAGCGGTCGACGATAGAATAGCACCGCGAGGACCAACAACGATCCAGGAATCGCATGCTCGACCCGACCAACCATCTGAGCAGCGTAAGGAAGCAATAAATAGAGCACTGCCGCGCCAACACCAGAGCGGATATCGGAAAAATGCCAAAAACCAACCCCAACGATACCTAGTACCAAAGCACTGTTGGCAACAATTAGCAGAACACGCGAAACGGTCATCAACCGGACCTGCTTCATCCCTTCAAACTCTTCAGATCGCTGGTAAAGATTTGACTGTGGAGCTGAACCGATCTCGCGCCGCGTCGCACTGGTTGAGATATCGGGAAGCATTTTCAAAGGATCGAAACCAGGTCCGCGATTAATTTGCGAACCTTTCATTGGCGCAGGCGGCCCATTGAAAACGTTCGCCATCAAGAATGCAAACAGACTCAGGCCAATAAATATCAAGCCGCCACGAGTTAAATTTGGTTCGAGCAAGGGGCGACGGAAAAAGGTGGTATCGAGCAGCATTCGCCCCAACCATAAACCACAAACCGAAAGCAACCAAACGTAGCCAAAAAGTCGAATTTCGCGAACGCCCCAATTGCTTGTCCTTTTGCCTGTCAGAACGTTCGATTCGCTCACTTTCTCACTGTTACCCGGGTCGGGAAGGTTGTTGTGGTCGCCCAGAGCGTTCGAAGCGTTTGTATTTGGAGCGTCGTCTCTTTCGCTGTCCGCGGCTACACCTTGGTCCATATTCGCAACGACGGGCGCTTCAATAACGACAGATGTTGATTCTGCAAGCCGTTGCTCGACTCGATAAGATTCATGAATCAGCATCAATCCCGGCGTCAAAAGCAGCAGCAGAATGATGTCTAGATTTCGAATGCTCCAAAGTCGATGGAACATGAAATATATTCCGACGATCAAAAAAGACGACATGTAGACCCATGTCGCCGGCTCCGGTCGTTGGTAGTAAAAGAGAAATTGACCCATAGAGCAATCCGACGCGATGCTTCACTGCAAAACACAGCGAAGTTGTAGAATATGCGAATGCCGTAATCCTGAACAGGCTCGTTTGAATTGTAGCGTCTGGTCCGCGTCTGATGGGCGGTACGAATGTACTACCCAATTGCTAGAACCAATCGACGCGACACGCGAATCAAAGCTGAAGTCTTACGACCAAATTTTGCAAAACTTTAGTTATGCGGTTTTCAGTCAGATATCGATCGATTAATTAGCCGATTTTGATTCGCTAGAAAGTTCAACCAGTTTAAAGTCCTTGAATTGGACGACCATTGCGGGCCCGCGATGTAGTTGCAAAGCAAGTACGCCAGATTGCGAACCACTGCCACTCAAATCAATCACTTCGCTCATCAAAACACCGTTAATAAAGTGTCGCATCTGATTGTCGATTGCCAAAACTCGATAGTCGTTCCATTGCTGAGGCTTTATGTTGTCTTGCAATGCAACACTATCACCGCACAGGCCGATTACATCTGGTTTCGCATCACCGCGCAGCACTGTAATTTGCCCGCGATCAGCCAAGATGCCTCGCTTTTTCTCTTCGTAGTTGATCCCGGAGTATCGTGGTTGCGAGTCGATATCTGCCTGATAACCACCGACAACAAACTTCGCTTCATCGAGCACCTCGCTGCGATATTGCACACCGGAGTTTCCGTTTTCGATTCGGTATTTGAACGTCAAGTCAAAGTTTCCGACTGAATGAGTCGAGATTAAAAACGTATTTTCGTTGATCGGGTTTTCATCCGTTGTTCGGCCAGTTATTGCGCCGTCGACAACGCTCCAGAGGTCGTCCCTGCCTTGCCAGCCTTCGAGGTCTTTGCCGTTAAACAGCTCGAATGGTTGATCTGCCAAGACCACTTGTTCAAGCATTAGCGACGCAAAGATGACCGAAAACAAGAACGTCTTTAAGGTGAGTTTCATTTTGCTGAGTTCGATTAGGAAGGATTTGGAGCGGTGGTTTGCAAAGCGGGGTTGGCAGCCAATTGTCCGCAGGCAGCGGCTATGTTTTGTCCGCCAGAATTCCTGACGGTCGTGAACAACCCAGCAGATCGCAGCTCTCGCGCGATTTGCCAAATGCGATCCGGACGAGTTCGGCGAAGCAAGGGAC
>JBGSKY010000137.1:0-28492 GCA_041740995.1 Pirellulaceae bacterium
TCAGAAAAACAAATAGCAACGCGATGGAAAGCAGGCTAGCGGCAACCGCGATTGAAACCAATACGATCAGTCGTCGATTGCCTGTAACGACGTCAGTCGATTCCGCATTAAACTCGTCAGGCAAACTCCCAAGCTCGCCCGAGGATGCTTCGTCGCTGACTAGTTGCGTATCGAGCGAATCGAAATCAGTCGTCTCGAGTAAACTGAATTTGGTGGGACCGTTGGCGGTGCTGTCTGCGCCCAAAGTCGAATTCTCATTCCATCCGGACATATTGCTGGCCGAACTCGACTCGCCTGACTTCGCATTTGCAGACGCATCGATCGCACGTAGAGCATCGAGGTCAACTGACGTGAGCGCTTGCGAATCGATCGGAACCGCAGCGTCAGGAAGTCGCGAATCTGGTCTGGCAGGAATCTGGACCAAATGCTCGCACCGCGGGCATGTCACGACCTGTCCGAGAAATTTCTCAGAACGAATGACAAGCTTGCCATTGCAGCTAGTGCATAGTACTCGGATCGGATTCAAAGGTCGGCCCACGCGAGAGAATGGAAGGATCGCCACTCTATTGTAAGACGCAATCGCCGGCGAGCGAATAGAAAGGGCCGCTTTCACAAGAAAATCATTCCGATGAACGAAGCGCAGTCGCTTAGGGACTGAGAGCCGTCCAATAGGCAGGCGAGGACTTGTCCTAGCCTACGCTAAAATTGAGATTCGCCTACGTGTTAACTCGAAGTACTGCTCAGACGAATCAGATTGATCAAGTCGTCGCTGGACATTTTGCCAGCTCGATCAGCGCCATCAAGCACGCCGGAAATCAGTTCTCGTTTTTCTTCGTGTAGCGCGAGAATCTGCTCTTCGATTGTGTCTTTGGCAACCAACCGATAAACGGTCACGCTGCGTTCTTGACCGATACGGTGTGCTCGGTCCGTCGCTTGATCTTCAACCGCCGGATTCCACCACGGATCCAAGTGAATGACGTAGTCGGCAGCGGTAAGATTCAAACCGGTTCCACCCGCCTTGAGCGAGATCAAAAACAAGTCGCCTTCGCCTGCCTGAAATGCGTCAATCGCATCCTGACGTTTACTCGCTGGTGTCGATCCGTCGAGATATTGGTATGGTATGTTATTGCGATCAAGCTGCTGACGAACGAGCGTCAGATGCTGAACGAATTGACTGAAGACCAACGCCCGATGCTCGCCTTCGCGTAGCTCGTCGACAATTTCCATCAGCATATCCATCTTTGCCGACGAACCCGGCCAGCGTGGATCGACCAGCCGCGGATGGCACGATAACTGACGCAGTTTGGTCAACCAAGCCAACACACGAATGCGTTTTTGTTGATCCGGTTCGCCATTCGTACCAGCAGTCAAATCGCTCAATGCGGCCATACGAGCGGCATCGTACTTCTTGCGCTCGTTTTCGCTCAGTTCTGCGTACTGCACAATTTCGTTACGTGGTGGCAACTCTTGCAGCACTTCGCGTTTGGTGCGACGCAATATAAAGGGGCGAACCAGTCGTCCAAGCGCGTCAAGCCTATCTCGGTCGCGGTCGCGTTCGATCGGCTCGGCAAACTGCTTGCGGAAGCGTTCCCACGAGCCGAGCAAACCTGGGCAGATGACTCGCAATAATGACCAAAGCTCCCCAAGATGATTTTCCAGAGGCGTTCCAGAGAGCGCGAGTTGCCAATCGGTTTCCAATCGCCGGACAGCTTGCGAAGTCTTCGTTTGATAGTTCTTGATAAACTGCGCTTCGTCCAGAACTAACGTGTGCCATGGTCGAGAAGCGAACCGCTCTACATCGCGTTGAAGCAACTGATAGCTGACAATGATCAAGTCGTTCGGAGCAGCGGACTCAATCAGTGTTTGACGATCTTGCTCGCGATACAATTGTGCGTTCAGCGACGGCGCAAAGCGCTGAGTTTCGCGAACCCAGTTGCCGCCAACACTGGTTGGCGCGACGATTAACGCCGGCCCGTCCTTGCCACGTTGCAGCAAGACTCCCAGTGCTTGAACCGTTTTTCCCAGACCCATATCGTCGGCCAGAACGGCACCCATTCGCCACGTCGAAAGCCGGCTCAACCATTCAAAACCTGACTTTTGATAGTCACGTAAATCGGCCTTCAACTCGGTTGGCAATTCTGGAACCAGTGCCTGAGCATCTTTCATCCGTTGCAGCGATTCCTGCCAATGGACATCGGTTACCAGATCCATATCATCGCCGAGCGCTTCCTCGACAATCGGCATGGCCGCACGACCGATTTTTACTGGACCGGAATCATTTTGAGCAACGTCAGCAATGGCGCGCAAGCGTTGTCGAAGTTGGTCCGAGATGGCCGCAAATTGGCTGTTCCCCAGCGGAATAAAACGTCGGCCAGCGCGTAAGGCCGCTAGCAGTTCGGCCAAAGGAATCTGAATACCATCGATTTCAGCAAAGCCTTCCAGTCCGAACCAGTCTTTTTGAGAGCTCAAGCGAACTTGCAGCTTTCGCGGCATTAGCTCACCGACCAACCGCAATTGCTGTGACTTGGGCCAGCAGACCGTAATCGCTGCGTCACCCATTGCTTGAACCCGTGAAAGCAAATCTAGCGCAGCATCGTCGGTAGCGGCAATCCAAGTGTACGGCCCGTCATAATTCATGCTTTGCAGGCCCAGATTTTCAACCCATTCGTCGGCCAATCGCGATTCAGCCGCTAGGTCACGCAACAACTGAAATCGACCAGCCGCCGTCGCAACGCGAAGTCGCTCTGGTTCGACGCCAGGAATCGGCGCTTCATCAACCGACTCGCAACCCACACGCAGCATAACGGTTAAGCCAGCTGGCTGGCGTGGTACCAAATGCAATTCGATTTTCGGTTCAAGCTGTTGTTCGGGGCCTGCCAGCGATTGCGGCAATTCCAATTGCACGCTGCGTTGCTTCGCTTGAAGCGCCAGCAAGTCGGCAAATCGTTCGGCTGTTTCATGGTCAAAACGTGCAAACCGAGATCGCGTCATCGCCATTGATGACATCAAGCTGTAGATGCCAGGGTCAATCTCGCTGGCGATCAAGCTGCGTCGGGCCCGATCTGCCAAGATTACCATCTGGCGTCCACGACCGAGCTCATAAAGAGCCATTCGATCGTTGCTGTGGTCTAAATCAAAGTCGGCGATTCGAAAGCGTGGACGATACATTTCGCCGTCCTCTTCCATGCTCAAAGTGATGTCTTCGATCACCACACTGACCGGCTCGTATTCGCCCATATTTTCTGCCGCGACGCTGGAATGACCTGGCAGCAACCAAAGTATTTCACGCAGCAGTCGAGAGTAATCTTCGGCATAACTGCGATGCGACATTTCAACCATCGTCGCAATCATTCGGTCGTTTGGGTGCTGATAGGCGTTTGCCGGGGCCGCTTCGAGAATGTTGCGCAGCTCGCGCCCCTTGGTCCAGCCGCCACGTCGTTTCTCGCTTTGCAAAACGCAACTGATGGTCGGAGTCGAACGTGCGTTATAACGCGCCTTTTGGTCAGGAAAAAAACCTGACAATCGCCACTGCAAGCGAACCGACATCTCGTCTTCGTCGTCCGGCGTCGGCGTGCTGTTGGACCAACTCGCTTGCAAAGACTCGTAGAGCGACTTGCCCAGATCGCTTCCATCGCTGCTGCGTTGGTTGAACCATACCGCCGCGTCGCCATGCGAACGGAGTGTCAGCTTTTTTCGCAGGTCTTCCAAGGCGGCAACGCTGTGCAGGCATGGCGATGGATTGTCGCAATCGCAATTGGATTGAATTGGCGAGCTACCGTTTTCAGCAATCGCTCCGGCACCGTATAAACCAAGCGCCGTAATGATCTTTTTGGGGATCGATAAAATGACTTCGCCGGCGTCGGTTCGGGAAGCTGTTTGCTCCTGGTCGATGCCGAGGTACTCGAAATGCAGATTGACCGAATCGGCCGACTCGATCAGCAACGGATCATTTTGAATACGACAATGCCGAGCCAGCAATAATTGCTGGGGGCGAACGATTTTTAACGCTTTGGATATGAGTTCGATGACATAAACGATTCGTTGCTCATCAACAATGCTTCGTGCTTCCAAAACTGGACTCCGCGACATCCCCGATTGCTCCCTGCTAAACAATTCAAACATAGCCAGCGCGATAACGTCCCTGTAGGATCGGCGATCTGGCGAAGATTACCAGTTTGGTCAGTCCTGCCGGTTCTTGGCAAGCCGAAACTGCGGTTAATTGCCAATCGATTTCGCCGCAGCAACTCAAGCCAATCAATTCGTTCGGCGAATGTCGAAGCCGGTTTTGACCTAAGCCGAGCTGCTTAGCCGACTTAAGGTGAGGACTTCTCCCTTTCCATCGCACGCGAGGTCTCCAATCTGCCGTAACGCCCAGCGAGTTGTCGGAATATCAATGCCCAGTTCGGTGATCAACGGCCGCAAGTAATTCCAGAGCAACGGCAAGAAACTCAATTCAAACTCAAAAGATTCAGACAACTCCGCAGCCCAAAGTCCTTCTTGGGGACGCAGCAGAACGATTGAACCGCGACGCATCTGATCGCACCAACCTCCGCCAATGTCTCCACCGACGATGATTGTGCCAGCAATCATCCGCGTCGCTCCGTCTCGGCCAGCCGATCCGCCGACATAAATAATGCCGCGCCGCATCCTCAGACCAAGCTCGTCACCGACCGATCCAGCAACAATGACTTCGCCCCCACGCATCGAGCGACCATTGATGGCCGAAACGCCGGCCATGTGATTTCCAGCGTTGCCCGAAACGAGCAACCGGCCGCCACTCAAGCCAGCCGCGGCGCATGCCCCGACGTTGCCCTGGACCAGTATTTCGCCCGACTTCATCGCTTGACCAACTCGATCGCCGACATCACCACGAGAAATGATTCGCCCGCCGTTCATCCGCTGGCCAAGTCCATCGAGACGAAGAATATTGGTTACGAATTCCAGCCGATCGCTGATTGGTCCGGAAATGTCAAATAGTTCGCTAGCGGCGGCAGTCTGTCGGCCTGATCGCAAAACAATTTCACCGATTTGCCTCAGCGATAAATTTTGAATCAAGCTCGGCTGCAATGCACTTGCATCCCAAGCTTCTTTCAAAGCACCGACTTTTTCAGAAAACAACAACGGCGTCATGCGTCAGCAAGCTACTTCTTAACTACTATTTCGTGCGCTTCCGCGTCGGCAAAGGACGTGTTGCCCTGCCGTATCCGCTGTTGCCATAAGGATCGCCTCCAACCAAAGGCGGCTGCATATCAGAGTATTGATAGTTTGCATTCGGATCGACGTCAGGAGGTCGGTTCGCTGCGTTTTCCGCTTGCAGTTGATCTTCGTACTCACTTCCATAGCCCGGACTGGGCGGACCATACTCTTGATGAGCAGCCTGCCCGTAATCTGCTGAAACAGCGTTTGGACCTCTGTAATCTGCCGGCATTTCGATATTCGAGGATGAACCATAATCGGCTGGATAGGGCGAGCCAAAACTGGAATCAGAACTCACACCTTTCGCAACCGCGTCAGCCGAAATGAAATCCGGAACCTTCGATTGCGGGCTTTGCGGATCGCTCCCGTTTGCAGTCGCTAGCGAATCCGAAGGTAAGGCTTCCACCACAGTCGCGTTTCGAACCTCTTCCAAGACCATCGGTACCACAAAGAATGCACCAACAGCCAACAATGTGATCCCTCCACCAAAAATAGAGACCGCGATGATGACCCACATGGCCGTTGCCGAACCGCCACTTTCGGAATGCTGGTATGTCGAAGTATGGCTAGCTTGATAGCTTCGATGTGGCTGCGAACTGCGAGCGACGTCGTTCCAGGCGCTGTTTGTTGCCGATTCGCGAACGTTGGCCGCGGGCGACCGTGGTGACCCGGCATTCACGCTGTTAGCTGTCGATTTCCTGACTGGTGCGCTATTTCGGCTGGCGGCAGTCGCGCTTTTGGTGCTGGCTGAGCTCGCCGCCAGAGCATTTGGTGGCGTTGGAACGATAAATTCCGCTTTACAGCTTGGGCATCGACCTTTGCGACCAACGTTCGCTGAATCAACGTCCAAATGTTTTCCACAGGTGCAACCGATTCGGAATCTCATAACCGTTCTCTAATCTTCCCTTGGTGGACATCAATTCAACGCTGTGACTCTAATGAAAATTCATGCACAACGTAGAGTTTGCAAGTTTCCCAACGGTCCTTTAAACCGCATTGCGACCAATCACTGCCAATTCACTTCATTCAGTGTACGTGTATATAGAGCCGACGAGCAAGAAAAAATGACGATTAGCCAAACGAATCGGATGACATTTTCCGTAAAAAATTGCGGCTTTTACCGGCTATGAACGAAAAATCGCAAAAAAGCGTCGACTGGCCAGACGCTAAATTGCCCAAACGTACCAAAATCGTCGAGCCTTCTTTCGATTTTCGGATTGCTTGTACAGTTCAAACCGCTGGTCGGTCGAAAACTTTCTCAGAGTGTCTTCGCGCTCGTGGTCGTAGGACCGGGAGTGAATTCGCTCATTTTGTCCTTGGTCGGAGTTGATCGTCTCATCATTGGATCGCATTCCGCGAACAATTTCCGCTGACCAATCGCAAGCTCGACAAAGGTTTCCAGTATGTTGAACGGTAAAGTCAGTGTACGTGGTTGGATTAGTGCAATAACCATCGCGCTGATTCTGTCCGCCTTCATTTGGTTCGCCGGACAGAAATCCGTAGAATCGGGCGCGGGCTCCGGACCGAGCGATCGGTCCTACACAATTGCCCGGCAAAACGAACGCGACCTCATCGCAAAGATCCGCTCAGACTCTTTGCCAGAGCTCAACGAGCCGCAATTCCTTCCGCGCGATTCTGCGTGGCTTGAATATCGCTCAAGGCCGTCGTCAAGTCTCGCTTCGCACGTCGAGCCTTCCGCAAAGGTCGTCCTGATGGCGCCGCAAGCGGAACAGACCTTGGAGCAATGGCAAGCCGAGAGCATCGCGCGATCTAATCAACGCGGCAATCAGTTTTTGCAAGTGAAATCGGACTTCGTGCCCGTCGCGGCCAGCCGGCTTGTCGGACGCTCGGAGCGACCGAATCTTGGCAACGCTTCCCGTAACGTTGGTTCGCGCCAGACGATGACTACAACATGGCCGACCCCACGAAAATTACTCGACCAACTCAACACAATCGAATCGACGGTGCCTTCAGTCAAAAACTATCCCGTGGCCATCGGCTCGGAACGGACCGCTTTCGATTTCTCCGATCTTGATGAACGAAATCAGTCCCAGCGAGAATTGAAACAATGGGCCGACGCTATCAAGAAAGAGCTACACAATTTAGACGCCGCAAGCATTGATGAAACGGTTTATCAGACCCTTTCGCGTTTGGAAGCGTTGGCCGAGCAGGGCCTCAATCGTCAAGATGCGCTGACCAGCCCGGAAATGAACGAACAGGTCGTTCGCATGGCCTATAGCCTCAAACGAAGACTGAAACTGTGGAAGGGTGTTTACGATTGCTTGAGCAACATTCCATCTGACGGCGATGTCGCGAATCTCAATAAGTACTCGCCAGTAAAACTCAATGAACTGATCGCTCGCGTCAGGAATGAATCGATTTCAACGGGTGATGTCGCAGGCTGGAACAGCTATCTGCTGCTCGACCCGTTGAGTCAGTTGGCCAGTCGAGCAACTTTCCAAAATGATGATGTACTCGTCGTGCGTCGCTTATTAGATCGCGTCAGTTGGCGTGGGGTTAGTGAAGCACAGCGTTTGTTCTTGGACAATGCGTCCGTTCGCGAGTTGGCCAACTTTGTGCAACCACTGGCGATTGCACCGATCGACTATCGGAAACTGCTGAACGATTTTGAAGTCCTTGAAGATGAACCGCTGCATCGCTGCTCCGAACAAGTTACCTCGGCGCTCCAGTCGCTGCGCTACTCCAATGACAGTTATCAGATCGCTTTGGGAAATGTTATCGATACCTACTATCGTAACGCAAATTTGCGATTCGCAGTTTCGCAAGATCTACTCAATCGCTTCGTTCCCGCAGATACGCAAACTGTTCGTGCGGTTCGCCAAAAAATACTCGGTGCCGATACAACCGGCGGCAGCACGATCGATACTCAGTTAAAGTTGCAACTACTGCCAAACCCAAATGCTTGGCATCTCAAATTGAATTTAGATGCAAGCGTTGCCAGTCGAACAGCCAGCGAAAAAGGCCCCGCAGTCGTTCACAACACGTCTCAGATGAACGTCAATTCAGATCGAGAGATCTTGATCAGCGCCGACGCTCTACAAATAAAAGGTTCGCGTGCTACAGTCAATTCGACCGACCGAGTCCAAGGTGTACAAACCGATTTTGATTCGCTGCCAGTCCTTGGTGATATGGTCCGCTATTTTGTCGATCGCGAAGTTCGCGAGAAACGACCGCTGGCTCGTCGTATTTCCGAAAATATCGTCGTCACACAAACGGATAACGAATTCAACAAACAACTTGACGAGAATATTAGCCAAGCAAAATCGCAATTGAACCAGCGACTGATCAAACCGATGCAATTCCTCGGCATCGATTCAGATGTTGTCGATTTGCAAACGACTGACACACGATTAATTGCCCGTTATCGCATTGCCACTCAAGGAACGTTGGCTGCGTACACACCGCGTCCACAGGCTCCGAGCGACTCGTTGCTCAGTGTGCAACTTCATCAGTCCGCGATCAACAACGCCTGCAATCAGTTAGGGCTTGGTTCTCGTGACTGGACATTGAATGAACTAGTCGACGAATTATCCAGTCGTATGAGCGTGCAAGCGGAATTTGATCGAAAGGATTTGCCAGAGAATGTCATCCTGCGATTCGAGCAGGCCAATCCGATCACCTTGGAATTCACAGACAACAACGTGTGGCTGACCTTGCGGATTGCCAAACTTTCCGAACCAGGCCGCATCGATCTGAGCAATTTCGTCATCCGCGTAAACTACGAATGCGTCGCCGACGGCATCCAAGCCGATTTGGTGCGAACTGGCGCGATTAGCGTTGATGGTGAGCGTCTCGGAATGCGTGATCGACTGCCGCTACGAGCAATTTTTGGCCGTATTTTCGCTTCGCACTCGAAGATCAATTTAGTCGGCGGAAAACTAACCGAAGATCAGCGCATCGAAGGCTTGGCTGTTTCGCAAATCATTACTCGTGAAGGTTGGTTGGCGCTTGCAATTAGTCCCGAAACTAGCCCTCATGTCGCGCTATTGCAATCAAATCAAAAGACGATTCGCTAAAGGACCGTCTGATTTTTAGCGGTATTGGGCGCAAGCCCTCCGGTTACACGGGACCGGACGGCCTGTTCCGCTTCGCTACGGCTTCCGAGTCGAAGCTTTGGATTGCGTCGACAACCGATTGGACTACGGTCTGCCACTCGCCTTGCCGGTTCTGACGGAACAACCGCATCGTCGGATACCATGGTGAATCACTTCGATCGAGCAACCATCGCCAGTCAGGCATCGCGTTGAGCATTAACCACACTGGTCGTCCCAGCGAGCCGGCCAAATGCGCAATCGAAGTATCGGTTGTGACTACCAAATCCAGATGTGTGATAATCGCAGCGGTATCCATAAATGCTCCGCTGGATTGATCAGTGCTTGCTGGAAAGTAGATCAAACGATTGTAGTGCGGCGCTGAGGGTACGCGCGAGGAGTCGACGCCGTGCTGAAGAACAAAACACTGCACCGAAGCGCTCGTGATCAACGGTTCCAGCGTCTTCAAGGCCATCGATCGAAACTGATCGGATTGATGCTTTGGGTTGCCCTGCCAAGCGATTCCGACTCGGACTTTCGCGTCGTTGGGCGAACCATTCAGTTCAGTCGATTTCTCGATATGCAGCCGATCGATTTCGGCATGCCAATACCGCTGTAGATAGGCCGCCGGCTTTAAATAGCTAGTTTGACTCGGTATGTTTGTTAAGTCTGTTTTGAGTATGTCGGCGCAATCGATCAAAGAGCAATGGTAATCGTAAGCCACGTTGACTGGCATGAAGTCATCAAACCAAGCGTCGATTCCTTCGCAGTTTCGCAGCAATGCGGCCAAGACCGATTGACCTTTGACCAATACGCGTGCCCCGAGCGTCTTTAAAACGTTGGCATATCGTATGAACTGCAGCGTGTCACCGAGTCCTTGCTCATAATAGAGCAAGATCGTTCTGCCCTCCAATGATTGGCCAGTCCACTTTGGCTTATCGCCGGGTATTGGCAACGAGTCCCGACATTTCCAGCGATAGCGGTATTCGTGCCAGCCTTCCTGGAACTCGCCCAACAGCAATTTCAATACGCCAAGATTGCGATGTAATTCCACGTCATCGGGTTGAATACGCATCGCCGATGTGTAATCTTCGACGGCTGATTCGAACCGGCCAATAGTCGCCCTTAGAGCTGCGCGATTCTTAAAAGCATTGCCATATTTGGGATTCTGGATCAGGGCGGTTGCAAACGCTGATTCGGCCTCATCGATTTGCAACAAATGTCGAAATGAATTGCCCATGTTGTTCCACGCGACAGCAAAATTCGGCTGAAGTTTAATCGCGTTTTCGTACGCTTGGACAGCTTCTCTATAGCGCTGCAAATCATGCAAAGCGATTCCGATGTAACACCACGCGTTTGCGTCTTTGCCATCGCCTTGCAAGGCCGATTCGTACTGACGTAAAGCTTGTTGAATGTTACCGGTTTGGTGCTGTTGCCATGCGTCGGTCAGAATCTTTTCCCGGTTACCAGTCACACTCAAATCCATCGATATTTCTTTTGACCGCCAAATCGCGGCGGCGTTGCATTTCCAAGATTAAACCGCCCAAAGACAAACGTCT
This sequence comes from Pirellulaceae bacterium, assembly GCA_041740995.1. Classification (GTDB taxonomy): domain Bacteria; phylum Planctomycetota; class Planctomycetia; order Pirellulales; family Pirellulaceae; genus JBGSKY01. The sequence goes on from JBGSKY010000137.1 coordinate 10,808, forward strand.
AAATCATAACAAATTTTGAAACGCAAGATGTCGAAGTGATCGTTGCAAAGTCGATTCGGCTTTTGGTCTCTCGCAACCTACGACGATTCTTTGCCGCGTTGCTGACTCAATGGTTACAATAGGCAAAGCACAGCAGCTTCGATGAAGTCGATTCTGTGTATTCAGTAGCGCTCGCGGTACAAGACGTAAGGTGAAGAGGATGGTCGGCAATCAAATCAACAGCTTACAAGCATGTTCAGTTCATGACTTTACCAAGCCAATTTTGGCTCGGTCAACAAGCTTGTTGGCGATTTGTTTCGCGCTGGTATTAAGTTTGTTATCAAACGTCAATTTATGGGCTCAAAGCGGGTTGCGCGTTCCTCAAAATGTACTACCTGCAACTCCGCCGAACGCGGTTGTGACGCCGATACAAACGAAAAATCAAGCGTTCTATGTCGACATGGGCATTCATCAGAATCGCAACACGGTTCTCTTTCCAGAGTTTGGCAACGCACCAATCAACCGCAGCAATCGCCCCCCGCAATACCACTGGTCCGATCGGGCTGCCATTACAAATCGGGCCGGTCAATGGGTTATCACGCCAGTAGGTAATTCGCTCTTTCGAATCCACTGGACCAACGGCGTTTCGCTGTTCGCTCTGCAAGCGGTTTCGCCTATGCAGCCGCTATTGTTCGTTGAGCCAACTGCGTCTCTGGATCAGTTGTGGCGGATCGAGCGTTACAGCAATCAGCCGAATCAATATTTGTTGACGAGCTTGCAATTTCCGGGCTATTGCGCGGCCTTTAATAATCAATCGCTCTACTTAGATGCAATCGGTTTTTCGCCAGCGCAACAATGGTGGTTTGATCAATTGCCCCTGCCGCAAGTCAACCCAATTATTCGATCTAGTTCGCAGCAGGTGGTTGCCAACGCGTCGCTTCCGCCCGCAACGGTCTCGCTTACAAACTCGACCAACGAAACGGCCATTGTCCTGCTGGCCGATCTTCGCAATCCAAACGCGGCCCAGGAAATACAGATTCCGCCACAGGGTTCCAAGCCAATCCAACTCGAACGTGATGCCGGCTCGACCATCGTCGAATCTTTTGCGATCTCTTCGCCAAATGGTTCTTGGAACGAGCAACAACGGACCTACCAGATTCCACCGCTACCGCTTTATGATGTTTCTGTTTATGAGATTTTTTTACAGTCGATTGCGATCGATCGAACGGGCACCAGTCCCAATCCGATTGAAGATGTCAACTATCAACCCCGCAGCGTCGGATTCTTTCAGATCCCGCCTGGTGCTGCGATTACCGATCGATCGTCAATCGATGTGACCCGATTGGCTGCAGCCGCTCAAAATCCCGGTGGCGTTCGACCCTTGCCCAGCAAACGCCAAGGCAGTTCGCCATCCAACGCAAACCCAGTCGACGATCCTTTAAAAGCGATCCTCAACGAGATCCAATCACGTCGCGGATCATTTTGATGCAACCTGTCAGCAAACCGTCGCCTAGCCACCGATTTGAACTAATGGACTAGTTGCAAATTCGCTGCTGACGTGATCGCTCGTTATATTAGACCAATCAGTTTTTCCTCCGCCCGCACTATCCGATTCATGACATGCACGATCGCTATTTCGTCAGGCGCAAAGACTTCAACACGAGCCATAATCGAACTCCTTGGAATTGACAGAGCCGAAAAAGCCTTACAAATCCAACCGCCCGGTCAACATTACGCTGCGTCCCCCGGCTTCCCCTTCCCCTTGCGAATGTGTCAGCGAGCTGAGTCGGTTGCTGGCGCAGAAAGTTGGAGTATGACTGAATGTGCAATACTGCCGTCGAACTTCCCGCGTTGAAAGATTCATAGATTATCCTTTCCAGTTGAGGCTACCGATCTCCATCAAAGAGACCTGACCCCTTTGATTTCTCCCGGTCGTATTGCGGCTGCCGTTGAGGTTGTAACCGTAAGTTTCATCGGTCTGCGAAGTGTGATCGGCGACGGTAAGCTGGCTGGTCGCATCGTAACTGAATGTTGAAAGTCCTTCGATCGACGAATTGATACTCGTCGGACGCGACATGCCGTCATAGCCGTAACTGTAACTGGCCAACGCCGTCGCCCCTTGCGAATGTGTCAGCGAGCTGAGCCGGTTGCTGGCGCAGAAAGTTGGAGTATGACTGAATGTGCAATACTGCCGTCGAACTTCCCGCGTTGAATGAATCATAGATTATCCTTTCCAGTTGAGGCTACCGATCTCCATCAAAGAGACCTGACCCCTTTGATTTCATCGCAAATTTCGTGCCGAACAGTATTGGCTGTGTCCCCAGGCTTCTCCTCGAGCCAAGAATGCAACCACAATTCAGTTAGTAATATTTCAATTGAACATCCGCCTTCTGAAACCTTTAATTTCTTTTATTTTTAATCGGTCGGGAAGATACATGCCATAACGTGAAGGTGTCGCATCTTGACCGATGGCTTTCAATATCGCCGTTGCATGAATAGTAATTAATTGAACATTTTCAAAGTTACGATCGGACGCACCTGCAAGCAATCCAAACCAACGTAAGCAGCCGTTTTGATCGGCAGTGAAGACGGGCAAACCGTGAAGTAGTATGTTATTATTACCACGAATGATACCTATTTGATGTTGCGACTGAGAGAACAGTGGATGTGAATCGATCATTCCAATGTTTGCAATTTCCCCAATTGCAAACGAGTTTCTAGCGTAAGGCGCTGTTTTTAAGGCAGGACGTGGATTTGAGAAAACCGTCGTCCCAATTGCGAGTTCATCAAATTCTTGATTGTTGAAGTATATTGAAGCGTCATTAAGACATTCTGCAAATTCATAAGGCACCCACTCTGTATGTAGCCTCCAAGCAACCCAATAGTCTTGCTTGATCTCGGGATGAGCGACGTCTTTCACTGCGGATCGCAAAAAGACAGATTGTCCGTTACTTGTGATTAGTCTTGGTGCAACGGGGCTTTGAATCGCGGATTCAAAGTGACTACCCCCAACACATAGGTATACAGAACTGTTTGGAAATCGTAAAAGACAGACATGCATGTAAAAATCGCCAGAACTGTTACTATTAACATATAGACGTATTTCGTTTTCCGGGAGCAACTCAGCCTTCAAGCTTAGTGCCGTACTAATTTGAATAGAAAACAGAAAGATGATGGACAGCTTAGTCATGAAAAATTATTGAATAAGAGTAGTTGTCTATATTTAGCGTTTGATATCAATCTTTATCCCTATGCCTGGCTCTTCATCCTCGACCGGAACGTACTCGTCTTTCAAAATGTATAAGATGTCCTGCAAACTGAGCGACTTTATTGATAGGCTATATGCTATGTCTATGGCCTTTGCTTTCGCTGCCATTTCGTCAGCTTCTTTTTTCGCACGACGAGCTTCGAGGAACTGGAAAGTCTTGGTGTAGAAACCGGATTGTTGGGCTAATTCCTTACTGCGGCCTTTGGCGTAGTCTAACAAATTGTCTTTGAGGAATTCCTTCAACGCATCGTACCCACTATTCTCATCTGGAGAGTATGGGATAAGGGGTCTAAACTTTATTGCACGATCATAAGCTCGATCTTTCTCGGCTTGCTCTTCTGTTCGTTCCCGGTCGTAGTCATCTTGCAGCCCGAGGGAATCGGTTCTCGTGCTAGAAAAATTGTCAACATACCTCCGTAAGTTCGCATCGCCAGCTTGAAAGCCGATGGGGTCTTCGCTGAGCCATTGGCCCAAAGCGGCGTCGTACCAGCGGTTGAGGTTGTGCTGGAGGTTAGTGGCTTCGTCTAACTGCTTGCCGGTGAAACCGTAGAGCAAGTCGACGGCGGCGTTGGTTTCGGCTGTCAGCTTGCCGAAGGCGTTGTAGGTGCGGTGGTTGGCGATGGCGGTGATGCCGGTGCCTTCGTTGAAATCAGCAATGTCGCGGACCGTGCCTAAGTGATCTGACAAAGCCCATAACGTGTTGCCGCCAACCCCCAGACTGGTGACCTGTTCATCAGACAGTAATTGGTCAACTTGGTCGGACCAAAGATATCGATGCGAGAGCGTGCTGGCGGCGGAGCCTTCGTATTGCAGCACCGCGTTGATGCCTTCGTCGTAAACCCAATACTGGCTGGTCGCCGCAACCGCGCCGGCCCCGTCCGCGTCGTACGTTCGCTTGACTAAACGATTTTTGTAGTCGTAAACGTAATCGACTTGGCGAACTACCGCCCCAGCACTCGTGTTGCGGTCTTTGACAGTCGTTAGTCGGTTACGTTGGTCCCAGGTGTACTCTTGGACTTTACCGGTCGCGGTTTCCGTCCGCTTGGTTCGGTTGCCTTCGAAATCGTAAGTGTAGGTAAAGCCCGGCGCGGCGCTGATTTGATTGTTGGTGCTGGTCGTGTAACCGGTCGTGTTGCGGCTGCCATTGAGGTTGTAACCGTAAGTTTCGTCGGTCTGCGAAGTGTGATCGGCGACGGTAAGCTGGCTGGTCGCATCGTAGCTGAACGTTGAAAGTCCTTCGATCGACGAATTGATACTCGTCGGACGCGACATGCCGTCATAGCCATAGCTGTAACTGGCCAACGTCGTCGCCCCTTGCGAATGTGTCAGCGAGCTGAGCCGGTTACCATCGTTGACTTTATAAGTGAACGTATCGACGCCAGTGAAGCCGGTATTGGGTCGATAGGTAAACGAACCATTGGCGTTGAAGCTGACCAGTGTTCCAGAGCTTGGACTGGTCACTACGCTGGCGGCTTGGGTTCCTCCATCAATGTCCAGATCGTTGGCCAGGAGATGGGCCGGTGAAGAGACAAGCGAGACGACAAGGTCGGTGTTGAGCGGCGTGAAGTAAGCCGCGTCATCGCGAGCAACTAGCGCGGCAGCCATCAGATCGCGTCGCTCCAAGTATTCGAGCAACATCCGTCGTAAGAGTTGCCGTGCAATTTTTGGCTTCGAGGACGCCTCAAGATTGGCACGCCGTGTGAAGAGGGAGAGAGAGGGAGAGAGTAAAACGCTTCATGAGAGGCATCCGAAGAGAGGGAGACGGAACCGATCGCATCGCAAGTGAATTCAAGTCGCGTCAGAGTTTTCTAAAGCGAATTTAATTCCCATTGCGTTCGTAGTTCTATGCCTGCGGCAAAACGCCGTCAAGCAAATTCCGAAAAGATTCTTAGAAGTTCGCCCTGAGTCAAGAGCTCGAAAATGATTATGGCCGACTCAAGCAACTGCACGTTCAGCGAACTGCCTGACAGATCGCCAAATTGCGAGGCTCAATCGAACATTCAGGCGTTGATTGGATGGCCTTTGGCATCACAATTCTTCTGGCTTGAAATGTGCATAGTGTTGAGCTGTCCGATCGGAATTGTCTCTCGCTACGGCCATCACACAATCATTTTTGCAGCATCACGTTGGAAGTCTTTTCATGCTCTACTCGACACTGCTTTGGGTCGCGCGGCTATTAATTGCGTTTGAAATTGTTGTCGCTTTGATCCCTTTGTTGCCTGTAGGTTTCTGGGCGGTTCGGCTGTGTGACGCGCCGCGCGTACAGGCCCTGATGCTTTTGATCATTCCAACGACATGCGTTAGCTTTTTGCTGATCAGCGATTACCGTCGAGCGGAGAATCTTCTTTTGTGCAGCTTGATCCTATTCGTAATTGCCTGGCAGGCGTGGCACGTTGTACCTTACACACCTCTCTATCCAAGAGAAGTCGCAGATGCTTCAAATCAGCAACCTTCAACCGTTCGCTTGCTCATTGCTAACGTTGAGAAAGGGAATCGGCAATTTGAGGAAGTTGCTAACGTCATAAAGCGGCTTGACCCTGAAATGGTTGTCATCCTCGAAATCAATGACGCTTGGAACGAAGGATTGTCGGAAATCAAGCGGACCTTTCCACACCACGTCGGAGTTGTCCGTTCCGAAGGGCTGGGCATTGAATTATGGTCCAAGCTAAAATTGCAGCAGCCGCAGGTTAGGTATTTGGTCAGTGACAAACGGGCCTCCATTTTGACCGACGTCATCGGCAATGACGGAAACGTCTTTCGCATGATTGCGATCCATCCGACGCCTCCAGGATTGCTGCAAAAATCAGGCGACGAACGCCATGACAGCCGCATTCGTGACGCTGAACTATCGCTGGTGGCGCGTCAAGTCGCTCAGGGCGATTCAGTACCGTGGCTGGTAACCGGTGATTTTAATGACGTAGCTTGGTCACACACGACACGACTATTCGCGAGAGTCAGTGGCCTAAAAGATCCCAGAATTGGTCGTAAGTTGATGAATACTTACAACGCAAAGTATCTGCTTTGGCGTTTCCCAATTGATCAAGTCTATTGCAGCCAGGACACAACCGTCCATGAGTTTGATAGAGTGCAAATTCCTGGCTCAGATCATTTCGGCGTATTTGTTGAATTGAGCTTACCACGGTCGGCCAACAATCGATCGGAAGCCAGCAGCAACGACAAACAAGAAACAAACGAGCTGATCCGAGAGGGGCAGCAAGACGCCAACGATGAATAATCGTTGTTAAACCGTTGTCCAAGAGCAAGATCGCAAAATTCAACGATGGCCGACTTACGAATTCTCGCGAAACTACGGTAGTGGACGGTCGTTACCTTTACGTCAACGACGCTTCTTTCGCCGTCGACTTTTTCTTCCATTCTTCCATCTCAATCATCGCACCGAGGATGTCTTCGAGCGACATGCGAATGCCCCATTGTGGGTAATGGCTCTTCAGCTTGCGTAGATCGCTGATGTAACAAATGTGATCGCCCATCCGATTGTCGTCGCCAAGCTTGTAATTGACTTTGTGTGAGCTAAGTTTCTCGATCAACGCGATGCACTCAAGAACCGAAGCGGAATTTTCTCGTCCGCCACCAATGTTATAAACTTCGCCCGGGCGAGGGTTCGACGCAAACGCTTCGAATGCCGCGATCACATCGTTGTTCTCAATCTGATCGCGAACTTGCTTGCCCTTGTACCCGAAAATAGTGTACGGCTTTTCGTAGACAGCGACATGCACGAGGTAGGAAAGAAATCCGTGTAACTCTACGCCCGAATGACTCGCTCCGGTCAAACAACCGCCGCGAAAGACGCCGACTTTCATTCCGAAATAGCGACCATACTCTTGGGCAATTACGTCCGCAGCGGTCTTTGAAGCACCAAACAGCGAGTGCATCGTTTGATCGATTCGGCAATGCTCGTCGATGCCGTGGAAATGCGCTTCATCAGCGTATTCCCAACGAGTTTCTAGCTCGACCAAGGGCAACTCGTTTGGCGCATCGCCATAAACCTTGTTCGTGCTCATGTGGCAAAAGACAGCGTCCGGGGAATGCTGGCGGGTCGCCTCGAGCAAGTTGATCGTGCCGCCCGCATTGACGTCGAAATCTAACAGCGGGATGTCTTTGGCTTTATCGTGTGACGGTTGTGCCGCGCAGTGGATGATCCGATCAAATCGATTCTTGGAAAACAGCGCCTCGATCTGCTCGCGATTTCGAATGTCGATTTCTTGATGCTCAAAGTTCTTTGTGTCCGCTAGCAGCCGTTCCAAATTCCAACGCGTGCTGCCCTGCGGTCCAAAAAAAGTCTTCCGCATGTCATTGTCGATGCCGACCGTGTCAGCACCTTGCGCGTCATAATAACGCACTGCAGCGGAGCCAATTAGGCCACTGGAACCTGTTACCAAAACACGCATCGAAATACCTTCGGTCAGCAATAAATTAGAGATTAGAAGGGTTACGGATCGCTTCAAAAGTGGTCGATAACCCAACCAATGATAGTTTAATTTATCAGGTGACAATTACCACATTGAGCATATGATTTCAGTTCTAGACGCATAAGTAGCGCGGGGCGTTAGGCAGTTTCAATCGACCTAAATAACGTCCAGCGGGGCTAGAATTTGCCGTTTGAGAGGTCTTGGATCATATTTACATAGTTTAAAAAGAAGCGAAAAATCAGGAAAATGATCAATCCCGCGATCATGATCCAAATCAACACCGAGGCCGTAACACTCATTGTCAGCAACGCATTCTTCGCCTGCGAGTCATATTGTCTTGCCAACGCATCCAGCGATTCGGTTTCGTTGCCACTCAGCTCGCCAACCTCGACCGCTTCGATAAACTCACGCGGAAGCACCCTTGAAGCCGCAAAACTTTCCGAGAGCGTCTGACCCTTTTTTACCGCCGCAATCGATTGCGGTGCTTGGCGGATGTAATAGTTATTCCCGGTGCTAGTAAACGCCATTTGCACCGCTCGAATTGCATCGACGCCCGCGTTGAGTAACAGCGACAGCACCATCGTAAGCCTTGAGAGGGCAAGGTACTTAAAAACAGCGCCAATCACCGGCACGTTGATCGCCAACGGCATCAGCAGCGAGTGCAGTCCGAACCAATTTTTCCAAATTGCGCGTACGACGATTCCAATCGCGATTGAAACGACTGCAATATAAAACCACAGCGTTAGAACCCCGCTGACGCCTTTCAACCCAAATCCAAGCGGATCGTAATTGTCTTGGGATGGATCATTGAACAGCACACCCATCAACCAAATGAACAGGCTGATGATCATGATCGCCAACAGTATTTGGATCACTGGCCAACTGATCTGCTTCAAAAAACTTGATCGGGTATTGCGAAGGTCACGATAGTATTGGCTTAAGTACGCGAAGCTCTTATCGATGCCACCAGCTTGCTCGCCGGCATCTACTAAATTAGTCATCAGCCATGGAAAGTAGTCTGATCGATGTGACATCGCTTCAGATAAAGTATCGCCACCTAGCAAACGCTGGCGTACATCGGCTGCTGCTGCCTGATGCCGTTTGGTACCGATTTTCGATTCCATATCAAGCAGCTTCAGCGGGTCGATTCCAGAGCGAATCGCCGTTGAGAACCGAGCGCAAAGTTGCTCGGCGACCTTCAGAGAAATCTTGGGCGTAAAAATACTCATCGTGATGCTTCCAACGATTGTTTAGGAGAGGCATCTGTCCAAAGCCAAATCATAATCTCGGGCAAAATAGACATCCCATGCTTCTTGGAGTGCATGCCTTGACCAGCCACAAATCGATAGTCGTAATTACTGTACTTCAACGCAGCGGCCATCCTTTGATTATTCAAGAACCAATTTCCAAGTTGGTTGTCTAAATCATTGGTGCCATCTTGTAATAAGACTTTCATCGGCTTGGGTGGCTGCGTCTTGCGAATTAGGGCTGGGTAATCGTGAGCGGTTTTCCACTGACCGAATTGATCTCCGCTCAGCATCGTATCGGTGCCCGCGAGTGGATAGCTTTTTAGCGGACGGAAGTCGCAAAAGCTGCCAACAAATGTCACGACACGCCGAAACAAATCGTTTCGATACCAACTGGCTGTAAACGCACAACTGCCACCTGACGAAGAGCCTAATATAGCGTGATCCCACGGGTCTTCTGAATACGGATATTTCTCGCGAACGATCGCCAATATTTCTTCATCGAGAAAGTTTGCGTATCGTGGAGTGCAACTGTCATATTCATTGCCGCGATTCGAATTGGCTTTCGGGTTTTTCGTGCTGTCGCCTTTGGTTTCAATAAATTTTCCAGGATTAACAAACACTGCGATCATAGATGGGATTCGTTTTGCGGCTATCAGATTGTCCAGGACGTTTACCGCATTGCCTTCGCCTTTCACAAACCCTTCGCCGTCATTGAATACCATCAGCTTGGTTGATTCGGCGCGTTCGTTAGTGTAATTGGCCGGCACATAAACCCACCAATCACGAGTTGTGCCGACGAAATATTTCTGCGATTCAATCGCAGGCATTGAAATCAGCTCGCCATGTGGAACGTTATCTTGAGGCATGCTTTCGGGCATCCAAGGATAGGCTTCGAATTGAAAGGAGTGGCCTTCTTCCGCCGGAAGATTTTGACTATCGATACGATAATAATATTTAATCGTGTCGAAATTTCTGAAACGCTCGACGCCGACCCACAGGTCGCTATCTAAGCGGGTTAATTGCCACGCGTCTTCGCGATCGCTGACGACAAGCACTTGATTTCTATTTGGGGCGCGGATCGCCCAGCCAACATAGCCGCCTTTGAACCCATCGACCTGCATGATGTGTTGATGCTTCGGTGAACTTAGATCCTGACTCTTGAATTGCGTCCCAAAAAATTGCAGCAGTTGTTTGCGTTGTACTTCACTGAGCGTTTCGGATTGTAGTTCTTCATAAGCTTGTGCAAGTGTCATTTTCTCTTGAGCGTTTGCGGCTGAATGCAATTCAATAAAACCAGCAAAGCTGATTGCGAAAGCAATTCTTAGAAGTCGCGAGTGCATTGCATAGTCATCCGAAGAAGTTTGGAACGCTAGATCGAGCGGTGCGTCGTTTCATATTGGCTCTGCATTCATCATAACGAAAGATGATCGTTGCGAGTGAGCCTCTTCGGTCTAATGCCGCGAGGACGAGATTTTGAACACGAATTGTTCAGCAAATATAACGGCAATCGACTGCGGAAATGAACTTGTAAAACCAAGCTCGGCGACGTCGGGACTACAAAAGCGAGATCACAAATATCCGGTGTTGGCGTTTTAGATCACGAAGCTGATTCACGCATGAGAAAATATCGTAGAGATCGATTCGGATTTAGGAATCAATAATAGTGATTGGCTTCAGTTTGAAGTGCCATGCAAATCGGGAATTTTTTTCGTGCTAGCGCTGCAACCACTTTCAATCTCAGGGTAGCCGATCTCGCCAGAGATCGGATTGCGCAACGAAAAAAACTCCGAAGTCTAGTGACTGCGGCTACGCGTTACCCGAAATTTCAATTTAGATGACGCACTATTCGCAAAGTTTTTAGCGGACCTTCATTTTGGGGTTTTCTTTATGTGCAAGCATAGCGGTCTGTTCCGCGTTAGTTGCCGACCCGACAAATAGTCGAAGCACGTTGTCGTCGATTTCAACTTCGGTGACATTTTCCAAAATTTTTGAAATTTGACGATCGTTGTAAAGTGGCTGCGCGAAATTTCGCTGCTTGACTTGATCGATCCACATCGAAGAAATCGGGCTGCCATCGATACTCGCCTGCGAAACTGTCAGCGATAGGGCACCATCGATTACATCGACTTCGAATGTCACCTCCGCGTTGAAAAAACGTCCTTCGCCGCCTGGCAAGCTATCGGCAGGCAACGAGACATCCGCTTTAATCTGCTGGTCTTCGAACCGCACAAAGATCGCTTCCCTGAGTCGTGGCTCTTTGTGGATCAGAGTATTGATTTCGTCGGCCGTCAGCTCGATTTCTCGTTGTCGGTTCTCATCAAGAATTTCGGGTTCTGAGATTGAGTTGAGCTTCGTTTCGATTGCCGAAATTTGTTTTGCCGAAACGTTCATCCTCGGTAAGGGGACTCTTCGTTCGGAAGTTAAAGAATTAACGCGGTTGGTTAGAAACCAATACCCCATTAGGATCGCGGCGACTGTGCAAACGATGCACGCGGTTGCGATGCGGGTCGCACGAATAACTGTTCGCGACCGTTTCTTGCAACGCTCGGCGATTGATTGTTGCTGAAGTTCCAAATCCGTTAGCATGAATTTGATAAACGCGATTAGACTTGAAAAATAATCCGTCATGCGACTCCGTTACTCGATCAGATTAACAACATCGGTACGGCCACGCGAGACGAAAATTTCGAATCTTTGCGTAAAAGCACAATCGACTATACTTTTGACGATTTAAGTTTTCCCGTTTTTATTTTTTTCACCACGACTGATTTTTATGCAGCAAACCGACCTTAAATACATGCAGCGGGCAATTGAGCTAGCCACGCAGGGAGTGGATAGCAACGCGGGTGGTCCATTTGGTGCAATCGTTGTCCACAACGATCGGATCGTTGGCGAAGGTTGGAATCAAGTGACATCGTCAAATGATCCGACGGCCCACGCCGAGGTGGTGGCGATCCGTCATGCTTGCAAAACCCTTGGAACATTCCAGCTCACTGATTGCACGGTTTACACATCTTGCGAACCGTGTCCGATGTGTCTTGGCGCAATTTATTGGGCTCGACCGGCCCGTGTCTTATACGGTTGCACTCGGCAAGACGCAGCAGACATTGGGTTCGACGACAGTCACATCTACGACGAGATTGTATTGAGCATCGAGTCGCGTCGGATACAGATGCAAAACTTCCTCCGCGAGCAAGCGCTCTTGGTTTTCCAGCAATGGTCCACCAAGTCCGACCGCATCGACTATTGAAGCAAGAATGGATTCTAAAACGACACAACCGGGTAAGCTTCAATTAGCCCGCGATTGATGTTTCAAGCCAAGCGGCTCGTATGAGCCGCGACGATCGCAATTCATGCAATTCGCACACCGAGATGCGATTCATCACGAGCAGTGTTGGTTTGCTTGTGTAGCCGTTGTCCTTCGGCGGTAAGAACGTTCTCGCTCCAAACACGTTCTAAATGGATCAGCGCGCATTGCCGGCCACAGAAGACCAAATGTTGAAGTGCCGAGAGCGCCGAATGAACGAAACTCAGCAAGTATCGACTCGACCTTTGGCCAGTTGTCTTCAAAAGCTTCTGATTTCATTTCTCGCCAGTCCTCCCAAACTTCAGCGGAATAGTCTGGAGGCCGATTCAAATAAGCCCCACCGAAATCGAGACAAAATGGCGGGCTAACGATTGTCATTTCAATTGCAAGAAGTTCGTCGTCGAAATGAATCAATTGAGGAACGGCATAACCAGAAACGGTCTCGACTCCAAGATCACTCGAGCGGAAGTAAACTCCGAGTTCTCGGCGATTTACTCGTTCACGTTCATGAAACTTCACCGCAAAACGTTCGGAATGGGATAGATTTCGATTCACAAGTCCGATCACGAGTGAATGCAAAAGGTTCACGTTCGAAGCGGGATAAAAACGGTTTAAGCCCGAAGGGCTGATACACCCTTTGCCGTGGCCATTCAGGCCAGGGTTGCTTGCTGAGCCGTAGGCGCTGGCCTCGGGTAGTAACAGTCAAACTGTAGCAAAGTCAACACCCGTGGCTGACGCTATCGGCTGAGTTTACATGACCTCGGCAAGCCCATACGTTCTGATTCAAAAGGCTTCAATGATCTCGATTCCTTCGGGTAAATCCTGCCGGTCGATCGAGATCAGCGGAGCATAGTCTTCTAAGCATCGTGCTGGTTTCTCACCCGCGTGAGAGCCAACTTCGACTCGGTCCAGTAAGCGATGGGCAGGAGCGTTACCGAGAGCATCTTTATGTTTGAAGATAACTAGCTTTTGAGCCGCCATTTGACCGCGAGCTGCCGAACGATCCGTATCAAACTTGTTATCAAGGGCTTTGCAAAAAAGTTGAAGGTCGTTCTCGGAAAAGGTCGTTTCCGCGGCGCGGTGAGGATTAAAAAAGCCATGGCAACGATAGAGTCCCTAAGGAACCGTGAACATGCGACCGATCGTTCGATTGCATGAACGTGCGTTTGATTTGGTAATCGGACGCTATTGGAGTAAGCTATCGATGCGCAATTTTGGTTGCTGTGCGGCCTTGTGCAAAGCACTTGTAAGTTAGCGCCCACTTAAGAAAATTATAAACTGAGACGATCGGTAAGAACAAGTTATGAAAGTTTCGCTCTCAAGGTCGCTGCTGATTATCAGCCTGGCATTTGTCGCTGGGATCGCGATCGGTTATCTCGTCGTCAATAAACCATCCGTAGAAAAACCTGCTGCCTCTGAAGGTGCTTCAGCCAAGCCTAGTGTCGATAAACTTGACGTAAAAGATGTCGCAATTGAAGAGCCAGCTAGCCCTGAGATAACGGCAAATCCATCGTTGAAAGAATCGCCAGCCGCTTTGCGATTGTTGGCTTGGAACTTGGAGTCGGGCAACAGCGATCCGAAGATCAATGCAGCGCAACTTAAGGAGTTTGCTGATGTCGATCTCTTTGGGCTGAGCGAAGTCGATCCGGCGGCTTTCGAAATCTATCTTGAAGCAATTGAATCGATTGACGATCGCAATTTTGCTTCGGTTAAAGGAAAAACCGGTGATAAAGATCGGTTGCAATTCGTCTACTGTACCGATCGGTTCGAGTTGCTCGAAGAAAAAGAGCCAAACGAACTGGCTGGAATCGTGGTCAACACTGGCGGCCATCGAAGCCCGTTAATATGCCTGCTCAAAGACAAACGGACGGGCCAACGTTTTTATACCATGCTCGTTCATCAAGCTCGCGGGAACGAAAACTTTCGCAATCAGCAAGCGAGTGCTATTCGAGAATGGGCCCGCGATCAATCGATCGCCTTTGTTGCAATGGGCGACTTCAATTATGACTTCAGTTTTGAATCGCAACGCGGGAATCAATCGTTCGATGAATTGCGAAAAGATAATGTCTTGCAGTGGGTTCGACCGGAAGAATTAATTGAGTCGAATTGGACAGATCTAAATCATGACTTGGTCAACGATTACCCCAACTCGTTACTAGACGGTTTCTTTGTGGCCGGTCCAGCTAAAGAATGGCAAGTGGTCAGTCGTGTGATCGTACGGCCAGGTGATTTTCCTGACGATGAATCGCGAAGTGATCATCGACCAGTCGAGCTTGTCATTGAGTATCGATAGTCCACTTGAAACATTTATATCTTAAAAAACTGATCTTGTTGACTGGTGTCATTCTCTTCTCCTCTGCGGCAATGGCGTTGCTGAGGGTTGGTGAAGCGAGGGGGATTGTGGCGGCCAGCGTTCGTGATTTAGGTACCGTTGCGGGGTTTCATTGCATAGCGGCTGGCGTGATTTGGTGGGCTTGGCGATGGCCACGAACTTGGACGCGTTGGGTAACGCTACTCTATTGGATCGGCTTAGGATTTCTCTGTTGGAATCTGGTTATGGTTTTCGACGGACGATCAATTCAGAGCCAATATGTCGAGCCAGTGGTTCGAGGAAATTTAATTCATTGGGGCGTCTTCTTTTTACTAGCTGCGACATTCTTGCGGGCCGGATCTACGCTTTTGGGACCATTGCTAGTAAAGAAGGGTGACGACAAATCAAGGAAGGATTTTACGATCGCTCAAGGGCCGCGATTTTCGATTTGGAATGGGTTGTCAGCGATGACCTTTGTGGCGGTGTTTCTGGTTGGTTTTCAACGTGGCCCCTTCATTTTGGTCGAGCGTTTTGGCTACACTACTGGCGATTCCTTGTGGACTGCTGGCATTGCTTTTGATGCAATCGCATCGTCTCTAGCGGGTGCGGTATGTTGGTTGATCTGTGGGCGAATTTTGTCTGATGGCAAACGTTATTGGATTCGGCAACTCGCGCTCGGTTTGGTCGTTACGGCTTTAGCAACAGTCTTGATGTACGCAGCGGATGTCGCGAGTAAGTCGTATATGGCTTGGCTTATGCAACCGATAAACGAGTATTCGCTGTCGAATCTTCAATGGAAAGCCAACAACAGTCTCAGGCAACCGCGCTGGGACATCGCACACGCGGGCTTGGCGAATCTTCTGATCTTACTGACCATTTGGTTCTGGGATTCGTTGGGCTACCGCTTACAAACCAGGGCGCCGAACAAAAAATTCCTTGAACCTAACGTTTAGGTTTTGGTAAGCAAACGTCTAGTAAAGCTAAAGATTCTACAAGTATCTATTCACGTCACTTGCCATACTTAGCGACTTCATCGGCCCGGCGATCGATTACGACTTGGATCGTCGCTCGGCTCTATTGTATCGTTCGCAACGTATTGTTACGTGTTCCCTCATCAGCGAGGTATCACTCTCGCTTGTGCAACAAAGAATCAAGTCGAAAGAACGTCGGTCACTAAACCGCCATCGCCATGTGCGCGAAGTTCAACAGCCCAACGGTGCGACTGGTTTATGGTTAGGATGCTATGTTTTGCAAGAACCGCGAGGTCCGGTGTTGGCGGCCCGTTAGTGTGTAGAATGAGTTGCAGTCTCCTAAAATTCGCAGCTTGTTGGAGCGCGCCGCGTCGCTCAGCAGTCCAATGCGCGGGACCTAGCCGGCCGGGAGATTGAAACAGCATCGGTAAACCTGGGTCATCCGAAGATTTCGCAACCGGAATCGACAATCCGTCCGTGAGGTACGGTGGCCGGTATTCCCACAATGCAATACGAGAATCAGTTTCGCCGCGCCAAGCGATTCCAATGGGGCACCCTCCATTGGCACGTTCAAACAATCGAGTACGAGCGATTGGCTCGGAGCGGGCTTCAGTGGGGTCGGTAATCCAGAGCAGCTCGATGAAAGCGTTGTCGAACGCGAAGCAAACATTGGCAGTTCCCTGTCCATGATGGGTCCGACGGTAGGTTTCGACAAGACCTTTATCGGTTAGCCGATCAATCCAAGGTACACCTTCGTATCCGGAGATCAGAAATACGTGGTCAAGTTCCAAATTAACTCCGATGTTTGAGCTGAAGTTACATAGCAATAACGATTAAAAAACTATCCCGAGTTAGAGCGAAGCGGAATGGAGGAATAGTTTATGGGTTGAACTGAGACGCTTCTCCGCAAAAGCATCGACAATGCGTATTTGTCTTCGGTCGTTCGCCCTCAGTTGCATAGAATCCAGAGATGTCGCATCGCTTATGGGTGGGCCATCCCATAAAAATTTTCTTGGTCTGAAAAGCAGTTTAACAAGATCCGGTATGCTCAACGAAGGTGAGACCACTTACTGATAGGTTCTTGATCGAGAACTGGCGGTGCGGCATGCTGCGTCACCGAGAATTTTGCCAAGTCCTGGGTCTTCAATCAAAATCTATAAGGTCTGGTCTGCCCAGCGTGCCTTTAACCTTTGCAGCTCATCGAGCTGCTCCGCTGAGATCGGCTGCAAGGGGCCAAGCGATTTGGCGAGGATGAGTGTTCGGCAATAGGCATCGAGGACTTCAGTCCACCAATACGCTTGCTCCAGATGTTGAGCGTACGAGACGGTGCCGTGGTTGGCGAGAATGAGCGCATTGGCCGATGAAAGGTATGGAACGATCGAAGAGGCAAAGGCCGCTGTGCCCGGCGTTTGGTAAGGAGTAATCCGCACATCGCCAAGAAACATCTCGATTTCAGGCGAAATGCCACGTGGCAGAATCTGATGAGTAAACGCGAAAGCGGTTGCGTGAGGTGGATGGCAGTGCACCACCGCATTTACTTTCGGACAGGCTTGATATATCGCCAAATGTAATAACGCTTCACTGCTGCGTTTTTTCGACCCGCTAATATGCTCGCCTGTCATGTCGATCGTAACGATGTCAGAAGGCTGCAAGCGGCCTTTGGAATGCCAAGTCGGTGTGCAGAGAATGCGATTGTCGTTCAATCGCACGGTGATATTCCCGTCATTGCCAGCGGCGAAACCCTTTTGGTATAGACGATGTCCAACATCGCAAATTTCTTGCTTTAGTCGCTCGATGTTCTCTGAGGTGTCAGTGATCATCTCTTCTCTCAAATGCCTTGTCTGAAATGCAAAGTTTAGAGCTGTCTCGTTTCCGTTACCGCACAGGATCAAGCGACATCGCACGACGAAGCAAACCGATTTGACCAGCATGCAACATTTCGTGCATCGGACAGAACAACATCGCACCCAACTTTCGAGGATAACCCGCATAGGGCATGTCGATGGGTTCCCATAACGTCTGAGTGGAAATGGTGGGAGCGGTCTGAAGGCTTAGCCGATGGATCTCGTGAAAAGTGGCTAGCAAGTCGGGCTTCGAAATCAAATCCGCCGTGATCAATTTTGGATCGGACCCACGTGAAAATTTCTTTCGGAACCAGCTTGGCACCAG
>JBGSKY010000138.1:0-5708 GCA_041740995.1 Pirellulaceae bacterium
GCCAGCGTCGCTCTGGAACTTGATCCACTTTCGAAGGATCGTCAGTCGGATATATCGACAATTTGACGCTGCCGCTCGCGAAATCTTACAAATCATATCGAATTAGTCAAGTATCTATACTTTGAGCTTGATAAATGTTTATTTGCTAGATTTCGTTCCGAAACCACCGCCGCCTGGTGTCTCGACCCGAACTCTTTCGCCCGGCTGGACTGAAATTTGAATGCTGGCTGGAAGTGATTCGGTTTGGCCAGTTTGCCGAATCAGCGAATTGATACCGGGCATTCCAGCTTCGCCGCCCAAGATTCCGTAAGGTGCCATCGGTGGACGCCTGGAAGTGATCAATGAAACCTCCAGCGGTTTTAAGACTTCGATCTCGCGGACCATGCCGTCTCCACCGCAGCGCTCGCCTTGGCCGCCACTGCCCCGTCGAATGGCTAACTGACGAATGCGGAGTGGGTAACGCTGCTCCATGACTTCTGGATCGGTCAGCCGGGTGTTCGTCATGTGGCTGTGGACCGCGTCTGCACCGTTAGCCGTTGACGTCGCTCCCGTGCCGCCAGCTAACGTTTCGTAGAATCCAAAATCTTTATCGCCGAGCAGCAGATTATTCATTGTCCCTTGGCTGGCAGCGCACATTCCGAGGGCGCCCAGCAGAACGTCGACGATGCGTTGACTTGTCTCAACGTTGCCGGCTCCGACTGCCGGTCGCTGTTCTAGAGGCTGGTCCGTTATTGGGTTCAAAATGCCAAGCGGAATTCGCAAGTCGATTGGTCGCAGGGCTCCGCTGTTCATTGGTAAAGTGTCGTCGATTGCACAGCGAATCACATACAGGACCGCAGCGTTCACTATTCCGGGGCTGGCATTAAAATTGGTCTCAGAGATAGGCCCCGTTCCTTCGAAGTCGATGATCAATCGATCGCCGATGAACTCCAGCGACACGACGATTGGTGTGCCGTCATCGAGCATATCGGCGAACTTTGTTTTCCAGGGCGATTTCGATTCAATCCATCGCCGCACTTTGGTTTCGGTTACACCGACTACATCATCGATTGTATCGGCAACCGCTTTCCAGCCGAGCTCGTTAATCAGTTCTTCCAAAGCGTTTAAACCACGTTGATTAGCCGCTGATTGCGCCGCCAGGTCGGACATATTTTGAGGCACTAAACGCGAAGGATAATCGGCGTTTGAAAGTAGCGCAGCGACCGCATCGCTTTCGTCTTGCCCCTGTCGCGCGAGATACATAATCGGCAGCACCACTCCTTCCTCGACCAATCGCGTTGCCCGCGGAGTCATCGATCCGGGCGCGATTCCTCCAATTTCCGCGTGATGGGCTCGATTGGCGACAAAGAACGCGACCTCCTGACGATCAGGAACGAAGACGGGCGCGATGACTGTGACGTCTGGCAGGTGCGATCCGCCGCAAAACGGGTCATTGGTAATGAAAGAGTCGCCGCGTTGCATATTCGGAAACGCCGAAATCGCATTTTGAACGGTGACTTGCATCGCACCCAGATGCACTGGAACATGCGGCGCGTTAGCAAGCAGAAACCCGTTTCGATCGAACACCGCGCAGGAAAAATCGCGTCGATCGCGAATATTGACGCTGATCGCGGTCAACTCCAGAACAATACCCATCTGGGACGCGATCGCAGCAAAACGTTGCGCGAGCACTTCTCGAAAAACTTGTTGCTGTGTTTCCGAGATCGCTAGACTTGATTCGTTCTCGCGAACACTTGTTGATGTACGACGTTCGATATTTGAAGCCATTCGTTTAGCTAAGATCGAGCGATCGTTACACACCAGAGCGATCCAATGATCTTCGAGAACCATCGTATGCGAGCTTGATGTGATGATCGCGGGACCGTCAATCTGCTGGCCAACTGCTAGATCATCACGATTGATAAGCTGGCAATCGATCCATTGGTCATCGCTGTAGATCTTATGGCCGCTGGGGCTGGTTGGTTTAGGGTTGGTTTTTTTCGACTCAAGAATTTTATCTAGATCTGAAGATATCGGGCATGCCCAACGACCGTTCGATTCAACACTAGCAATGACTCGAACTGCCGTAATTTCCAAAGGTAAGTCGAGGCGACTGTAGCCGAAACGCTGACGATGCAGTCGATGAAACGTTTCGAAAATAGCGGCGGTCGATCGCCACGGCAAAGATAGCGATCGATCAGTGCCCTGAGTTCTCACTTCGACTACGCACTCGAATTTTATGCTCGCGATATCAAATCCCTCGGTGGAAATGTCCGCAGCAAGCCCATTGCGAAGTGATGCCGCGGCTGTTTCAAGATCAAGATCTTTAACGTTTGCAACCTTTTCGTAAATCGATTGACCAGCCGTACGAGTGATAGAAGCCAAGCCCATACCAATGGCACTAAGAATTCCAGCATCCAATGGGTCCAGTACCATTGGAATATTTAGCAAGTCAGCGATCTGGCAAATATGCTGTCCGGCCGCGCCGCCAAAGCCGACCAACAAATGATCGCGCGGCTCGACACCTTCAGCGATAGTTATCGATCGAACAGCAGCCGCCATTTGCTCGTTTGCAATTCGGCGTAGGCCGTCCGCCAGCGTGATCGCTGCGTCGTCAGTTATCGGTAGCCCAGCCAACTTGCATTGTTCGTTCAGCGCTGAACGCGCTGCAGCGGAGTCAATCGGAAAGGGTAATGCGATACTAGGCAATCGACCGGTTAGCAGATTGAGATCAGTCACCGTCAGTGGGCCACCGCGACCATAACACGCCGGTCCTGGTTTGGCACCTGCCGAAGACGGACCAACATTCCACTGGACTCCATCGAACGAACATATCGATCCGCCACCTGACGCTACCGTTTGAATATCCAACGATGGTACCAGCAGTCGAACCGAAGCTTTGACCGTTTCGAACTTCAATTCGCTAGGGCCAGCAATGCGACAGACATCGGTGCTGGTTCCTCCCATATCCAAGCCAATCAATTTTTGAAGTTGGCGGCTGTCTTCGTCTTTGGAGACGGAACTATCAATGCAGCTTGCCAAGTTTGAATCATTTTTAATGGCCGTCGCCAACCGTTGAAGTGCGACCACACCGCCAGCAGGGCCGGAAAGAACGCTGTCCTTGCCTCCATAATCGCGAAAATCAACCAACCCCCCAGCGCTGGTCATGACCCGCAATCGAATCCCGTCATGACCACCGAATTGCCGATGCAAGCTCGCTAAATAACGCCTGACGGTTGGCCCAAGGTAGGCGTCGACGACCGTCGTTTCGGTTCGATCAACCCATTTGGCAACCGGCGAAATTTCATGACTGACTGAGACATTGAGAAAGCCCATCGCCCGCGCAATCTTGGCTGCCTGAGCTTCATGTTCTGGGTTGGCGTAAGCGTTTAAGAATGAGATTGCGACCGAAGTAATTCCGTCGACTTGAAATTGCTCTAATGATTGACGAACGGCGTCGAGATCGATTGGCTTTTCGATGCTACCATCGGCGAGAATGCGTTCGGGGACACCGACCGCTTTTGTGTAAAGTGGCGGACGTTTAACGACAGACAGTTTGAACAAATCGGGTCGATCTTGGTGACCGATCAAAAGCAGGTCAGTGAATGGATCGGTGATCAGCAGCCCTGTAGCGTTTCCGGATCGAGTCAGCAAGGCGTTTGTTCCTCGCGTTGTGCCCAGTCGAACATCGATGGACTTTGGCAGGTCATCGCTGAGTGGAATGCCGAGAACGTAATGTGCGGCCAGTACCGGAGCTTCGATGCAAGCGTCGATATCGATCGAATGCGTCTGCGACCTGACGCGGGCATCAATGACACGATCAAACGACAAATTTTGACCGTCGATTGAACTACTAACAACGCTTGTTTGATACAGCAGATTGCCGGTCGCATCGCGAAAGGCAACTTGGCTACCATGCCAGAAATTTGGGACTGATCCGGGGACTTGTGTTTTACAGGTCTGATCGTCCAGCCAAGCGGTCAGCGGCGCGTTGGTCAGGCCTGAACTGAGAACTTTAAGTCGTTCCCTTTTTTGAATGCCGTCACGATCAATCCAAGAAACGAGCGTATCGGTAAAAGTCCCGCCGACATCACACCAAATCTCAACCACAAAATCGACTCCTCACGTGTTTGCTGATTACACCTGAGAGATTTTAGCGATTAGGTCGATGTCGAGCGGACAAATCTTCCATCCGGCAAAAAATTTTGATAACCGCCCTATCGCACGATGTTGAAGACGTGCGAGCTAGATGTCAATTGGTTCATGATCATTATCGCCAACTTCATCGTCAGTATCATCAATCAACAAATACGATTTGTTCTCGTGATCAAGCGTCGTTGTCGCGGTAATCGTGGGGTTCAGAAAGAATCGACTTGGAATCCAAGAATTCTCCGCGACGTTGCACACAATGGTAACGCTGACCTCCTCTGTCAGTTCGTTAAACGTCACTGGCGAAACACTGACCGACAGTGGCTTGATCCCAGCAGCGGCCATCAATTTGGTAGCGCGTTGCTCGACCTCGCTGACTGTGTTGCCTTGAATAATACCCAAGCGAGCCGCTTCATACGAAGCTTGCTCAATGGTATGTCGGGCGAAAAAGATTCGTGAGAATTCGAAACAAGCTAAAAGAACCACGAAGAAAATCGACGACACAACGGCGAATTCAACGGTGAAGGCACCACGTCGCTTTCGCTCTGCTAAGCGTGCTCGGGCAGTCAAATTTGAAGTCTTCATATTGCAACTTTCTTCGGCAAACAATTCAGACAATCGAGTGCTGACCTTGAACGAACAAACCCGACGGCCAAGCGTCGGACGAAATTTCTCGTTGGTAAATTCGACTTGTGATGGGCCACAATCCCATCCCAAGTCGATCTCACGTTAGGCACTAGTACGTCAACATTGCCGGCAGTGTTTCTGCGATCTCTTTAAATACACGATTCAGCGTCGCCGCATCGGGAGCGTTATAAAATTGACCTCCGCCAGCGGTAGCAATCGATTGCATCATTGCTTGATCTGCTTGGGCGCTGAAGGCGATCGTGCTGACCCGGATATTCAATCCGCGAGCGACGTTGGCCAATTCAATCGGATCACTTCCCTGAGTCATCAGGCCATCACTCAGCAGTACGATGACTTTCGTCGACGTGATTCGAGCTTGACTAGGATTGGTAAGTGCATTGATCCCTTCACGTAATCCGGCCGATATATTCGTGTTGCCTAGCAAAGGCTTGGTTCCAATCAATTGCATCTTTACCGGCAGTTGACTGAACTGACTCGTCAAAGGCATGTCCAACGATGCGACAGTCGAGGACCACACACCGAAGTTGAAGTTGCTGGCATAAGATGCAAGCGCCACCCGAGGTTGATACGGGCTGTTTTCAAGCACATTGGAAAAGACCGATGTCGCTTGGGTGACAGCCGCCCAACGGCTCAATACCGGATCAGGTAGTTCGCCATACTTTTGATTCAGTGCTTGTCGTCCTTGCTGCCCTGGATATTGGAATTCGACGTTCGACAAATCCCAAGCCATGGAACCGGATCGATCAACGACAAGCGCCACATCAATGTCGATGCGCGTCGCAATCGCTTCGCGGTGCGGACTGAATGCGTCAGGACTGAAAACTGAACCCATAAAAATGATGGGAGTTCCACCATTTCCGGCAAAATCCAAATCGGAAACAATCTTCACTGAATTAAGCGTCGAATCAGAATCGGCCGCAGGAGTAAATTCA
>JBGSKY010000139.1:0-10510 GCA_041740995.1 Pirellulaceae bacterium
AAGTTGCAACGTCTATCGAGCGTTTGCAGCAAAAATCGTCGCGAAGAGATTACGGATTTTCAAGCGATGGCTTCGCAACTTGTGCGACTTTTCGACTTTTATCGCGAATTCGGCCACTTTAGCGGAACGACGCAAGCCGTCCGGTTCTTACCGCTGCGAATTCAGCGAACTCCAATTGCACGTCGAAGAACCGGAGGGCTCGCGCCCGACCGCTTTTGTTTTGACGTCCAATGCGGAGCATTGTTAGCGGAACGGCGCAAGCCGTCCGGTTCTTAACGTTGCGAATTCAGCGAACTCTCATTGCACGGCGAAGAACCGGAGGGCTCGCATCCTACCGCTACAAATCAAATCGGAAACTTATTTTGGAGCGATTCCTTCGTTAACTCGCGAAAGTCCAGTCGCCGTAATTCCGGGCTGATGCAAGCGGCAAAAACAACTACGGCGATCGAAACCACTCCGCCGAACGCAACGCTTGGAACCAGTCCGATCAAATCCGCAGCCATCCCGCTCTCAAATTCACCCAGCTCATTTGAAGAGACAACAAAAATCGTATTCACCGCTGCCACGCGACCGCGCATGTGGTTGGGTGAGAACAAACGGATGATCGACCGGCGAATCACGACACTAAATCCATCAAAAGCGCCAGCGAGAAAGAGCATGATAATCGATAGCCAAAACGATTTCGAAAT
Source organism: Pirellulaceae bacterium (assembly GCA_041740995.1). Taxonomy (GTDB): domain Bacteria; phylum Planctomycetota; class Planctomycetia; order Pirellulales; family Pirellulaceae; genus JBGSKY01. The sequence continues at coordinate 690 of JBGSKY010000139.1, forward strand.
GGAAAACACAATCATGCAAACACCAAACGCGAAAACGCTGGCCAGCAGCATTCGACCGACGCGAGCTTTGGGCGGACGGACCAGACATGCCATCGAAGTTAAAAATGCGCCGGCCAATGGTGCTGCAATCAAGCAACCTGTCCCAAATTTCCCCGCGTGTAAGATTTGAAAAGCGAACAGCGGCATCATCGCGACGGCACCACCAAAAAACACGGCGAACAAATCGAGCGTCATCGATGCCCACAAGATGCGACGCGAAAAAACAAACTGTAATCCGCGCTGAATGCTGGTCTTGATGGATTCCCGTTCAATCTGAATCGGTGCGCCGCGCGAGGCAATTCGCAACAACGCAAAAAGGCCAACCAGATAAAAAGTTGCAACGACAAAGGCGGCCGACTGAACGCCAATCCAAGCGCACAACGTTCCAGCCAAAATTGGGCTCGCGACCGCCGATGCTTGAAAGACTCCTGCGCTCCAAGTGGCTGTGGAAATCGCTGCCGAGGCCGGTACCAATTCAGCTTCCAAAGACATCGTTGCTGGAGATGTCAGCCCGCGGGCAAAACCTTGCCAGAACATCACAGGAAAGACCCAATAGAGAATATCGGTTGATCCAAGCGTCAATCCATAACAGAGATACATTCCGCTAATCGCTTGAATCGCCAACGCGAAAAGCAACAATTGCTTTCGATCGCTTGAGTCAGCCAAATGGCCGCCTAGCAGTGAAACGGCGACGAGCGGTACCGCTTGAACCAGTCCGATTGCTCCAAAGATCAAAGGCTGATTCGGAAACAGCTCGACAATACGGATGCCAACGATGACTAGAAAACCATACGTCGCCGAAGTAGCTGCCATGTTTGCCAGTAACAGCCAGCAGAACTCGGGATAGCGAATCGCGTTTGTAGATGGAACAATCGCAGGCTGAGCAACAAGTTCACTCACGAAATATCTTTCTCGCACAGCGAAATTTTGCAGGCAAAAATCGGCAGCGATTCAAACCTCCGCGAGATGTGATTGTTTTTTCCAACGCGGTAAAACGTCATAGTTCAGCCAATTAGAGATCCATTCTCAAGCAGTGCATGTTCGCCATTGATATACCACTAACAATCGCTCCCACGATGCCAACGAACCCTTGATCGGTTCCACATAAGAACAGGTTATTCAAGTGCGTTCTACCATCCAAACGTTTTGTCGGTGCACCATATACAGCGCCGTTATCATGCGAGGTAAAACGCCGAATCGTCTTGGGCGTAAACACATCTGTGTCAACTACATATCGGCGAAAATCGGGCATGAATTGCACCGCTGCGGCGACGCTTTCGTCATACCATTTTGATTTCGCACGCTGATAAGCTTCTTCTGGTAATTCCATCCATCGGCGATGATCGGCGATGGTCGTCAGTCGGATGAAACCTTCATGCTCGCCTAATTTTTTATCGACGTAGGCGTAATTGTTCGGCGAGCAGATAACGCCCGTTCTGGGATCACATAGTTGCGTTGTCGGTTTGGCCCATTCGAAATTTGGCGAGTCATTGAAGAAGACGATTGTTTCATTAAAGCCGATCTCCGACGGCTGACGATCCAGCACTGATATTGACTCGATAAATGACAACTCGCCTGCCAATTGCGGGATCGACTCGCTGGTGTCGTCGCACATTCTCAATGTCTCAACGACGCCAGCGCTGGAGAGAATATTCTTCGCTGTTAGCTGTTGTCCGTCTTCCAGTTCAACGGCTTGTGCACGACCATCGGCAACGTGAATCTTTGCCACACCGCTCCGCAGCTTCAATTGTCCGCCCAACGATCGAAAGCGGCGAACCAAGTGTTTCAAGATCAACCGGACGCCGCCGACAGGTCGAGCGAATCCTTCCATAAAGATGCTACGGAACATGATGCAAAACTGTCCAAAATCCATGTCATGCTCACGAGCATTGCCGTACCACATTAATGGACAGAGCAGCATTTCAATCAGCAATGGCTCACTAAAGATCTCGCCCAAGATCTCACGGGTCGAAAGCTCAAAATCTTCTTGCTTCAAATCGTCATAATCTATTAGCCGATTAAGCAGTATTTCGAAGCGATCAACTTGGTTGGGAAACTTGCTCCCAATCTCGCTACGCAACAAATCCAGCTCGTTATTGAACCGTAACTGGACACCTGGAAAGCGAATTGCCGATCCTGACTGAGGGGCCAGCTCGAAATCCTCGTATCGCATTCGCAACTGTTTAAGCAACCGCGCTAGCGGCCCTTTTTTTGTCCCCTTGGGCGTATAATTGGTCAACGCATGAAGCCCAACATCGTAGTTACGACCGTTCATTCGATAGAACGAATTCAAGCCGCCGATCGTCCAATGTCGCTCTAAAATACAGACTCGCTGGTCATAATGTGCGAGCCGAATTCCAGCCGCTAGGCCGGACATACCCGCCCCAATAATAATCGTGTCGTAATGATTGTCAGTCGAATTCGCTTCGTCGTTCATAGTGCGGACATTGTAGCCACGCAACTAGCCTTCTGGACAGCCTTATTCAATCGCTTCAAGCATCAATTGAGTCGCCCGCGACCAGGGTAAAACCAAGTCAGCAACTTGCGGATCTGCATTGTCGCCTTGCAACGAGGCGTCTTTAAACGCCCCCAACATCTGGTCCGCCATGGCCGCCGCGGCGCCTTGTGGAAAGTATTCACACAAATCGCCACCCACCTCGCGATGAATTGCCGTATCACTGGCAATGACCGGTTTTCCGAAATATAACGCCTCGACAATCGGCAATCCGAATCCCTCTGCGATTGACGGAAAAAGCACCGCTGAACAAGCTTTGTAAGCGTATTGAATCTCTGCGTCGTTGAGATCATGCCAGATCTGAAACTGGCGCCCGAACTTGGGATGTCGCCGAGCCACCTCAAGAAATTCATCGCCACGAAAACCAATCGCACCAGCAATCGTCAGCTTCGCATCCGGCCAGCGCTTCCACACTACCTCCATCGCTTCAAGTGCAAGCTTGTGGTTCTTGCGGACTTCGATTGAGCCGACCATCAGGTAATTTGGCAATTTTTCTTCTTCAATAAAAGACGCTTGCAACTCATTGCGAATTGCGCCTGTAGCATTCGAGAATTCAGCACCCAGCCGAAAGGGTTTTACGATCGCCTTGGGCAAGTTTGGTTTTGTCTGCGATAGATACTTACGATATTCCTGAGCAACTGTCTGAGAAATCGTCAGCACAAGATCGCTGTGGCTGGCAACCGATAGTACGTATCGCTCAAAACTTTTCACGCTCGCCGCGGGGTACAGCTCGCGGTGCGTGATGGGAATCAAATCGTAAACGATCGCAGCGACTTTCACTCCACATCGCCGCGCCATTCTTGCGATCGGCCAAATCTCGGGCATCGACCAATATGCATCAGGTAGCAGCAACCAATCATCCCTTCGCCAGCGGATCGCATTGACTGGAACCACGATGTTGCAGGCATGGAAGTTCCGAAGCGGCCACTTGTAGATCCCATATCGACCAGGAGCTGGCAGCAACCACTTTCGTAGTTTGCGACTCCCGGTCAGTGCACAAATCCGTTGCAGCGTCCGCTCAATCGTCGTCGGCATTTGGCTTGTGATGTCCAACCGAAAGGCCGCATCAGTGCTTGCTGCCCAAGCAAGCTGGCTAGAAAGTTGATCTTCAGTTGCTTCAACAAGCCATCGTCCACGGCGAACGACTGGTACGATTTGCCGATCACCATTTGCATTGGTCAATAAGCCTTCCTCGATCACTCGCCGGACCACTCGTTGGACGCCCGTTCGCAGTCCGCTGGCCAACGTGTGCGTGCAATCGATCAGTATCCGCGGGCGATGGTCCATCAAACTGAAATGCGGCTAGACCGCAATCTTACTGATGTAAGTGAACAATGACCAAGCGGCAATGATCGACATGACCGCCACGCTGGCCCACAAGAAGAAATCCCAAACTATGCTGGGCCGCAATCCAACCGGCGTGTCACGATAGCGAAACACGAGTGCCGCAAATCCAAGCATCGGCAGCATTAACGTCTGCGCGGCGCCGCTGATCAGAACGAGAACGCCCGGTCGCGGGTAAATCCAATAGATCAGCAAACACAAAATTGGAAATGCGCCGCTCAACAGGCGAACCCAAAACGCCCGCGTTTCCATTCGATCTGGAATCGCACCGATGACGCACAGCCCGTCAGTAAACGTCCGTGCATGACTCGCGTTGGCGACGAAGAATGTCGAATAAAGAACCACAAACGCACCAACAATAAACAGAGGCGTTGCAAATGCGCCAAAAACTGGCTTGTACATCGTCATCAACGTTTGAAGCAGCATCGAATCTGCGGGAATCAACCCGCTGCGATGTAGAATCGCGACGCCCAAAATATAAAATGCGATCGTCGCAAAAGTGTAGACAACCATTGAGCACCAAGCGTCGTACTGCATGACCCGGAGCCAACCTTTGGCTCGGCGAAGCCACGCGTCACTGCCATCATTTTTACCAGTCCAACGAGCATATCCTTTCTCAAGACACCAGTAGGGATATTGAATCAGCTCGGCCGCGCCAACGCCGATAATTCCGACAGTCGAAAGCGCGACGGCCAGCGCAGTGGACCAATCTTTCTCTGGCGGCAATCCGAACGAAAGTCCCTGCAAAAACTCTGCGCCGGTTACTTGCCATCTAGGTAATCGCTGAATCATGATCACGTTCCAAAGCGTCACAGCGGTAAAGACGGCCACCAACGCGGTCGAAACCGACTGAATGACGCTGTACCTTCCACGCAGCAATAAAATAGACGTGAAAATCGCAATGGGAATGCAATACAAACGATCGTCTATCGATCCGACTTCCAGCTTCGCCGCTTCGTCGCTGGCCGCCTCCTTTAAGTCAGCTTGATCATTTGCTGCCGCAGTTGTTTCCTCCGGCGTAAGTGCTGGTTCTGCTTCGATAGCAAGTGCGACGTCGGGAGCGACAGTCGCTAATTGTCGCTCGATCGTCTCGTGATTCCGCTCGACATTCAACCTGCCTTGGGCCGTGATCGGAAACACAATCGCCAACGACTGACCGCACGCACCGACGATGCCGCCCAATTGCGAGATGCTGCAGATCCACATCGCGAACCAATACCACACCAACCAATTTCCACGACGTCGAATTCGTGGGCCAGGAATCGTATCTAGCGCGGACAACGTCTGTTTTCCAGTAATTATCGTCGCGCGTCCGATTTCGATTTGTACGAAAACTTTGATCAGACATCCTAAAACAATCAGCCACAACAGCGAGATACCTGCCTTGGCACCAGTCAAAGTCGTTGCAATCAATTCACCGCTTCCGACAATCGCTGCAGCGATGATTAGACCCGGCCCAAGCTTCCCAAAAATTTGGAAGATCGTCTTTGGCGGCTCGCGATGCTGCTCGGTCGTTCCGGATTCGCCGGTCGACACGGGCATAGGCTGCCCGGATGGAAGTGTGCTCATGAAAACGGCTTGGGTAGAGGATTGATCGTCGGCAATCATTTTCCCATTTAACTCGCTACGCGGGCTCACGAGCAATTGATTGCATGGCCCGGGATTGTAGCACACCGTTTCGATCAGCGTATCGCCCTTGGCGTCAATGACGCTAGACCGTTAGCGCATCGAATTCTTCGTTTTCAAGCGTCGCAACGGCATCGTATTCGGTCCAGCCAGTTCCCGGTACGTAAATTAACTCTTGCTCGTCCTCAATAGCCATCAAGTAGAGCCAACCATTGTTGACTAGGTCAGCCACCAATTGGTGTTTGGCCACAATTTGATCGATCGCTTCGATCGGTGCTTCGATCAAGACTGTCAGTCGCAGCGGTTCGTGCTGGAACTTGACTCCGTCATGAACCGACTGCCACGGCAAGCCAGTCATCAAGTCGCCTCCATTGCCTTGTAAGACACCAAGCTGGCCGACGACGTTATGAATCGTTTTATTGCCACTTCCGAACGCGCGGTTGTCAACCGTCGAGGCGTAATACTGCAAATTGATCCAGTTCGTAACAACCATTGGCGCTGTCATGATCAGTTCAAGTACTTTGAACTCTTTGTCTTGACGAAAGTCGTAGCTGTGCATGAACGTCCGACCATCGAGCTTTGCACCCAGGGTCCGTTCGCGCGGCGCGACGATAAACGCCGCATTGCCGGCCAAGCCCCATTCGGGTCGGACTTCGGACCAATCTCGACTACGATTTGCAATCTTCGATTCGTTCGCTTCTCGCAACCGCGTCCCTCGCTCGATTCGCGTCAAGCGACCTGCTTGGCGAGTGTCCGACTGCAACTGATCAAACGCAGCTTGCAGAGATTCGGGCATAAGTTCGACATCAAAGAAATCGATTTCGTCGATCGTCGTATTGTGTACCGCCGCCAGAAACCATGTGTCAGCCGGAATTTCGATTCCTCGTTGCAACAACCCAGCACGCACGTGCGGATTGTTCAGAATGCCAGCCGCCACTCTCGCGTTCGACTGGCCAGAGTGACCACCGCAAGCACCGCAATCCAAGCCGGCTCGATATGGATTGTTGACCGTTTGACTAGCGTGACCACACATGACGACTAAAGAAGCAAATTCGTTAGTAAGTCCCAAGTTTCGCAAGATCGCTTGTGCCATTTCGATCTGCTGATTTGTTGCCAAGCCGCCATGTTCGCAAGCATGTATCGCTGGCCCCAGCCGATCCTGCTGCGACGTCGGTACACCATCAAGCGAAGTAATTGTTCGGTCGGTGGAATAACCGAATGTATCTCTTAACAAACTCGCGAAATAGCTCAACCCAATCGATTCAACAAACGAAAAACTTGAGACCGCTGAATACTGAAAAAGTTTCCATAGCTGACGTCGAGCGCGAACAATCAAACGCTCTTGCTCAAAGCCCGAATTGATGCTGGCGTCGATCGAACCGTCGGCCTGGCGAACCTTTTCGTGAATCGAAAACGCGGGCTTCAGTAATACAGGGCATTGGGCGGCGCCAGTTTTTTCACCCAGCGGGACGTACTCCAATGCTAAACCGAAAAATCCCGCGAAGCCGTAAGTTGCAATCCTTGATGAAACGCTTTCCAAGCTGCGTCGAATGATCTCAGAACGCACATCAATACAAAACACCATCTGCGCCAATTTCCGAGTGCTCACCGTCTCGACGTTCGATTTTTCGTTTGCCGTCGCTCGCAGTTTACCAATCACATTTCGTCGAAAGGCAGCCTCGCTCGCGACCTGACCGAAGTATCGCGCAGCGGTCGTTTGATGATCGATCGCAGCAAACCGTTCGGTTGTACACAATTGTCGCCTGCCATCGAAGAATCCGGCCTTAACCAGTCCGATGTCATACGTCAGTCGCATGGCCAACAAGCCAATCAATTCGTTATTCGATTGCCCTGACATTTCCGATGCTCGCACACGATATCGAACTAACGCGGACCAACCAGCAATCGACTGCAACTGACAAATCAGAAAGTCGCTCAACCGGTCACTTGGAAGCTCAATCTCGCTTAGTAGTTTCGCGATTGCTTCGACAGGATCCGATGGTAAACTTGCGACCAACGAACGAAAACCTGCCACGCCGAAACGTTCCATTCGCAGATCAATTGCGGCAATCTTCTTCCAAGCGGCAAACAGTTCCTGACTGCGAAATGGACTAGCCCAGATCGATTGTCCACGATCAAAATGGGCCGAACAGTGTCGTGAAAGTTCGTTCACGATCAAGCTTGACCATTCCGATTGACCATCGCCGTCAATCGACTCAGCGATTGTCCAAATCGATCGCTCGCTAGAGGGTAAAAGCGGCGACTGTGCGGCGTGTTCCAACGTCGAATCAAGTTCCTCGATCGTCGACCGTTCATAGATGTCGGGATATTCGCTGAGACACTGTTTCAAAGCCGCTGAACGGTCTTCGGCACTCACCAAGCCGCGATCAAACTGTTCGATATAGTAGCTTGCTGGCATCAACATCTCCGCCGGACGAATCGCTCGCGTTTGATTGCGCACTTCCAAAAATTGTTGAGCGGTCTGGCCGACGAACGGATTCACTGCAACGTAATCTTCCAGCGGCCAAACCGGAGCGATGACACCAGTCGCGTACTGGATCAATGGGCGGAGCTCTTCAATGGAAATTGAATTTTTGAAGTTCATGTGATTGTTCTTTCTTTAAATGTCAGTATCGCTAGAAATTCAAGTGCTGACGCAGATTTGCTAGCCGAACGGATTGGACCTGCTCAAGCGATCTTGCGCTTGTTAGGAGTGAACAACTGCCAAATGCGGGCCGTCGCTTTGTGAGCCGCTATGTCGAGATAAAAACCGTTGGACGCGTGAATGTAGAGCGACTGAAATAGATGGGCTTGCCGTAAATGTTCGATTTGAACGTTCATCAAAAACACGAACACAAAACCGATCGCAATCAGCGTCGCAAAGAGACTGTCCAGACTCAACATCTGTGCCGTTGCACGTGATACCGAGGAGAGCAAAATCGTATCAATCAACTTGTAGGCCGCGAAATATGAAAGGCCAATGCAAACCGCCGAGCCGAGCCCGCTGGATGCCAACCGCACATTACCGGTTTCAATGGCGTGACTGATCAAGTGCGTCAACGCGATGATCATGATCAGGCCTAAAACTAACCCACCGGGCTTTTCATGGTCCAAGAATCCAAACGCCCACGCACTGCCCACTGTGATCAACGCGGCCGCCGTTGCACTGAGCATCAATGTTACGATTTCTGGCAGCACAAATCTTGATGCGACTGGCTTCATGCGAACGCCCATCGCGTTATCAATTACACTGCCACAGCGAAGAAACGCATGCGCTTTGTACAGCGAGTGAGCGACAATGTGCAGTAGCGCTGCAGAGAATGCACCAAGTCCGCACTGCAACATCATAAAGCCCATCTGAGCCATCGTGGAATAAGCCAAACTGCGTTTGACGCTGGTTTGCGTTGTCATGACGATTGCGCCCAACAACGCGGTAATCGCTCCGATGATTGCGAGGAAACCTAATGCAAGCTGCGACATCGCGACCAAGGGACTGAGCCGAATGACTAGGAAACCGCCCGCGTTAATGATCCCGGCGTGCATCAGTGCCGAAACGGGAGTCGGTGTTTCCATCGTGTCCGGTAACCAGCTATGAAACGGGAACTGAGCCGACTTGGTCATTGCACCCAAAACAATCAAGGTCCCGATCCAGGGAATCAACTGTTGCTGGCTGGCCGACAACCCTAGGTCAGTTATCGTTGTAAACAGTTGGTGATAGTCAAACGTCCCAAACGTTGCATAAGTCAGCCCGATTGCAATCAACAAGAAGACATCACCAATCCGGCTGATCAAGAATTTTTTTCGCGCCGCCAAAACCGCAGATGTCCGATCAGGATAGTGCGTTAGCAGTTGGTGCAAGCCGAAACTGGTCATCACCCACGCCGCGACGAACATTAACAGATTGCCTGAAACGACCAGCGTCATGACCGAGCCTAACGTAAAACAGATCCAGCGAACGAATTGTCCTTGCGTCGGCTCGCTATCCAGATAACGCATGGTAAAGCGAACGATCACCCAGCCAATAAAGCTGACCAGCAGCAACATCGTCGCGGTCAAACTGTCAAAGTAGACCGCAGGATTGAAGAACAGCTCCGTACCACCGGGCAGCAACGTTTGATGCAGCGTTCCAGTCGTTGCAAGCAAGATCGCCGCGAAGATTGCCATCGATAGTGCAAGAACGGTAGTTCCGCTGGCCAAGCGACGCATTGCAACGACATGCTGGTTTGCCAAGGAAGATGGAACAAGTCCGATCGCTAGCAATAACGCGGGCGCAACGATCGTTGTGGCTAGGAAAAGC
>JBGSKY010000140.1:0-2182 GCA_041740995.1 Pirellulaceae bacterium
TCAAAGGGCCCCAAGAAGCAAGTTGTAATCAGTAAGCAACTTATTCGTGAGAGCATTCGCAGGAAGGAAATCCTCGACGAGTGAATCATTTCTATTTCTTTCCGTAAGAGCTATTCAATTCAAACAAGGCCTCAGTCTTCTCCTCCGAGACTTCGCACGAGAGAGGGGTCGTATCAGGACTGAGATAGACTCGAGGGATTACTGTAGGAGTATATGCCACATTGCCCGACCGTTCGCGAGCAAGTATGCGCTCAAGATCTTCGGGATTGTTCCGGTCGTAGGTAGCAAACTCCTCTTCTGCACTTTGAGGAGACTTGATGACGATTGCCTTATAGGAACCAGGCAAGACCCCGTCATCGGAAACAAAAGTCGTGAATGTTGCAATGCCCTCGGAATCAGTCGTTCCAGAGCCCGGGCGAACAAGAGTGACACACGCCCCCTCTAACGGCTGCCCGTCCAGGTAGACTGTTGCTGTTAAATCAAGCAATTCGTGTTTGCCGCAGCCAGGTACAGCAAGCACGATCATCGATGCTATCAATATATGCGCAGATCCTCGTAAACGGCATCTTGTGGAAATGTTCAGAGTGTTAACGATCAAGTTAAGCGATTTCATTTTGCCCACACTACCTAACTCTTTTCTAATGCGAGGATGGGAATACCAAACAATCGGGCTGCTCCATACATATGAGGGACCTGCACATAAGAGGGCGCTACTCATTCGTTGATAATTTCGCCATCCATTCGATTACCCAAGCGCGCCAAAGTGCGCTCCCCGGTTGTCTCATTGACGAATATGACTGATCCATCAACATTCACAAAATTGACCCCTCCCGGATGCGACGAAGCAAATCCCATTGAGGTATTTAGATTCCAAGCGTCAAATTCTGGCTGATCACAATTATCTGAGTTCGGGTTCGTAGGATAATTGAGTGGAATAATCGGATTGCCATGGGCGGTACCACCATTCGCGCCAGCCCAATAGCCCACATTCGCTCCTGGACCAATGTCCCGGCTGTGCCCCTCTCTATCGACCAGCTTTTCTCCAACGAAAAATGTCTTACTGGTGCCATCCAGAACATCCTTCATGGCAATTTTGGCAAATGCAACTCTGCTCAACATTCCGTACAGAGAGCAGTCCGTACCACACACGGGATTTTGATGATCGATCGAAGTAGGGAACCCTGTATCTTCGCACACAAACTTGATGGCGTTGCAGTAACCTCCCGTGCAGGTAGGCCCCATGTTGCCAGTGTAGTTCGAGTGTGGCATTGTCGGTTCATAACCGTCACTAGGACACCGCAGTACAGTCAACAGCGGTGGTACAAGACCGATTTTCGCCAACCATTTGTTTATTGGTGCGGTATTGCTTTCCAATCTTGGGATCTGATCGTAAATAGCGCTCGCTTCAATATACGGGAGAATCTGTACGATCCATGTTCCGCGATTATCAGCCCAGCCATTAATGTCCGGATACTGGAATCGATTAGAGGTTTGCGTGAAGCTGTTGTCTTTGTTACGCGTCCAACCGTTTTCTCCACCTGCCGGAAACCGCTTCCTTGCATCGTGGTAATTGAGAAGGGCCAAACCGAGCTGCTTGAGATTGTTCGTGCATTGCACCCGACGCGCCGACTCGCGCGCCGCCTGAACGGCTGGAAGTAACAAGCCCACAAGAACCCCAATAATCGCGATTACAACAAGGAGCTCAACTAGCGTGAAGCCCGATGGTCCAGACTGCTTATTGACCTGACGTTGCTTCAGTTTCGTATTCGTACGTTGCCACGGATGAGCTGGAGACACATAAGGCTGCGTTGGAATCAATACGTGTTCGCCAGAACGAAAGTTGCGGTGATCGTGATACAAATGCCATTCTCCGCGGCGACTACAGCCGATACGCACGTGGCTCACCATCTCACAGGACAAACCGCGATTGGTTATCTTGCCAATACATTCGTACGTGCACATAAAAGCTTCTCCCTCCGAGCAATACCGCGGATTGTAATGTAATGCGTGGCTGAAGCAAAAAAGTTGACGAGATGGCGCAACCGACGAAAAGATGCTAAGAACCGGTGAATTGAAAAGAGGTCCACCCTTCAAATACCGACGTTACCAGAGTCGACCGAAAGAGTCAATGCATTTGCGCACCAATAATTGGATTTTTCTCACGCAAAAACCTTGATGATAG
>JBGSKY010000141.1:0-32748 GCA_041740995.1 Pirellulaceae bacterium
AATCACTGCACCCACAACGAAAGCTGCCTTGAGCCAAATCATAAATGGCTCTTGCAAACCCAAGGCCTCGGTATTGGCTGGCATCTTTTGAGCACGCCAATACGGTTTCAACTTTTCAAGTTCTGGCGCTTGATATTTCTGCTCCATCAATTCTTTGGCGCGATCTGCCACGATTTGCTGCTCCGTGGTCAATGATGGACTTTCGACTTCGGTAGCGGCGCCGTCAATCGCTGGCGTTGATTCAGAATCGCTGACTGCATTTTGGCTTTCATCAGCAGGGTAAATTAACTCGGCGGGCGCTAGGTAAACAAGTTCTGCGGTCAGACTGCTGGCAATTAAGAAGTCTTTAAAATTTTGAGGCAGCACACCGCCGCCGCGCATCTCTACCAAACGGCTGGCTCGGTCAGCGTAAAATTCATCAAGTGATTTTTTGAGCGGAGTCTGCACATAGTTGACAACACTCTCGGCAAAAAGCAGTCCGATCAACATACCGCCAAAAAGAAACCCAATCGCCCAAATCAGGCAGCGACGAAGCTCCTCGAGGTGCGATCCAAAACTCATCGAGCTTTTGTCGAATAAGTCATCAGCTTTCTTGAAAGGCAATCCGTCTTTCAACATTTCCAAACGGTCCAAGGTACGTCCCTATCTTTGAGCCAATCAATGCGGTTCGGTCACGTATGACCGATTTTTTAAACAAAATGCGTCCCTCTATTCTAATTCATAACGCGAAAATTGGCGGGTGGGAATTGGTCATTTTTGTTTGATCGGGATTTGAAGATAGCGGATCAGGTCACAAAGTTGCTGGGCTGACAGGATTTCATCGAAGTTTTCTGGCATTAGCGAACGTCGTGTCTGTTTCTCTTCTTCAATGCTCGATAGTTCGATTGATCGCTCCTCTCCCTTGACATCAGCCATTACAAGCTTCACATCGTCCCGCTGACGTACTAATCCCGAAAGGACCTGGCCATCTTGGGTCAAAATCGCGGTGGTCCAGAATGCATGATCGACGTTTTGGTTAGGCATCAATATGTCTTCGCACAAACGCTCAAATCCCCGACCGCCCACGCCTTCCAACTGCGGGCCGACGACCTTGCCCTGACCGGCGAACTGATGGCATTGCCCGCAATGCTGGCCGAACAACGCCTTACCACGTTCCGTGTCGCCGTTTAATGCGACGACTTCCGTTCGCCGCTGAATAAATCGTTCGGCTCGTTGTTTGTCTTTTTCATCTTGGCTTGGCCGAAACTCAGCGATAGATTGGATGATTGAATTTGCACGGTTTGCTTCCCACCAATCGCTGGTAAGTTTTTCGATCGAACTTGCAGCGAGCCACCCGTTATTCAAGCCAGCTAGTAAGGCTTCATGCCAGCGAGATTGGCTCGCGAGAAAACTTGCCAGTTGCTGCTGAGCAATCGCATCGGATCGCATTGCCAAAGCTTGCAGCAGTGACAATTCATCGGACGAGCGGTTGACTGCCAAATCATCTAGTGCACTGATAGCAAGGTCCAAATGCCCCGCGTCCCAAGCTTGGATTGCCAGCGCGTCCGCTAAGTTGACTTGCCGTTTCGATCGCAACTGCCACTCCAGACGATACCGAGGATCAAACGAACGCGGCAATTCAGGCATGACAATATCCGGCGACTGGTCAAAGCCACCAACCTGTCCGAGCAACTCTAAAGCATTTGCGAAGTCTTCTCTTTCGCGAGCCACATCCAAACGTTTGGTGCTGAATCCGCCAACAGCAAGCCAAGCGTATGTTCCACCGGCATCGCCATCAACGACGCGTAAGAAAACAGGTCTACTTTGATACGGCTGGAGATCCCATTCGATTTTGATGGCCGCATCATTGCGAGGTGGAAATGTAATTTGCAAAACTTCTCTTGATATGCCGTCCACTAATTCAACGCGGTTGAGATGGCTGTCTGGTTCGGTTGGCAAACCATTGTGTCCAGAGAGATAAAAATGTAGCTTTGATATTCCCGTCAAAGGTCCACTTCGAAGCGAGCCGGTGTATGACTCGCCTAACGGAAACGAGCTGAACATCAAATGGCTAACGCTACCGTTAGATTCCTGAGTCGGTCGCGTGTCCAGTGGCCAGCTAGCCACGCGAGCGGATGTGCCGTCAAGAATATTGCTGCGTTGGGGACCGCTGGACGACCAGCTAATAAGCTGACTGACGGACGAATCCGAGTCGTCTAGCAGTACGCGTTGGAAATATTTAGCCAGTACCGCCGCTGCACGTTGTTGAACAGCGGGCTTAAGCCGAGCTTGCTGTTGCAGCACGTTGATGACCGTTCGCAAATGCAGCAAATGCATGTCCGGCATATCTAACAACCGATCATCCATTAAACAAAGTAGCCCATCGATTTGGTCGTCCGGCAATGCTGTCACGATCGAACGCAGGACTTCATCGCGAAGTCCCAATTGAGTGAAATTTTTCGAGACGTATGCCAATCCGGCCTCGGCAGGGAACTGTGTTGCCGGTAATGCGATCATGATCTGAAATAGCTCGTGCCCAAGCTTGCTGTCCATTTCGATGTCAGGCGAAGACCGACCAGATTGCTCAAGCGTGCTCTCGGTTTTCGAGGTCGATGGAGAAGAAGTTTTCGCAGAATCTGGCTGGCACAAATTGGATGACGTCCAATGAACAAACAGTTCCGATCGGACGAGCGGACGATTCAGCATTTCTCGGACAACAATTCGCAAGGTTGCGAACATCATCGGGTCGACTGACTTGCAATCTGCAATCGCTTGCAACATTGGTGGCACATCATTCGCTCGTCCAATCTTGGCTAATACGCGGGCAGCGGCAGCGGCTGCATGCGGACTCGACTTCCAATTTCTGACCGCTTCAATAGCCCGTGACGCAAGTGTCTCACTCAAGTTCGGCTTGGCTGTGGCGATGGCCGAATCATCGTGTGGAAAGCTGGCCGTCCAGTCAGCAAAGATTTGCCAAGCGCTGGCCGCAACAATTGCGTCTGGGTCTTCGCAGGCGTTCAAATTTGGTTCGAACCAATCGTCTATCGGTGTTAGCTCACTTTGCAGACGAGCCACCGCTGATTTGGCTTGTGGCGTCTCCAGTTTCGATGTCAGTGGACCTTGTAGCAACTGGCTGATCGTCGCTGGGTTTGCGTTTACTATCTCTTCGATTCGCTGCATTGCTAGACGACGAAGCGTTGGATTATTGTCATCCAATGTAGCGACGCAATTAGCAATGGTATTGAGTGAGCTGGCCAATTCAGTCGATGGCGACGATACTTCAGACTTGACGCCAATCCGCCAAATGCGACCGCGAAAACGATCTCGGCCTGGGTGATCTAAAGGAACTTCGTAATGCCCGATGACACGGTTGTAGAAATCGGCCACGTAGAGCCAACCATCTGGTCCAAGTCGTACATCGACTGGCCGAAACCAGGAGTCATCGCTGGTAAGCAAGTCGGGTTGTTCAATGGCCCGAACGCTCAATCCACTCCGATCGATTTGATTGCTGTTGATCCGGCTGGTCATCACGTTGCCGCTGAAAAATCGTGATTGAAACTCCGCTGGCAAGTTGCTGCCCTGTCCAAGTTCCAGGCCGGCAATAGCAGTCGAGCCATGCAAGTGATCCATTACCGGAGCAATAAATCCAAGGCCATCATGCGGACGGCCAAAGCTCGGGTAGCATCCGCCTTGAATGACCTGTGAAATCGGCTTGCTGTGACAATCAGCCGTGAACACTTCTCCCCATTGATCGATTGTCATTCCAAATGGATTGACTTGGCCTTGAGCGTAAAGTTCGACCGATGAGCCGTCTGGTTTGAAGCGAAAGACATTACCGCTGCTCATCGTGACCAGCCGTCCGTCGGTTCCTGAGACCTTCGAGTTGTTATTGAAGCCGTGATTGGCCATCACCCAACCATCTGGCGACGAGCGAAGCGAGTTGACCATCCCGTGCGTGTCTCGCGTTGTATCAAATGGCCCAAGCACGACCTCTCGCGAGTCGCAAACGTTATCGCCGTCGGTATCCCGCAACATATAAATGTTCGGGATGCTGAAGCACAATACTCCGTTTTCAAATGGCAAAATACCAATTGGAATATTTAGTCCGTCGGCAAACGTCGTCGCAGTTTCGCGATAGCCGTCACCGTCGACATCTTCAAGGATCACAATCGAATCTTTCGGACCGCGCTGCTCAGGATCGCGTGCGGCGTCGTACGGGTATGGATACTCATATGTTTGAGTGACCCACAACCGGCCGCGCCAATCGAAGGCCATGTTCAACGGTTTTGCAATCGCTGGTTCGCTGGCCACGAGTTCGACGGTTAGTTGGTCCGGTACACGAAAGCCACGCAGTTCGTCCAGCGGGTTTCGCGGTTCAGTCGAACGTACGCCCAAACCATACTCTTCTGGCGGTGTCGTCGGTTCCAAGCTTCTGACCAATCGTCCAGACGCAGTTAACTGCGTGTTGTCGGCGTCTTTTGAAGTTTGAGCTTGGAGTGGCGTAGAGTTTGAAAAGATCAAAAGCAGCGAAAGACTCGCATGGGCAATTGAGTTCACGCGGCGAGGGGCAGCGAAATGCATTATTAATGCCTTAGTGAAGGGTGGGCAGGCGGGGCAGGCAGGTATTGAAAACAGAGGAATCGACTGCGAATTTCGAAGTTACCGAATACTTGGCCGATCGATTCTATCCTGTTTTGTGGCGGTCTGCACATCCGATTTTATGTCAAAGGTCGCTGGTAAGGAGTTCTAGTCGCCAAGATTGCCTTATAACGCAATTTAAAGGAGACTTATACTTACTGGGCCTATTGATTGGGGTATAATCAAGTGCTCGGTCGGCGGCGTATTTTTAACTGATTTCTCTAAGCCTTTTAGCTAAGTGGCTGACTCCTCGATCCATCCGTCGATGTTTGCAACTGATTCACGATCGGGGTTTGCCGAAAGTGATCTTCCAAAAGTCGGCCATTTTGTTCCCACCGATCCGTTTGATACTGATCGAGTTGAGGCCAATCCGACGGCGAATTCATCGGCTACTACCTCCGACGAAAACGGCGTCAGAGTCTCCAATCGTGCCGAGCCAAACGCAGAACAACTTCGTGAGGTAAGTGACTCGCAATATTATTCTTGCGAGTGTGGCGACCGCTTTGGGATTGATCCAACAATCGCCACGGCCTGCCCCGGTTGTGGGCATGTCGTGAATGTGAGAGCGCGTAACGCCGAAGCGGTGACGCTGTCGGTGGAAGAGTTCGATTCACTCGAAACCGGTGGCCAAAGAGCGTCAAATTTCGTCAGCGATGCTGCGGCAGCAGGCAAGCTTCGCGGGCTAATGCTCGGCCACTTTCTTTTAGAAGACGTTTTGGGCCGTGGTGGCATGGGAGCCGTTTACCGAGCGCTGGATACTTCATTGCAGCGGCATGTGGCGGTCAAAGTCATCAACGAGATCAAATTTGGAAGGGATCATCATTCGACTGCCGCAGCAATCGTTCGAGAAGCTGTCGCGCAAGCGAGACTTAATCATCCCAATATTGTGACGATTTATTATGTCGGACGGACCGACGACGAACCTTTTTTGGCGATGGAACTGGTCAATGGTTCTACCCTGCGAAACCGGCTTGAAGAGGGCCGTATTTCCTATGGCGATATGATTGACATCAGCCTGCAATTGGTTCGAGCGCTAGAACACGCTTCTCGCATCAACATTGTTCATGGCGATATCAAGCCGAACAATTTGCTTTTGGACGAGGCGGGGAATGTAAAGCTGTCTGATTTTGGACTGGCGCGATCGACACTTGAAATAAATGAGAATCTGCCGCTCTCAGGAACGCCCACTTATATGGCCCCTGAACTTTTGGAGACTTGCCAAGTCTCAGTTCAAAGCGACATGTATGCAGTTGGTGTGACCTTGTTCGAGATGGCCTTTGGTCGTTTGCCGTACGCTTTCGACGGACAGAGTGTTCGCCAGCAATTGCGGACCCATGCGACCGAAGCAGTGCAATTTCCGGAACCTTGGCCGACAGAAATTCCCGCTGAACTGCGACCAATCTTGGAATGTTTGCTGGCGAAAGATCCACAGCAACGATATCCAGATTACGGCAAGTTTTTACGTGAGTTGGAGTTGATTCAACCGGTCAACACGACGATTGCTGGCATTGCATTGCGTGCCGCCGCCTTTGCAATCGATCAAGCGATCTTGCTTGCTTGTTTTTTTCCGTTCGGCGCATTGATCTACATGCTTCAAGTATGGATGGCGAAATATGCTGGCTATGGCGCGACGCTCAAGCCTTGGAATCTCGCGATCGCTTTAGCAGCTTTGGTTGTTCCATTGGCCGCCATTCAGATGACGCGTAAGGGCTGGCGGACGCCCGGCAAATACCTTTTTCAATTGCGCGTAACCGAACAACATGGCCTGCTGTTAAGTCGCCGGCTTGCGTTGTGGCGAGCAGTTTTTCGCAACACGACCGGCTGGTTGATCCCATTGGGCTTATTTGGAGGCATCTATTTTTCGTTAGTCAACGAAATAACGTATGTCATAGTGTTGCTCCTATTGCTTGCCGAGGTGATCTGTGCGATTTCGTCGCCCGACCGCCGATCGGTGCATGATTTGATTTGTGGTTCTCGCGTGGTTTTAGATTCCAAACCTAGCCACCATGCGAACCGCAGCAAGCGCAACTATCGTCGACAGTTGCCGACGGCCTCTTTTGAGCTGTCTTCCTCGACCACGCAGGCCGAGCCGGGCGCTTTAGACAGTTAAATCGATTGACATCGACTGTTCTGTTTGCGCAGACTTGAACGCGGTTTGATGACTAATTTGGTTGCGAGTTGAGACACCGGCATGTGTCTAGGTAATCTGTGCGGCCGCACATTCTGGGCAGCTAACGCAGGGCGTAAAGTCAGCCCATTTTGTTAAGCTCGGCAGGCTTGGGTATTTGCGGAAAAATGGCATCGGTAGCTCAAGCGCTTTGGAAAAGGGGACCGATACAAAACGCACCAAGACTAACCATGTTACGTCCGGCTGATCGTGAAGCCGGAACCAACGTAACGGATTTTTCTTGTCGAACATTGGAAGGAACGCCACTCAGCTTGCTAGTCAAGTTGACCGATGTTCGAGATAAGGAGGCCGCAGTATTTCGCTGTGGTTGCGTTTGTACAGAGGAAGTGAATTTGGTTGCTAAGAAATTAGCGATTGAGTTTGCGAGAACGGTCAACGAAGTCGAATGTAGGCTGCTTCGCTGCAGTTCTGCGTTCAAAGGCCACGCCGGCCAGAGGGCGATTTCGGCGGCGGCTTCGTGCGCCGAAACCGGTCTCTAGCTAAGCCGAAGTGCAACGATTCCTAAGACTCAGTTTCGGCGTTCAAATCATAAGGGAGATGATTGTCGATGAAGATTAACATTTTAGTAGGGTCTATGGTCCTGGGCGCGAGCCTTGTCAGCCAAAGCTTCGGCTTCGGACTGCTGGACCGCATGCTCGGCGGACACGGCTGCGGCTGCGCAAGCTCATGCTGTGACACGTCAGTGTGCGAACCATCTTGCGGTTGTGAAATGGGTGGCTGCTCGGCTGACCCTAGCTGCGGATGTGAAATGGCTGCTTGCGGTGGTTGCTCGGCTGATCCAAGCTGCGGCTGCGAAATGGCAGCTTGCGGTGGTTGTTCGGCTGATCCAAGCTGCGGATGCGAGATGGCATCTTGCGCTCCAGCTAGCTGCGACACTGGTTGCGGATCAAAGAAGCACTGCCACAAGCCATTGCTCGGTTTGTTGAAGAAGCTGCATGAGAAGAAGTCTTGCTGCGCAGCTCCAAGCTGTGGTTGCGAAATGGCTTCGTCTTGTGGTGGTTGCTCAGCTGACCCAAGCTGTGGTTGCGAAATGGCAGCTTGCGGCGGATGCTCGGCTGATCCAAGCTGCGGTTGCGAAATGGCAGCTTGCGGTGGATGCTCGGCTGATCCAAGCTGTGGCTGCGAAATGGCTTCATGTGCACCAGCTAGCTGCGACAGCGGTTGCGGATCAAAGAAGCGTTGCGGCCTGTTGGCTAAACTTTTTAGCTGCAACAAGGGTTGTGATTCCGGTTGCGATTCATGCGATAGCTGCACCGTAGCAGCAGCTGCTCCATGCAGCTCGTGTGGTTCGGCTCCAGCACCAATGTACGCACCTGCTGCACCAGCACCAGTTGTTGACCCAAGTGCATACTTGAACAGCAAGCGTCGTGTCATTCAAGCTAGCAGCACGACCATCCGCTAAATTGCCTCAAAGGCAATTGTCGCGGCGGTGAGGTTGGAAACAACCTTCTGCAAGCTCTTAAGACAGACGCATTAAGAACAGCCCGTTAGGCTCGCAAGAGCCGAAGCGGGCTGTTTTTTTGTATTGAACGACGACGGCCGTTGGTTAACGTAAATCGGCAGCTCGCTTTGGATCGACAGCGGAAACAGACTTCGGTCTTGCAACGCATTAAGCTGACTCAGGCGACTTTCCACGAAAAAGCATAATCATAGAACCCAGGCCGATCAACGCGATCGAAATAGGCTCCGGTACAGGCGCCGGACCTGTAATCGTGATGAACTGGTTGCCAGCGATCGACGATAAGTCAGGCGAGTTTCCAAGATTCCCAGCCCCACCCACCCCGCCGATCAACTGGTTCGACAAGAATCCTCCGCCAGCGACAAAACCCGCCAATCGAATATCGCCGGTCGGTGAGCCAATCACAGACAGCGGTATCGCGAACTCCATACCGGTGGTCACAAGATTCGCCCCCACGATCGACGCACCAGTCACGCCCGAGACATTGGATTGATCGATCCCCACATTGATTCCATTGCTGCCCGCGATGGTTGTACTACCGACACCCGATCCACCCAGGAATGTCGAGCTGCTACCGACGACACCGAAATCCAAATAGTATTCCACAGGTCCACCGCCACCATTTAGGATGAGTGCGAAATCCGCGCTAAACCCAGAATCGAAGACCAAACCACTGTAGTCGTTGAACCCTCCGCCAGTACCACCGTTCAGCGTCGTTTGCCCGCCAGCAATAGAATCGATGTAAAGCACTAACCGATTGAAATTCGTTTCGATATTGCCTGTGACAAGAATATTCAAATTGCCGCCGTCAATGACTCCGTAAACACCATCAATTTCCGATCCATTTGCGGCATTTGTAGAATTGTCGGTGTTATCTCCAAACCCGGTCGCAGTGTCTTGAAAGAAAAGGATCCCACCATATGAATCCGAACCCAATGCGCCATCGATGACGACAGCTGCATTCGCCGGTGAAATCGGAATCAAAATCAAACCCACCAATATCCACAACCTACAACGATTCATGATGATGCCTTTTAAAATGAAAGTTTGATGCTGAGACTGCCGTTAACCCAACTAAGTGTTGGCCCGAAAAGCGGTCTGTCCCTTTCAGTTCCGCCAAAAGGGTTCGGCTGCTGTTGAGTTGAGTTCCAAGCGACGAAACGGTCACATTGCCACGCAATGGTACGGAATGCAACTAAAATCTCCCCCAAAGAGACATAAAAGCCCGTTATTTCATTATTGGGCGTCCCTCGATTTCCTGTCGACTCCGAAATTTGTCGCCCCAGTGACGTTCTTGCTAAGCGATTCCTCGACCGTGATTGCGTTCGTTTCTTTTTGGGGTCACGCTAACAATCCATGGCCAGCGACGACTTTTGCCAACGCTTTGCAAGGTTTAATACGCAAGAAGCAATAGGTCTCACTTATTGCCATACCTCTACTACGCCAAACGCTTGGCCTACTTTAATTCCTGGAATTCAAAACTAGCGGTTAGGCTTCCTAAATGAACGTTGACAAACCAAGCGGTCGAACCGGTGGGGAGCGTGCTCGTAACTTGCCAAGCGTTTTCATGCTGCTCAAGCGTGGCAGAATTAGATTTCCATTCCCTGCTACCGGTTACGCCAGTGTCAGTGGTACAAATCAGCTCTGCGTCCGGCAGCGACGCTGTCGAATCAAACGTGACGGTGAACTCGCTGCCGTTTAATTTGAAGGAGCTTTAATGCGGAACCAAGCAACGTAAAGCGCAGGTAAGAAGAGCAGCGTTAGAATCGTTCCGACAATTATTCCGCCCATCATCGCATACGCCATGGGGCCCCAAAAAATCTCGCGAGAAATCGGAATCAAAGCCAGACTCGCTGCCGCTGCGGTCAACATAATGGGGCGCATCCGGTGTTCAGTCGCTTCGACAACAGCCTCCCAAGGGTCAACGCCCTCATCTCTCAGCGTCTCGATTTGCACGACTAGGATTACGGAGTTGCGAATCAGAATTCCGACCAATGCAAGGATTCCCAAAATCGCAACGAAACCTAGCGGCGCACCCGATGGCAAAAGCGCCGCTACGACACCGATTATTCCTAACGGCGCAACGGCGACGACCAAAATCAACCTTTGAAAACTTTGCAACTGGATCATCAAGATGGTTGCAATTGAGAACAACATCAGCGGGATCACTTCCAGAATTGGACCCTGCCCTTTTCCGCTCTCTTCAACAGCACCTCCAGTTTCGACGGTATAGCCCAGCGGCAAACTATTCTCAAACGCAACTACGTCGCTTTTCAGTTGAGCAACAACTGTCGCTGGTTGTACCGATTCGTCAATACTCGCTTTGATGGTAATCGTTGGCAAGCGATGACGTCGCCAGACGATAGGCTGCTCAATCTCGTAACGCAGGCTTGCGATCGCCGCGAGTGGAAACGACTTTCCTTCGCTGTTCTGAAGCTGCAAGTTTTGTAATGCTTCGATCGACGCTCGATCGCTGTCCGTTGCCCGCCCCACAACATCAACGAGGTAAATGTCGTCGCGAATCTGTGTAAAATTCGTGCCGCCGACAATGCCATTAAGCGTTTGTGCAATCGACACTGACGTTATCCCAAGCTGCGACGCTTTATCTTGCAACACGTCAACTTTAATCACTCGCCCCGGCGCATTCCAGTCGTAGATAACGCCTTTTACAAAGCCGTTGTCGCCAACTTTTGCCGCAAGTGTTTGAGCAAGTTCCCGCACCTTCGGAATATCAGGACCACTAACACGGTACTGAACTGGACGACCGACCGGTGGGCCGATTTCGAGCAAATGAACAAACGCATCAATGCCGACAAAATCTTTCGCGACAATCTTGTCGAGTTTTTCTCGCACCCGATCGCGAGCCTCGATACTTTTGCAAACGATCACAAGTTGACCATAGTTTGGCGTTGCCGGTTGCACGTCGAATGAAAGTAAGAATCGCGATGCACCCTGTCCAACATAGGACGACCAGTGGTCAATGTCTTCATCCCCAACCAAGTTCTTTTCGAAACGATCTAGTTGTTCTTTGGTGCTGGTGATCGATGCATTCTGGCGGAGCGTCATGTCGACCAATAATTCAGTCCGATCAGAGCTCGGAAAAAATTGCTGCTGAACATATTTCATGCTGTAAATCGAAATCGCAAACAATGCGACTGTGATCAGAATCGTCAGCCAACGGAATCGCATTGAAAGCAGCAGCATCCATTCAAACAGTTTTGCGAACGCCCCTTTTCTTGGGTGCGAAGGAATATGCTCGTCATGCGACGAAGTCCGATCGGCTGGTGACTTCAGGAATCGGCTCAATGGAGTTCTGGTCCGCAGTAGTTTTCGAATCCAACCTTCAGACGCACCGTGTTGGATCGTCTTTGGAAGCAGAGTAACACCCAACAAAGGCGCGAATAGAACGGCCACTACCCAAGAAACGAGCAATGAAATTGCAATAACTACGAACAGCGTAAAAGTGAATTCACCGGCCGAACTTCCATTCATCCCGACAGGCAAAAAACTGGCTACAGTGACCAGAGTTCCGGTCAGCATTGGAAACGCAGTCGACGTGTAGACGTAAGTTGCGGCTTTCTCCAGTGTGTCACCAACTTCAAGTCGCGCGACCATCATTTCCACCGCGATCATCGCATCGTCAACCAACAAACCGAGTGCGATGATTAACGCGCCCAGCGAAATTCGCTGCAATGAAATGTTCAAGATTTCCATGGCCACAAACGTAATGGCTAGAACGAGAGGGATAGTTATTGCGACGACCAATCCGGATCGTAGTCCGAGACTGACGAAACTCACAATAAGCACGATCACGACGGCTTCAAAAAGTGCTTGGGTAAAGCCACCCACAGCTTCTTCGACGATTTTAGGTTGATCGGAAACTAGATGGACACCGACGCCGATCGGTAACTTTGCTTCGATGATGTCCAGCTCTTTGTGCAACGCCTCGCCGAATTCTAGCAAGTTTGCTCCGGGTCTCATGCCAATGTTTAGCGCGATCGCCGGTTCGCCGTTGTAGCGAAACAAAGCTTGGGGCGGATCGACATACGCGCGGCGGATTTCTGCCACGTCCTGAAGTCGAAAGAAGCGATTGTTCACACGCAAATTCAGTTCGCGCAAATCCTGTTCCGACTCGAATTCGCCGCTGACGCGGATACTTATGCGCTCGCCCCCTGTTTCGACGACACCGGACGGCGTAACTGCATTTTGCGACTGGATCGCATCGGTGACATCTTTTGTTGTTAGTCCAAGTGCGGCGATCTTTTGGGTTGAAACTTCTAGATAGATCTTTTCGTCTTGAGCGCCGACCAACACGACTTTGCCAACGTTGCGTACGAGCATAATTTTGGCCCGCGCGTCTTCGACATAGTCTCGCAACTGTCGCTGCGAGAGTCCGTCAGATGTAAATGCGAAAATGTTTCCGTAGACGTCGCCAAAATCATCGTTGAAAAATGGACCGATGACGCCGCGTGGCAGTTCTGTTTGAATGTCGCTGACAATTTCACGAACTCGTCGCCACGATTGCTTGACAACTTCACCTTTCGCGGTGTCCTTTAGGTTGATATAGATGATTGAACTTCCCGGTCGATTGAGGCTCTTTGTATAGTCGAGCGTGGGAAGCTCTTCGACCTTCTTCTCGATACGATTCGTCACTTCGTTGATCATCGTCTCGACCGTTGAACCTGGCCATTGGACATACAAGATCATCGTCTTAATTGTGAAATCTGGATCTTCTTCTCTTCCTAAATTGAAGTAAGAGAAGAGGCCCATCACCGACGAAACGATCATGAAGTACCAAACGAGCGATCGATGTTTCAGTGCCCAATCTGAGAGATTGAAATTGCTCACAAGGCGGCTCCCGATTGAACCAAAATTGTTTGACCGTCTGTCAAGCTATGTACGCCAGCGATCACGACTTGATCACCGGGACTTATGCCGCTTGCGACAACCGCTTTGCTCGCATTGCGATCCAAGATATCAACTTGGACTTGGCGCACTTTTTTATTCGGACTGTCGACAACCCAAACGTATGTTTGGCCGTCGCGATCGAGGATCGCCGTTCCTGGAAGGCTTATCTTTTCCGTGACCGAAAAGTTTGGAAATGCTCTGATAGTCGAACCTATTCGAAAGGCCTCCGAGGCATCTTCCAAAGTGATCCTCACACGTCTTGTACTCGTCGCGACGTCTGCTTGAGGCGCAATCTCTCGTACTTTTCCCTGGCATTGATTATTTAGAGGTGGCACCAATATTCGAAATTCACTTCCGATCTTGAGTGAAGATACCATCTCTTCCCCAACGTCAATCACCACTTCGCGTTGCCCCGGATCAGCAACGGAAAATACCACTTGGCCGGCCGCAACCGTTTCGCCAACTTCCGCAAACACTCCAGTCACTACTCCGTCCATATCAGATTGTAATTCTGTGTAGCCTAAATTTTCACTCGCTCTATCGACAGCGGCCATCGCTTCCTCAACCGCCGACTTCGCTGCCTCCAACGATTGTTTTGCGATATCATAGTCGGCTTGAGAGGACGCATTGTTACTCAACAGTGTCTCTTGCCTTGCGAATGTAACGGCCGCGTTGTCGCTTTCCGCTATAGCAATTGCCAGCGACGCTTGGGCCGATTGCAATGCTAGATTGAGATCAATACCATCAATCGTTGCTAGGACCTGTTTACGGCTCACCATGTCGCCAAGATGTGCTTGACGAATAATGATTCGTCCCAGCAATCTAAAGCTTAATTTCGTACTGTAGCGCGCTTCCACTTTACCGCTGTAGCCATTTGCTGGACCGGCATGCGAGCTAGCCGCAATAGAAAGAACGGGTCGAACAAAGTCTTCCTTGATGCGGACTGTCTCGGATTTTTCGTGACACCCGAGAATAAATCCCAAAGCCATCGAAAAAAAGATTATGAAAACGTTCGAGGAAAGACGTCTTCGAACAGTAAGAGCATAAGCCTCAATGCTCATGGCGTGATCTCCAAAGCGGGCGAATCTATAACGGCCTGAACCTTCTGCCCCGGGCGTATCATCTCAGCACCATCAGTAACGACGAGATCTCCCGTCTCAAGACCTGAGTCGACTAAGATGACGCTGGAAACGTAACTTCCAACGACAACGCTTCGACTTGAAACAATGCCGGTTTTCGGATCAACCACCCACACAGCCGGTCGATTGCCCTGACGCGAAAGCGACGTCCACGGAAGCGACACAACTTCAGAAGGTTTGAAATGCGCCACTCCGACGACCGTTGACCCGAGCGTCATCCCAGGTGGTGGGTCCGCGACCGCAACCTTCACACGGATCGTTCCGTCTTTTTCATCTATCACAGGGGAAGTTTCTCGAATCACACCCACCGCTTTAATGCTCGGATCTGATTGCAGCGAAAGATCAATATTGTCGGTAATCGGCTTGACGGAAAAGTCGACCGGAAACACTTCGAAGACCGCTTGTCGCCCGCCATCTGCGGCGATTGTAAAGACCGCTTCGCCGGGCCCGACGACCTGACCAACTTCAGCTTGTCGAGCGATTACGACACCAGATACCGTTGCCCTGAGCAAGGTGTAAGCCAGTTGAGACTGCGCGGTCGCAACGCCGGCCTCGCTGATATTCACATTGCCTTTTGCGACCAGCATCGCCGCTTTTGAATCGTCATATTCTTGCTTTGAAGTCGCCTTCTGGGGAAGCAGTTGCTCGAGGCGAGCTAAATTTGAATTGCGTTCTTCAAGCGTCGCCTGCGCCGCTTTCAAGCTCGCCTGGGCCGCATTGAGGCTTGCAATCTGCTGCAAGGAATCAAGCTGCGCGAGTATGTCACCGACTGCGACTCGATCCCCGACCTCCGCAATTCGCTTTTCAATTCTTCCTCCAATTTGGAACGACATATCGCTTTGAATTGTCGCCTCAAATTGACCAGTCAGCGATTCCGTCCGCGGCAACGTAACATAACTGACGACCTGCGCACGAACGTTCATCACTTGAGGCTCAGGTGGTTTGCGTTCGCCGTCACAACCCACTAGAAGCAGGAGACATGCAAATTTGATATGAAGAGAATTTAGATCGACACGAACTCGACATGAAAAATCCATGAGTATTCCTGTTGGCTATCTTTGGCCGCCAAGTCGTCGCATTGGTCGTTTGCGACACGCTCCAAACTTACCAGTCTTAAGTCTGAGCTTTATTCGTAAGGGCAAGGATTGACATAAGAAATTTGAACTTCGAGAGTGTGATAAGAATACTTGCATTTCAGAATCGGTCAAGCAACGCGTTGTCGTACCAGGGGATCGTAATACTCAAATACAAGACCAACATTTGTTCGTTTTTCCATGTCGCTCGCTTACCTTGCGCGCGGCCTTAAACCTTTCGACATATGCTCATCCAGAGTTGCCAACCAATACGATCGATTGCCAGCTCCGCAATAACGATATGACCATTCGCCAAGCGGCGGAACCAAAAGACCGATTGCAAACGCATTCAAAAATTTCGCAAGGCCGGTCGATCATTACTAACGCCTTTGTTTCTCATTGATCTCCTTCATGTCCATTCGCCACAATCAGAACTCCAATTTTTAATTTCCCAAAGTATCTACAAGACTTGGTTGTTGCGGATTTTGAGTTGTTTTCTTTGCTATTTTAATAACTAGCAAAGTGTTTGAAAAAATGGACGCGTTGCAATCAGACGCAATCAGATTCGTGAAACACACTCGATGCAACTTCAGGGGCTCGCTAATCCTGTTTGCGCATGGAGAAAATCGCTTTTGCCAACGTGCCACCAGCTTTAGTGACGATGAATTCTGTCAAGAGGCTTCGTTTCGATGATCTTTTATGAATCGTCTAAAAGAGATAAAAAGGCTCTACTTGCAGACATTGTCACCCAGCCCGAGCGATTTTGATTGCGCTTTTTACGAACCACATTCACAGCCAGAAAGCAAGGAGCTCAATTCATTGTTAGCAGCGGCAATAACGACAGGAGAAATATTGATTGGACTGGCTCTGCTAGTATCCGGTGGCGAGTTGTTAGTGCGTGGGGCGGTCAAACTTGCAGAAACGTTCAAGCTCTCTCCATTACTTATCGGTTTGACAGTTGTTGCTTTTGGCACAAGTGCGCCGGAACTAGGTGTCAGTCTGCAAGCTACGTTATCCGGCAACCCTGACGTTGCAATTGGCAATATTGTTGGCAGCAATATTTTCAATGTGCTACTTGTTTTGGGAGCCGCTGCGGTTGTTAAGCCTTTGGTGGTCTCTTCTCAATTAATTCGTTGGGAGCTGCCACTGATGTTCGGTTCCTCACTGGTGATGTGGCTCATGGCCGCTGATGGAAAATTCAGCCGGAACGAAGGTATGATCTTGTTGGCCATGCTGGCTGGGTACCTATTGATTTCCATTTGCCGACAACGGCAAGTTTCTCGCAAAATCGATCTTGATGAAAAATTGACTCATGATTTTCCTATGGGTAAGCTGCAATTCATAGTCAATTTCTTCTGTCTACTAGCTGGATTTTTTTGCCTGACGCTTGGCTCTAGATTTTTAGTGAGCGGTGCGACTCAAGTTGCAGTCTCATTAGGAGTCAGCACGTTGGTAATTGGATTGACCGTGGTAGCCATTGGAACATCGCTGCCTGAAGGCGTTGCATCGATAGTTGCCTGCTATCGTGGGCAGCGTGAGATCGCGATAGGCAATGTCGTTGGAAGCAATTTGTTCAACATTCTTTGCGTCCTCGGTCTGACGGCTTCAATCTCTCCAACCAGCATTGTCGTGCCCGAAGCAGCAATCTGGATTGATATTCCGATCATGGTCGCCGTTGCAGGAATTTGCATACCGCTTTTTATGACCGGAGGTGAAGTTACGCGAATCGAAGGACTGCTTTTACTTGGCTGTTTTGTTGGCTATATCTGTCTAATTGTTAATTTGGTTACTTCTACGGATCAATCGAATCAGCATCTAACGAAAATTTATTGTGCAATCATCGTTGCAACTGCAATGCCTTTTATCGCCTGGATCTTTGAACGGCGTCGCGTCCATGTTGCACGCAAATGAAAAACGCGATTATTCAATTATGTTCAACTGATCGGAGAAGACCGATTGAAATTCAAACGGTCGAAATCTAAATAGATCAGCGACCTCTCAAGTTTCATAAGCCATCGCGGCTGGCAAGTTGATCCAAAGTTCAGCGATCTTGCCGAGGCTCTTGCTCGCGTGAATCTCGTCATTCAGACACGCACCTAACGTTTTGATTATTTGATGATATCGGAGTTGAATAGCAAAACTGCTTGCACAAACATACCCTTCTCGCTTGCAATGGTGCACTTTGAGCAAGTCAGCCATTAACGCGGCATCGTTTACTTCCTGTGGACTTTCCGAACTGATCGATGCACTGAGCTCTCTAATCAACGCGTGCATTGACTCACTTGGAATCAGGCTTTCATTATGCTTGACCAGTACGGAGTCTAAGGTGAAAACGTAGCCGTCGAAGTTCTCTTGCGATGTTGCAAGGTTTCCCTGAGAATGCACCGTAAATGCAAAATCAACCAACACGATCAATCGACGACATATCTGCCCCTCTACCAGTCCAGCCAATCGAGCGATTTCTGCGTCCGCTAGCCAGATTTTTGCATGTGGAAGCAACCAGCGGGATCGTACTATTGCTGTGCACTATTGTCGCGTTGATCGCAGCGAATTCTCCCTATGCGGAGAGCTATCTTGCGATCTGGGAAACAGATGTGACCTTCGGCTGGGGCACATTTCATTTTCATCACTCGCTCCATCACGTCATCAATGATGGCTTGATGGCGATCTTCTTTTTTGTCATCGGATTGGAAGTCAAACGAGAGATCATCCACGGTTCTCTGTCAAGCTTGAAACAAGCGTCTTTGCCCTTCGCTGCCGCTATCGGCGGCATGATTGTTCCAGCGGCTCTTTATTTGTCATTGCAATTTGGCCAGCCAGGAATGCGAGGCTGGGGCATACCCATGGCGACAGATATTGCATTCGTAGTCGGCTGTTTAGCAATCCTCGGACCCCGCGTGCCGCACAGCCTGCGGGTGCTGTTGCTGTCGCTGGCGATTGTCGACGACATAGGCGCCATTTTGGTGATTGCGGTGGGCTATACCGAGTCGTTTGAAATTCAATATTTCATGCTGGCCACGCTCTGCATTGGTATTGTCCACCTTATGTCGCGTTTGGGCGCAAGACGTTTTCCTCCTTATATTGTTGTTGGAGCGGTGGCTTGGTATGCGCTTCATGAGTCGGGGATTCACGCGACTTTAGCCGGTGTAATCCTTGGGCTAATGACGCCTGCTAAAGCGGTCTTGGTGCCTGAGCGTTTTCGAGAATATTTACTCGAGAAAAAAGAAGAATTTCAGACAGCACGTTGGTCCATTCGGCGCAATCGCGCTGACGTCGTCAAAGAAGTCCAACGAGTGACGCGTGAAATGGTCTCGCCGCTGGAATACCTTGAAATGACGCTGCATCCATGGAGTGCTTATGTCATCATGCCGGTCTTCGCGTTGGCTAACGCAGGCGTACCAATCGAGCTGTCCAATTTAGGCGATTCAGTCGCTATCGCGGTCGTGCTTGGGTTGGTTATTGGAAAACCATTTGGTATCTCGCTCTTCAGTTGGCTTGTGATACGGAGTGGTTTGGCGCGATTACCCAATGGGCTTTCGTGGTCGATGTTAACGGCTGGAAGTTTTCTTGCCGGCATCGGTTTCACGATGGCATTGTTTATCGATGGACTGGCGTTCGGCGCAGAAGGAATCGATACAGCGAAGATCGGCGTTCTGGTCGGTTCTGCCGTCAGCGGTTTGCTCGGGATGTTATTTTTGTACTGGACTTCTACAGGCAACAAGAACAATTTGCAGCAAAGTTAAACGGAAATCGTCGGCGTCAATTCTTTGTCGTTTAAGCAGCTTCTTTAAACCTAGTCGAGACAATCCCGCCTGACGGGCAGCGCTGGCGATGACGCCGTTATGTTTCTTGAGTATTACCGCTAGAAAAATTCATTCTGCATGGTCTAACGCCTCGTCTCTAAAAATTTCTAAAAGGACCGATGTCTCAATAGCGTCAGAATCAGGTAATCGAAGTTGTCGCGGCATCTGCAGGTTCTTTTTTTGAACCTTCCGTTTTCCAATGGTGCCGTGAAATCCAAACACTGCATGGAGCGTGACGCAAAACGTGCTTGCAAGTGCTGCCGAGAAAAAATTCTCCGACCCAACTACGGCTTGCATCGCCAACGAGGATTATGTCGGCCTTGCCCGCGTTCGCAGCTTCAATAATCGCATCACCTACATGATCAGCGACAAGAATCACTGACTGAGTCTGCGGAAAATGATCGGAAATTTGGCTTGCGATTCTCTCGGCCGCCTCGCTGATTGGAACGATTTGGTCAGGAGTCAAACCCTTTGGCGAGTTCACGTACCCATCACCGACGTAGATGTATGGGGTTTGCGCTATGCTTACGACGCGGATTCGCGCATCGTGACTCAACTTCAATTGCATCAGTTCCGTTACTGCCTCTCGTGACGCGACGGACTTGTCAAAGGCAATCAAGACTGAATC
Source organism: Pirellulaceae bacterium (assembly GCA_041740995.1). Taxonomy (GTDB): domain Bacteria; phylum Planctomycetota; class Planctomycetia; order Pirellulales; family Pirellulaceae; genus JBGSKY01. Next base: position 19,816 of record JBGSKY010000141.1, read on the forward strand.
GAGTTGATGCTTCTCACTCTTGCTCGAGCGAATCACTACCACAGAACATTCCGCTCGTGTGGCGACGGTATCGGAAACGCTTCCCAGTGCCACACGATGGACGGCTGAATGATCTTTTGCACCTAGTACGATCAGGTCGGCCTTGGACTTCTTCGCGAGATCCAGAATGCACGGAACAATCGATCCTGTTTCGCGAACAGTTGAAACTGACTGACAGTGCGACTCCAAAGATTGTTTCGCCAGTTCAATAATTTTTTCGGCACGCTGGCGTTGTTGTTCAGTCCACTGGGTTGCCCAAAGTTGTAGATCGCTTTTTACAGGCTCGTACACGACCATAACTATGATCACGTCAACTGGATTGTCCTCGGCGAGCGAGCAAACAAAATCAACAGCTGCCTCTGCTGCATCCGAACCATCAACGGGCAGTAGAATTTTCATCTTCGTACCTCCAACAATCGACAGGCAATAGATATGAAACTGCCTTTTGAGTCGCAGTTTCCATGCCAGCCCGGAAACCCGCTACTACTAGCCAAAACGTGCATTAGTGCACGAACAAACGACGGAATGCGCGACGTGGTGCACAGAATTGGCAACTTTGGAATTCTCGAACCTGACGGATTGGGCTAGTGGCAGACCGATTGCTAAGTCGGCAATAGCGACCGCACTAATACAGCAATGCGTGAGCTCACGACCAAAAGCGCGACGTGTGAGAATTCGACGCAATGTCGCAACGCTTGGCTTTGTTCCAATTGGAATTTTCAAGAATAACGGAAGCAGCGCCAAAACGTAAAGTGTTTCAAACGTTCAAGACAGGTCACTACCAATGATCTTTTCAAATGTAAGAACGGCCAAGCGACTTACCCTGAGATAATCTAGAGACCCCAGCAAAAGTTCGAACATCGGTGTCCCGTCGGTCAACGGCGCCTTGATGCCCAATTGTGGGTTGCGGATCACGACCACCACGAGCACCGAATCCCAGAGCGGAAACGTTGCTTTCACCAACGAGGTCATCGAGACAGACGAGGTGATGTCCACGCCACAAGATGCCGCGGACGACTGTCGCATTGGTGATGTTGGGATCATCGACAAAGTACAACCGTTCGACGAGGTAAACCATTAATGTTGTGAACGGAAACGCGACATGCGATGGCCAACCTTGCGGCTTGGTCAGCAATACAATCAGCATGAGGATCGGCGCCGCGCAAACAACGAAGTTCATAATCGGAATGGGCCTTCACAAAAGCAGTCCATTGATATCCCGATCGAGTTTACGAGAGGGCCGTGGCGTCAGTGATTCCGTGAGTGTTTGCAGCACGATGAATGTCAATCGACGAAACAATCTTGCAGAATCGGATCGTTTTCAATGAGCTGCATGATGGTCTCTGTTTGGTCCGCCACCGATAAGATCGTGAAGAAATCGTCCTTCATCGTGGGTGCCAATTGAATCGCTTTTCGCCACTCGCGCCGGCTGAACGGGTCAGTCGCGATCGCTTCCCAAAACCCAGTCTGAGTGAACACCGATTGAATCTCGATCGTTCCCATTCCATGCAATTGGCTAATCAAGTAGCTAGCGATGCCGACTTGCAATCCGTGAAGTCTCGGACGGTGGCTGATCGAGTCTAATGCGTGTGAAATCAAGTGCTCACTGCCGCTGGCGGGACGCGAACTGCCGCAAATAGACATTGCAACACCGTTCAACATCAGGGCCGTTGCGAGTCGTCGCATGCCGTCGACATTGAAGTCGGGTCGGTCGATGAATTGGAACACGCTCGCATCCGAGAGCAGCGCGGCGAAGTCGTCGACGGGTGTGTTACAGCGATGAAACGCGAGCTTCCAATCGCGAACCGCGGTCAATTTTGACACGAGGTCTCCGATGCCTGCTAGCGACAGCAGTTTGGGCGATTCCAGGCACACTGCAGTATCGACAACGACGCCGCTGGGCATGTTGGACGCTCGCGAGAGACGCCTTCCGGCCTCAGTCAAACTCGATTGGGGACTACAAAACCCGTCGTTCGATAGCGACGTGGGGATGGCAATCGTCGATGTTCTCGTGAGGCTTCCAATGTGCTTGGCCGCATCAATCGCTTTGCCGCCACCGAGGCCCAAGATGCACTGAATGTCCGGTAGCTCCGCGGCGATCAAGCGGGCTTCTTCGTACGAAGCTTCGTGAATGACTTCGACGTGCGCCGACTCGATGCCTTCATGTCGCAGTCCCCGGATCAAACGATCCACAATCGCAACCGGCAACTCCTCGCTGTGAATCAATGCCACTCGCTGGTACTCCGCTCGGCGCAAGTAGATTCCCACTCGATCCAAGGCACCCGGCTTGATCCGCACCAAGCCGGGAATCGATACCTTACGTTGTCCTGGGATCATGCACTGACCTGGCCAAGTAGCAGGGCGATTTCCGACCAAGTCGAAAACGATTGGAACGGCTCGCGAAGCGACGTCAGCTCAGTTGCCAGCCAATCCCTCGCGAAACGAAGCTCCGGCCTCACCATCAGCGCGGGTTCCAAGTCGGCGCGACCATCACCGGCAAAAGCCACGGTTTTGTAGTTCTCAAGGGCGTCACGAATGACTGCAGACTTCGAGATGCCAAACTCTTCAGACAAGAACGGCGACGTCGTCGGCAGTCGCATTTGCAGTCCCTGTTCCGGTGAATATTCACCGGGATTGCTGTGTCGTTCCAAGATCAGGTGGTGTTGTTGGAACAGTCGATCGATGTACCACTCGCACCCGTTGGAAACAACGACAACTTTCCATCCCGATGACTCAAGCTGTTCTACTGCGCTGGCGGCATTCGAGTCAAACTGCATCGACGCGAGCACTTGCTCCATTTCGTGGATGGTGCCGCGGATGCGTTGGAAGATGCTCGCCAGCGCCTCGAAGTGTGTCATCTCTTGTCGTGTGTACGCGTCCCAAGGCGCCAAGTCGTCAGGCGTGAGCAATTGATTGGCGGCGCACCAATAAAAGTCGCGCTGGGACATAGTGCCGTCAAAATCGGACACGAGTATCTTGTCGACTGTTCTTTTGCTCACTGAAAGTTGCTTTCCATAATTCTTTTTGTCACGGTTGCTTTACCGACCGCACGAGTTTAACGATCGCTACTGGAACGGGCCATGCCGATCGGTAAGTTCGATCGCCGTTCGAAACCTAGCAGCGGCGTCGGTTGCGTCGCATCAGTTTTCGAAACTGCCAACAGCGTAGGCAAATCAGCAATTGCCCAATGAGCAGCGATTTTGAATTCTTGCAGACAACTTTGGTAACTCGTCGCTCGTAGAAGCGAGCCAAATTGACACAGCAGCGCGCGCATAGGACCACATTGACCCGCGAGTTTCAAGGGAACAGCGTTTGCGGTGCTGCCAGTAGGTGTGCATCGCCTCATGTGGAGCTATGAAGAGCAATCACGCCGGAAGTACTTTCGTCGATTTGTCATTTTCGGAGCATGCACTATGACCTTCAAAACGGCGACAGTCTTTCAACTTGTCAACCTTGAGGATTTCTCGATCTTGACCGAGGATGAAGTAACTTTAACACTTAACGAGAACTTCGATGAAACCTTTGATCTATTGCGTTGTTGGAATCGTTGTTGTTGCAGGCGTCTTGAGAGCTGATCCGCCTAAAACATCGAACGCGGTTGACTCGGGGACACGTCTTGCACCTCTGATGCTTAAGAAGCTCGATAAGTCGAAGGGAATTCTTGAGGGGTTGACGCTGGAGGACTTCGATAAGATCAAATCGAATGCGAATACATTGCGATTGCTTAGTTTAGAGTCTGGGTGGAATGTTATCCAAACCGAAGAGTACCAAGCACAGAGTCTTGAATTTCGCCGCGCTGCGGAGTTAATCGCTCAGGCTGCCGAAGAGAAGGATATTCACCGAGCTATGATCGGTTACGTCTCACTAACGGTTCGCTGCGTCGAATGTCATTCGTACATGCGAAAACATCGCGTCGAGTTGATTCAGGCGAAACCCTAGCAGAATTAGTCAAGACTTTCGTGCGGAGTGTAATGGACGTCTTGGTCGCTTTGGATGCGATTCTTACAACTTGTTTTTCGAGCTGACTATGGACACTAAAAGCGATGCAGACTTGTCGACTGAAGTGTTGATTGATTGTTTGCAGCAACCTACGGCATATCCACATGACACCGCTGCGGGTATCGAAGTCCATGAAACCCATATCTCGATCGTGTTCTTAGCAGGCGACTTTGCCTATAAGATTAAGAAGCCGATTAAAACGGAATTTCTCGATTACAGCACGCTTGAATTGCGTCGACATTACTGTCACGAAGAACTGCGACTAGATAGTCGATACGCTAGAGATATGTATCTCGACGTCGTTCCGATCGGCTGGGAAAGCGGGCGACTGCGAATCGAAAGCGATTCTGATCCGATCGAATACGCAGTAAAAATGCGACGTTTCCCCAAAGGCGCGCTTCTCAGTGATCAACTTGCATCTGGCGAAATCACAACCAAAGACGTGCATCAACTGGCCGATACGGTCGCCTCCTTTCATCAGCAAGCCGCTCGATGCGTTCCCGAGTTTGCTGCCCAATGGCCAGACTATTTTACCCAGAATTTTGATCAAATACTTGCTGCACTTCGTTCAAAAGCTGATGACAAAACGGGGGCGACGTTAAAGTTGCTTGGCAAGTGGGCCAGCCAATGTTTCGCTGAGCAATCTGCTATGTTTTCGCGTCGTGTTAAGGACGGTTTTATCCGCGAGTGCCATGGTGACCTGCATCTACAAAACGTCGTTCTATTGGGTGAGCGGTTGATCCCATTTGACGGTGTCGAGTTCAGTGAACGATTGCGATGGATCGATGTGCTGTGCGATGCCGCGTTCTTGGAAATGGATTTTGCATTTCACGGACACTTGGAATTGTCGCGAACCTTCATGAATGCTTATCTGGAACGTAGCGGCGACTATCGATCGCTGAACATTCTGCCCCCATTCTTGGTTTACCGTTCGCTGATCCGAGCTTTAGTCGCCAGCATTCGATCGGGACAGAGTCATCTTGCCTCCTCTGAGCGAGAATCTGCGACGCGGGACGCTCGCCAGCATATCGACTTGGCCTTTCGGTTTACAATTAAGAAAACACGTTGCCTTTGGATAACGCACGGCGTCAGTGGTAGCGGAAAAACAACGTTGAGTGAAGCGATCGTTCAACGGCACGAGGCCTTCCGTCTGCGAAGCGATATCGAGCGAAAACGACTCATCGGTCTTTTACCGACCGAAAGACCTTCGGCAGAACTACAAGCCGAGATGTACAGCATGGAAGCAAATGAACAGACTTATTCGCGTTTGGAAAATTTAGCTCGCGCCGTGTTGGATTCCGGCTACAGCGTCATCATTGATGCGACCTTCCTCAAACGTAGTGAACGGGATCGTTTTTTTGAGTTGGCACAACAACAATGCGTTCGGTTTGCAATCCTTGATTGTAACGCTGACGAACTCACATTTCGGCAACGTCTTGCCGATCGAATGGCGAAAAACTATGACGCGTCCGATGCAGACGTGCATGTTCTAGAAAAACAACTCGTTTCGAACGAACCGCTGGCCGCATCGGAACTTGGCTACGTCGTTCAGGTTCCAGATATAGCCGCAATGGCTAAAGGAATTTGATTTTTCTTGTCACAACTTTACTCATAGGCCAAAGAAAATCACATGACCTTTTTATTGCAAACCAACTTTGGTGAACTCGTCCCAAATTCGTCATTGCTTCTTGTCGCTTGACCATTCGCGAGTGCAAATATGCACGCTGCGTCCAGTTCGCACATCTAGTGTCTGAAAAATTCGGTTAGAACGCCTTGGGCATGAGCTTTGCGTCTGTTTAGAAACCATCCTTACTGATTCTAAAACGTTGCATCGGAGTCTCTAAAATGCGCATTCTTTCACTGACCGCACTCGCTTGTTTTTTGTCGTTGACGCTAGGTGCTCAGGGTCCAGCAACGGCTGAAGAAGAAGCGGTAAGCCCAGTCGAGACTATTGAAAAACCGCTCGATTTTTGGATGCAGAAGAAACTAGACTACTCAGCGGGAATCTTGAAGGGGCTTTCGTTAGCCGACTATTCGTTGATTGTAACCAATGCTCAACAAATGCGGCGACTCAATAAGATTGAGGGTTTTGTTCGTAGCCGCAACAAAGATTATCGTACCCACTTGCATACATTCGAAAGTGTCACGACCGAGATCATCCGCGAGGCAGAGAAGAAGAATATTGAAGGCGTGACCTTGGCGTTTCACCAACTGACCACCAGTTGCGTTCGTTGCCATCAAACGCTGCGGGAACCCATCGACAAACCTACCCCAGCGGATTTAAAGGAAATACATTAGCAAGCAACCCTCTGGTTGAAAGTCTACTGTCCGTAAAGGGCCAACACTTCGTAAAGCGACGCAATCAAGTTCGCAATTGCGGTGTTTTTGATCGTGGTCGTTAAACCCAAACGCTCAAGCGGATCTTCGCGATCCATTCTCGAATTTGTTTCGCTCGAAGTCTTGCAATAACTCGATGCATGAACGCTTCGCATGTGCCTCCTGAACTGCACTGATAAAGTCTGGATTCACAGCGTAGATTTTCTTGCATTGCTTTAGTAACGCTGGCGATTGCCAGCGTTACATTTCTAGCCAATTTTCAATCGAAATTAAATGAATTACCCAGCTGAATTAAACAGTTCTTCGGCAGCAATTCCGGCGTGATATTCTGTATAAAGAAAAATCGGAATTGCTAAATCACTTAGTCGATGTTCGATCAGCGGTTTTACTTCTGACCAATCCAGACCGCCAACGCCGGTCGCCAACCGAGGCAATGCCAAGCTCGTTAGCGATTCCTTCTCGACGATCTTTCGCAGTGTTTTCAATGCATGGTTGACATGCTCGGTGTGTGCTTTGCCAGAGACCTGTCCATGCGTGCTCGATTCTTCTTGTGTCAGCAAGCAAATCACCCGTGCTCCGGGTCCGCTCCAAATCCACGCATCACCTGGCTTGGGATGCGATTGATGGCACCAGTGACGAAAATCCTTGGATATAGATGGCCAACGCTCTCTTAAAGCTAGCGCCAATCCCTGATTGAAATGGTCTCCAGGGGCAACGCCATGTGCGATCGCTGCTGCGGAGCTCAGTAGGATATCTCCGCTTACTTCGTGAATCATATCACTCAACCTCATGTAGTGTTCGATTACTCCAGCACTGCGTGCCAGAACCAACTGCATAAGGAACGCATTTTACGTGCCGCAGTCTTGCAAGAGCGGCCAAGATCGTTAACCGTTGCATTGAACCAATTACGCACGACGTCAATCCATGAACTGTGAAGTCTTGCGCATCTGCATCGGCACGATGTTGCTTCGTTTTTCAAATGGAATGATCAAATCTGATGAAGACTTAAGCCTTATCAACCCAGCTCGCTTCAACACCATGGAGGTCGATCTTGTAGTTTCTGTTTAGCGCAAACAACTTGAAAACTACCGGGAAAACGTCGACGTCAACATATGACCCAGAGCGGTTTCAGTTACGATCGATTATTATGTCGATTACTGTAAGGGATGCTTGTATAGCAGCACAAGGAAATATTGCTTCTCACACACCAACAAAACTTGAGGTTTCGCTTTGCAATTTTTAAGGAATCTTAAATCGGTGCCTATTTCGAGATTGTTCCCAGTTTTCGGAATCCTGGTATGGGTGCTGTTAACCCCAGGCCGTTCGTTGGCGCAATCTCTAGTCGACCACAATACTGAGGTGGGCGACCGCTTGGTAGCGGAATACTTCCGATTGGAAACGACTGCGCTATCCAAAGATGTTGTATCGCCGGGCATGACACTGCTTGAATTAAAAGAGCAACAGCGCGTCGATCGACAACGACTGGCCGAGATGCTTGGGCTCGATCCAATGCCGCAGCGAACTCCGCTCAATTCTGTCATCGTGAGCACTGAAACACGCGATGGTTTTCAATTCCAGCGACTGCACTTTCAACCTTCGCCCGGTTTGTATGTCGCGGCAAATTTTTATCTCCCCAACAATTTCGATAAACCGCTGCCGACGATTTTGTACGTCTGTGGGCATGCCAATACCGCGCACGATGGCGTTCGGCCTGGCAATAAGGCAGCGTATCACCATCATGGCGTCTGGTTTGCGCGAAACGGCTACGCATGCTTGATTATCGACACCATTCAATTAGGTGAGTTCGCTGGCGAGCATCATGGGACTTACCGATTAGGAAAGTGGTGGTGGAACAATCGCGGATATACTCCGGCAGGTGTCGAAGCGTGGGCGGGAATTAGAGCGCTGGATTACTTGGAGACTCGAAGCGAAGTCGACGCGAGTCGATTTGGAGTCACGGGGCGATCGGGCGGAGGCGCATATTCTTGGTGGATCGCAGCTCTTGATCAACGCGTCAAAGTTACGGTGCCTGTCGCTGGGATCACGACACTTAAGAATCACGTAGTTGACGGCTGCGTCGAAGGTCATTGTGATTGCATGTTCATGGTCAATACGTATCGCTGGGACTTCGCTCGCGTAGCCGCTCTAGTTGCACCGCGTGCATTGCTGATTTCCAACAGCGATAAAGACGGCATCTTTCCGCTGGAGGGCGTAATTGAAATTCATCGCCAAGCCCGTGACGTTTATAGACTTTATGGGAAGGCGGATCAGCTTGGATTGAATATCACGGAAGGCCCGCACAAGGATACCCAAGAGCTTCAAATTCATGCGTTTCGCTGGTTCAATCGCTTTCTCAAGGAAGACGAATCGCTCATCGATATGCCAGCCGAAAAGTGTATCGAGTTAGACGACTTGGCCGTCTTCGACGATCTGCCGGACGACGAGAAAGTGACTACCGTAGACGAATGGTTCGTGCCAAAATTTGAACAAATTGACGATGATTGGTTGGAAACACTCCGTGCGAAATCGTTCGCCGGATGGCCCAGCGAACTTGCAAGCGTTAGTCTGGATTTAGAGCGGATCGCGGAAACCGTGAAGGATGGTGTTCGCTGTGAAGTGTATGAATTTGATAGCCAACAGCCTTATCGGTTCCCCTTGTTCGTGTTCTGCGCAGATCAACATGCAGACGTCGGAAACTCTTGGACGATCGAGGTTTTGGAACAAGATCAATGGGAGCAAGTTGCCAGTGGTATCGCGTCGATCGTGCCTCATTGTCTGGCAGCGACCGAGCCGTCGGTAGCATCTTTTCAGATGCTTGCCGAGCGAGTAACGCAAAATCCGAAAAAGACTCTGGTGTTGTTTGCCCCACGTGGAATCGGCCTGACGGAGTGGACGCGTGATGCAACGAATCGCATTCACATTCAGCGACGCTTCATGCTGTTAGGGCAAACTCAAGATGCGATGCGCATCTGGGATCTGCGGCAAGCGATTGCGGCTATTCGAGAAATACCCTCATTTAACGCAGCGCCGCTGACGTTGCGCGGAAGCGGTAATGCTGCCGCATGGGCGATGTACGCTAGTTTGTTTGACCAGCCCGTCAGCGGACTAGAACTTCAAAATCTTCCGACTAGCGATCGAGAGGGAATTGCGTTGCTGAATGTAAGCCGAGTGATTGACATGCCTAGTATTTTCGAACGCGCGGCCTTACGTGCAAAATTCGTTGAATCGGACGGCAAATGAAACTCAGGTGCAGTCACTTGTTGTTTTTGATCGGTGGGGTTTCAATTAAGAACCTATCCGAAATTAAATTAAAACAAACGAAAAGTCCGAAGGTGATGCTTCGTAAGTCTGCGCGACCGAAAGTGTCGCTGAAATAGTCGGGACGCCAAACTTGCTCGATGAGTTTGTTTTGGTTCTCGCAAATCCAGCTCTGAACGCGAGTGCAGTAGACGTTTGTGTTCTTTGAATGGGTGTACGACGCGACGAAAAATCAGACACTGCATCTTGGTTTGTGGTATTCTAGGAGGTATCCCACCTCGCGCGAAATCCACTCATCCAGCCATGTCGCGTTCCACACTCAGTCTCATTGTTCTTTGTTACGTCGCTTCTTCGCTTCGCGCCGAGGTCGATTATCAAACCAATATCAAGCCGCTGTTCGAAGAGAAATGCGGAGCCTGTCATAGCGTGCTCAAGCAAGAGGCTGGGTTACGACTGGACGCCGGGGCCCTGGTTCGACAAGGCGGTGATGGCGGTAGCGTGCTCGACTTGAACGATGCCGCAGCCAGTCGACTGATTCAGCGAGTCGTCGCAACTGAAATCGAAGAGCGAATGCCACCCGAGGGCGAGGGAACGCCACTGACGAACGAGCAAGTGCACCAACTAATCGAGTGGATTCGGTTGGGAGCGCCCAGTCCCGGCGATGAACTCATCATCGAATCGCCCTCGCAGCACTGGGCGTATCAACCACCGCTGAAGTCAGCGGTAGTGGCTGAGCTCCTCGAATCAGAAACCGGAAATCCAATCGATAGGCTGCTAGAGGCGAAATGGCATGAGCAGGGACTTGTGCCCAACGTTGCTGCGAATAACTCAGCCCTCGTTCGACGCGTCTACCTTGATGTCACCGGCTTGCCACCGACACTGGATCAACAAGATGCATTTCTTGCCGAGCCTTCGTCCGTGACATGGGATGAACTCGTCGCTCGTCTACTGGACGATCCAGCGTATGGCGAAAAGTGGGGCAAGCACTGGATGGATATTTGGCGTTACAGCGATTGGGATGGTTATCAAAACGAAGTTCGCGGCAGCCAGCGACATATCTGGAATTGGCGTGATTGGATCATTGAGTCGCTCAATGACGACAAAGGGTACGACCAAATGGCTCGCGAAATGTTGGCGGCAGACGAGATAGCGCCGGATAACATCAATGCTCTGCGAGCGACAGGGTTTCTGGTCCGCAACTATCACGTTAGCAATCGAGATATCTGGCTTGATGCGACTGTCGAACATACTGCCAAAGCCTTTCTCGGGATGACGATCGCTTGTGCTCGTTGTCACGATCATAAATACGATCCAATCTCGCAGCGCGAGTACTATGGCATGCGAGCGATCTTTGAGCCGCATCGCGTACGAACCGAGAGACTCCCTGGGCAGGCGGATTTAGTAAAGCAGGGATTGCCGCGTGCCTACGATGCGGACGTTGATGCCGCCACCTATTTGTATCTTCGCGGAAATGAGAAGAATCCCGACAAAGAACATCCGGTCGTTGCAAGCGTTCCCCAGATTGTGTCGGTGCCGTTTGCGATTGCTCCAATAGCGCTGACTCAACAAGCCGCTCACCCTTTCTTGAAAAGCTACATCGAGGCTGAAGACATCGCGAGTGCTGAATCACAATTTGCCAGCGCACGAGATAACGCGGTTAAGCAGAAGGGCGAATCGACCCCAGAGACTCGCCAAAGCGTCACGGTCGCCCAGACGCGACTGAAATCACTTAAACTTCGCTGGGCGGCGACGAAAGCAAGCCTGAATTGTGAAGAGTCGGCAAAGCAACTCGCGAACGACGCGGCAACTGCAGAGCGTTTATTCAAGTACCATCAGTCGCTTTTGAGTGTGGTGCAAAAACGAACGTTACTCGAACAAGCAAAAGTATCCTCGGAAGCGGATGAAGCCAAGAAGAAGGCTTCGATCGAGTCTTGCGAAAAGGAACTCACCACCGCGCAGCAGGAACTCGTTGACGCCTCGGTTCGAACGCTTGAGACCAACGACCAATTCACGCCCGTGGGCACGAGTTATCCGGCCACGAGCAGCGGTCGGCGCACGGCGCTTGCCGATTGGATCGTTCACCCCAACAATCCGCTTACCGCTCGAGTCGCGATCAACCACATCTGGCTGCGTTACTTCGGTGAACCACTCGTCGAGAACGTTTTCGACTTCGGACTCCGTTCGCCTCGCCCCCGCCATCAGGAGTTGCTCGATTACTTGGCGGTGGAGTTGATGCAGCATGACTGGAGCATGAAGCACATCCATCGTTTGATCTTAACGTCCCATGCGTATCGTATGAGTTCAAACACTGGTGATCTCGACGAATCTGCTCGCACCAAGAACACCCAACTCGATCCAGACAACCATTGGTTCTGGCGAGCGAACGTGCGGCGATTGGATGCGGAGATGGTACGTGACAGTTTGCTCGCGGTCGGAGGATCGCTCGATCGCACCATGGGTGGCGAAGACCTCGATTTCAACGCTGGTGAAACGATACCACGGCGGAGTTTGTACTTTCGGCACGCTTATGAAAAGCAGATGCAAATGCTCGTTGTCTTCGATGCCGCAAATCCGACAGATTGTTACCGTCGAAGCGAAAGTGTGATCCCGCAGCAAGCGTTAGCGCTGGCGAATAGTCCACTCGCTCGTGATCAATCTCGGCGGCTCGCGAAACGCTTGAGTGGAAAAGCAGAAGATGAATTCGAGTTTATTGAACTGGCGTTTCGTGTGACGCTCAGTCGTTCGCCTGACCCTGAAGAATCATCGGCCTGCGCAAGTTTTCTTCGCCAGCAGACGGAGTTACTCGCGTCGCCGAGCTCATTAGAAACGAGTGAGGGTACGACCAAGACGCTCACGTCCGCGTCCAATGATCCGACCCAGCGAGCGCGAGAAAGCTTGGTCCATGTGCTGCTTAACCACAACGATTTTGTGACATTGCGATAAATCAAATGCCTCATTCATTTCAATCAACGCCGCTGGCTGAGACGACAGTAGCCAGTCGCAATCGACGCGGATTCTTGCAAGACTTCGGCCTTGGTTTTGGGAGCGTCGCGCTGACAAGTTTGTTGCAGCGTGAGGCCATGGCCACAACGCCCTTCGAAACGATCGCACCTCGGGCCAAGAACGTGATTTGGTTGTTCATGATCGGTGGTGCCAGCCACTTGGAGACGTTTGATCCGAAACCGGCATTGAATCAATTCGCTGGTAAAACGATCGCCGAGTCGCCGCATGCGAGCGTGCTCAAAAGTCCGTTTCTCGAAAACGAACGCGTCGTTTTCTTTGATCCCAATAACGGCTTCA
>JBGSKY010000142.1:0-14308 GCA_041740995.1 Pirellulaceae bacterium
CTAAATCCATTCGAATGCCACTAGCGACCAAGACCTTTTTGATTCCCGGCTGCTCCCGCGACTGCTGCATCAGCTCGATAATTGGCCCGTGATCAGTCCCAAGCAATTTGCAAATCTTCGGATGAACGCATGATTGGCGACGACAGACTGCTTCTACATCCGGCTTGGTGCAGCGCATTTGATACATGTTCGCTGTCGGACCACCGATGTCACTCACCGTGCCTTTGAATTCAGGATCGGTCGTCATGCGGTTCAGCTCGTCGAGCACCGATTGCTTGCTGCGCGATTGAATGATGCGGCCTTGATGAGCCGTGATTGAACAAAAGGTGCAGCCGCCGAAGCAACCGCGCATAATCGTGACCGAATTACGAATCATTGTGTGAGCCGGAATCGGCTCGGTATAACTTGGATGCGGTCGACGCGTGTATGGCAGCGCGTAAATCCGGTCCATCGCTTCCTCGCTGAGAGGCAGTTGAGGCACGTTGCAGACGACAACTTGCGTACCATGGCGTTGGATCAGCCGTTTTGCGTTGAGCGGATTCGTTTCGTTGTGAATGATCCGCGTCGCTTCTGCAAAATCCGTTTTGTTTTCCACGACCGCTTCGTAGGTCGGCAGCTCGATCGCGTCCGCTGGTGGCGTCTCAGATGCTCCCAGCGCATAGGCCACGCCACGCATGTCGCGAAGATCCTTGACCGTCTCGCCTGCTTCCAATCGTCGTGCGATTTCGACGATCGCGTTCTCGCCCATGCCAAATCCAAGCAAGTCACACTTGGCATCCAAAATAATGCTCTTGCGGACTTTATCGGACCAATAATCATAATGAGCAAGCCTTCTCAACGAAGCTTCAACGCCGCCAGCGATGACCGGCACGCCTTTGTAAGCCTCACGAGCTCGCTGGCAATAAGCCAACGTCGCGCGGTCGGGCCGCAAGCCGATTTTGCCGCCAGGCGAGTACGCGTCGTCGTTTCGGACTTTGCGATTGGCGGTGTAATGATTGATCATCGAGTCCATATTCCCGGCGCTGATGCCGAAGAACAAACGCGGGCGACCAAACGTTTTCCAAGCATCACAATTCTGCCAATTGGGCTGAGAAATGACGCCGACGCGGAAGCCAGCCGCTTCCAAAACGCGACCTAAAATCGCGGTCGCAAAACTCGGATGGTCGATGTACGCGTCGCCACTTACCAGGACAATGTCCAGCTCGTCCCAGCCGCGTTGGCGGGCCTCGTCCATGCTCATTGGCAGCGGCACGGCAGCAATCGGTCCGCTGGGCAGGCGACCATCGCGAAGCATTTCGGACTTGCGTTTCTGACCGGGCTTTCCGAAACCGAGGTCGTCCAGATATCGTGAAACAGTATTCCCGTTGGCGGTTTTTCCAGCGTCGGGCAGAACAAGCAGTTGCATAGTGATCCTCAAGGATACCGTTGCGCGGCGGCTCGGGCGTCGGAGGTGGAATAGTCCGCGAACTTGCGGAAGTTGGTCAATCGTCAAAGTAACGTTGATCGGCGAACTGTATTTTCGCGGCGTCATTGCAACATGAAAGCTGGTTTTCAGCAAGCTGTTTTTCAGCCGCCAAGCGAATATTTGCGAAGAACCGTCAGCAAAGTCGCAGTCGCTAAAACGCTCGGTGATTTTCAGCAAAGAAGCAGGATCGTTGGGTACACAGTCGCTAGGCATTTCGGTTAGAAATTTGCCGGGCGGTCGGCTCGTTGCTTTTTTCCGGAACGCGGCGAACGGTCCGGTTCAGCGGTGTCTGATTTGGTGTGTAAGAAGAACCGGAGGGCTTGCGCCCATTCCGCTACGGTTGACTACGTCAATGCGAAACATTGTTAGCGGCAGGGCGCAAGCCCTCCGGTTCTTTTGACCACGTGAAACTTGGCTTGCCGAACAGCCGGAGTTCTTGCTGGCCGCTGATAGGTTTGGAGAGTTGGCCGGCACCCTGGCGTCATGAGGCAACCGTTAGAATGACGCTTGGAAAATCTGACGATCGAGCTATAGTAAGTTTAACCGACTGTAGGCGGCCTGAACGCAAATTTAGCCCGCACTGAAATCTGAAGGCTACCCTTTTCTATGACAAGCGAAGAATTTGATTTCGGAAGTGATTTGCCGAGCTTCGGAGCCGATCAATCGTCCGCTTTGCCAGACTTCGCCATCGATGTTGAAACGCCCGCTGCCAAAACTCTAACGCAGCCCACCTCGCCAGCACCCGTCCGGACGTCGGTTCCCAAACCGGTCGCAGTCGCTACATCGCCCGCGCCGATCTTTGAAGCCGCAGCGGCTCCAGTTGCTGAAAAACGACGCCGAGGATTCGGTTGGCTGTTCGCCGTCCCAGCCTGGTTAATCAGCCTGGCGTTGCACACATCGTTGCTTTTAGCGATGGCGGCTTACAACATCGAACCAATCAGCGACGCTCTGAAAAAACTTGTAATCGACAGCGGCCCGGTCGAAGACGTGAGCGCTCTTGAATCATTTGATGTCACCAGCGAAAGTCTCTCGACGAGCGACCTCAGCGAACAGACGGAGATGGTTCAACAAAACATGCCGACGATGGATAGGGTTGTCACCGATGTTCCGCTAGAGGTCGCTGCGGTCTCGTTGGACGTTGGCGTCCTGTCGGATTTATCGCTGGAATCTCTGTCGTCTCAATTGGTGCCCAGCAACGTCTTGTCAGCTAGCGCTAACACGTTTACGCAAGCGATGACGGGGCGATCGTCGGCTTCAAAACGCGATCTGCTTGAAAAATATGGCGGTGGCTCTGACACCGAAAAAGCGGTCGCCATGGGACTCAAATGGCTCGCCGCTCACCAACAGAAAGATGGTTCTTGGACCTTCGCGACGGCAGCGAACAGCGATGTCCCCGGCGATACTCGGCTCGGCAATTTTCCCGACGCTCGTAACGCCGCGACCGGTTTAGCACTGATGGCGTTCTTGGGTGCCGGGCAGACGCATCAAGACGGCGAATTTAAAGCCAATGTCTTCGGCGGGCTATCGTATTTGCTGAGCAACATGCGAACGAGCAAGTTCGGCGGCGTTCCGATCGGATCTTGGTATGACGATCCAGACCCAAAGGGCAATGGTCGCAACAAAAGCGAACACAACCGAATGTACGGACAAGGCATTGCAACAACTGCGATGTGCGAAGCGTTTGGTATGACCAACGACGCGAAACTGGCCGAAGCCGCCCAGTTAGGCGTCAATTTTATTGTTGCCGCTCAAGACCCGCGCGGTGGCGGTTGGAATTATAGGGTCCGCTCGCCGGGTGACACCTCGATTGTCGGATGGCAGATGATGGCTCTCAAGAGCGGAATGATGAGCAACATTCAATTTCCCGTCGATACTATCCGTCGAGCCAGCTACTTTCTGGATACAGTTCAAACCGATGGTGGCAGCGCCTATCACTACCGAGTTCCGGGCGACAAGCCGGGCAATATGGCGCTGACTTCGTGCGGTTTGCTCTGTCGAATGTACATGGGAATGCCTAAGGAGCACCCGGCGATCGTTAAAGGAGCGGCAGACGTCCTGAAGGCTGGCCCAAGCAGTTCGGACTCGTACGTCAACTACTACGCAACACAAGTAATGAAGCAAGTCGGTGGCGAGACGTGGAAGAAATGGAACGAGCAGATGAAAAATCAACTCGTAACAACGCAGGTGAATTCCGGAAAATCGATGGGCAGTTGGCCGGCCGACGGCAAGCTTTCATACGGCGACAACGAAGGCGGAACGTTATACCGAACAGCAATGTCGATCATGATTCTGGAGGTCTATTATCGCTACCTCCCGATCTATCACGAGCAAGCTGACGAAGAAGCTTTCAAGTTGTAAGTCCTCTGCTCGCTGCGTTGACCGACAAGCCGCCGCCGGCCGCTTTGTCAGGCAAATACGACCGCTCCGCCTTCGTTTATTCGCTCGATACTCCCTGTCGCAATTCACTGTCAGATTCTCCGCCACTTCCTCGCAAGTGATCCAGTGGATGTTCAGCAGATGTCCGAAATCGAAGGAAAATTCCGAAGCTTGCTAGCTTTCGTAAGTACCTCCCTGGCAATGGGTTGGGCGATTGTCGCCGTGCTGCGACTCTTACTGCGGCAAAAATTTAACTTTCATTCAGCCGCAAAATGGTTATCGTTATCGCCGATCGATTATCTAATTTTTGATAGCAATTCGACTCCCTCACACGGCTTGGTCGCAAGACACGGCCGGAGCATTGGGTCGCCAAGGCTAATTTGAACGTTTTATGACAACTCCTTCGCCGCAATCGGGAACCAGTTTGAGCCAAATGCTCAATTCGCTTCGACATGCGTCGCCATTAATCTTGCCATCCATGTTGCAATGCAACTTTGGAAATTTGCAGGAAGAAGTGGAAAAGCTGCAAGATGCCAGCGTTGAGGCGCTACATTTGGACGTCATGGACGGGCACTTTGTGCCGAATTTCACTTACGGCATGACGATTGTCAAAGCGTTCCGCGACCTGACGTCAATGCCGCTCGACGTGCACTTGATGATCTCTGATCCGGCGAAGTACGCGATGCAATTTGCGGAGGCTGGGGCCGATTTACTGACTTTTCACATTGAAACGATGGACGATCCATCCACGTTGCTCCAATCGGTGCGAGCCAGCGGAACGGCGGTTGGGTTGGCGATCAACCCGTCGACATCGATCGACAAATTGCTGCCGTTTTTGCCGTTATGTGACTTGGTTCTGGTGATGAGTGTGGAGGCTGGGTTCGGCGGACAATCGTTCAATGCAGCGATGTTGGACCGCGTTCGTCAGCTTCGGGCACTTGCCGGTGATGAACTATTAATAGAGATGGATGGCGGACTGAACGAGCAAACGATTCGCGACTGCTACGATGCGGGCGCGAATTTGATGGTCGTTGGTTCTGCAATTTTTGGAAAGCCAGACTATTGCCACGCGATTACGTCGCTGCGGAAGAAGTTGCCGGCTGTTTCGTAACCGTTTTTGATGAGGTTTTATGGTTTCGATCGCATTGATCCAACCAGGTTCGACTGTTTTTGATGACGAAGGACGCATCAAAGGTTGTCTCGATTTTCCGCTCAGCACCAGCGGCAAGGATCAGGTTCAGCGTTGTTCCAATGAGCTCAACGAACACCTGACCGATAGTCGCCAGCACAAGCGAATCGATACGATCTATTGCTCTCCCTGCAGTTCGGCTCAGGAGACGGCGTCGATTATTGCCGGAAAGTTTCGATCCAAAGTTCGCATCGTCGAATGCTTTACCAATCTCAATCTCGGATTGTGGCAAGGTCGGACAATTGACGAGCTAAAGCGTTTGCAACCGACGGTTTACCGTCAATTTCAAGCCAACCCGCTGACTTTTTGTCCGCCGTGCGGCGAGAGTATGGAGAAGGCCGCTTCCCGAATCCAGCGGATGCTGGGCAAACTGGTCAAAAAGCATCACGGCGAGACGGTTGGCATTATCGTGCCTGAACCTTTAGCGTCGATCGTTCGACATTTGCTCAATCAGTCGGACATTGGCGACCCGTGGAAAGCCGAACATGACTCCGCAAACTGGGAAATCATCTCGCTAAACGAGCCTCAAGCCGCTATGGTATAGAGAAGTAGCCGCGTCACTCTTAGACGCAGAACAGCCGCGAAGAGGGCGTAGCAGAATTGTCGATAGTCGATCGTAACGAAACCGTGCCGCAGGAAAGTGGCAAGAAGCGGGGCGTGCCCGAAGGCTTGTGGCTGAAATGTCCGGGCTGCAGCCAATCGATCTACCGCAAGGAAGCCGAGCGGCAGCTCAACATTTGTCCTCTGTGCCGATTTCACTTATATGTTTCGGCTCGTGACCGGATCAATCAAGTCCTCGACGAAGGAACCTTTGAATCGTGGGACGATAATGTCTTGCCGACCGATCCGCTGCAGTTTTCTGACAAAAAACGCTACGCTGAGCGTTTGCTGGCCGAACAGAAGCGGACTGGCATGGACGACGCGGCGATTACTGGTTGTGGAATGATTCGCGCTCGACGAGTCGCGATTGGGATCACCGATTCGGCCTTCATCATGGGCTCGATGGGCTCCGTCGTCGGTGAGCGTCTAACGCGGCTGATTGAACGAGCGACCGAGCAGAACATGGCCTTGATTATCATCAGTGCCTCTGGCGGCGGCGCTCGAATGCACGAAGGCATCTTGTCGTTGATGCAGATGGCCAAAGTCACTGCTGCATTGGCTCGGTATCACGATTCCGGCGGGCTTTATATCAGCGTGCTGACCAACCCGACGATGGGTGGCGTGGCCGCTTCTTTTGCGTCGCTTGGCGATTTAATTTTCGCCGAACCGAAAGCTCTAATTGGGTTCGCTGGCCCCAGAACGATCAAAGCGACAATCCGTGTCGAGCTGCCAGCCGGTTTCCAGACCAGCGAGTTTCTGCTGGAGCATGGCTACGTCGATCGCATCGTCGATCGCGCCCGGCTAAAAACCGAGATCGCACAAGCGATCGATTATTGCGGCAAGTGAGTCGAGAGTTTTCAGTTGAGAGTTTACGGTGGACAGTTGAGAGTAATTTGCTCTCAACACGAAACTCTCAACCCTCAACTTGTATTCTTCGTCGGTTTGGTGAATACTCAGCCATTCCACAAACTCTGCAAGCACCTCTCTCGGCTAGCTCCTCATGGCAACAGCGATCACGATTGTCTCGTTTCTTTTTTGTACCGCCTTAGTCGCCGTACTGACTTGGTACTTCACGCGAAACGACGACCACAGTACTAGCCAAGGCTTTTTTCTCGCCGGACGATCGTTACCGTACCCATTGATTGCCGGATCATTGTTGTTGACCAACTTGTCAACCGAACAGCTCGTCGGGCTTAACGGCGACGCATTTCTATACGGCTTGTGCGTCATGGTTTGGGAAGTCGTTGCGGTGATCGCGTTGGTCTTCATGGCTTGGTTTTTCTTGCCAAGGTTTTTAAAGAGCGGCGTGTCGACCGTCCCCGAATATTTGCAGCTTCGTTTCGATCGATCGACCCAAGTCATCTCGAACATCATTTTCTTAATTGCCTACGTCGTCATTTTGCTGCCGATGATTCTTTACAGCGGCGCGGTCGGCATGGTTGACATCTTGGACTTGACCACTTCGCTCGGCGCCTTCAATCCAACTTCCAGTTTGGACAACCGGCTGTTCACCATCATTTGTTTGGTCATCGCGGTTGGCTTGATCGGTGCGATTTACGCGCTGTTCGGCGGCTTGCGAACGGTCGCGGTTTCCGACACGCTCAACGGCGTCGGGTTGTTAGTCGGTGGATTTCTCATCACCGGATTCGCCCTCGCCCAGCTTGGTGGCGACGGTGGCATGACCGCTGGCATTGAAAAGATCGTCGCCGATCAGAGCGAGCGACTCAACTCGATCGGTGGTCCCACAACGAACGTCCCTTTCGGCACGATCTTCAGCGGAATCTTTCTGTTGAATCTCTTTTACTGGACCACCAACCAACAAATTATCCAGCGAACGTTTGCCGCCAGTAGTCTCGCCGAAGGCCAGAAGGGCGTGTTACTGACGGGTGCCTTAAAGCTGCTTGGACCGATCTATTTAGTCCTGCCGGGTATCATCGCGTACAGCCTTTTCATTGACAGCCCGATGAAGGCCGAAGCGGCTTATGGATCGCTCGTGCGAGAAGTCTTGCCATCCTGGCTGAACGGATTTTTCGCCGCCGCGATGTTGGGCGCGATTTTGTCGAGCTTCAATTCGGCGGTCAACAGCGCCTGCACCCTCTTCAGTCTGGGCATTTACAAAGAACGATTTCTTCCGACGGCAACCGATACACAAGTCGTCCGTTCGGGCCAAATCTTTGGCTGGATCATCGTTGTGCTCGCCATGGTCGGAGCACCGTTCTTGTCAGAATATCAAAGCATCTTCGGTTATCTCCAGAAGATGAACGCCATCTACTTCATTCCGATTTTCTCCGTCGTCGTTATCGGCATGCTGACTCGCCGCGTCCCGGCTATCGCAGCCAACATTGCGATGATCGCTGGCGTCAGCATCATCGCGATTGGTTACTTCGTTTATCCGTTTAACTTAGTCGTCGAATCGCTGCACAACTACAGCTTCGTCGGCGTGGTCTTCATGTGGCTGATCATCTTTCAATTGGTCATGGGCGAGATCTATCCGCGGGCGACCGAGTTCGTTCAGGTCGATGTCAAAGCGGTCGACATGACGCCGTGGCGATTCGCTAAACCAGCGGGTTGTCTGTTAATTCTTGCCGTTATCGCAATTTACGTTTCATTTGCAGATTTTAGAACACTTCAAAAGGAAGAGGTCCAAGATGTTGTCACCGAAGTTCAAGCGGCTACCGAGCAAACTAGCGATCGGAACCTGGTCGTTGATACTAGCATGCTTGGTCTCTAGTTTCTCTTTCGCAGAAGTTGCCGTCGATGATTTTGACAGCGTGCAACGTTTCAAGCTGACCAATCGCAAGGGAATGGTCGTTCAGCTGACCAACTACGGTGCGATCGTTACATCGATCGTCGTTCCAGATCGTGACGGCAAGCTGGCGGACGTTGCGTTGGGTTACGACAACATGAGCGGCTACGTTAACGCAGTTGACAAGCCGTACTTTGGCGCGATCGTTGGTCGCTATGGAAACCGAATTGCGGAGGGGAAGTTTTCGATCGACGGCGAATCTTACGAGCTAGCGATTAACAATAAACCGAACTCGTTACACGGCGGGATTATCGGCTTTGATAAAGTTATCTGGGATGTCGTTTCGACCGACTCGAAAACCAATTCCGTCAAGCTGCATTATCTGGCAAAGGATAAAGAGGAAGGCTATCCCGGCAACTTGGACATCACCGTCGTGTATGCGCTGAGCGACGACAACACGTTGACTATCACTTACGACGCGACGACCGACAAAGCGACGCCGATCAACCTGACCAATCACACCTATTTCAATTTGAAAGGCGAAGGCAACGGAACGATACTTGACCACGAGCTGCGATTGAACGCCGACGCTTACACGCCTGTCGATTCGACGCTAATCCCGACCGGCGAGCTGGCCAGTGTGGACGGCACGCCATTCGATTTCCGCACCGCCAAGCCGATTGGCCGCGACATTGCGTTGGAGAACCAGCAATTGCAGTTCGGTGGCGGTTACGATCACAACTGGGTCATCGCCGGCGACTGGAAAGCGGATCAGATGCGAGTCGCCGCCGAGGTCTTCGAGCCGACGACGGGCCGTGTATTGACGGTCAAGACGACCGAGCCGGGTGTCCAGTTTTACTGCGGCAATTTTCTCGACGGTCGATTGGTTGGCAAGTCGGGCAGCAATTACGTTAACCGAGGCGGCTTCTGTTTAGAGACGCAACATTATCCAGACAGCCCCAACCAACCAACATTCCCGACGACAATCCTCCGCCCCACCGAACGATACCATACCGAAACCACTTTCAGTTTCAGCACTCGAAAATAACCCTTCTTGCTCTTCAAAACCTACTCGGTAGACAAGGACCAGTCAGTCGTGAGAGTATTCAGCGATTGGTCAAGTTTTAGCTATCAGGGTTTATGGTAGGCGCATAGCGCGAAGATCAATGAAACACCCGTAGGTTTTTTAGCAAAGATAGCCGGGCTACGTGAAATCGCCGCGCAAAACTTCTGTGCTGACCTGTAAACGGTGCGGCTAAGTCGCCCCCAGTGGCCTCGTGCCACTGGTGAAGAAGCTTCGTCCGCTAACATCACCAGCGTTAGGTCACGAAGCTGATTCACCCATGAGGCAAGCTCATGGGGGTCTCAATGTTCAGTCATAAGGCAAGCCCATGGGGGCAGCAGCCATGTCGGTCAAACAGCTTCTGGGTCGGGAGTCGCCAGGGCTTGCGGAATAAGTGAGCCGACGATCATGCCGACGATGGCTGCTAGAAGACCGGCCAATTGGGCTGGAAAAATCTCGTCGACGTTCGGGTAGAACTTGATCGCGATCCACACGCCCAGGCCGGCGATGATCGACAGCAGTGCGCCTTGCTGGGTCGCTCGCTTCCAATACAAACCGCACGTCAGCGGAATGAAGGAACCGACTAAGGTGATTTGATAGGCGGAGGAGACCAGTTCATAAATCGACGTGCCATGCATCAAGATCGCGTACGTGAGGACCATGATTGTAAAGATCAAAATCGTGATCCGCATGGCAAACAAAACTTGTTTGTCGGTCATTCCGGGTACGACGTTCTTCAAAATGTTTTCGACAAAGCTTGTCGATGGCGCAAGCAACGTGGCCGAAGATGTCGACTTGATGGCGGATACCAATGCGCCGAAAAACATGATCTGGGCAAAGAGCGGCATGTGGTTGAGGATCAACTTCGGCAAAACGTACTGCGCGTTTGTGGCGAACAACTCTTTGGACTCTTCTGGCATGATGATCATCGCCGCGACGACGACGAACATCGGGATGAAAGCGAAGCCGAGATACGCGAAGCCGCCGATGATCGCGCCCAGCCGCGCGGTACCTTCGCTCTTGGCCGACATAACGCGTTGAAAGACGTCCTGCTGAGGGATCGAGCCAAGCATCATTGTGATGGCCGACGCGATGAAGCCTGTCCAGGCCACGAAGCTCGCTTCGGGTAAGATTCTAAACCAGTCGTTCTGCTCAACAACGTCCAACACCTTGTCGGCCCCACCAGCCAGATTAGCGGTTGCAAAGGCGATGTAGATCAGCCCAATGACGAGCACAATCATCTGGATAAAATCCGTATAAGCGACGGCTAACATGCCCCCCATCATGACGTAGATCAGCACCAAGACGGTGCCGATGATCATCCCCTGAGCCTCGGAAATTCCGCCGCCCGAGAGAATCGAAAAAACCAATCCGAGGGCCGTGATCTGGGCAGCGACCCAACCTAGGTAGCTGAGAATAATCATGATCGAACACAACACTTCGATCAGCTCGCCATATCGCTTGCGGTAAAAGTCGCCGATCGTCAACAAGTTCATGCGGTACAGCTTTCTTGCGAAAAATGCACCAACCAAAACAAGGCACATCGACGCGCCGAAGGGATCTTCGATCACCGCCGCCAAACCGCCCTCGGCGAACTGAGCTGGAATGCCCATGACCGTTTCGGCGCCGAACCAAGTCGCAAAGGTCGTCGTGATGACCATCGCCAATGGCAAACTGCGACCAGCGATCGCGAAGTCGGCCGTGTTTTTGACTCGCGTGCTGGCCCACGCTCCCAAAGCCAACGTTCCCAACAAATAGATAAAGACAAAGATCAGTAACGTGACGTTCATGTCGCTATAAAAAAGTTGGGTCGATTGATGCGATTGTCAGTGTTGTTCAAAAGCGACCTTTGACCGCTTGATCAATTCCGATGACAAGCTAAAACGCATAGGGCAGCCATTGGTCGCTCGGAAAATATACTATGCTCGCCGCTTGCGATACAGACAGATTCGAACGCTTTTCCAAGCGTTTTCCTTTCCAAATTGCCCCTGCTCCAATTCATCGCTGACCAACCAACATGAGGATGCTATGTTCACCGGCCTAGTCCAAGGCACCGCGACGATCGAGCGGCTGACCCGCGTCGGACAATCGATCGATTTGCAAATCGAATTTCCCGTGTTTGATTCGGCGATCGAAATGGGCGAGAGCATCGCCATCGACGGTTGTTGCTTGACGGTGACCGCGATTGACGGGAGCCACTTGACGTTTCAAGCTGGTGATGAGACGCTGGCGAAAACGACGCTCGGCGGCTTCACCAGTGGAAGACGAATCAATTTCGAACGCGCCTTGCGGCTGAGCGATCGGCTGGGCGGGCATCTAGTCAGCGGCCATGTCGATTGCACTGGATCGGTGGCTAGCCGAATTGATGATGGAAATTGGAGCACGATAGGCTTCCAATTGCC
Organism: Pirellulaceae bacterium; assembly: GCA_041740995.1. Lineage (GTDB taxonomy): Bacteria > Planctomycetota > Planctomycetia > Pirellulales > Pirellulaceae > JBGSKY01. The sequence continues at coordinate 11,842 of JBGSKY010000142.1, forward strand.
CGCGAATTTTATGCGACAGATCGCCGCCAAAGGTTCAATCGCCGTCAACGGTGTCAGCTTGACGGTCGTCGATAAACTGGCCGAAGGGTTTACGGTGGCGTTGATTCCGCACACACTTGCGGAAACCAACTTGGGCTCGCTGGCGATCGGTGATCGGGTAAATTTGGAAACGGACATGCTTGCCAAGTACGTGCAGCAGTTGATCGAGCCATTCCAGACCGCCGCGAAGCTTGCTGAATAGTCCTCGTCATGAATCGTCACACGATCGCTTATCTATCGCAACGTCTGAGCATCGAAGGAGCTCGACCGAAGCATCGTTACGGCCAAAATTTTCTGATCGATTTGAATTTGATCGATCTGATTGTCCGCTCGGCTGACGTCACCGCCAACGATGTCGTTTTGGAAGTCGGTACGGGAACAGGTTCGTTGACCGGGCACTTAGCGGCCCAAGCGGGGCACGTGATCACTGTCGAACTCGACCCGCTGATGCAAAAAATCGCCGCCGACGAATTGCAAGAATGCTCCAACGTGACGCTCATTTCCGCTGATGCGCTGGCGACTAAGCATACGATAAATGCGGAGATTCTTTCGGCGATCGATCGTGAGATAGCGAAGCTGCCCGACCGGCAATTCAAGCTTGTCGCGAACTTGCCCTACAATATTGCGACGCCACTGATAGCCAACTTGCTGCTGCTTCCGCGACCACCGGCAGTGATGGTGGTCACGATACAATTCGAGTTAGCTGAACGCATTCTGGCGGCGCCGGCAACGAAGGCTTACGGTTCGCTGTCTGTCTGGATTCAAGCCCAGGCGAAGTGTTCGCTCGTCCGAAAGCTGTCGCCGAAAGTTTTCTGGCCGCCTCCGAATGTCGATTCGGCAATTTTGCGAATAGAGCTCGATGAATCGCGACGTGCAAAGATTTGCGACGTCGCGCAATTCCACGAAATGATTAACGGGTTGTTCACGCATCGACGCAAGCAGCTTGCCGGGCAACTAGTCGCCAATTACGGTGATCGCTTCAGTATCGATGCCGTGCAGCAAATGCTCGATGACTTGACCTTGCCGCGCGACGTCCGCTTGGAAAGCATGGACGTCGAAACGATCGTCCGGCTGGCTAATCGCCTTGCAAGCTGAGCCGTAGTTATAAAATCGCTTCGCGGTTTAAACGACAGCTCAAATTACGCCATATCCCAATCGTTTTTCGTGTTAAATCTGCATTTGGACCCCCATGAGCCTGTCACACGCGTGAATCAGCGTCGTCCAGCTAAACAAGCTGATTCACCGAACGGGATAAACCCGTTGGGGTCTGTTAGAGCAGCGTCTTGATGTTAGATCACGAAGCTGATTCACCAGACGGGCTGAACCCGTCGGGGTCTTTGAAGGCAAGCAAACCTTGCGGATGTGAGCTGCCTTCAAGTCGCGCTACGCGTATTTTTTGACGGAGAAAGTCCTAAGCAGCGCGGCGGGTTGAGCCGCGGTCGACTCGTTGGGACTCGTGTGACCACTCGCTCCAATACTCTCGTGCCGACGCGACTCGACCGGAAATCGTCCGGCTCAGCGAACTGTCCTGAACGCCAAGCGTCCAGCCCAATCGGTGTGCGATCGATATCGGGTTGAGTAATCCGGCAGCCAGTCGTCCCATGCGAACCGAAAGACTGTCGAGCTTTACGGCGGCATCCGAAACACTAGCGTGTCCGCAAGCGATCCGTCCCATGCTGTGCCCTTCGCTGTAACCGGCATCGCGGGAAATCGGATAGACGGTTTCGGCGGACAAGCTAACGCTGTGGCAGCATTCGACGTCGGCTTGCATTGCTCGCAACACCAACGCGATGTCCAGCTCGGCTGATCCGATGGAGACTTGTTCCAACAGTCCGCCGAGCGAGTCAAGCAGATCGGCTCGGAAGACGCCGCCGTTGATCAATGGGCTCACGTTGTAATCGCGATGATTTTGGCAAGCGATCTGCGATTTCGGCAAACTGGAGTTGCGGACTCCAACTGCGATCTCATCGGCTTGTGCCAGATGAATAGGCGCGGCGACAGCGGCGACCGATCGATTTCTGAGCAATTCTAGCGGCTCGTCGTACCAAGCTTCCTCGACAATGGTTCCTGGCAGGATCACTTGAACCAGCGGTGCAGTCGCTGAATGCAGTCCAATATTAACCAGCTCCGTTTGTCCGGTGGTTGTGGGACCGCTGACGAGTACGATTTCGTCATCGCCCAAATCGTAAGGGTCGGAGTAATTGCCGGGATGGACAACCACGACCTCGATCGACGGGCTGCGATGCTGCAAAACCGCCAGAATCGTTCGCTCCAACGCCAATTCATTGCCAATATATGGCACTATTACAGAGAGACGAGGCACAAGGATTACCCCTAGATGTTCTCGAAACGCGATGTTCGCCTCCGACCGTTGAATCACACCGAGCAATTAAGCACGGCGATTCGACAGCCAAGTCAGAGCTTCATG
>JBGSKY010000143.1:0-2355 GCA_041740995.1 Pirellulaceae bacterium
GCTGCGTTTTCTCAGTTGTTATTCGATTGCAAATTCTTTGTGGCTTCACTTCATGCGTTCATTTTTTGAAACAGTCAAAACTGCGTTACCGGTCACGGTAGCGACATTCGTTTTGAGCATCTTTATTGCTGGTTGTCAAACATCGACTAAGGCCAAACGGGTTGATCCGACACTGGCGAGATCAACGCTGGAGTCGGTCTTAGAAAGTTGGAAGAATGGCGAATTGATTGACTCGCTCCAATCCCATCAGCCAGCAATAGTTGTCCAAGACTTGGATTGGATGGCTGGATTTAAGCTGAAGGCATTCGAGATTCTCAATGATGGTGAATCGTTCGACGCAAATTTATATTGCCCGGTCAAGCTGTCGTTAAGCGATGTCAATGGGAATCCTTTAGAACGGCAGGTGACTTACATCGTCGGTACGACACCTGTACTAACAGTTTTTCGCAGCTTGACGCCGTGACGTTCTGTCGAGACTGCATTGTTTCTTAGTTTATCGGAAGTTCTTCTATGCTTAATATTTCTAGCCGCCGCTTACGATTTTTCGTGATCTGCCTACCGTTGGTGATGCTCTTGCACGTTTATCAAGTGGAAGCGGACGAACGAGTTCAATTGGCTGTCGGTGAGTCAAACGAAGCCGCGTGGCAAGCGTTACCTGAGGCAATCACCGGCCAATCGGAGCCGCTGCCGACCTGGGCACGAATGTTGGCAACGCGGTTGCCACTTAGTACCGCTGCACTACTTGAACTAGACTTCGCACAACGCACCAAAAGCCCCGTCGCGGCTGACTTGCGAGCGGCGATGCGGTATGTGGTGGCTGATGCGAACGGTTGCGACTATGCAGCAAAAACCGCCATGCTCGACCTGCGCACAGTGGGTGCAAGTCAAACACAATGTGATTCGCTCGCGGATTCAAGCCTCAATGGCTGGTCAATCGATCAGCAGAACGCATTGTCGTTTGCTCGCAACATGTCCCTCGCGTCTAACAATGTTACCGATGATGAGTTCGCGGCACTCGTCAGAGCTTTTGGCGAGAATCAAACGGCGTCGATGGTACTGCTTGCGGCTTACGCGAACATGCAAGACCGATTGCTGATGTGTCTTGGTGCTGACGCAGCGATCGACGGTGACAACGGCACGCTCGCACCCGTTGCAGTTTCGTTTTCGTCCGATGCCTTCAATCTTCAGAGATTGCATCCGCCAGCGACCGAGTCGCCGGAGCTGCCGAAACTATCGGATACTGACGCGATACAAGAAGACGGCTCTTGGTCAGCAATGACGTTTGACCAGTTGCAAAAGCGACTTGCCGAGCAACGAGCCAAGCCAACGCGACTACCGATTCCCGAGTGGAGCAAAGTCGCCGAGAACGTTCCACAAGGTATGTTTGATCGGCCCAGCGATATTGCATGGTATCGAATCGTGTTCGGATACGCACCGGAGTTGGCGATTCCGTTTGAGCGATTCATGCGAATCTCGGGTGCCGAAACGAGTGCGAACTACGGACGCATTTTCGGGACGTCGGTGTTTTGGATTGTCACGCGTAGTGTGGAGTGTGCGTACTGCATGGGACACTGTGAGATGAATTGGGAAGTCGCAGGATTGTCGCTGGACCAGATCGCTGAGCGAAGCCGAAAGTTGGCCAGCGAAGATTGGTCGGGATTTTCACCGCAGCAGCAACGGGCGTTCGCTTTCGCTCGCAAATTGTCGCAAGTACCGGACAGTGTGAATTCCGCTGATCTGGCAACTCTAGTCCAAGACCACGGGCCCGATTTGGCTATGAGTATCGCGATTCACACGTCGCGTTACCATTACATGACACGAATATCCAACGGCTTTCAACTGAAGCTGGAATCCGAAAATGTCTTTTTCGCCTATTGGAATATGCAGAAGTCTTCTAATCAATTGAATTCACCAGGTAAGCCGTTTGTGCCGGTCGTGTCTGACTCTGACACTTGGTCTCGTCTGCCTAAGTTGGCCAGTGGTAAAGCGGGTTCGCTACCGACCTGGGCTAAAGCGATCGCGACTCAAATGCCGCGCACATCGGCCGCCATGCTAGAGCTTGATTACGCACAACGTGTGTCCAGTCCGCTCGATGCTAAGTTGCGAGCCAAGATGCGTTGGGTGATTGCCAATGCCAACCGCTGTAACTACTCACAACTTGACGCGATCGCAGACCTGAAACGCAGTGGCGGCACCGCTGCGAGTTGCGAAACGCTTGTCGGTGCACCGGAGAATTGGGCCGACGACGATCGCGAGCCGTTGGAGTTTGCCCGTTTGATGACGGTGGCTGCGCCGACCATCGAAGATGCCATGTTCGAGCGATTGAAGAATCGCTACGGCGAGCGACAAGTGGCC
>JBGSKY010000144.1:0-3584 GCA_041740995.1 Pirellulaceae bacterium
GTCCACAAGCCGTTGAATGAAATCAGACGGCCTGGGAAGTGCGAGGTTTTCGGTTCGGGCCCTGTGGTTACCGACAATCAGCTCAGAAAGTGGGCGAAGTTCTCCCTTGAGCTTTTGATCGACCACGGCATTCCGGACGGCTGCTTGGTGGGTCAAGCTGATGTCTTCGAGAGTCTCTTTGATAAGAGTCGCACTGGGATAACTATCGCGCGATCGTTTCATCCGACTGGCGAATGCCAAGTTCAGTTGTTCGATCGCGGCCGGCAAGTCGCCAATCGATTCACAGGCTAGGGCGAGGTTGTAACGCGTCTGAACGAGTTCGGGATCGTCCTTTCCGAGTAACTTAAGTTCAATCGTGACGGCTTCCTCGTAGTACTTCCGTGCGGCTGAATGGTTGCCGACCTTCCCTTCGAAAACACCGATGTTATTCAGTGCAAGTGCCGTGGTTTCCCTGTGGCTACCAAATAAACGCTTCGCCGTCTTTAAAGATTGCTCATAGTGCGGCCTTGCTTCGTCGAGGTTTCCAGTATTTCTAAGAGCCGTTGCGAGCCAATTGTGAGCATCCTGAGTAATTGCTTCATCTTCACCAAGTAACTGCTGACTCAGCTCCAACCGCTTCTTGCCGATCCTCACCGCTTCTGCCCAGCGCTTCCGCGCATGAACTCGCGTCTGTTCGCCCGCTAGCCGGTTAATCTCATTGAGCTTTGCTTCGTCATCCCCATAGTAAATGGGCTGCTTGATATGCCGCGTTGCGATCCAACCTTGTCGATCCGAGTCGGGGTCTTTGACAAGCGCCCAGTCATTCCCTTGAAGCTGAAATACAAAAAGCCGCGTATTGCGAGGGACGACCGCCAGAACGTCCCTTCGGTCTTTAATCTCCGCGAGTTCCGCGACCACCTCAACGGTGTAACCCTGAAATTCTTGGGCAGCGCACGGCTTGAACTCGCCACACAGAGCGACCATGAATGATATAGCCACAACTCGCCATTTCCTTGAGGCAGTACAATAACCGAATTTGGCCATGGTCGATTCCGCATCAACTAATAGAGGAAATGAATTGAAAACAGTCGTATCTTTAGAAATCAAAAATGTTCGTCACGGGTCGGCCGCCATCCGACTCTTTTGCACGCGGGTTCTCGGGTCGCTCGACACTGCCGGATAGAGGTGCTTGGTTTGACTTCCGTTCTTGGCCTCCAGTCGCCTCCAAGATCGCAGTCGTTCGTTGATCACCTTCGATCGGAGGCATAGCAGGCATCCGTCCTGATAACTTCGCTCGCTTGTTTTCCAGTTCCTGTAGCTCCGTTTGAAGATGCGGTAGATAGTTTGGAGGGTAGGCCGCCAATAGTCGCTTTAGTCTCGCGATTTCCTGATTCAATGCATCCAACTCGATTGCTACGTTGACCTGTTCGCTAGCCAAAACAGGGGGCTGACCATACGGAGGCCCAATCGCATTCGGAATGGTGGCATCAGTTGTGCCTGAATTTTGAATCGCTGGATCGCCGCCGGTTAACGTAAAAGCAGCCCAGTAGAAGGGATGAGAATTGGGGCCTTCGCTCTGTTGCCTCGAAGACGCAATCATTGCTCGCTGCGCTCCACATAGAGCGGTTGTTTTGGATGTCCCGTCGGCAAGATTCTTCCAAAACTTTTCCATCAACTCAGCCGTCTGCTCGTCTGGAATCTGCCAGAGCGTTGAGATAACGGATTCCGCGCCAGCGGATTGGAACGCGTGACGTAGTCCGACGACTCCTTCAGCCGAAACCAAGTCACCCAGTCCCGTTTGACAGGCACTGAGTACAACCAATTCAGTCCCAGTCAGATTGAGGCTCGCAATCTCCACGCCTGAGAGTATGCCATCATTCTGTGGATTGCCCGCGTTCGAGGATTGGTTTGCACCCGCCAGCACGAGACCGCAACGCAGCAATGGATGGCTGGACGGATGGCGTCCGATCAAAGCTACGCCATCTGCCGGCAACGGTTTACGTTCAATGTCAAGCGAGACTCGCTTGTAGGTGTCAGCCTTCACCACTTCGATATGAGCCGTCGTGTTTGGATCACCTCGCAAGTATTCGGCTGATGCAATGCTTAGCTTGCCAGCAAATGGAATAGATTCCTTGGATGTGTCGTCGATGGCCGAAATGATAACATCTCCAACCGCCAGTCGACCGTCCAAGTCTGCGGCACCACCGGGCGTTATGTCGACAATCCTCGATCCGCGGGATTCACTAACCAACCCCACGCCAAGCCCGCTTTCACTTGGTGGCTGTAAGAAATATCCGTGTGTGCTGAGCGATGCAATCCTTGGGCTAACGCATTCGCGAATCGACATCTCGCTTGCGCGCGCTCCGGTAAACACCTGGTCATTCAACTGTTTCTGCGGCAAATCGAGCAAACGACTCAAATGAGGTAACGCTGCGTCAAGTTCGTTTTGCGTGCCTGGCAATTGCCCGAAATTTCGCGGAACGCCAGCCCGTAATTCGACGGCTAAGAGTTCGTGCCCATGTACTTCTGAAGAATCTGATACGTCACCTGAAGTACCTTCCAAGTTAGCGTTAAAATCAGGGTTGGCGATGATCAAGGCGGAGTTTCCAGTACCCTTATTGCGTTTTCGTGTGAGATCACTGTGACTGTTGACGTAGCTCAGTTCGTGTTGCTCGACTACATACCGGCCGTCGGGAAGTAAGAGACACTGAAAGGGAATCGACCATAGCGGCCCATCAGGACTGAGAACCCAGCTCTTGACATCTCCGAGTTCCTTGTACAGCGGTTCAATGACCAAACCGGACAATCGTTCTAGCCCGTCCTTCAACTTATGTTCGGCTTCGACATTTCCAAGTTCGTTAATGAGTTCCGGCGACAAAAGCTGCCTGCATTCAATGACAGTTTGGTCAACCTCTTTGCGGTCCCCAAGCTCGATAACGCGAATCCGGTAATCTGGATGAATGACAAAGGCTAAATACTTGTTCTGCCGCTCATCAGAATCCACCGCACCGGCAGACCAGTCGGCTCGATGAATCAAAACAAGCGCGCAGTCTGGCTTCAGTTGAATATCTGAGAGGTCAACCCAACTCGGCAATTCAAATTGCTGACCGGTCAGTCGTCCAAGGTTCGTCGAAAGGGTCTCGACCCGCTCCATCATCGCACGTGCATTCGTATCACCGTTCGGCTTGGCGGCGTCCGCTGACATCTCGGAACGAGCTTTGTCCAACTGATCGCGAATCAGCGTCGCCTGCGGATCGTCAAACTGTTGAGCAAGACGATATCGCTGCGTCAAGCATTCCAGTGAAAAGCCGCGTGTGTTGAGAACTGTTTCCACAATGGCTCGCGTCGCATCTGGCGATTCGATCAGCGAGTAGAGTGCTTGCAGAGTTCTTCGTTCACAAACGCGAAACGTGTAAGCGAGGAAAGTGAGCTGTTGTTGTTCGGACTGTGATGCCAGCATGTTTGCCGAATAGAATCGCAGTCGTTCAATTTCTTCCTGGAAGTCCGTGATCGCTTGAGCGACATTACCCTGTGCAGCCCGAGCGATCCCTAGCAGCATGTAGAACTGAATCAGATCTGGATGCAGTTCACCAAGATGCTTCGTC
>JBGSKY010000145.1:0-5333 GCA_041740995.1 Pirellulaceae bacterium
GGAATCTGAGGGATTTATACTGGCTTGTCAGTCTCATCCAATCGATGAGAAGATCACAATCGAGTGTTAGTGTCTACCGAACAAGTTTTTCGGACTTGGCAAACTTTAAATCGTTGCATTGGTGGCTTTTCCTGTAACCAAGTTGGGTGCTAGGTAGGGAAATTTGTGGTAAAAAAATTTCAGGCTCGGATTCTATTTTTTCCTACCCTTAATCTTCTTAACTTTGCTACTGTCAATAGACGAAAAGCAATTCGCATTTTCAATCACGGACCCACCAACCAACGATCGTTCCGTTGTATTTCAGTTGCCAATCTTCTTGCCCTCATTTTCCTGCCAATCAAGTTCACAGTCGAGAAATCAATCTTGCCAGGTAAGCGTTTCCCTCTTTGCCGCGTCTAAATTACAACCGAGAGCAGTTCGCTTTCGAAATCAAAAAGACAAGATAAAGGGAAGAGAAAATGGCCAAGCTGGAAAGTCGATTGATTGTTGGTGGCGGGTTTTTGGCGATGAGCCTTATTGCGATCGCAACTTTTCTAAGAGTCGCTCATGGCGGTCCTGCGATGGCCGGTCCGGTGAAAGAAGCGAAGAGTAAGCCAGGAAGTTTTGCCGTCGTCGAACTGTACACATCCGAAGGCTGCAGCAGTTGTCCACCCGCCGAAGCGAATCTCCGTCGCATTACGGAAGAAGCGAAATCGAACGGCACAACCGTCTACGCCCTCGACTTCCACATCGACTACTGGGATCGCCTGGGCTGGATCGATGTCGCCAGCAACGCCGCTGCAACCTCACGGCAAAATGATTACGCCAACCAGTTCGGTAATCGTTCGGTTTACACGCCCCAGATGATCATCAACGGCAAGGTCGAATTCAATGGATCGGACGGACCAAAGAGCGATCTCGAATTGTCGTCCGCCCTTGCCGAAACGACTACCTTCAAGATCGCCGTTAACGCGAAACGACAAGACACCATCGTTATTGCAAACTGGACTGCAAGCAATCCTCTTGAAGACGACGTCATTTTAGTGGCCCTGGTACAGGACGACCTGATTACACTGGTCAACGCTGGCGAGAATCAAGGAAGAACGCTTCATCACTTCAACGTCGTCCGAGACTTCCAAACGGCCGACGCAAGTTTGTCTCAGGGTGAAGTTACGCTGAAATTACCAATGCAAGATCGAAACGCGCCGCACCACATCGTCGGGTTTCTACAGTCGCGAACAACAGGACAGATTCGCGCCGCAACGTCTACGACATTCTAGACATATATCGACCATGATTCTGGTTCGTTGTTCAATGCGAAAATCCGATCTGTTCTAAAACGCCGTTTAGACCTCGGATCAAACGGCTCGGAATATGACGCATGCATCCGTGAAATCATACTCAGATTTGCTTTAGCAGTTGAGCACTGCCGTCAACATTCTCAAGGCCCCATTTGACCATTGCCATCAATACAGGCTTAAGCGACTTACCTTTCTTTGTAAGTTGGTACACGTCGCGGCCAGGAAATTCATCCGACGGGACTTTATCGGCCAAGCCCCACTGAACCAGCTTGGCCAGTCGGTCCGACAGAATATTGGTCGCAATCCGCTCGGGTGACTGCGAGAACTCTTTGAACGTAGTTCGGCCAAAGATCATGTCCCGGATAATCAGTAGTGTCCACTTGTCGCCGACGATGTCCAAGGTACACGCAACCGGACAGGGAGATCGTTTGTTGGTTTGCATGATTTATGCTGTGCTAAAGATTATTGTTGAAACGAGATTGACTTTGTTTCGTCAACTTGCATAATGCAAGTGTCAAGGTGCTTGCATTATGCAAGTGTAATCGATCGAACGTCGTTTGGTACTCCTTATTTAGTGAAAAAAACGATGGCAAAGCTAGATGAACATCCTACGGTCAAGAACCACAGATCAATCACATCGCGTCTCGCAAAAGAGCTGAGTGATGCCGTGATCGGCGCAGACGAACTTCGCAGAATCTGCATCGAAGCGGGTGCGGACGACGTGGGGTTCGTGACGCTAGATCGACCGGAACTCGATGATCAGCGAGATGACATCGTGAAATTCTTTCCAGCGACGCAGACATTAATTAGTCTCGTCTGTCGAATGAATCGCGAGCCGGTCCGCAGCACATCGCGCAGCGTTGCAAATCTCGAATTTCACTCGACAACCGATCACGTCGATGAAGTTGCAAAAGCGATCGTGACAAAGCTGGAGAGTCTTGGCGTTCGTGCGATTAACCCGTCCGCCGGGTTTCCGATGGAGTTGTCTGAATTTCCGGGCAAAGTCTGGGTCGTATCTCACAAGCCAGTCGCAGTGGCAGCAGGACTTGGGCAAATGGGCATTCACCGGAACGTGATTCATCCCAAGTTCGGTAACTTCATCATCTTGGGAACCGTGTTGATCGATCACATGGTCAAGGAACAAAGTCAACCGATCGATTACAATCCCTGCCTAGAATGCAAACTCTGCGTCGCAGCGTGTCCCGTCGGTGCGATTTCGCCGGATGGTGGATTCAACTTCGTTTCCTGCTACACCCACAACTACCGTGAGTTCATGGGTGGTTTTACCGACTGGGTTGAAACGATCGCCGCCAGCGACTCGGCGGTCGACTATCGCAAGCAGGTCAACGATGGCGAATCGGCATCCATGTGGCAATCGCTGGCTTACGGACCGAACTACAAAGCCGCGTACTGCTTAGCCGTGTGCCCCGCGGGAGAAGATGTGATTGGGCCTTTCTTGCAATCGCGAAGCAGTTTCGTCGAATCTATGGTCAAACCGCTACAGCAGAAACTCGAAATGATATACGTCCAGCCCAATTCTGACGCCGAAGCTCACGTTGCCAAACGATTCCCTCACAAGTCGATCAAGCGAGTTGGAAAAACGTTGAGGCCGACATCGATCGATGGTTTCATCAGCGGAATGCACATCGTCTTTCAACCTGGTAAAGCAAAGGGGCTCAATGCAACGTATCACTTTCATTTTACTGGCAAAGAATCTCGAAAATGCACGGTCACAATTCGAGATTGCCGCATCGAAGTTCATGAAGGTCACGTTGGCAATTCGGATCTCAAGGTCAACGCCGACTCAAAGCAATGGGTTCGCTTTTTGCGTGGTGAAGTCAGCATCGTCTGGCTCCTTTTCTGCTTACGCGTTCGACTACGTGGAAACCCAAAGTTGTTGGTTTTGTTTGGCAAGTGCTTTCCGTGATTCTAGTTAACCAATCAATGGGACTTAGCCGGATTTTGAAAAGTATCCAGTGCACCAGCGCGAAGCTCTTTCCCGCCCCCGGTGGGTTAATCCCACCGGAGCGAAAGCTTCTTTGACGCATCAACCAAACTGATTCACCGACGGGTTAAACCCGTCGGGGTCTTTTGGTGCGCCGTCGCGATGTTAGATCACGAAGCTATTTCACCAACGGGATAAACCCGTTGGGGTCTCTTCCGTTCCGCGTCGCGCACGACCGGCGCCGCTTCCCGCCCCCGGTGGGTTCACCCCACCGGAGCGAAGTTTCGTGACCTAACCCTGCCGCTGCACGCAGCCCGCCCCCGTGTGGGTTCACCCCACCGGAGCGAAAGTTCTTGAGTTTCAGTAAAACTGATTCACCCAATGGGATCAACCTACTGGGGGTCTTTTGGTGCGGCATCGTGGTTAGATTACGAAGCTGATTCACCAACGGGATAAACCCGTTGGGGTCTCTTCCGCGTCGCGCACGACCTGCGCCGCTTCCCGCCCCCGGTGGGTTAATCCCACCGGAGCGAAGTTTCGTGACCTAACCCAACCGCTGCACGCAGCCCGCCCCCGTGTGGGTTCACCCCACCGGAGCGAAAGCTTCTTTTGAGTTTCAGTCAAACTGATTCACCCAGTGGGATCAACCTACTGGGGTCTTTTGGTGCGGCATCGTACTTAGATTACGAAGCTGATTCACCGATGAGCAAACTCATAGGGGTCTAAAAGCGAATTTCGGACAACCAACATTTTGCTTCGGTCCAGATTGACGAACCGCTCACATCGGCAAGTTGTTTCGGGACAATTCATAGCGTCGCGTATCGATCGTAATCGTCGCATGTTTGACCCGTTACAATTCGCGTCGATCGGTGTATTCGCGATTGACGAACACGCCGTTTGGATAGGTCAGCTGCATCCGCTCGCTACGGCTTTTGTAACCGATCGTGCTTGCGTAAGTCTGACCGGCAATCGTCAAACAACAAGCTTTATGCATCCCCAAGCCTCCTGCAAATTTGACCGCAAAATGCAAAAAGCCCAGACTGTTGCAGTCTGAGCCTTTTCACGACAGTCTCACACAGGCGGCGAGTTAAGCTTTTGATGCCTTGCGTTTGCGGTAAGTGACAAACCCGGCTGCTGAGATTACCGAAGCGCAGAGCAACATACTTCCTGGCTCTGGCACCGCGACCGGAGCCACAGAAACGTTGTCAAGGTAGACGACTTGGTTTCCATCGCCATTGAGAATAAAGCCGATGCGGTAAAAGTCCACCGGGGCGGCCAAGTAACCACGCGCGGCGAACGTACCGGAGATGGTACCAGAGAAGACGTTGCCACTGTTAAGTTCTGTAAAACCAAGTTCAAACACGGTGCCGTTCTGAACGTAAGTTCCGTCTCCGGTATTGAAATACTCACCGATTTGAAGAAACGTTCCAGGCGTCGAAGTTGCAGCTGGCGAGGTATCAATATAGTAGTCGTAGCTGAACGTATAATTACTCGGGTCGGCGATCGCAGCATTGACTGCGACGACGAACGGATCGGCTAAGCCGCCGAAACCGAATGCCGCCTCTTGATAGCCACCCGTGTTCAACACGCCGACTCTTTGGCTGCCGCCGATCAACGAAACAGGAAAAACGGTGTCGTCAGGTGAAACAAATGGTTGAGAGAGGCCTTGATCGGTCCCATCCTCAAAATCGAACAAAATTGTTGCAGCAGAAGCCGATGTACCAACAGCAGTCAGCGCGACCGCGACGCCGATGCAAAGGTTACGACTCGTTTTACGCAAAAATCCTAACGCTCTGTGGATGGAGTTTTGCTCCACGTGATAAAGTGATGACATTCGGGTTACTCTAGAAGACGAAACAATTCACTAATGATGACGTGGCTATCATAAACACTCCGTTAATGTGGTCAACCACTACATTCTCCAAATTAAGACGGTTTCCTCAACAAGCGAAGGTTCGCGATCCATAATCTGTCTGGTACCTGACAAAGTAGTAGCAAGCAAATCGTATTGGCTGAAATTCAGAATCAGAGCATGATAGGCAACTGGGGCCCTATGCCTTTGCTGCCCGATGCGGTGCACGAGTCCCTTTAACGGCTTATCCTTCAAC